>NZ_JABXKK010000018.1 GCF_017115045.1 Nostoc sp. NMS8 | reverse complement strand
AAGCTGGCTCTCAAAGCTTTGCACAGACTGGCTTATAAATTTTCGGACAGGTCTAATTCATAACTCATCTCTGCAACGCCAAATTTTGCATCAAAACCAATCCTCAGATAGAAAATAGGCATCTCCAGAAATTAAATATGCGTTACCCATAACACTTGTAGAGACGGCAATTTATCGCGTCTCGAAAACCCAAGCGTATTGATTTATAGGCGATCGCTATCTTACGTCAAATTAACTCTGTAATGGAAAATAACCGTTGTCGGTCTATTTTTTGAAGCTTGATTTTTTCAGCGTAGAAAGCCTGATAATACGATTGATATCGCTCTGGTTCCGCTTCTGGATCGGTTTGTTGCCATAGTTCCAAAAAGTGACGATAACGTTTTTCAAGCATAACCAAATCCATGCAAGCGATCGCAGCTTGAACTACTTGCGGAGTCCGAAGTATTTCTTTCTGGTTTTTTTCATTAACATGAAATAAATGGGAAATTAACCCGATCTCACTGTCAAATTCTAAGAACTGATCTTGCAGGCGGGAAATTAAATTTGGTAGAGACGCAAAGTTTTTTGTCTCTCCATCACCGAATGAAATTTCTAAAATCTGTTGCCATAAAAATCGGTGATGGGAAAGGCTAAATTGCAAATCTCGCTCCTCTAGTTCGTCAATAATCGCTTGACGCTGTTCAGGACAATGCAAATAAATTCGCAATAATAGCGCCTCTGCGTGTTCTAAAAGGCTGCGTTCTGTGGGGAGTGGGGAGTTGGAAATGGGAAGTGGAGATTGGCTACCTCCCCATGCTTTCTTTGCTGATACGGGCTTAGAGTATATAGCCGCAGCCGGAGCAATTTGAGTTAGCAGATTTTCGACTCGTAGGGGTATAAGTCTGGTATCTCCCAAACTGAGTATTTCTGCACAATAAGAAACATAATAATTTCGTGTATCGCTGTTAGCTATATTTTTTAGTAATTTGACTAATTGCTGAGTTACTTGCTGAAAATCAGTAGCTTGTTTTAAGTCGCGATCTTTAATAATTTGCTGAATCTGCCAATCTAGCCAAAGTGGGGCATTTTTTAGCAGTTCTCCATAATCTTCTTGGGTATGGCTGTGCAAATATTCATCAGCATCTTTCCCATCGGGTAAATTGAGAATTTTTAGCTGAACTTCGCCTTTGTATGCTAATTCGGCAATTTCACCAATCGCCCGTTCGGTGGCATTAGTTCCGGCTTTATCAGCATCAAAGTTGAGTACTAATTGTTTCGATTCGGTGTAGCGTAATATTAACCGGACTTGTTCTAAACTTAAGGCTGTACCGAGTGAGGCGACAGCATTATTAATACCAGCAGCGTGGAGAGCGATCGCATCAAAATATCCCTCTACTACCACCGCTTGATCGAGTTGGGAAATTCCACCTTTGGCTTGATCCAGGGCAAATAATGTTTTACCTTTACTAAAAAGTTCGGTTTCTGGTGAATTTAGATATTTAGGCTGCTCATCAGTCAGAGTTCTACCACCAAAGGCAATGACGCGCCCTTGAACATCGCGGATGGGAATCATGAGGCGATCGCGAAATACATCATAATAACCGCCTCCTTCCTTGCGTGGCTTAATCAATCCCGCTTTTTCCAGTATTTGCACTGGGTAATGTTTATCTTCCACCAAGTACCGATAGAGAGTTTCCCAACCTGCGGGGGCAAAACCTAAACCAAATTGCTGTATAGTTTCTTCTTTAAATTTGCGGTTAGATTGTAAATATTGAAGTGCCTTTTGCCCTTGAGATTGTCTCAGGGCGTGTTGATAAAACTGTGCTGAGGAAGCGAGAACTTCATATAACTGCTCCCGCAAAGATAGTTGACGCTGTAATTCTTGGCGTTGTTCGGGTTCTAGGGTTTGTACAGGTACTTGGTAACGCCGTGCTAAATCCAGCACCACGTCAGCAAAAGAGCGTTTCCCCAATTCCATGACAAACTTAATGGCATTTCCCCCAGCTTGACAGCCGAAGCAATAGTACATTTGCTTGGTTTGACTGACAGTGAAACTGGGAGATTTCTCGTCATGGAAGGGGCACAAACCGACAAAATCCTTTCCACGTTTGCGTAAAACTACGTGTTCCGAGACGACATCGACAATATCAGCCCGTAATTTAACTTCCTCAATTGTGTCTGGGTGCAAGCGGGGGATTTGCATATCTTAGTCATTAGTCATTGGTCATGAGTCATTAGTCATTAACTTTGGAGAAATAACAAAGGATAAATGACTTTTGGCTTCTGATGGCTATTATATTCTTGTTGCTAGACCAAGAATGATGTATAGAATTGCTTAGACTTAATTTTATCAGAGGAAATACTGAAAATGGGGCGTATTTTTATATCAGCGGCTCATGGAGGCAAAGAAGCGGGAGGAATAGATCAAGGTGCGATCGCGGGTGGTACAAGTGAAGCAAAAGAAATGATTATGCTGCGGGATTTGATTGTCACGGAACTGAGGGCGCGGAGTTTGGAAATTTTAGCGGTTCCTGATGACTTGAGTGCCGCCCAAACTATCACCTGGATCAATTCTCGCGGCCGTCGGGGTGATGTCGCCTTAGAAATTGCAGCTAATGCGGCTAGTAGCCCTTCTGTACGGGGGGCTAGCGTCTTTTTCATTGCTAATAATAGCGATCGCAAGAGTAATGCTGAACAGTTGCTAGTGGGGTTATTGCGCCGCGTACCTCAATTACCAAATCGGGGAGTCAAGCCAGATACAGATAGTGGATTAGGTCGTTTAGCATTCTGTCGTCAGACAACGCTTGCAGCTTTGGTGATACAAGTAGGGTTTCTCAGCAATCCAGAAGATCGGGCTTTGCTGCAAACTCGCCGCCGTGATTTTGCTTTGGGAATTGCCGATGGACTAGTAACTTGGAGTCGCGTGATTGACCCCACTCCTGGAACTCCAACCGAAGCAAATTATCCACCTATTAATATTAATATTAATGGACAAAGTTACACAGAACAAGGAGTTTTAGTTAATGGCAATGCTTACATCCCCATTGATTTAGTAGACCTGCTACGAATTGACCTTTCCAAAGCAGCTAATGTCAATAAAATTACCTATCACAAAATAGTTTATGTCAAAGCGATCGAACTACGAGATTTTAATGTTGCAGTCAGTTGGGATGCGGCGACGCGTACTGTTAGCTTGCGATCGAATTTGGTAGTTTGCCCAGGTCAATTTTCGCGGGTGATGTCAAACGGTACTACTTCCGAAATACAGTTACAACTATTCTTGAGAAATAATAATCAAAATGCTTTAGCCAAGTTTCCTGATATCCCAAAACTTTATCGTGAAGAAGCAGCTATAGAAGGAGTAAACTATGATATTGCCTTTTGCCAAATGTGTGTAGAAACTGGATTTTTACAGTTTGGTGGTGATGTTAAACCTGAGCAAAATAACTTTGCCGGTTTGGGTGCGCTCGGTGGTGGTTCCGAGGCTGCATCTTTTCCAAGTGCCAGAATTGGAGTGAGGGCACACATCCAACATTTGAAAGCTTACGCCAGTTTAGAACCTTTAGTACAAGAAGTAGTAGATCCAAGATTTCGCTTTGTTACACGAGGGATTGCGCCATTAATTGATCAGCTAGCAGGGCGATGGTCAGCAGATTTAGATTATGGTACAAAGATTTCAGCAATGCTCAAACGATTATATGAATCAGCAGGACTTCTTTGAGTACTGTTAGCGGATAGCTAAGGTTTAGCCCGTGCTGAGTAACCCCGCATATAAATCTAGGGGATTGAAGTAAGGATACATTAAAATTGAAAGAAGTGCGACCGCATTTCTTGCTTCTCTCTTCAAATTCTGTGCATATTCATACAAAATTGGTATTAACTAAACCGTATTAGCCTATAAATGAGGTTCATTGGGCTGCTGCTAGTCAAGAAGCGGTAGCCTAAATGAGGAGCATTCCCAGTCTCCGACTGGGAACGAGGTTGGAAATGAATCAAATTACTTTCTTAGATATCTTGCTTATATTCTTCTAACAATTGTGGAATGTGATCGTACCCATCTACACCGATAACTGCAATCATTTTCGGGCGATGTTGTTGTAATAACTTTTGGAAAGCTTCTACCCCTATTTGTCCTTGTAAAATTGTCAGTAATCCTGCTGGTTGACGCCACTCACGAGAAGCAATTTGCTGTAAAAGATACATTCCCAAGCAGCCTGTGTAAACAGTTTTTTCGGAATTTTGTAAATGATAATAAGCTTCTGCTAAATAAGCTAAGTTCCGCCCTTGCAAATACAAATCACCGGAAACCTGTGCCGTTTTAAAGCCATCTTCAAGATATTTAATTGCCGTTTGATGTTCTCCGATTACTAAATAGGCAATTCCTAAGCTGCTCACACATAAGGCTTTACTTTGAATATCGCCTAATTTTTCTGATAATTTTAAACCTTGTTCCAAATAGTTAATTGCGGCTTCATAAGTTTCAGGTTCTAAATTTTCTAGTTCCTGAGCCTGCATAACTTCGCTGTAACCTAAATTTACGAGTGCGTTTGCTTCTCCTGTGCGATCGCCTGCTTGCCGACTCAGTATTAATGCTCGTTGACTACAGTTAATTGCCTCAGCATAATTTTGCTGTTGCACGTAGGTACGGCTGAGGTGGTTGAGATTGGCAATTTCACAGGTGCGATCGCCTGCATTCCTGGCGATCTCTAGTGCCTGCTGATGAAAATCAATTGAGCGCTGGTATTGTCCCAAAGCACGTTGAGAATAGCCTAAAAGTGTCAAAATACGTGCCTTTTCTTGGGTTCCCTCGCCTCGTCGCAGTGGTTCATCCAAATAATCTAGGGCATCTCGTAAATAAGTGCCAGTAAAAGAGGCAAAAATCCCGCCGTAAAAAGGAAAATATGGACGCTGGGCAAAGGTTCGCAATATCTGGAGCATGATTTGAGAACAGGCATCGCTATATACTGTCCCGATACTGCTAAAACCACTTGCTAACTGACTCCAAATCACTGCAAAGGTCAAAAAAGTGGAAATGGACAACTTTGGCCCGGCTTTCACATCGTAAGCTTGTTGGTCAAACCAGTTAATTAGTCCCCGTTGCAAGAACTGTAAAATCAATGCCATTTCCACCCAATCTCTCAGGGTGATACCCCGTTGTCGCTGGGCAAACTCAATTGCTGATTCTTCTCTAGCTAAGGTGCGAAGCAGTGTTTGGGGTAACTCACTACTGAGTTGTTTTGCCCAACTTGCCCAAGGGCCACGTTCTCCTGGTACGCCGCCAAATCCCAGAGATTCTTTTTGTTCGTACATCCAACTGAGCAAGTTGTCTTGCAATCGCTGCCAAGAAGCTAAACCACGGGTAATTCCTTCGGAAAATTGTTGTAAATCAGAATCAGCTTGAGCAAATTGCTGCAATGCTTTTGACAACTGCTGTAGCTGTTGCAAATTTAGTGGATACTTCTGATTGGGGTCAGTAACCCGAATAAATGTCGCCAGACGCTCGTTAGCCGTAGCTGTGGTAATTTCTGTAACTGCGGAGGCGATCGCAACTGTTGCTTTATTTTGCTCTTGCCAGCGTTGCCATTGGCTTTGAATCGTCTTAATGGCTCTCAAACTGCGAGTCGCCTTGGCTTTCTTGAGTTCGTCTTTTTCGCTATCGACTTGGCTTTGGAGGGCATTCAGGCGATCGCTCAAAGCTAGCTCAAAGACTTCCCCTGTCCCGGAAGTGATACCTTTTAACAGCATTTGATACACCTGTTCCACAGAGCTAATTTTGCCCTTGAGGGTGGTTTCGACAATTTCATCGATTAAGGCAAGATAGCGATCGCTTAATGGCAGAGAGTCTGGCACTTTGGCTACTAGGAGAATATCACATCAATTCTAATTCTAGTCTTGACAGCAAAAATGGGAAAAATAATTAGCGGCAAAAAATTTTTCGGTTATTGCAAATATCTACCCTAGTTCTCCCCCATTACTCTCTAAATTCAAATCGCTACAAAACTGATCTTTCATTGCATTGTGCGATCGCCGCGCAATCGCACCCTATTTAGGAACAAGCCAAGATTTATCTCGTTCCCAGTCTCCGACTGGGAATGTCTGTCGTTGAGGCTCCGCCTCTCGAACTCGCGGCAGAGCCGCTTTGAGTTGCATTTCCAGCCTCCGGCTGGAAACGAGGTTTTAAAGGAGTTTTAGCTTAAGTTGATACCAATGAGCAATGCTGTGCCCCGACAAATGGTCTGTATTCTATGCAATTAAGAACCGCTATAGAGTCAGTTTCATTTATTGCTAACTATTAAAAATAGCCCTTTAGGATCAGCTAAAGGGCTATTTTTAATATATGCTGTCATGAGTTTTTATCTATTGATTAGGAAACAACTGTTGTCCGAGCTTGCTTGCGATCTTCAGGCTTTCTTTTGTCCTAGAGTTGAGCTTTTTCTTGTTCAAAGATGTAGCGGTCGTTTGGTTGACAGATAGTAGATTACTTCGATACCGATGGCTACTCCCACCATGAATATTAAAACCCAGACAGTTTGTGGATCTGTTTGCAAAGCAAACCAAATTAACATTCCTAGTGCCACCAAACATATTCCAGCACCTAGAAGTGAAATCCACTGCTTGCTTTTCGTATAACCATGCATACGAGCATTAGCTAAATTAACCGCAGCAAATATCAAGAGAAACCCAGCACTACCCATCGTTGAGATCCGATTTATATCACAGAAGTTGGCGATAATCAGAGTAATACTACTAGTAATAAATAAGCCTATTGAAGATTGGTCATAGCCATTTATTTGGCTACCAGGGTCAAACCCTCTAGATTGAGCAATAACAGTGCTAAAACGAGATGAGCCGTACAGTGTTGCGTTACTAGCCGAGAGAGTTGATAGCAGAGCGGCAATAGTAATCAAAACAGATCCCAATTGCCCCATAATTGGTTTGGCAACTTCAGCCAAAGTATAGTCTTTTGCTGCCAAAATCTGTTCTATTGGTTCTGCTCCTAATGTCACCAGTGCGATTAAAACGTAAAGCAAAATAACGAACCCGATTACAGAGTAATAAACTCGTGGCAAAGTGTATTTGGGATTGACAAGATCCTCTGCTGTATTGGCGATTAGCTCAAAGCCTTCATAAGACAAGAAAATCACCATTGCTCCAGCAAAAATTGACTGTAGCGACGATACTGAAGCTGGTTCTAGATGGGAAATGTTGATGTGACTGCTCCCCATAATAATGAACAGTATTAAAATTCCCAGTTTGAAGCTGACAATCCAGATTTGAGATTTCCCAATATAATTGGCAGTTAGTAGATTTAGTCCAGTTGTCCCTAAAATTGCCAAGCTAATCAGTAAGTGCTTCCAAATAGGTTGAGTAGATGTTGCGAACAGGCTAACTCCATAACTACCAAAAGCTTGCAAGTAAAAGGAAAGCATAACTACATAGCTAAACCATAGTAGAAGATTCAGTGTCCCACTAAACAGCCCTAAACCAAAAGCCTGGTTTAAGAAGGTTACTGTCCCGCCTCGACATGGATGAGCTACCGAAAGTTGGGCATAAGCATAAGTAGTTATCAAAGCTATTGTCCCTGCGATCACAAATGCTAGTGGTGCGCCTACATCAGCTATTTGGATTGCAACTCCAATCGCTGGAAAAAGCCCACCAACAATGCCTCCTACACCCAATGCCCACACAGACCAAAAACCTATTTTTTTGTTTGACACCTGTAACCTCTTTAAGAATAGATAGTCTTATAGTCGTTGACTAGCACGCAGATAATCAAGCTGAACAATGTTATTAGGCATTGAGCCAAGATAGAGGTATTTATTAATTGATAACTCTTCGTAATCACTCTTGAGTAGCGTGACTATCAACGGAATTATAGGCATCGTGGCGTAGTAAACTGTCCATAGTATATCGCTTACACCGGACACTACTAGCGAGAATAAATGAGGCTCCCACTCCCAACTCGTCTACCGTAGCAAGCATTACAGGTCTAAAGAATACGTTACACCAAGTGAGGTGCGATCGCTCCTCAATGCCGCACCAGATCGCAAAGCTCGTCCATACGGCTCTCGTGTCGCCCACCCCACAAGAGTTAATTGAATATTTGTTTATTTTGAAGTCCCTAATTCAATTCACATTAACGCGACTGACCAAAATAGTTTTATGATTCTCTACGAAAGCATATTGTGAAATTACCAAAAAATTCTCAAGCTCATTCGGAAAGATGGTGAATGGTCAATCACCTAAACCTGATTCCAAGGTCAAATAAAGTGCAGGGAGATGAACAAGTATGGCTGAACATGTATTTCATGACCAACTGAGTCTAGAGGAACAAACTGAAAAACTTGGAAAGCAAGCATTAAGCTTGGGTTTGATTCCCAGCTTTGTGGTGCATTACTTTCCCGATACCTGGGTATTTTATATCCCTAATGAAAGTCAATCCGAACCGCTGACACCAGAAGAAGCATACTTTCGTTTAAAGCAACTGGTTAAACAGTAGATATTTTGACAACAGATTTTTGAAAATAACGGCTAGGCACTGCAATTATTGAGTCACAGTAATTATGGCGAAACCAGCAATTTTAACCGTCGATGATGATCCAGAGGTGCTGCAAGCAGTGTCACGAGACTTACGGCATCAGTATGGCGATCGCTTCCGTATTGTCCGGGCAGATTCCGGTATTACTGCTTTGGATGTGCTGCAACAACTCAAATTACGGAATGAAGCTGTTGCCCTATTCTTGGTAGATCAACGTATGCCTCAGATGGGAGGTGTGGAGTTCCTAGAACAGGCAAAAAGCATTTTTCCCGATGCGAAACGTGCCTTGTTGACAGCCTATGCAGATACGGATGCTGCTATTAAATCAATTAATAGTGCCAGACTTGATTATTACTTACTCAAGCCCTGGAATCCACCAGAAGAGAAGCTATATCCGGTTTTAGATGATTTGCTAGATGACTGGCTAGCTGGATTCCGCCCACCATTTGAAGGGATTCGAGTCATTGGTAATCGCTGGTCGCCTTTTTCACATCAGGCGAAAGATTTCCTAGCACGTAACCAGATTCCATTTAAGTGGTTAGATATTGAACTAGAACCAGAGGCGGCAAAACTGGTGGAATACGCCCAAGCTGATTGTAGACAACAATTGCCCTTGGTGCTGTTTCCCGATGGTTCCCGGTTAATTCAACCATCTAATTTAGAGATTGCTGCCAAAATTGGACTGCAAACTCAAGCAGAGCGTCCCTTTTATGATTTGGCGATCGTGGGTGCTGGCCCTGCCGGACTGGCTGCCGCCGTCTATGGCGCTTCTGAGGGATTGAGTACTGTCTTAATTGAGCGGGAAGCGCCAGGAGGACAAGCTGGCACGAGTTCGCGGATTGAGAACTATTTGGGGTTTCCTATTGGCTTGAGTGGCAATGATTTGGCAAGGCGGGGAGTCACCCAAGCGCGGCGATTTGGCGTAGAGATTCTCACACCTCAAGTAGTAACTGGAGTGAGGCTGGAAGATCCTTATCGGATTCTGCAATTGGCAGATGGTAGCGAGATTAGTTGCCATGCGCTTTTAGTCGCAACTGGGGTTTCCTATCGCTGGCTAAATGTACCAGGAGCCGAAAAGCTTACAGGGGCAGGAATTTACTACGGTGCTGCCATGACTGAAGCGATCGCCTGTAGCAATGAAGAGGTTTATCTGGTAGGCGGGGCAAACTCTGCTGGACAAGCAGCAATGCACTTTTGTAAGTATGCCAGCAAAGTGATTATGCTGGTGCGGGGTGAGTCACTAGCATCAACTATGTCCCAATACTTAATTGACCAAATTGCCGCGACTGAAAATATCCAAGTTTGCACAAGTTGTAGCGTTGTGGAAGTGAAGGGAGAGGAACATTTAGAAGCAATTGTGATTACCCACGCCAAGACAGGACAAACTGAAACCGTGTCAGCGCGATCGCTGTTTATTTTCATCGGTGCTAGCCCTAAAACAGATTGGCTCGATGGCATTATTCAACGCGATGCTCACGGGTTTGTCATCACAGGGCCAGACTTAATACATAATGGCAAATCTGCCCCAGGTTGGAATTTGGAACGCTCTCCTTTTTTGCTAGAAACCAACATTCCAGGCATCTTCGCAGCTGGAGATGTCCGTTATGGATCAGTTAAGCGCGTGGCATCCGGTGTGGGAGAAGGTTCGATCGCCATTCAATTCGTTCACCGCTATCTGGGTAATGTTTAGCTAGAGCGAGAAAAACCATATACTTGCAAACCTCTCCCCTGCCTCCCCTGCTCCCCTGCCCCCCTGCTCCCCTGCCCCCTGCCCCCTGCTCCCCTGCTCCCCCGCCCCCCTGCCCCCTCAAGGAGGTTCATTGATGTTATGTGTTGAAGAATTAATCAACTTAGACCCATTTCAACAGCTTCCTAAAGAGCGGTTGGAGTGGGTTTGCGATCGCGCTCAAACAGTTGAACTTTCGGCCGGAGCAGTGTTGTCCTATGAGGGAGACCCTGTATGTCGCTTATTTATCTTAGTCAAAGGTAAAATCAACATCACCCGTCGCAGTGAAGGAGTTGAAATTCCCATCGGGCAACACGAAGCCCCATCTTTTTTTGGTGAAATTCCCGTACTCACTGATGAACCCGCACCTGTGACAATGCGGGCATTGACAAATTGTCACATTTATGAGGTAAAGGGAGAAGACTTCCGTAAACTGCTGCATGAATGTCGTGATTTTGAGCGGATGGTTTTCCGAATTATGCAGCGTCGTGTCCGGGGGCTAGAGTCTTTTATTCGTGGGCGGGAAAAGATGGCAGCTTTAGGGACACTTGCCGCCGGTTTAGCTCATGAACTCAATAACCCAGCTGCCGCCCTGGTTCGGACTTTAGGAGAAATGCCAGCCGCCATCTTAGAGTTACAACGAATGAACTTAGTTTATGGGCAACGCAATGTTGACGAAGCCCATACTCAACACTGGTTGAGAGTACGCGATCAAGGCCATGATGCAATTTTCAATAATCGTGTAGATCCGGTGACATTAAGCGATCGCGAAACCATATTACTGGAATGGTTAGAAGACTATGGTGTAAAACAAGCCTGGAAAATAGCAGAACCTTTAGCGGAAGGTGGTGTTGAGATTGAAACCTTAGAGCAACTCATGGAACGTTGGCGCAACGACAACACGGAATTGCGAGAAATGGGATTGCACTGGCTAGCGCTTTCCTTTGAAGTCATGTCAATGATTAAACATGGTTTGCGAGGATCTGAGAGGATTTCTGAACTTGTGCAAGCAATGAAGTCTTATTCTTACCTCGATCAAGGCATTCAGCAAGAAGTAGATATACATCAAGGCTTGGAAGATACCTTGCGATTGTTTGCCCATAAACTCAAAAGCGGTGTGCAAGTGCAACGCAATTACGATCGAGGTCTGCCGAAAATTCTTGCCTACGGTAGTGAATTAAATCAAGTGTGGACGAACTTAATTGACAACGCCATTGATGCAATGGATGGTAAAGGATTGCTGGAAATTAAAACTTGGCATTGCGATCGCTATGCTCATATTGACATTATCGACTCTGGCAGTGGAATTCCACTGGAAATTAAAACGCGCATTTTTGAACCCTTCTTCACCACCAAATCAGTAGGACATGGATCGGGATTAGGTTTAGAAACTACTCGCCGGATTGTAGAAAATCGCCATCACGGTACACTCTCATTTGAATCGCAGCCGGGTAGAACTTGTTTTACCATCTGCTTACCTTTGACATCTTGAAGGAGGCAGGGAGCAGGGGAGGTAGGGGAGGAAATTACTTTCTCGTCTCTCTGGCAATTCTCTGGCAATTACTGGGCAATGTTGAGTTACGGAATGTTACGTTTGGGTACAGTCGTGTGGAAGCTCCGTTGATTGAGAATTTGAGCTTGATTGTCAAGCCTGGGCAAAGAATAGCGCTTGTGGAGGGAAGTGGTTCTGGTAAATCTACAGTTGCTAAATTAATTCGCGGGCTTTATCTACCTTGGCAGGGGGAAATCTGCTTTGATGGTGTAGAGCGATCACAAATCAAGCATAATATCAAGTTTGAGAACAAATCACAGTCAAATACTTTTCAAACATCCTCTTATAGCTCAATACGCTTGGGTTAAGGGTTATTGGTGTGGATAATTGGTCTTTCAAGACGCGATAAATCGCGTCTCTACATCAGGGTTTTGTTGCTAATTCTGAACTGTATTGTCTTAATTCTGACTCCTGAATTCTGACTCCTGAATTCTTCTTCAATGAAAGTATTGATTCTCAAGTATAGACATAATTACTAACGAATAATACTTATCTTTTTGCCTCAAAGCTTCTCGCAAAACTCCTTCATTCTGAAAGCCGACCGATTGATAAACATGTCTAGCACGTTGATTGTGTTCAAAGACATCTAACCAAAAACGATGAGCATTATACTCTTCAAAAACCTTTTTCAGGATAATTCTTAACGCACGCTTGCCGTATCCTCGTCCTGGTGCAGCAATGATAATTCGAGTTAATTCAATACTCTTGTTTGGTGATTGTAGCCCAGACAAAATAGCATAGCCTTGTGTCTCTCCTGAACTATTTTCAATCATTAAATAATGTTTGTCAGCAAAGTGCAAGTTTCTGCTGTGTTCTTCTCGGCTCCAGCAGATGATCAGGTCTTTGAATTCATCTCTATTTTCTTGAGTGAGGATAAAGTCTATATCGTTTAGGTTAGCAGAACGTAATTTTATCATCAAAAAAATTCTGTTATATTCAGCCGGGATACAATAGTTTTTTATATCTTTTTCCACTCGTCAAACTCACATCGATTTACCTTCAGTGAATCCTCTTCCCCAACCATACTCACTTCAAGCAAATGAACCATTACTGTTGGATAACTCACAAACTGTCTGGATAGTGCAGTCTGGAACATTGGCGGTGTTTGCCACTGGAGTTAAAAACAGTTTACCAAAGGAACATCGCCGCTATTTGTTTCATGTCAATACTGGTGAAGCCTTATTACCGTTAGCGGCCAAATGTTCTCAACGGTAGGTTTAGCCAGTTTACAGACTCATTTTTTTCACTACTTAGGGGTTGCTGAAAAAGTCATAAAAAAGCAATCTTAAGGGTTGAGTAATTATTTAAGCAAGGTTAAAGATAAGTTTTTGTTGCCTATAGCTTGCAAAATCATAACGCTCAATTATACCCATCTCTAAAAAAGGTCTATTTTTGAAAAATAGACATAAAAAGGCACAAAAAACCCCTGACAGGTGAGTAGAAAGATTCATTACTAAAAAAGTAATAGCAATTGCTGTTTGAGAAGTATGAGACAGTTTCGCCATCACTCTACCCAGGCTAAATCTTCTTTTAGCTTGTCCAAACTTTCCCTCAATAGAATTACGAATCCTTTCATCTGATAATGCTTGCTTCTTTTTTTCTTTACTCACATTGGCTGGAGGTCTACCTAAAGGGGAACCACTAATTCTAATACCTCGTTCTTTGCACCAAGCTCGGTTCTCTCTGGCGCTCGCACAGCGTTAGCGAGTCCGTAAGCGTCTTCGGTTTTTTTTTCAGACTCTTGAGAAGATGTTGCTTCTAGCATTTTCTTCACCATTTTTCGATTCACTTTGTTAACTAGGTCAGCACTAATTCTTTCCCGAAAATGTACTAACATTGATGAGTCAAATGGATTTTCATTACTATAAGAATACATCCCTATAAAATACTGGAGATCAGGGTTCTCCTTAATTTGTTCTACTGTTTCTCTATCGCTTATACCTAACTTTTCTTTAATTATTAATGCCCCTAATGCCATCCGAAATAGCTTTGGTGGCGCTCCCATCTCTATAGAGAATTCGTCAGAATATCCGTCTTCAAATTTTGCCCAGGGTATTAACGATGCCAGAAGTACCCAACGATTATCTGATGATAACTTGCCTGAAAACGGAAATTCAAAGTTCTCTGGTGAGATTGGATTTTGCCCCTGTTTTCGGTACATGGTTACAAACAGCACACTTCTGTACTGCTGGTCGCGGTTATGCAAGGATTTTGGGCTATTGTATCCTCAAGTCTTGCACCTGAATATACTTCTTTGGTCAGATAATCTATATACTGTGAGCTTCTCTTTCTTTTTCAGCAAGCCCTACTTAAATTTGCTGGCAAATAAATAAGTAGAAGCATAATTTCGGCAGTTTCAAGAACGCGAACAATTTAATCAGCAAGTCATAGAGACAGCACTTTCTGACTTAGCAACAGTCTTGCAGCCGCAACAAGAGACGGTTTTCTTTCAATATTGGGTTTCGTTCCTCAACCATATTATGTAGCAACGCTACGATTTCCCTTTCGGAATTGACCCTTCAATTCCCTCAACATACCAATCCATCGCTAGTTGTCTCCGATCATCCAACACCTTACCCTTTGGCACTCGCATTACCCCTTTTTGGTCTTTCACCGGGCCATTAAAAGGGTGTGCAGTACCCTGAATAAACTCATCGCGCTTCGCATACACTAGTTGTTGCACATCAGCCGGAATCGCCTCATTCATCGGGGAAATATCCACCATTCCTTGACCAATGCCATCCCAAACCTCTTGAGACTTCCAAGTATTACTCATTACAGCTAAAGCTTTATCTGTATAGAATTTGCCCCATTTATTAACAGCTGATGTCAGGTGGGCTTTTTGGCCAAACTTACTCATATCAGTGTTGTAGCCAAAAGCATAAATACCTTTTTCCTCAGCCAACTGGATAACAGCACTAGAGTCGGTATGTTGTGTTAATATATCTGCACCTAAATTGACCAAAGCTTGAGCCGCATCTCTTTCTTTAGCTGGATCGTACCAACTTTGCACCCAAAGTACCTTAACTTTTGCTTGGGGATTTGTTAGCCGTACACCTTGAGTAAATGCACTGATTCCTCGGATTACTTCTGGAATTGGGTATGCGCCAATAAAACCGACTACATTTGATTTTGTCATCTTGCCAGCAATCATGCCGGTTAAGTAACGCGGTTCTTCAAAGCGTCCCAGATAAGTGCCAACATTGGTAGCACGTTTGTATCCTGTACAGTGTTCAAAGACAACATCACTAAAGTCTTTGGCAACTTTAATTGTTGGGTTCATGTACCCAAAGGAAGTTGTAAAAATCAACTTGTTACCATCTAATGCTAATTGGCGAATCACCCTTTCAGCGTCAGCACCTTCTTTGACATTTTCAACAAAGGTAGTTTTTACCTTACCTTGAAGATTGGCTTCCATGTCTCTGCGACCTAAATCATGGGCATAAGTCCAGCCAAAATCACCCACAGAGTCCACATAAACAAATCCCACCTTGAGAGGTTCATTGACTGCCACTGACGACGCTAAGGAAGACGCCTCACCCTGCGATTTGGTGGAGTTTCTGCCTTGAATACAACTAGTTAAGGCAAAGCTAGATCCTGCTAAAGTGAGATACTTTAGAAAATTCCGACGATCCATATTTTATCTATGGGGTTTAGTTGGTGAAAAAGATTTTTCTGATTTCTAGTCATGACAGCCACACTCCACACTATTGACTTAATTTTAGCTCTTGTTTTTTGCCTTAAACTTACTAAACAATGGTTGAATTGGGCATTGGACATGGGACATGAGAAATGTGGACAAGTGAGACAATGAGGATAAGGAGGATAAAGAAAACAAGAAAAGAGTTTCTTTTCCAATTCCCAATTTTCTTAATCTGGAGGTTTTGAATGAATTTATTTGAGCTTTTAGTGGGGGAAGACAATCATCCAGCCCTAGTTACGGCTGAGGGGCGATCGCTAACTTATAAGCAATTGCGCGACAATGTTGTTGGACTAGTAACCCAACTCAACAGCTTTGGATTGAAACGGGGAGAACGTATTGCCATTGCAATGAGTAACGGTTCACCAATGGCGATTACCTTCTTGGCGGCTGCTTTATGTGGCACTGCTGCACCCTTAAATCCCAAATACAAGCAAGAAGAATTTGCCTTTTATTACCAGGATATCCAAGCAAAAGCACTGATTACGTTATCTGAGGGGCCAGAAACAGCCATTGCTGCTGTCACACCCGATATGATACTGATTAATGCCAAGGTAAACACTGACGGTACATTAAGCTTTGAATTAGTCAAAGAGAGACTTCCCCCCTGCTCCCCGCCCCCTGGTCCCTTGCCTCAGTCTGATGATATAGCGATGATTCTCCATACTAGCGGCACTACGAGTCGTCCCAAGCGTGTGCCAATTCGTCATCGCAACTTAATCGCTTCAGCCAACAACTTCATTGGTGCTTACTCACTCACAGCCGCAGATACGACACTTTGTCTAATGCCCCTGTTCCATATTCACGGGTTGGTGGGCTGTTTGCTGGCAACTCTGGCATCGGGCGGTACACTAGTTTGTCCCAATGGTTTCAATGCCCTAGAGTTTTGGAAACTGGTAGATACCTACAAACCCACCTGGTACTCCGCAGCGCCAACTATGCACCAGACAATTTTGGCACGCGCTAGCCGCAACACAGAAATTGTTAAAGCTAATCGCTTTCGTTTTATTCGCTCTAGTAGCGCTACTTTGCCCCCGATTATCATTGAACAGCTAGAGGCAACTCTGAATGCTCCGGTGGTAGAAGCTTATAGCATGACTGAAGCATCTCACTTAATGACCACTAATCCCCTACCGCCAAAAGTCAGGAAACCGGGTACTGTAGGTTATGGCTTCGGTGTCGAAGTAGGGATTATGGACTCTGAAGGCAACCTATTATCTCAGGGAAGCTTGGGTGAAGTAGTGGTAAAAGCACCCAATGTTATAGATGGCTACGAAAATAATCCAGAAGCTAACGCCACCGCTTTTGTAAACGGTTGGTTCCGCACAGGAGATCAGGGTACTGTGGACGAAGACGGCTATCTCCGCCTGACTGGACGCATTAAAGAATTGATTAACCGAGGTGGGGAAAAAATTTCTCCTTTAGAAGTGGATGATGTCTTGTTGCGTCATCCCGCAGTCGCCGAAGCCTTAGCTTTTGCTGTCCCCCACAAATCTTTAGGAGAAGATATCCACGCCGCTGTAGTTCTGAAAGCAGAAGTTAGCGAAAAAGAACTTTTAATTCACTGTTCAACCATGCTGGCAGACTTCAAAGTTCCTAAACAAGTTCATATTTTAGATCAACTACCTCGTGGTGCTACTGGGAAACTACAACGGTTGGCGATGGCGAAATTGTTGAATATCGGGGTGTAGGGAGTGGCGAGAAAGATGGCGCTGTTCAAAAATCTCGCAAGCTGAGATGTTCATAATGAATCATAAAAATTCAAGCTTTAAGAACTATTCTTAAAACTAATTCTGAGCTAGCGTCATTGTTGCTACCACTACTAGATGAAGAAATAAGTAAACTGTTGGAAAATTTGGAAGAAGTATAAAAATGAAAACCAAATACGAACGGGAACAGTTAATTAATACAATCAACGTACTGTTAAATCAAGCTTATGACAGTACCCTAGATGAGATTTACGCATCACTTATAAAAATCGAAAAGGAAGAGGAAGAAGAAGATTTAAGAGCCTATTATGCTGCCAAAAGTGATGTAGAAAATAATAGTCTTATTGCATGGGGCGACATTAAAAAGGAAATCGCTAACGAAGGAAAAAAGGACGTAGCGTGATTTACACAGTTAAATTTACCAAAGGTGCTAGAAAAATGTTTAGACAACTATCTCAAGAATTACAAGACCGCATACAACCCAAAATAGATGAATTGGCTATAGAACCACGCCCCAATGGAGTTAAAAAGTTATAAGGTGAAGAAAATTCATATCGAATTAGAGTAGGCGATTATCGAGTTATATACGAGATTTTCGATGATGTTTTATTGGTAAAAATTGTAGATGTTGGACATCGTAGCAAGGTTTATAAATGACCAACCCCCTACCGCGCCAATCTGCTCACCATCAAAGCAACCATTAATCAACGCCTAAAACAACACCTTTATTCTATTTTGTTAAAAAGTCTTGAATTCGGTTGACAAATTCTTCTAGTTCTGAGATTAAGTTGGTAGTACCTCTCAGGTCTTGATCGTTAGCTAGTTGTTCTAATTTGTCAGCAGCTAGATACATAGCTGTGGCTGCAATGTTGGCACTAGCGCCTTTAAGGTGATGAGCTTCTCGTGCTATTTGCTCAAAGTCATTATGTGCGATCGCTATTTTAATGATCTCTAAACGTGGTTTAATATCTTCAATGCTTAATTGCAATAGATTTCGTTCAAATTCTTCATCATTTCCCGATATCTGATGCAAGTGTTCCCAATCAATTGCTAGGTCAACTATATTGTTGGTGGTGGAAACTGTCTGTTCATAAACAACTGCCTCTTGTTGGGAAGAAATCACGCCTGTCCAATGCTCTAAGGTGGCAGCCAATTTTTCTTTAAAGACTGGCTTACTCAGATAGTCGTCCATTCCGGCATTGAGACACGTTTGTTCGTCTTCTTTCATCACATTCGCCGTCATCGCAATCACCACAGGACGATGACCCAGGGCAAAAGCGTCCTCTTGCCAACGATGAATTTCTTTTGTGGTTTCCAAACCATCGAGAATTGGCATTTGGCAATCCATAAGAATCAAATCGTAAGGAATTTTTTCTAATAGCTGCAAAACCTCCTTGCCATTGGCAACGACATCAGCTTTATAGCCCAAACTCTGGAGTTGCTTCAAGGCTACTTTCTGATTCACCAAATTATCTTCTGCTAGGAGAATTCTTAACTTGGATTTCGTAGAAGGGTTAGGGAAAGAGGAAGTAAGAATGTCTAAAGTTTCTGTACTCTGGATTTCTTTAGTAGCCTCTTGTTCTGATTCCGACTGCACTCCTAAAATAGTGATGATGGTATCGAGAAGTCGTGATGACCTAATGGGTTTGACTAAATAAGCTGCAAATCCGATTTTGAGTGCCTGCTGCACTTCATCCCGTTGATTAGTAGAGGCAAGCATAATCAAAGGGATCTCAGCAAGTGCAGAATTAGCTTGAATTTGTTCTTTGATTGTCATGCCATAAGTTTGGGTTTTTTGCATATCAATCAAGGCGATATGATATGGTTTCCCTTGCCCATCAGCTTGCTGAATAACTTTCAGGGCCGCAGCAATATTGTCAACACGATCTACTTCCATTCCCCAATGAGTAGCTTGATGGGAGATAACTTTGCAATTAGTAGCGTTGTTATCTACTATTAACAAGCGGCGATTGTGTAAAAGTGGGCGATCGCATTTTGGCAAAACAGGCTCAACAAGCTTTGTAAAAAGTACCTCAAACCAAAAATTAGATCCTTTCCCTACCTGACTTTCTACCCCAATCATTCCTCCCATCAAGGTTACAAGTTGTTTACAGATGGCTAATCCCAAACCAGTACCACCATATTTACGAGTGGTAGAAGCATCCACTTGAGTAAATGGCATAAAGAGTTTGCGTTGGTCTTCAGGGCTAATGCCAAGACCTGTATCTGTGATGTCAAAATGGATGGTGGCTGTAGTCGCGGAAACGGAACGCAATTCGGCTTGCACTAATACTTCGCCAGCGCTGGTAAATTTGATCGCATTGCTGATTAAGTTCATCAGAATTTGCCGCAGCCTACCCGTATCTCCTTTGAGGTGGGTGGGGACGTTATGCTCAATCAGTGCGGCAATTTCTAATCCCTTGTTATGGGCTGAGGGAGCCAATAATTCCACCACTTCTTCTACACAAGTGGATAGGTCAAAATCTAGAGTTTCGAGAGCCATCTCTCCAGCCTCAAGTTTGGAAAGATCCAAAATTTCGTTGATTAAACTTAAAAGGGCATCTCCACTACTGCGAATTGTTTCAATAAAATCTCGCTGTTCTGCGTCTAAGGGAGTATCTAATACCAAGCTGGTCATCCCCAATACAGCGTTCATCGGAGTCCGAATTTCATGACTGATATTTGCCAAAAAAGCACTTTTCATCTGAGAAGCTAATTCCGCTTGGCGACGGGCAATTTCCAGTTCTTTTCGCTGACGAGTTTCTGCTGCTAATAGTTGGGCTTGGACTAAGGCAATACCTACTTGGTCGGCTATTTGCCGCAAGAGATGAGTTTCAAAGCTAGACCAGTGGTGGGAATCGTCACACTGATGAACTATGAGCAAACCGCGCAGTTCTTCTTTGACAAGAATGGGCACAACTAAATTAACTTTGACCCCAAACTGTTGTATCAATTCCAGATGGCTTTGTTCAACTTCTGGTAGATCCAAGTTATTTAGCTCTAAAGTCTGTCCTTGACGGTACTGCTGTAGATAATACTGTTGTAGATATTCCGCTTGTAAATAAAGGGGAGTAATGTTTTGCTCTTTGATTGTTGGTAAGCCAGAAACTACTGCTTCAGTAACGGTGGTTGCAGACTCATCTGGCAAAAACTGATAGATCAAAACTCGGTCAGTCTGAAGAATCTTTTGTACCTCCTCGACAGTGATTTGGAGAATTTCTTCGATTTCCAAAGACTGACGAATTTTGAGGGTAATTTCGGTAAATAGTTGCGATCGCAAATTTTGGCGTTGTATTTCTTCTTCAGCCTGTTTACGCTGGATAAATTGCCCGACTTGTTCACCGATATAATTCATCGTTTTGACCAAATCTTGGTCAGGCGGATGGATTTCACGGTTGAAGCAGGTAATGACGCCGAGGATTTTATGGTCGCTGCGGATTGGAAAACCAAAAGCGGCGTGTAGTCCCACCTGAGCAGCAATTTTGAAGTTAGGGAAATTAATATCTTTAGCGATATCAGCAATCCAAACAGGTTCAGAACTAGCCCAAACCCGTCCAGGTAGCCCAATTCCTGGCGCAAAGGTGGTTTGTTGCTTTACTGATTCAAACTCTTGCATTTCCAGGGATGGTTTATGCCAGATATCGAGAAAACGCAGCACGTTTGCTTGCTCATCGACCATCCAAATTTCACCCAAATCCCATGCCAAACTCTCACAGATTCCTTGCAAGATTTGGCGAGTAGCTTCGCTGATTGTGGCGGACTCTGCTAAGACGCGGGTTGTAGCATATTGGGCAGTTAGATGCTGTTGTGCGCGTTTGTGATTGGTAATGTCAATGCCAGTACTAACGATGTATTCTACTGATCCTTCATAGTCTTTTAAGAAGGTATTCGACCAGACAATTAGTCGCCGACTGCCATCCTTCATTACCCAATGGTTTTCGTACTCCAAGAAGCCTTTACCAGTTAGCAATTGCTCAAAAACTGCTTTGACTGGCTCCAATTCTTCAGGAAGTAGGAATAAGTTCCAGAAATACCTACCCCTCACCTCATCGAATGAGTAACCTGTTATTTGCTCACAAGCTTGATTGAAACGAACGATTTTTCCTTGAGTGTCGAGAACTATTACCAACATGCCGACTGTATCAAGGATTGCTGAGATAAAATTGCGTTCTTGATTTAAGGTTTCTTCTGCCTTTTTCCGCTCTGTAACCTCACGATATATGAAGTAGTAGACTACAGCAAGAACAATAAAACTTAGGCAGATTGCGATCGCAATTATCAAAATTGTGTTGCGAATTCGAGCCTTTGCTGTTTGTAATTGCTGCTGAAGTTGTCCCCTTTGCTCATCCACCATCTCATCGATCGCCTTGCGGATATCGTCCAGGAGATTTTGCTGATTATTTTTCTGTAGTACTAGCAACGCCGTCTCTAATCCCTGACTCTGGCGCAAGTCGATAGTCTGTTTTAGTTCAGCAAGTTTAGCCGTGATGAGAAATTCAAGGGTTGCAATCTGCTTTTGTTGGTTCAGTTGATCTGCTGTTAAATCCTTCAGGTTGGCAATTTCTTGATCGACGTTAGCGAGTGCTGTTTGATAAGGTTTTAGATAAATTTGTTCTCCAGTGAAGAGGTAACTACTTTGTCCCGTCTCGGCCTCTCTTATTTGGGACAGTAGTTTTTCTAAGCTGTTGATTTTTTTATAAGTCTTTTTTATTACACTGCGATTATTAGTAGATACTCTTGTATTTTGATAAGAAACCACGCCAATCATAACTACCATTGCCGAGGCCAAAGCCAAACCTGCTGCAATCTTTTTGAAAAATGCCTTGCCTACCCTCTGCGCCTGTTTGCCTTTCTTGGTAACAAGTTCCAAACTTGCTAAATTTCGGCGCAGTTCCAGTTGCTTAATGACATGACGACCTAAAGTTCGTAATGCCTCCAGTTGTTCTGGATTAAGTTCTCGTGGTACGTAGTCAATTACACACAGGGTTCCTAGCGCGTATCCCTCAGGGTTAGTCAAAGGTACACCAGCATAAAACCGAATATTTGGGTCAGATATTACCAGTGGGTTTGTAGCGAATCGTTCGTCATCTGTTGCATCAGGCACAACCAAAATGTCAGGCTGGAGTATAGCATGGGCACAAAATGCCAATTCTCGGTGTGTTTCTAGGGCTTCCATTCCGACTTTTGATTTGAACCACTGGCGATTTGTATCAATTAAGCTAATTAAGGCAATAGGAGTCTGACAAATATACGAAGCTAAACGGGTAAGGTCGTCAAAGGCGGCTTCAGATGGCGTATCCAGAATCTTATATTGTAAAAGCGTCTCAATTCTCTGTGCTTCGTTATCAGGTAATGGTGCTTTCATCCGTGAGCCTTATCTACATTCTGGGGAGTGGGGACTAGGGATTGGGGACTGGGGATTGGGGACTAGGGAAATTATTAAAAAAGAACCCTTATCTTGTTTCTTCCAATCTTTAGTACCCAGTACCTAGTACCCAATCCCCATTTGGTCAACAAACTTACTTTAATTAATGACAATAGTTTGGTTAAAAGCGTTAGCGTAATTTTACTGAGTTCGACTTATTAAATAATCGGTCAAATGATTAAGTCACTACTGTATTTTTTGTGGGCTGGTTTCTTTGAAATTGGGGGTGGCTACCTGATCTAGTTGTGGTTGCGCGAGGGGAAGCCTTTCTGGTGGGGTCTATTGGGAGGAATTGCTTTAGCTTTCTACGGGGTTCTTGCAACTCTCCAACCAGCAAATTTTGGCAGAGTGTATGCAGCTTATGGCGGCGTGTTTATTGCAATGGCAACGCTTTGGGGCTGGAAGGTAGACGGGGTAACTCCAGACCGTTACTACTTAATCGGAGTATGTTTAGCTTTAGCGAGTGTATTAATTATCATGTTTGCTCCGAGAAGTTAAGTAAATTTTCTATATTATTTTTGACCAATAGCTTTTATATTATTCCCTTTAAAACAGATGATCGTCTCACGCAAAATTGCAAAAGTTTTTTTAGCAACTAAGCGATGAGAATCAGGCAAGTAGATATCTACGCGTTTATACGGGAGATAGGAAGAGAACTTATGAGATATTTTTTGGGCAAATTTTCGGAGAATACTGGCGATAATTTACAATATTTGTCAATTCTCAGAATTATTTTGGTTTGTAACAGTAAGTAACTGTAAGTAACTAAAAATTTGGAATTTTGTAGCGCTTGAATAAAGTGCTATTCTTCAAAAAAAGATGCAATCATTGCATCAATACACCCTTATTTTGATCTTGGCAACTACAATCAGGATTATATTTTTGTTAACATTTCCAGAAAATTCAGGTTAAGTAACTTTAAAGACAAAAATGTCTAACTAAAAGTAATCAAATGTAGTTAAGTATACAAATCATTGGTGCTTAGGAAGAGAAAGAAGTGTTGAAGAAATTTGTGATGATTGGGGCTATGACCCTACTGTTTTTGGCAGGGCCGTTGATGGGCGATGCTTTCGCCCAAGCCCCTGCTGCTGCTGCTCCACCTACTGCTGATACTGGAGATACGGCATTTATACTGATTTCAGCAGCGCTCGTACTACTAATGACACCAGGATTGGCATTTTTCTATGGTGGATTTGTGCGATCGCGCAACGTCTTAAACACATTGATGATGAGCTTTGTGTTAATGGCAATTGTGGGAGTTACCTGGATTCTCTGGGGCTATAGTCTTTCTTTTGCGCCAGGTTTACCGTTTATCGGTGGATTACAGTGGTTTGGGTTGAATGGCGTCGGGTTAGAAGTCACCGATTATCTTAAAGGGTCAAATCCGCCGGAAGTCGTCTCTTATGCCGGAACGATACCCCACCAGGCATTCATGATCTATCAAGCCATGTTTGCGATTATCACCCCAGCCTTAATTTCTGGAGCGATCGCAGAACGGATGAGTTTCCGCGCTTATTCACTGTTTGTCCTACTGTGGTCAACCTTTGTTTACGCCCCTCTAGCTCACATGGTATGGGCGAAAGGTGGATTTTTAGGTTTGTATGGTGGATTGGGTGCCCTCGACTTTGCAGGTGGCACAGTAGTTCATATTAGTTCCGGTGTTTCAGCCCTAGTAGCAGCGATCGTCCTTGGCCCCCGGAAAACCCATCCCGATCGCCTTAGCCCACCACACAACGTTCCATTTATTTTGTTAGGTGCTGGCTTACTGTGGTTTGGTTGGTTCGGCTTCAACGCTGGTAGTGCCCTATCAGTTGCTAGTGGAACTTCTGGCACTGTAGTCACAAATTTGGCAACCACAGCCTTTGTCGCCACAAATGCAGCGGCGGCGGCGGCGGCTTTAATGTGGTTAATTTTGGAAGCAGCTTTGCGGGGTAAACCAACCGCCGTGGGAGCAGCGACAGGAGCCGTTGCTGGTTTGGTAGGCATTACTCCCGCCGCCGGATTTGTCACACCGCTATCAGCGATTTTAATTGGTTTCATCACCGCCTTTGTTTGCTTCTATGCCATTAGTTTCAAGCACAAGCTACAAATTGACGATGCTTTAGATACCTATCCCGTGCATGGGGTTGGTGGTACAGTAGGGGCAATTTTAACCGCAATCTTTGCCACGACTCAAGTTAACGGTGGAGGTAAAGATGGAGTGCTGCGTGGTAATCTTGGTGAATTGGGAGTTGAACTAGTAGCAATTGCCGTTGCTTATGTGATCGCAGGTGTTGGTACGTGGATTATTCTCAAGGTTATCGATGCTACAGTCGGGCTGCGAGTTAAAGAGGAAGCAGAACTGCAAGGTTTAGATATCAACGAACACGGCGAAGAAGGTTACAACTCCGAGTTTGGCGATCGTCCGACTCAGTAGGGAGCAGGGGGAGCAGGGGAAGCAGAGGGGAAATAACTAATGCTCTATGCCCAATCCCCAATCCCCAGTCCCCAATCCCCAATTTAAAGTTGTGCCATTTGCGATCGCTGGCGCTAAAATTTGATTCAAATAATTGGTAAATTTCGCTAGTCGTGTCTACTTCTTTTAAAAGCTTTCCTCTCTGGGCATTTTTCTCGCTGTTAACCAACGGCATCCTGATGTTGGCGGTCATTCTGCTAATTTGGCAACAGCAGAGATTGGCCGCTTTTTTTGGGATAGTAACATCCCCACAGGCAATCAACCTAAATAGCGATCGCCCAATTGCTACACCTGATTTAGGTCGCCGTCACCAACTCACTTACCAGGAGTGGGTAGATATTCTCAAGCAAGAAGCCAAGGTTGCTGCTGAACAACGTCCTCCGCATTTAAGCATCCTGGCGGGAGATTCTCTGAGTTTGTGGTTTCCTCCTGAGTTATTACCTGAGGGTAAAAGTTGGCTCAATCAAGGAATTTCTGGTGAAACCAGCAATGGTCTCTTGAAAAGATTAACAATATTTAACCGCACCCAGCCAGAGGTGATTTTTGTGATGATTGGCATTAATGACCTCATTCGGGGGATGAGTGATGGAGAAATTTTAGATAATCAACGGCAAATTATTAGTTACCTACGAAAGACGCATCCCACAGCACAAATTGTTGTTCAGTCGATTTTGCCACATGGGGCAGAGGACGCAACCTGGAAAGGACGAGGAAACCTGTTGGCTGTTGCCAATAGTCGCATTCGTGATTTGAATCAGCAACTACAAAGCATCTCTACCAAAAAAGGTGTCAAATATCTCGATTTACATCCCTTGTTTACCAACAAACAAGGAAATCTCCGCCGCGAATTTACTACTGATGGCTTGCACTTAAGTCCTGAAGGTTATATAGTTTGGCGTTCTGCATTGCAGATTTATAGCGAGATCGAATTAAAACCCCAGCAATAAAAAGAGGGTAAAAGGTTAAATAATTCGTAATTCGTAATGACGCTCGTTCGCCCTTGGCGTCTCCCCTTGGGAAAAGACTCGCTACCGCTACGCTAACGTAATTCGTAATTAAGTTTTGTGACGAGGATTTAGACCCCGACCCAAAACTTGCCGATTATTGAAACGGGGGATTTAAACCCTTAGCCCCTTGCCATTATGCCTTTCCCGCTCTTTGATAATATCTTTGAATACAACTGTGTATAAATCGCGTCTGGGCACGAGAAAATAAGAAATAGTGGTTTAAGTAAACAAATCTCATGGATACAAAAGCTTTTAAGCGCAGCCTCCAACATTCAGAAAATTATAATCGCAAGGGCTTTGGTCATCAAGCAGAAGTTGCTACTCAGTTGCAGTCAGAGTATCAGAGTAACTTGATTCAAGAAATTCGCGATCGCAATTACACTCTACAACGGGGCAATGTGACAATCCGACTAGCAAAAGCCTTTGGTTTTTGCTGGGGTGTAGAACGGGCTGTAGCAATGGCTTACGAAACCCGTCAGCACTTCCTTACAGAAAAAATTTGGATTACTAACGAGATTATCCACAACCCTTCTGTAAATCAGCGAATGCAGGAAATGGAAGTAGAATTCATCCCCGTTGAAGGAAAGAATAAAGACTTTTCTGTTGTTGGAAGGGGTGATGTCGTCATATTACCCGCCTTTGGGGCTAGCGTTCAAGAAATGCAGATACTTCATGATAAAGGCTGCAAAATTGTTGATACTACTTGCCCTTGGGTATCTAAAGTTTGGAATACAGTAGAAAAGCACAAAAAAATTGATTATACTTCCATTATTCACGGTAAATATAAACATGAAGAAACAGTTGCAACTAGTTCCTTTGCTGGCAAGTATTTAATAGTGTTAAATTTGCCAGAAGCAGAATATGTTGCTAGCTATATTATCAATGGCGGGAACCGTGAAGAATTTTTGACCAAATTTGCCAAAGCTTGTTCCGCAGGATTTGACCCCGATCGAGATTTAGCAAGAGTTGGCATTGCCAACCAAACTACCATGCTTAAAGGTGAAACTGAGGAAATAGGTAAGCTTTTTGAGCGGACTATGTTGCATAAATATGGGCCTATTGAGTTAAATCAGCATTTCCAAAGCTTCAACACCATTTGTGACGCTACCCAAGAACGTCAAGATGCCATGTTGGAGTTAGTAGAAGATAATTTAGATTTAATGGTAGTAATTGGTGGGTTTAATTCATCGAATACTACTCAGTTGCAACAAATTGCTTTTGAGCGGAAAATTCCTTCTTATCACATTGATACTGTTGAACGCTTGAAATCAGGAAATTCCATTGAACATCGACAATTAAATGGGCAGTTAATAACTACAGAAAACTGGTTGCCAAAGGGAGAAATTTCTGTGGGAGTTACTTCTGGTGCTTCCACGCCAGATAAGGTGGTAGAAGATGTGATTGAGAAGATTTTTGCAGTCAAAAAATATTTGCAGGAGGCAGGAGTTCCCGTCAGTTCTTAGCAAGAACTACCCTCCTCAATAAAATTCCCTCTCTCTATTTGCTCTTAAAATGACGTTATGGCGGTTTGCAATTGTGTGGAATACAGACATTGCGAGTAGAGGCGCACATCTGTCATTGCTGCCAACTTAACGTGAAACGGGCGGTTAGAAACCGCGTCTATACAAACAAAACCCACCTCCGTGGGTTTCAAACCCTTAGATATTAAGCTAAAACACATCTAATTTGCATATTAAAATTTTCTCAATATCTTGTGGGGTGGGCATCTTGCCCGCCCTAATTATGCAACTTAAATGCTGATTAGCTTATCTCGTTTCCAGCCTCCGGCTGGAAACGAGGTTTTAAAAGGGTTTGGGCTTAAGTTGACACCAATGCACAGATATGTAAACCACGAATTTTTAGCTTTCGGAAGTTTCTTGAGAGAACTTCTTATGAATAGTTCTTGTGGATTCTCCATCAGCAGCTACTGTGATGAGATAGTCTATTAAACCATCTGAAAAGGGGAGACGTAAGTGGAAAGTACCATCGGGTTTGATTTTGATGGTATGACCACCAATGTTTACGGTTGTATTTGGTTGGGTTGCTCCGTGAATAATCAACTCAGCATCGGCCACAAACCAGAAATCTCCGTGGGGACGACTGAAGACCCGAACGTTAGCTGAACGGGCGATGAGTAACCAACTATCGCTATCAGCAATATAGCCAATTTCAACCATATAATCGCGATCGCTCACGGGAATAGCGACAAAGCGATCGTGTGCTACCTCTTCAGATTCATACTGCTGTATCAACTGGGGACTTTGATAACTCAAATCAATGCCAGTTACATCATAGAGTCGCACTACCAGTTGTGAAGCACCCTGTTGTTGCAGCGCTTCGGACTGAGTTTTGGAAATGTACCAAGATACATAAGCCCATTTGGGAGTGCGGGGTGTGAGGACAATACTGCTCTCTTCTTCAGGGATTTCTGCTTCTACATTTGCCCAGTCAATAGCTGTTTCACTTGTTAAGGCGACATTTTCAACTGGAGAAACTGGAGAATCTGTTGTGGGATCTGGATGGACAGGATTGAAAACACGAACGATCGCAGAACGAGCAATGAATAACCAGCAATCGCCATCAGCGACATAGCCAATTTCAGCTATGTAATCGCGATCGCTGATGGGAATTTCCACAAAGCGATCCTGTGCTGTCTCTTCACATTCATACTGCTGGACAAACTGAGGATTTTGATAACTCAGGTCTATTCCAGTTACATCATAAAGCCGCACTACCAATTGAGAGCCGCCCTGTTGTTGCAGTGCTGCTTTTTTGGTTTCGGATATTTCCCAAGAGACATCAGCCCATTGGTGAGTGCGGGGTGTGAGGACAATACTGCTCTCTTCATCTATGTCTACATCTACCAAGCCAATATCTGTTTCATCAGCAATCGGCACATCAGCAACGATGGGATCTGGATGGATCGGATTGAAGACACGAACAACTGCGGAACGGGCAATGAATAACCAGTACTCGCCATAAGCGATATAGCCAATTTCAGCTATGTAATCGCGATCGGTGACAGGAATATCCACCAGTCCTTCGTGTACTGTCTCTTCAGATTCGTACTGCTTTACAAGGTTGGGACTTTGATAACTCAAGTCAATGCCAGTCACATCGTAAAGCCGCACTACCAATTGAGAGCCTCCCTGTTGTTGCAGCGAGGCTTTCTTGGCTTCGGAAATCTCCCAAGAGACGTGAGCCAATGTATAAGTATGTGGGGTCAGCACAATATTGCTCTCGTCATCTGCATCTACCAAACCAATAGCTGTTTCGGCGGCAATTGGCTCATTATCAACCGGAGTATCAATTTCGGCTTGGCCATCTGATGCCAAAGTACTAGCCCAGGTTCCAACCCCTACGCCTGCTGCTAAAGCCGCAGCAGTAGCAAAATCTGTGGAGTTCGTTTCTGCAACATTTTCCGCAGCAGTCGGTTCGGCTGGAGATGTTTCTTCTGGTAAATCGAGAGTGGGTTCGGCCGCGTCCGCCACCACATTAAAGGCATCCTCTTCTGGTATTTCTGGTAAATTTAACAGTGAAGATGTTTGTGTTGCTGATGGTTCTACATCGGCTGTCGCTTCGCTAGACTCTGGTAAGGGCAATTCATCTATTGGGGCTGTATCTTCAGTTGAGGTGATACTCTCTAGCCAGTTCAACTCTGCTTGAAGTTCCTCATCTGCTCGATCTTCAATTGCTGTGTCCCAATATCCAAAATCAGATGTGATTGCTGGCAGATTTGGTAATTCTGGGAGTGGGGCTGTCACCTCCGATGAAGGCAGTTCCACATCAGAAGTATCTTCTGGAATATTAGCCAGGTGAGGATATGGAGTATTTACTACAGCTGCTGGGGCTTCTATATCCCATTCAATCTCATCAGACTCATGATGATTTGTCTCCGTATAATTATTTAGTTCAATTGTCTCACTGATAGCGTCTGTTTCTGTGTCTTTGTTGTTAAAGGTAGACCAGGTAGCTGTCCCGATACCTGTTGCTAGAGCCGCACCACCACCTAAAGCTGCGGCTCCCAAGTTGTTATTTTCTGAGCCATTACCATTAGTTTTACCGGATGTGCCTTCGTACAGGTTTGAGGTACCATTAGTTGCCTCTTGGACTAAATTTGATGTCCCCTGAGTAGCATTCTGGGTCAGATCAGATTGTGTTTGAGCATAGATGTTGAAAGGAGTGCGATCGGGGGTTTCTTGCTCTTGAAAGTGCGACACTGGCTGTTCCTCAAGTATCGCTCCATTCAGGGAGGAAGTTGTGCTGCCATTTAGCACCGCCGCTTCTGCATTTTCTGTGTTCGGTAAATGAGGATTCGATTCTGGCGAGTTGTCTGTTTTCTCTGTAGGGGATGGGCGTTTCCCCAAAATCCACCAGAATAATCCTCCAGCTGCGGTTATAAAAAACAAAGGTAGCAGCAACCACAAGGGTGTTTCTTTGTTTACAATTGGGGTATTTTGTGCCGGAGCCGCTACAAAGGGCTTTTGGGCAAATACAGAAGTAGTGGCAGTAGGGGAAGGCGTAGCAGCTGGTGTCGTCTGGGCACTGGGTAAAGCTGTGAAAGCAGTAGGTTGTAATACCCTGGCTGCGATCGCCTCTGCTTCAGAAGCTCTAGCTTGTTCTATAGCCTGCTGTCCTGGGGGAGCCAGAGTATAGCCGATAAAATCAACTATAGTTAAGCTGGGATTTTTTTTGTAAACGTAGACTAAAGGTTGGGAGAAGGGATATTTTGCATCTTCTGGTAAGGCTTGATGTAATTGCAGAACTCGCACATCTTTCAACTTCGATACCTGATTAGCTAACACATAGCTGATACCGCCTTTGCCCAGTTGTTTGATGATTTCTGCGGTATTATCCTCAGTTAGTTGGGTAGCATTAGCCCCTGTCGTAAATTCACCAGTTTTGAAGGCTGGATAAGTACGAAAAGTATTGCGAGTTTCACTTGTGTTCGGGTGATCGATTAACCGAATCTTCTCTGAAGTCCCTCCCAGTTGCGACCAATTGGTAATTTGTCCCCGAAAAATCCGGGCGAATTGCCTACTAGTCAAGCTTCCTTTGAAAGGATTATCTGTGCTAACCACGATCGCGATTTTCTCACGGCGCAAGCGAACTTGTTCTAGTCCTTGGGCTTTTTCGGCTGGTGTCAAGCCGCGCCCCATTGCTACTATGTCGATTTTGCCATCTAGCAAATTTTTCAGTGCCGTACTAGTACCATTAGCAGCAACTTCAACCTTTGTGCCGACAAACTGTTTTTCAAAACTTTTTTTCAGACTTTGGTTGATTGCACTCAAGCTACTAGAACCGTCAATCTTTACTTTTGAGCCATTCTGCACTGTTGTTGGCAGTGGAAAAGAGGTTGCCGGTGTAGATTGTGCCAGCATTGGCGCTGATAACATCAGGGTTGCTGCCATCGGGGTTGTAGCTAAGGCAACCCATAATACCAACCTGACTATCGAAGTATCTTTTTTTTCTTGTTGCCACATAAGCCCTTAATTAAAGTAAAAAATAGAAAGCCTGCCATTCCTAAATCGCGATCTTGTTAGGAATGATGGAGGAGACGCGCTAATTATACATCTGAGTTATCTTTAGTTCTAATCACTTCAAAGCACTCGTGCTGATTTATACTTCGCTGTAGCTTGTATAGCATGATAATTTATACTCTAATTGCCAAAGTCTGTTTACTATAAATTTTTCTAAGTTATATTGCAACTTATACCAAGTTGGTAGCTTATGGCCACAGTTATGAATTATTGAATTACTAAAATTGGTAAAGTGTAACAAATTCAATATTATTTAACAATATTATTTTCAGTAGTGCTGAGTCTGAGTGCTGAGTGAATACTTATTTATTGCAGATAACAATGACAATCTGGCTTATCAATTAGTGACTCAACCAAGGCATTTAGGGCCGTTGCAGCTAATGCGCCACCTCCTAAAGTCCCTGCAACTGTAATATAAGGTATCCCTTGTTGCATCAGTTGTCGCTTGGCTGCGGGAGCATGGCTAAAGCCAATGGGCATTCCAATTACTAATGCAGGCTGAATTTTTTGGTTAGACATCGCTTCACAAGCTTCGAGAAGTACTGAGGGAGCATAACCAACTACCAACACACAACCATTACTTACTTGCTGCAATTTTTCTCGCCATTCTTGATGTTGCCAAAAGGCGAGTTCTGCCTCTGTGGCGGTGGTAATATGGGGGTTATCAATTAAGGTTTCGGTGCGGCATCCCAAGTGAAGTAATCGGGTTTGATCTAAAGCAGCAGCAACCGTTTGGGTATCGACAACAATTTCACAGTTTGAAGATAAAGCTTCTCGACTAGCTGCGATCGCATCTCGACTCAATTTAATAAAAGATACTAAACTGACATCGCCACAAGCCAAAACCAGCTGAGAAATTAAATGTTGTTCAATTTCCGAACGCTGAGACAAATCAGGTAGTAAACGTTGTAGCGATTCGGTAAAAGCTTCTGAATGGGTATGAATTTCAGCATCCAAGCCACTCCAGAGATTTTCCAATCCTCCCAATCCAGCTTGAGTTTCGACATCGAGTAACTTGAGTTGTGCTAAAACTTCTGCTTGGATAATTTGACAATGGCGATCGCGCCCTAATAATCCTTCTAATGCTGACGCAGTTTGTCGCAGCTGAGAAATTTGTTGCATCACCGCCCGATATTGCTGCTGGAGTTGTCCCATGAGGTTAACCGTTGTATCGGCTTCTGGTTCCACTTCCAAAATATTGCGGATATGGTTTAGCTGAAACCCTTGCTGCTTCAGTGCGACAATCCGTTGCAACCGGAGGACATCTTTTTGAGTATAGAGACGGTAATTGCTGCGCGATCGCACTGGTTGCGGTAGCAGCCCCAATTGATGGTAATGTCGCACCATGCGCGGAGTCAAACTGCCGCCTACCGCATCAGTGAGTTCTTTAATAGTTAAGCAACCAGCATTCATGATTTACTCCAAAACAACACAGATAAAGATTTAACTCTGCGTACCTCTGCGCTTCCCTCAGCGCGACGGCAGTCGCTACAACGGGGGGAACCCCCGCAACGCGCTGCCTCCCCTCTGCGTTTCAAATTCATTATAAACCTTGACATTAACACTAATGTTAAGGTTTAGCGTGAGAGAGTCCCTGTTAATTCACCTCTCATGCTCTACCCCCAACGTTTGGGCCAATTCACCAAAGAACACGCAGATACCGTAGCCGCCATTTTGTGCGGGCTGCTGTTATTTTTCGGATGGTTCGCCTTGCATCTCGGATGGTTAGGATTCGCATTCTTGCTGCTACCTGCTGCTTATGTAATTGGTGGTTACGAAAGTGCGCGGGAAGGATTAACCACCCTCTTTAAAGAAAAGGAACTCGATGTAGATTTGCTGATGATTGTCGCCGCCATTGGTGCTGCTAGCCTCGGCTTATGGCGAAGAGAATATCATCTAATTATTGATGGGGCAATTTTGATTCTGATCTTTGCCATCAGTGGCGCATTAGAAGGCTATGCAATGGCGCGAACTGAGCGGAGTATCCGCAGTTTGATGAGCCTGACACCAGATACAGCAAGGGTTTTACTTCAGGGAAGGGAAGAGGAAATTCCGATCAGTCAGCTAAAAGTGGGTGATGAGATTGTTGTCAAACCCGGAGAGCTAATTCCTACTGATGGGATAATTTTATCTGGTTACAGCACTCTCAATCAAGCTGCAATCACAGGCGAGTCTTTACCTGTAGAAAAAACAGTCGGTGCAGAAGTATTTGCCGGTACACTCAACGGCTATGGTGCATTGCAGATTAAAGTACACAAACCAGCCCAAAGCAGCTTGATTCAGCGTGTGATTCGTTTGGTAGAACAGGCGCAGACAGAAGCACCTCCTTCCCAAGAGTTTATTGATCGCTTTGAAAAGGGATATGCAAAAATCATTGTAGTAGCCGGAATATTGCTAGCAACTTTACCGCCATTTCTCTGGGGTTGCGATTGGGAAACAACAATTTATCGCGCTCTTACTTTTCTGGTGGTAGCTTCTCCCTGTGCGCTGATGGCTGCAATTATGCCTACTCTGCTTTCGGGAATCGCCAATGGTGCAAGACAGGGGATTTTGTTTAAAAATGGGGCGCAGTTGGAGAAGATTGGCAAAGTCCGTGCGATCGCATTTGATAAAACTGGTACTCTCACAACAGGGCAGTTGCAGGTATTTCAAGTAGTTTCAGCTAGTGAATACACTAAAGATGATGTATTAAAAACTGCTGCTAGTGTAGAATCATCTTCCGAACATCCCATCGGTAAGGCAATCGTACAGGCGGCTAGTGATTTAAATTTGGTTGGTGCTATTCAAGTACAAGCTATACCTGGACAAGGAATTGTCGGAATTGCTCAAGAACAACAGATAATTGTCGGGAATGCTGTTTTTGTGCAACAGTATGTCACAAATTTACCTGAAGAATTGCGAGAAATCGCTCAATCTTGGGAGCAACAGGGTAAAACTGTCGTTTGGGTTGCACGGGGAGTAGAGGTGATGGGTGTAATTGCGATCGCAGATCAAGTCAGATCGCAAGCAGCTGCAACTATTACCCGGTTAAAGAAACTGGGAGTTGAGCAAATTGTCATGTTAACCGGGGATAATCAGGAAACTGCTCACAGTGTCGCCAAAGCCGTCGGAATCGATCAAGTATATGCCCAACTTCTGCCAGAAGATAAGCTCGATGTGATCCGCCGTCTACAGCAACAATATCAAACTGTGGCAATGGTGGGCGATGGAATCAATGATGCACCAGCTTTAGCCCAAGCATCTGTAGGTATAGCGATGGGAATATCTGGTAGTGATGTGGCGTTGGAAACCGCAGATATAGTACTGATGGCAGACAGGTTAGAAAAAATTGCTGTAGCGATACATTTGGGTACGCGATCGCAACTCATAGTCAAACAAAATATAGTAGTGGCGTTGGGTTTCATTCTGTTGCTTTTAGTCGGCAACTTTCTAGGAAATATCAACCTACCCATCGGCGTTATTGGCCATGAAGGTTCCACAGTCTTAGTTACCCTTAGCGGACTAAGATTGCTTAAATAAGATAGAACAAAGTAGTACTTTGTCAAGCTAATTTTGAGAGTTTGTAATAAACACTTTAGTTCTCAACTTTGCGAAGCGGTTTGATACGGCTTTTGCTGACTGATAAGTGCGATCGCTGTTTTCAACCAATCAATATAAGTCTCTTCTCTTCGGATCACCAACTCTAGCACCAGCCTTTGCATCACCTGTTCGCGGTTGGTAGATGCATCATCAAGTGATGGCAAATCGATGGTTTCACATTCAGCCAGCTTTTTGCTTCGAGCCGCCAATTGCTGCTCAAGTAGATGAATGATGGTTTCATTCGATAACTGATCTGCAAAATGCAACTGGACTAGCATTGGTTCTCGTACAGTCGGTAAGGGTTGATGAATCCCCAGCCATCGGCTAAATTCGGCTTTCCCTGGCTCCGTTACACTGTAGACTTTGCGGTTGGGGCGATCGTGCTGAATCTCAATGATACAGGTAATCCAGCCTTGCTCAACTAACTTATCGAGAGTTCTGTAAATTTGTGCCTGATCTGCTGGCCACAAATGGGCAATGCATTGATCAAAGCAGCTCGTTTTGAGGTCGTAGCCCGTCATTTCTTGCTGCTGAAGAAGACCTAGAATTACATTTGCTAGCGACATGAAGACGGTTTTCCCATAATTGATATTTTCTCGCTCAGTTCTACACTATGTATTTCTTATAAGTTTATGCTAATATATGATTAATCTAATATAAGATATAACGGCTATAAAAAGATATGTTGACTATAATGCTTCTTAGCAAGGAAACCTAATAGGTAAAAAACTCCACTCACAAGGGCATGGCGTATGGAGAAGAGTTAGCAATGCCCAATGCTTAGAAATTATTTAAGCCATTGAAGACTATTGTAACGAGAGGATGGGTAAAATTGACTTCTAACACACTTCTACAAAGAATACATCAACATCAATATCTGCGTGATTTACGAAACAAACTACTCCACCTTCACAAGATGTTGCTGGAGACAGAACGCATCGCCTACGAACAGGTTAGTGGACGAGTATCAAGCGGAGAACTCCTTCAGCTAGTTATCGCTCATGAACAATTTGCTTGGCTACATCGAATTTCTGAGATAGTTGTGCAAGTTGATGAAATGCTTCAAGCAGATGAACCAATATTGCTAGACGATTTTCAAAAATTGATTGCTGATGTCCGCACATTGATTGTGCCGTTAGAAACGGGCAATACCTTCGAGAGAAAGTATTACAACGCTCTCCAGCGCGAACCTGGTGCGGTGTTGGCACATGCGGAGATATCCAGATTTCTCACAGATTAGGGACTGGGGATTAGGACTCCAGCCCTTTCAAGGTGACTCGTAAAATCTCTGTTTTTCTCTGTTGCGCTGCGCCAGTTGCTTCTCCCTTGGTGCTGGCTTCTCTCAAAGGGAGGGGGAGAGCTGCGCGCAGCGTCTCGTAGAGAGCGTCATTTTGAATTCGGAGCGAAGCAACGTGACTATTAACCCATTTGCGCCAGTTGTAGCACAACAGCAAGCTATAGAATTACTCACTCAAGCTGTCAAACAAAATCGGGTTCCTCCAGCTTACTTATTTGTGGGGCCAGATGGTGTCGGCAGAAGTTTAGCAGCCAGATGCTTTGTGGAATTGCTATTTTCTAGTGGGATGGAAGTTACTGCGTCTTTACAAAACCGTTTGCGTCAAGGCAATCACCCAGCTTTGTTGTGGGTGCAACCAACCTACCAACACCAAGGACAACGATTAACAGCAGCAGAAGCAGCCGAAAAAGGACTCAAGCGTAAAGCACCACCTGTAATTCGACTAGAGCAAATTCGGGGAATTACTGAGTTTTTAGGTCGTCCGCCCTTAGAAGCGCCGAGGAATGTGGTAGTGCTAGAAGAAGCCCAAACAATGGCAGAAGCCGCAGCCAATGCCTTACTTAAAACCTTGGAAGAACCAGGACAGGCGACGTTAATTTTAATTGCACCTACACCTGAGTCTGTATTACCGACTTTAGTATCACGCTGTCAACGGATTCCTTTTTATCGCTTAGATGCACAGTCTTTGGCTGTTGTACTCACACAAACAGGTCATCAGGAAATTTTGCAAAATCAGGCAGTATTGAGCATAGCAGCTGGTAGTGCCGGAGGTGCGATCGCATCTTATGAGCAATTACAGGCTATTCCCCCTGAGTTACTCGAAGACTTGAAAAAAGCGCCTAAATCTTACCGTAACGCCTTGGAGTTAGCCAAAAAAATTGATAAGGATTTAGATACAGAAGCACAACTGTGGTTAGTTGATTATCTTCAGCAATTTTACTGGCAGCAGTGGCATCAACCTAGTATAATTAACCAGCTAGAAGAAGCTCGTAAACACTTGCTTTCTTACGCTCAACCACGGCTAGTTTGGGAATGCCTGCTTTTATCTGTGTATCAAAAATCAAATTCTATTTCTCCTGCTCATCGCTGAATGCGATTGTATTTCTATAGTTCCTTATAAAAGTCTCAGTATAATATTTAATTAATTCGTAGCTAAATAAATTAAGCAAAACTCTGCGTTACTTTGCGTCCCTCTGCGTTTCAAAATATTACATGTCTTGTTCATCCTCTATCGTCAAGTTCATAGCCAGTGAAGGTATTGTAATAAAAGCGATTCCTGGATAAAACAAAAAGTTTATATGACCTCAGTTTCTCCTCACAAAAAAGCCAGAGCCTTAAAATCTACCAGCCGCCGCCCTGCGAAAGAACTGTGTAGCGAGTGCGGACTATGCGATACATACTATATTCATTATGTCAAGGAAGCCTGTGCTTTTATTAATCAGCAAATAGGCGAACTTGAAGAAGAAACGCACACGCGATCGCGCCATCTTGAAAATCCTGATGAACTCTACTTTGGTGTTCACCAAGACATGATAGCGGCACGGAAACAACAACCTATCGAAGGCGCACAATGGACGGGAATTGTTAGCAGTATTGCCATTGAAATGCTCAATCGCGGCTTAGTTGAAGGTGTCGTCTGTGTGCAAAACACCAAAGAAGACCGCTTTCAACCCATGCCCATCATCGCCCGAACTCCAGAAGAAATACTAGCAGCGCGGGTAAATAAACCAACACTTTCACCTAACCTTTCGGTGTTGGAACAGATAGAAAAATCGGGGATGAAACGACTGTTGGTAATTGGCGTTGGTTGCCAAATTCAGGCATTACGAGCCGTAGAAAAACAACTTGGTTTAGAAAAGCTGTATGTTTTGGGTACGCCCTGCGTAGATAATGTTAACCGCGCCGGACTGCAAAAATTTTTAGAAACCACCAGCCGATCGCCTGATACAGTTGTGCATTACGAATTCATGCAAGACTTCCGAGTTCACTTCAAACATGAGGATGGCTCATCAGAAACCGTGCCTTTCTTTGGCTTGAAGACAAACAAACTCAAAGATGTCTTTGCCCCCTCTTGTATGAGTTGCTTTGATTACGTCAACTCCCTAGCCGATTTAGTCGTTGGCTACATGGGCGCACCCTTCGGCTGGCAGTGGATTGTAGTGAGAAATGATACTGGTAAGGAAATGCTGGATTTGGTAAAAGACCAGTTAGATACTCAACCAGTAACATCTAAAGGCAACCGGAAAGAAGCCGTACAGCAAAGTATTCCCGCTTACGATAAAGGCGTTACCCTGCCAATGTGGGCAGCAAAACTGATGGGTGTGGTGATTGAAAAAATCGGCCCCAAGGGTTTAGAATATGCGCGGTTTTCCATTGATTCTCACTTTACTCGGAATTATTTGTATGTGAAGCGAAATCATCCAGAAAAATTAGAAGCGCATGTTCCAGAGTTTGCCAAGCGTATTGTTGAGCAATATAAGTTACCAGATTGAAGGAGGCAGGAGGTAGAAGGAAAACTCTTCTCCCTTGGGGACTTCCAACAAATCAATTATCCAATATTGTGGGGTGGGCGTCTCGCCCGCCCATAGCCAAGGGCGGACGACATAATAGCTTTGCTAATGTGGTCTTACCAGCACCATTCTCACCCACTAGTACAATCATCTCGTTGGGGTAAATCGTCAGGTTGATGTTTTTCAAGGTTGCGCGGTTGCTATTGGGATAGGTAAAAGATAAATTTTTGATGTTAATACCTGTCTGCAATGCTTCCGACTTAGTTGTATTCAAACGCGATAAAACTTGCCGACGATCAGATGAATTATTGCCATTTATTTCAAAGTTCCGATTGTTAGCAGCCGATTTCTTGACTTTTCCCAATGCTTTTTCTGATTGCAACTCTACATGAGAATGGGATAACTGCGGCTCTAACTCCAAAAGCTGGAAAATGGGCGTGGTTGCCAGTGCAATATTGTATAACTCTGACCCGCCAGACATCAAATTTTCCAAACTTCGACGCACTTCTAAAATTACCCCAGTGTAAAGCGCCAAATCTCCCAAAGTATGGGTTCTACCTAACACTCCCTGGACTATGTATATATATGGTAATGCCAAGCCTAAGCCACTCAATAAAGACCAGCCAATAACTGCTGTTGTCCCCCGGCGGCGGATCTGTTCCATTGCTCTAAAAATGGTACGGTAAAGTCCATGCCAACGTTCTAGCAGTAAAGGTTGCAAGCTAAATAAGCGTATTTCTTTGGCGTATGTCTCTCCAGTTAAAACCGTCTTGTATAAGTTCATTTCCCGAAGAACACTCGCTTGGGTTCTTTCTACTCCCCAAGCTTGCTTACGGTATTTCATCTGCACATACATTACAGGGGTAACGCAGCTAAACAAAATTATTGGTACCCACCAAGCAAGGGAGGCTGAAAGCAGTATGGCTGGAATGAAGATGAAAATTCCCTCTAACAGCGTTACAAGCCTGAGACAAAGTTCTGGAAGTCGTTGTACTCCCTTTTCAGTCAACTGCACCAAATTCAGCAAATCGGGTGTTTCAAACAGGGCAATATCTTCAAAAGTGGCAACCTTCTCAATTACTTGTCCTTGGACAAAACCGGAAATGCGATGCCTGCGGCGGGCTACGCCTACGCGCAGGGAAGTATATACAAAAGCATTAATGTTAGCGATCCATCACTCACCAAATTCACCAGCAGTGAACCTGCAATACTGGAGAGTAGCAGAGGTTGGGCAAGTATCAAGGCGATCGCATTCTGCGTTGTCCCCACGCTCAATAAGCGGGTTATTTCATCAATAATTATCTTGTTGAGCCAAATGGCGATCGCTGGGCCTGCACCACCCACTAATGCCAGGATTGTTACATAGCGTAGCTCCTTTGGAACTACCTGGATCACCGTTGCCACGCTCCGGCGAAATGCTTGGAATGGAGAAATTTCAATTATTTGCATATATTTTAAAGTAGCAAATAATAGCAAAATTCCCAGACAGACGTTGTGATCTAAATTTCACTGAGTAGGCATCACACGGGTAATACTATTTTGGATTTTAGATTTTAGATTTTAGATTGGAAACCGCTTAGTGTATCTGGGTTTTCTCTGTCCATCTGCCGCAATCATTTTTAAAATTGGTATGAGCAAGAAAAAATTTTAAGAATTGGGCGGCAGTTTTCCGAAATTGATAACCTAAGTTTGGTAGTTATTACCAGAACACTAATTTATAAATAACTTCTATAACTGGCCTTGGGGAAATATAACCTCACAAAAACCTGGTCTTCGCGATCAGGTTTTTTGGCATGTGTAAATTAATAGCAATCAGAAGCGAAACCCAACCTTAAGTTGATTGTGACCGAATCATCCACACTAAAATATCTAAGACTTGCTCTACAGGAATTAAGCGTCCTTTGCGGTTCCCCCTCTTTGCAATGCAAAGAGGGGTAAAGGGTGAGGTTACGCTGGATAAATCCGTAAGCGGCGATTTGGTTCTTCGCCAAAACTATGCGACTTGAGGCGATAATGTTCTACTAACTCATGTTGCATTTTGCGGACTTGGGGAGAACGCGGCAATAACTCCACTGGCTGTCCTTTTGGAATCACAATTTGCTCAACAGCAAGTCTAGCTTCTTCCAAGGCATCCATCTCATCATCGCTACCATTGTGCAAAAATAATTGCAGTTCTAGGTCATCGGCCATTTCTGGGTCATCGATGTTCAGCAACCGCCGCAAACCACGGGTAATTTGGGGAATGGTGCTGGACTTAATCACGTGGATGGGTACATGCCGCGCTTTGGCCATTTGGCGTAATTTGGCGTGGTTTTTGACATGCGATCGCAGTGCTAAAATTGCATCAGCACTATCTATGTCTTTTGTCAATAGCACAGGCAAAGTTAGCACGCTAATCACCTGTTCCAATTGGTGGCGGCTAACGCCATAAGGGTAAACGTGCAATGGTAAATCTTCACCATTCGGCCCTGGCACTCTTGTAGCAGCATCCAAATCAATGCTTTCAGAATAATTGAAGGATTCATCCAGCAAACGGTCAAACTCACTGCGCCCAGTTACCCGCTCTACAGGCAATTGTGGCAGTGCTACCATTTGTCCAGATGAACGCCAGCCATTAGACGGCCGTGCCGTTGGGAAAGATTCTTCCACTGTTCCTAGCTGTCCACCACGACCATTGACAACAGCTAACTGGCGGGTAACACCAATTTTGCCCTGGTCATCAACGGTTCTCGTTTGTGGGGTAGGTTGACGACCCCGCAACAGAATATCTACGGTGTCAGCAACACTTTCGTGTACTGTCCAGCGTTGGCGTTCCAACATTTCCACAGCAATTTCAAAGGTAGGCGGGGCTTTCCGCTCCAAAACAGTCTTTTGAGAGCCTCGCCGTCTAGCTTCATCGTCTCCCAGCGTCACAGCTTGGATACCCCCAACTAAATCAGCTAGGGTGGGGTTTTTAATCAGATTTTCGATCTGATTCCCGTGGGCAGTACCTACCAACTGTACACCCCGTTCCGCAATGGTACGAGCCGCTAAAGCTTCCAGTTCCGTGCCAATTTCATCAATGACAATGACTTCTGGCATGTGGTTTTCTACTGCCTCAATCATCACCTGATGCTGTTGATTTGGATGAGCTACCTGCATCCGCCGAGCGCGACCAATGGCGGGGTGAGCAACATCCCCATCCCCAGCGATTTCGTTGGAGGTGTCAATAATTACCACTCGCTTATTTAGATCATCTGCCAAAACACGGGCGATTTCCCGTAAGGCGGTAGTTTTGCCCACGCCTGGACGCCCCAGCATGAGAATCGATTTACCAGTTTCTACCAAATCGCGGATCATGCCAATGGTTCCGAATATCGCTCGACCAACGCGACAGGTCAAGCCAATAATCTTACCAGTGCGGTTGCGGATGGCACTGATCCGATGCAAAGTTTGCTCAATTCCTGCCCGATTATCTCCGCCAAAGGTTCCGACTCGTTGAATGCAATCATCTATCTGTTCTTGAGTAACGGGTACTTCGCTCAAATACTCAGCTTGATTAGGAAAGCGAGCCTCTGGGCGACGACCCAAATCCAAGACAACTTCTACTAAAATATCTCGTTTGGGATGACTCTCTAGTGCTTGTCGCAGGTCTTGGGGCAAAATGTCTAATAACTTTTGGAGATCGTCTGTAATCGTCATGCTTTCTATGGTGACGTTTTTAGAGATAGCGAGGACGTTTGCGTGCAGGAGAACCCGCTCTGGGTATTTTTCCGAACGAGCAATTAATGCTCTTGCTGTGACTTGATCTGGGAAACGAGAGAATGGGCAAGTTCTACAGCTTGCCAAAGTAATACGTCATCTTCTTCTAGGCAAAGATTCGCCTTCACATTAGTGTTACTTACCTCCTTATTCTCTAACTTTTCGAGAATTGGTGACAGCAGTACACGGGCGTAGCTACCGTAGGCGACTCCAGAAATGGAGGAGGGGGGGCAGGGAGCAGGGAGCAGGGGGAAAAATTCTTCTCCTCTGCCCCCTGCCCCCTGCCCCTCTGCCTCTTTTAGCAGTCCCATTGCCTTTAACTTAGCAACGGTATAGCTATTTGTGCCGCCTGCTAACTGCACATATCCCGGTAACTTAGCTGCCAAAACTTTTTGCCCTAATTTCACCGCGGCTATTGTGGTGCCATCGCCAATATCACCACTCATAGAACGACCATCGGTTTGCCAAATTAAAGCACTCTTGAGTGGGGCAATCAGGTCATAGATAGCTCTTAGGTAGTCAGTCATCCCCTCGCCATCGGGACAACTGATGGCTAGTAACTTTAGTTTATCGGCCCACGGTGAAATTGCTTGCCATAATTGTTCAAATTCTGCCAATCGCCCGACTTTTGTATGGATTTCTACGGCATCTACTCCCGTTGACATTACCAATGGCGCGATCGCTCCCGGCGTTGACATGTATGAACTTGTATAAATTATATCATAAGGACAAATTGGTATACAACGACCACAGCCGTAACATTTTTCGGATACTACTCCAGAAAAGTCTTCTTTTATACTATTAAACACAATTGCTTGTGCTGGACAAATCCGTTCACAGGGTCTAGAGCAGTTTGTAGGACACTCAGTAGGATTAAATTCTGCTTTCCGAAAATGGGGGTCTTCTCCATCATTGAGGCTGACCATCAAAAAGGGTGAGTTGCCTTTGTAGTCAAACCCTCGTTTTTGGGCATCTTTAGCCAAAGATTTGGCTACAAGTAGCCCTGCTTGCGCTGCTGCAATCACTGCTGGATCAGCTGCAACATCTATGCAGTCAGCGCCCGCCAAAGTATAGGCTAACGTTAGACTTCTGACTGCCGGCAAATGCTGGAAGCTGGCTCCGCAGATCAGCTTGAACCAGTCACCTTGTTTGAGAGATTGTAAAGGGGCGAACAGATCAGTCACTATTCTATTATGCGTTTATACGACTAAAAATAGCAGTCTGTGATCAAGAAAAAGTCTGGATTTTCTGATTTTGGGGATTGGGGACTGGGGACTGGGGATTGGGCATTTTAGTTATTACAGCAGATTGCAGGTAAATGAGGTACAGTAATAATTAGTGCGTTGATTACGAC
>NZ_JABXKK010000103.1 GCF_017115045.1 Nostoc sp. NMS8 | reverse complement strand
TTTCTACAGGAAATTCTTCTGCATTTGGATCAACTGTTGAGTCTGAAGCGGCAAGCTGTTCTAATCCAGCAATAATTTGTTGTGGGCTATAACTAGCACTTAATAATTCAAACAATTCTGCGCGAGTAAATGTACTATTCGACATGATGTATCTCTCCTAAACCATGCGATGTGAATCTAAGTTGTTCTTGTTCAAAGTTGCTGCGAGTATATTCACCTTTGTTAGCTTCAATAATGGCCTCAACAAGGGGCTTTTTATCAATGCCTTGAACAATGTCAGAAAACAATTCGCCAATCTTTCCTACTACCCATACTTGGTACGTTGTCATTAATGGCGCACGTAGTCTCTTTTCTTGAGCAAAAGCTTTCATTCTTAAAAGTATTAATCTATACTCTGGAACAAGTTGGGCTACTTCTGTCCACCGTTCTAATGTACGGGGGCAGATGCCTAAAATTTTAGTTGCTTTGGCTTTTGACATCGGTAAAAGCAAGAAATTGACTCCCGATTGGCTTGGTTTTTGATGAAAAAGTTGTTCTCTCCATTGTGACTTCATGAACTTAGTCAAATCCGTGTCAATAGTCTCAAAAAGATAGTCAATATCTGTGTCAAGCTCCGTATCAATCTCTGTATCAAGACCATTGTCAATATCTGTATCAATATTGATGTCCATGACAAACAACTATTGACTATCTATTGACCTTGCTCTTTTATAATAAAAAAACTATGTCGAAGCGGGTAGTGTCTGTGTGACCTTTTTGGATTTAAAAAGCGCTTAAATATAAATCTAATAAACCAAAATGATTTAAGACAGATTCTTTTGGTTGTTGGTAACGACTACTATGCTCGTCAGCCAACCAGTGCTTAAGAGTTTCTGGTGGATAATCGCTTAGTTCATGAATCTCGGATACCGATAATCCGTGCTTCAATTTAAATTCTTTAGGATGAATCCGTTTCACCTTCAATAAATGTTTGTTTGACATAATGCAATTACTTATAAAATCTTTCATCTGATGCGTTTTGATGCAGTGATACCGAAGGCACAATTTTTGTACCTTCGGTAAAAAGCAAGCAGACCATAAGTGAGGCTCGATCTCAAACAAAGTAGCATTAAGCTTTTGGGACACGCGGATGATTTAGATGAGGCTCTGCACTCTAGTAATCCCGTTAAAATAACTGTCTCATGGTCTGCTTAATCCCTTGCCCTGACGGATTCTGCGCCTCTATAAGAAAGAAAATTCATTTTTTTGAATTTTGCAGAAAATCCCGGTTTTTAGTTGTTTTATTTGAAGTGGGTTTTTTGATTTGTTCTGTAGTCATTTTTGAAGCCTGACTTTGTTTGACCAACACCGATCGCTCTCTCCCGTCGGCACTCCCCCTCTCCCCGATATATCAGAATCTGCAGCGCCTCTATTTCCTGCATCGGAGAAACACAGATTTCAGCAATGGCACTAATCAAATTCTGTTGCTGATGCACATAGTCTTGATGTTGCTGCTCTAACTCATGAATTCTGGAGTTTAATTGTTGCTGCTGCTGCACTAATACAAGAGATGAAAACTGGTCGTTTCATATTTATTGCTGCTTTTTGGGTGGTTCGTGTTTAGATAACAGAGCGGCAAAATCATAAATCGTTACTGTTGGTTTTGATTCCGGCTCTGGTTTTGGTTTTGACTCGATTACCAGTTCTGGGCTACCCAAGCCGACTGCATTTTTTATTTCTTGCTCCATTTCAAAATTCTCCTTTCTGGGACATCTGCTCTACGCCATCAATTGCTTCAACTAACTCAAACAAAATGTTGACAGCATCGTTTAACACCACATCATTAGTAGTAGAGAAATACTGCGATGACTGAATGTTACGATAATCTCGGCTACTGCCAACAAGCCGCAATGTATGTTGACAACCCTGCAATATAGCCCGAATCTCTGGTGTAGTTAGCTTAATTTCCATTAGTGTTTTAACCTTGAAAAACTGAATCGATCTCGCCGTTATCAATAGCGTTCTTGGCGTGGCTAACAGCTTGGGTATGATTGTCAAATGTTTGAGTCGTAGGAGTAGCCCAAGTTGTTTTTAGCAGTCCTGTTTTTCCCACATGAACATCTACACTGCCATCTGATGATTCAGTAGTCTCGATTTTGTAGCCGCCATGCTTGGTTTTGTACTCTTTCATTGCTGTTTATCTCCCTAAAATTTATCTCGTTGAACACTAAAACTTGCTCCAACCAAGGCAGTACCCAAAAAAGCTGAACAACTAACCAACATTGCACCCAAGCAAATGTTTTTCTGCTGCTGCCAACCAGAGATGATGATGTTGGAGTTAGCATTCGTCTCAATAATCTCCATTCCCCAGCAAGCTATTGCCCCTACTCCAGAGAATCCAGTAATTAGCAGAGAGATAATTGCAGTTGTTTCTATGGTGCGATCAATGAATACTTTGGGGCTAAATCTTTTTCGAGTCCGACGAAGAACTAATTTGTTACGAGTGTTTGAAGGCAAAGACGATTGATGAGTCATTTTATGGATTTTCATTTCGCTTCGTCTAACTCCACAAAAAAACCTGCACGAGTATTTGTCACTTTCACCAACTTACGATTGACTAACGTTTGAATCACCTCCAGACTAAAATTGATAGTGCATAATCGAGCGCTGCCACCGCAACGGCGGAGGTACTGAAGGCATAGTGAGGACTGGTCAGTAGGGGTGGGGTGAGTGGATTTTCTCGGCATGATATTTTTCCTATTGATATTATGAGAAGAAATGTTTACTTCAATTCAGTTCAGGCATTTGTGCAAGCGCTCCTTCCATCCATGCTTGAATTGATCCCATCTCAGAAACACCTCGTAATACTGCATCAACTACGTGTTTCTGATATGAATTAGCAGCATGATTTGGATTCCTAAATTTATTACCAGCCCAAGCCAAACACATAGTTTTCACTAGTTCGTCAATCTGGACAGAATCAAGCTCACTGGGACTACTAACACTCTGAAAACGCAGCCACTCTTTCACCAAATCGAGCGGATAATTTAAAAGTGTGCGAACTTCTTTAACTCGCAAATCTTTTGGGCTGATTGATGATGGAGTTACAGCTTGTTTTGGTGACTGGACTCTATACTGTTGATTGTCTTTTCGAGGTCTAATGTTATTGTGTGGTTGTTCAGGCTTTTGAGGAGTTGCACCTTCAGCATCATTATCTTCATCAGCAGTCACCGATAAAATTGCACAGACCGCATATCGCCGTGCATAGGTCAAAGCTGCACTAAACTTTTGAGAGTCACTAATTTCAGGTAAAGGATAAGTGCTGGTGATACTCTCTCCAGATTCATGAAAAATATGAGTCCGTAGTACGGTTTTACCTTCAAAGATTTCGGTGGTTTGAATTATTACCAATCCATTATCTCAATAATTTGATTCAGTTCAAATTTCATACTTCCTTGAAACTCCAAAGCTTTTTTATCAAAGTTGTGTATCAGAAAGTCTCCTGATTAAACTTGACTTCAACGACTTCTTCCACACAACCCATTGCCTCACTCAAATAGTGCAGAACATCACCCAAGTGTGTTGCTGCTTCTGGGTCAATCTTTTTATCCGCAATCAACAAAAGCCAAGTTTCATCTTGAGCGATCGCCTGAATTTTCTGGTAGCACGAATTGAACTGGTTCAGTATTTCTGTGGTTTCCATTGGTATTATTTATGAAGCTAAATAGTTTTATTGAGGAGGTGGGCTGTCAAGATCCACCTTTTTCCTTAAGCTGCTACCAAATCCCTAGTTTCTGGCGTTGGCACATATTTCTTCAATCGCTCCCATTCTTCAGAAGTCAGTGAATCAAACTCTTTATCAAGTAATTCCTCTTCTGTATGTGGTTGTTCCGTAGCCGTTGTTGATATCCTCACCACCTTCAAAAATTCATCAAGCCCAACTGCTGCATCAATCGGCTCGGCGTATTGAAGGGAATCAACTCTGTTAGACCAGTGGGTAATGTGTTGAAAAATTACTCCCAACATAGAATCACCTTTGTACACTCGATAATTTCTGGGGCAAGCTCCGTTAACATAGACCAGTTTGTAGCCGGGAATATTGATGACCTCTGCGTTGGGGTCGGTTGGAGGTAGGAGAATTTTCTCTATTGGATCATGCAACTGGGCTGCTTGAAGAGAAAATAGGCTAATCATATTGCAATATGCCATGACGATTTAAATTGTCATAAATTTCGTTGTAGAGGCGATTGCTTTTGTCTTGGGGCAGCAATCGCTTTTCTTACTTGCAGTACTAAGGATTCCTTACACATCTGCATTCGCATCTGTAGCAGATAGGAAAATTTTCTCGTGGCAGTCATCTACTTGAAGTAAGAAGTTACTTGCTGTACTTTATGTCATGATTGTTATTTTTAAAGCAGCGATTGAGCTTTGAAGGCGATTGCTTTTGTCTTGGGAAGCAATCGCCCTTTCTCACAACAGCAACTTACGCCGCTACTGCCGTTCGGACTCCCAACGACGCAATCACATCTTTTGCACTTCCAGCAACCCGATTTACCCCGTACTGTCTCGGTCTTGCGTACCAACCTTGGTGATTGCACCCGATGAGGCCAACCAAATGCCCGTCTCGGTAGAGTTTGGTGCTGAACGAAAGCCAGTCAATCTGACCGTGGTACAGACCAAAAGCAGTGCAAGCTTCCTCCAGTTCATCGCTCAATCGCTCGTTGCGCTCCAGAGGTGTTTCTGGGAGAGTCGCTTTGACTTCTGCAACTCTTGTAGCAAACCAGTCCCTATCGAAGGGTAGTCGTCCACCATCAAAGAATTGCACCCATACGGTGATTCCGCCTTCAATCCAGATGGTGCGAACTGTTTCGGGTTCGACTTCGATAATCTCACCAATGATGCGGCGATCTCTGCTGGTGAGAGGATCTTGGGTTGGGGCTACAGCTTCGGCTTGGGATTCGAGGTGGGTGTATAGTTCTGCTTGGGCTAGGGCTTGCTCATCAACAGAAGAACTAGGAATTGCTTGCTGTGTATGTGTTGCATACGTCATAATAAAAATCTCCAATTTATTTGGGTAAAAGGCGATCGCAAACTTTCCAGGGTGGGCGGTCGCCTTTGTTATGTGTGCAAAGAACGTTGTGGTTCAGCACAACGCTCTCAAATAGATTTGGCGTAGCCATATATTTGTGACTCAAAGCCAGTGGCACTTGAGTGATACCAAAACAGGAGATACAGCGTATCAGGCGACGTGTACGGCTTCAAACGCTTCAACTGCCGTCCTGCTGGTAATTTCTTATTCAGTGCAAATCCATTTCCCGGCTGTGTACCCATCGCCTTCTCTGGTTGCGCCAGTGCCTCGGTTACTCATCAAGCGGTCACTTTGGATTGTGCTGTCAAAGTTCTGTAGTTTTTAGTGCTTCTTTATTTATTGAAGAGGCATAACACTTTTTCCTCCTTGTTAATTACAAGTCTAACTTGGAATACAGCCTGATGTCAAGAGGTAAACTTGTATTTTTATAAGTTTAATTTGTAAATATATTTATTATTTTTGTATATTTCAAAGTCTAACTGCTAACATTTGTACTAGTGTTAGGTAGCGGAGTACATTTAAGGTGTTGATTTTTGTGAATCAGACTTTGATTAAGTGGAAACTAAAAGAGGTAATGGCAAGATATGACATCAAGGCGGGTGATCTTGCCAATGAGTTAAATCTCAGTGCTAATTCAGTATCAAATTTACGGAAAGCCAAAACAATGCCACGCTTGGATGGTCATTCCCTAAATAATCTCTGTAACGCACTAAATCGTCTAGCGCACGATTTAGATAGGCAGATTACTCCGTTCGATTTAATTGATTACACCCAAGATTCAGATACTTCTGCCTCTTCTGAAAACCCTAACAGCAGTAAGAGTAGCGCACTAAGTCAAGGCCGAAAGTCTTCAGCAATTGATGCTGAAAATCAAGCCTGTTTAACGGCTGCATAGCAAAAGCGATCGCCGCCCGTCACAGCAATGCGATCGCCTGCTCAATCCGTTTACCACAAAGTGAGCTAACTATAATGCTGCCACATTTTTGGAAAATCCATCTGACAGCTACCTGGTTCACTTTGGTTAAACTGCAACACCCCAACATTTCAAGCATTTACCGTAGTGAGCAATAAATATGCTGACACTAGACAGAGAAGAGACAACAGCACTTGATTACAGTGTTGTCAAGGCCAGCATCCAGGAAACCTTCACCGCCATCGACCGTTTTGAGTGGCAAGCAATAGATGAACTGCGCGTTATGCGAGATGACCACTATTACAAAGATGGTGGACACAAGAGCTTTGAAGAATATTGCGAGAACGAGCTAACCAAACACGGTGGATATCGCCGGGTCAGAGATTTGCTCTCTGCGAAAAAAGTAGTTGATACTCTGCCAGGAGAACTCAGGGAAAAAATCACTAAACCATCCCAGACACGCTCCTTACTTCGGCTGGTCAAAACTCCCGATAAGTTACATGAAGCTGTTGTGATCGCAGCCAAAGAAAAACCCTTCCCTACTGCTGCCGACTTCGCCAAAGCAGTGCAGCAAGTTGCACCAACAAAAAAACGCGCCACAAAAGCCGAAAACCCTAAAACGCAATTGTGTAATTCTGTCACTGTTTCTTCCCTTTCGCATCCTCGTTATGGGGAGTCAGGAGTGATTGAAGCAGACGCACCTAACCACTGGCAGCAGATTGTCACCTTTACTGATGGCGAGAGGCTGTTAGTCAATAATGGGGATCTAGATGCCCCCAGTGTCCCATTCCCCAGAGAACAGAACTATCCACCAGAATACACTGAGGCAATTGCCCAAATTAAAGAACAGCATCAGCAAGAGTTAGAGCGACTTTCCCAGGAATTGAGGATTGGTTTACAAACAGAAGCAGCTACCAGAGCCGAAGCCCAGGTACAAGAGCAAATCCAATCCTTACAGCAGATGTACAAGCAACAAAGGGAGCAAAACGTTCAATTGCAGCAGCGATTGGATGAGATGGAGGGGTTGAGAAAGTTAGAGATTGAGAATCAGCAACTCCTTTCTCGCATTCAGGAACTAGAACACGCCGTAGAGCAACGTCCTTCGCAACAGTGGGGAAATACCATGACCCAGCAAGCGACCAAAGCTTTGAATAAACAGGTGAAGCAAGCACTGGAGAAAACCATTGATCTGCGATCGCTGGCCCAGGAACCCCCCAAAGAAAATGCCCAAGAATGTCTGCGGCTGATGGGCATGGCACTGAAAAACCTTGCCAGCGCAATGAACAATACCCAAGCGCTCGAAGCTGCGGCCATAATCTTGGGGAGTGAAGCGACAGAATCCGCGATCGCATACCGTGCCGAGCAATTGGAAATATTACCCCAAGCAGTTAGCGATATTAGGGCAGTGCTTGGAAAACCTGGGTGTACTTGGCAGGATTACTGGGCAGTGGCGCAAGAGTACGAAGTTATAAAAGCAGACTACTGGGCGGAATTAAGCACAGAGGAAACAGATTTAATAGCTGCTCTCCAGAAAGTATCCTCTCAACCGGAAATCATTGGCATCGGCTCTATTGTTGCCCATGATGACCCGTATCGTACTTTGTATGTCGAGAGAGGTGAAGTTGTAGAGGATTTAGGCGAAGAGTTGGTGGTTGCTTGGGATCACTGGAAAGAGCAATCGAAAAAAGCTGATAGGTATTCACGAGACGAGTTGCGATTCTGGCAACCTCAATAGGTCTTCAGTGTATCGGTGACTTTTTAGACAATCAAATACGAAGTACCAAGCCCCGCAATGACAGTGGGGGAAATTTCCGTGCGTCAATATAACAGGAGATTGTACAATGACTGCAACTATTACAAGACCCAAACCCAAAAAGGCTGCCACTAAACCACAGTCACCGTATAAGCGGCTTCATGTGATTATTCCGATTACAGATATGCTGTGGGCTTCGCAGCAAAAGCCATCAGTTACGCAATTGTGGCAGGAGTGCTGGACGGCTGACCCCTATGGTTCTCGGTGGATGCCTTTGACCTCAGCTTTAGGATACAGTACTTTTATCTCTGCGAAGAAAATTCTAGCTGAAAGTGGATTGTTCATCTTCAAACCCCCGTTGCTCAAAATGAATTTTCTGGCAAGGAAGCGATCGCTAATCAAACTCAGGGGCAGGTAGAACAAAGTAATCCCACTTCGTTGTTAGTTGAAAATTCAGTTTCGGGTGTAGAAATCAAAGCAGTTCATGAAGGTGAAAGTTCCGCGCCGCCCGTGTCACAAACTGAAAAGTGGTCGCATGAGGCGATTGTAGCGAGGTCAAATGCGCGACCTGTAAGAAGGGAGAAACTGAATCGAGCGGCGAATTCGGGCGAGAATCCGGGGTTTGGTTTTTTGCAGGAGTGTTGGGATGATCCGGCGTTGCAGATTGTGCTCAAGAAATTGCTGGCGAAGTTTGGGCAGTGGGGGATTGCAGTTGTGGATGGGGTGCTGGTTGATTGGGAGGAGTAGCGATTGCCCTTTCCCCCTTTTCCCTTTCTGGGTAATTATTACAGGCTTCGCCATCTTAGGAATGATTGCCTTTTTAAATGGGGTGAAGGCCCGAGTCAAACCATCGCCGACTGTAATTAAATCCCATCCTAACTACCAAAACCTACGAGCTGACGGCGTTATTGCTGCCTAATTTTGTCCAAAGTATTGTTCAAACTTATTTTACTATTTTCTGGCTTTTTGTTACTTAGAACTAAAAGAGTATGAAGAATAGATAAAGCTCAGTATTGCTGTGTACATCTATCGGCAAATAATGTGAAGAGTATGCAAAGACGGTTTTTTAAAAATACACATCTAAGTAAGATATTGAGTATGTAGTTATTTTGAGGCAATTAAGATATTCTCTATATTCAGACTCGACATCTACGGAGAATAGTCCATAAGCTAAGTATAAAACTATCTTTCCCGCTCAAAAATTAACTGTTTCTCACTTTGAAGCTTGTAGGACTTAGGCACTGGCAAAAAACCAAATATAGAAGGTGGTTTTTAGGGATTCAAGGTTTATTTTTTGATGATTGTTCACGGATTTCTACTGAACAATTATCTAGAATTCACAGCTTGATTAATTTGTATAGTGCTTAAGGCTTAGATAGTAAGAGAATAGTTATGGGACTCAGGCATCAACAAATGTAGGTCAATTCATGAATTGAACCTCTAGAAAATCAAGGTTTTCACTGTCTTTTTACTAGCTTTAAGTTAGATACTTGTCAAGTATAATCCCATTCTCTAGGTGGATATTCGAGAAACATGACTGTTTTTCAAGAGGATCAACAACCTCAAGTTTTGGGGAATTTTCGTGCCCTGAAACATCACTTGCAACATTGTAAGAACTGAAGTTACTCAAAAAATCAATTTAGGTAGGTAAAATCTATGGCAAGTATCATTGGAACCAACGGTAACGATACGCTATCGGGCAGTAACGGCGGCGACATCTTGACTGGTGGAGGTGGTCATGATATTTACAACATTGGGTATGGTGGGGGATACACTATTACAGATTTTGGTGGCATAGGTCAAGGAACAAATCCGACAGCAGGAGTCATCGCTGAAGTGGATACCCTAATATTCCGAGAAGATTCTAGTGCTACTGCTCGAAATCTGCTGCTTACCCAGAATGGCAGCAATCTGGAAATCACCTTTGAAAATGATTCCAATAGTAAAGTCACCCTGCAAAACTTTGCCCTGTCCAACCTGGATAACCTTAGCACATCTACAGGAGCCACTGTAGATTTGGACAATATCGTATTTTATGGACAAACTAGCACTACAGACAGCTTTGATGTCTTCAATGCCGACTCCACCCAAAGCACTATCTTCAACAAAAATACAGTCACCTTCCTTAATGACCTGAACAATAATGTTAGCGGTTTTGATGACTCAGATGATGTCATCAATGGTCAGGGGGGTAATGATATCATCGACGGATTGAGTGGTGATGACATACTTAGAGGTGGTGCAGGCAATGATTCTCTGATTGGTGGTACTGGTAATGATTCTCTGATTGGTGGTACTGGTAATGATACTCTGATTGGTGATACTGGTGATGATTTTCTGAGTGGTGGTACTGGTGATGATTCTCTGATTGGCGGTACTGGTAATGATACTCTGATTGGTGGTACTGGTGGTGATAGATTGATTGTTGATAATTCACCCGGCAATAATCTGCTCTGTGGTGGCAATGACAATGATGGTTTGGTTATTTCTTCTGCCGATGGCAATAACACCCTTAACGGTGGTGCAGGTAACGATAACTTGAGTGCTAGGAATTCAACAGGTGATAACCTACTCAATGGTGGCGATGGCAATGATTATTTCGTCGTCACTATCGACTTCAACGACTCTCGCTCCTATGGCAATAACACCCTTAACGGTGGCAGTGGTGATGATTATTTCAATGCTCAGTATATATTAGGCAATAATTTCTTTTATGGGGGCGATGGCAATGACTCGTTCTTGTTCAGTGCCCGAAATACTTCCTCCTTAGTGACTACAACTGTAGATGGAGGAACAGGTGACGATACATTGGAGTCTTTCTATTATGACACCACTCTGACTGAGGGAATTACTTCAGCTTTTAATGCTACTACTAACATTGGCTCGATTACACAAGGCACAAATCGGCTTAACTACAAGAATATTGAACAATTAAACATCATAGGTACACGTTACAACGATAACATTGTGGGGAGTAATGGCAACGATACACTCTCCGGCAATGATGGCAATGACACTCTCAATGGTGGTAATGGTGATGATAATTTGAGTGCTAACAGTTTAAAGGGTAATGCCCTGGTGGATGGCAATGATGGCAATGATTCTCTTAGTGCCTTTGGCTACTACGACACCTACCGAAATCAGTTGCATCTCAATGCTATCTCTGGAAATAATACCCTCAATGGTGGGGCTGGTGATGATACCTTAGTTACCAACTATTCATCAGGCAATAACCAACTCTCTGGGGGCAATGGGAATGATTTTCTTAATGCCTCCGGGTCAGACGACTTATACTCTTTCTACAAAGTTTATACTGTCTCTGGCAATAATACGCTCGACGGTGGTGCTGGCGATGATCGCTTGATTGTTGATTATTCATCAGGTGCTAATCTGCTTTTTGGGGGGGATGGGAATGATTCTCTTAGCGCTTTTAACGCATCTGGTAATAATACCCTCTATGGTGGTAATGGCAATGATATCCTTACAGGTGGCAAAGGTAATGATAGCCTAATTGGAGGATCTGGTACTGATACTTTTGCTTTTAATAGTTACAATCAAGGCGTTGACACTATTTATGATTTCAATGCCACTAATGAACTGATTCAGGTATCAGCTATTGGTTTTGGTGGCGGGTTATCAATCGGTTCACTTTCAGCTAATCAATTTACCATCGGCACATCTGCAACGACAAGCGATCAACGATTCATTTATGATTTTTCTACAGGTGGATTGTTCTTTGACCAAGATGGCAGTGAATCTGGGTTTACTCAGGTAAAATTTGCTCAATTATCAACTGGATTGTCACTAACCAACAACAATTTTGTGGTTGTTTAATTAAAGATTTCCAAAACATAAATTTAGGAGTCACGCAAAACTACCTCGTTATGAAAATGATAATCATTGTGAGGGGGAGTTAGAGGCAGCCGTCGGCTGCCTGAATTTTCACGGTCAGTTCTCCACTCTTCTAGCGTAGGTTTTCTCACAGTCTGATTCTCAATAGTTTTAGATTAATGACTAGGAATCACGAGAAGATCGGCGCAAAGAAAAACTCGATTTATGCGATCGCCACAGGAAAGGAAGGTTACACCATCGAAAACTCTTCAAAGTGACTTTTACAGATGGCGTGAAAAGCCAGGACGGCTGCCTGTCAAGGAACATGCTATTCTTACAGGAACTCCAAAAAAGAATTTCATTCTGATTCTCCTCTCTATGAAGCTAAAGCCAAAAATCACAATTGCTGACCATTTTTTGGGAATAGAAGACCCACGAATAGATCGCACAAAGCGGCATAACTTAATCGATATCATGACGATTGCAATAATAGCAGTGATTTGTGGTGCGGATGGCTGGGTGGCAGTTGAAACATACGGATGTGCAAAATATGAGTGGTTGAAAACATTTTTAGAACTACCAAATGGCATTCCATCACACGATACATTTGCACGAGTTTTTGCTTAAAATTTATCCTCAACAGTTTCAAGAATGTTTTCTTTGCTGGATGAAATCAATACAGAAGATAACTGAAGGTGAAGTAGTTGCAATTGATGGGAAAACCTGACGTGGTTCTTATGAACCTATCCCACTAATATCGAAATGTGGTAACTTACTTCTCATATTGAGAAGGGTATATCTGTTTATGGCTGGGCGTTTTGAAGGATTGAGTGACCTGGAATGGAAACTATTTGAGAATATATTTCCTGAAGAATCGTCCAAACGTGGAAAAGGAATGCCTCATGCACCATATCGCTATGTATTAAATAGTTTGTTATACATACTGATTACAGGGTGTCGATGGTGTGACTTACCACATGGGGATACATGGGCATCAAAAAGTTCATCCCACCGATGGTTAAAGCGATGGCGCTCAGATGGAACATTTGAATATATACAAGGACGTGTATTAGCGATCGCTAACGAGAGAGGACTTATAAATTGGGATTTTGGAGCTGTTGACGGCTCTTTTTCCCCCTGGAAAGGGAGGAGGTGAAGAAGTTGCCTACGGGGGCAAAGGGAAAGGTGTTCTTATTCACACACTTGACTGTTGGTGGTGGAATGCCATTGGCTAATTGCACTACCCCAGCCAATGGGAACGAGAGAGAACAAGTAATACCTCTACTCGATAAAGTTAAACTTAAAACATTAAAACGTGGCAGACCACGTAAACGAATCAAAGTACTAGCTGCTGACAAAGGCTACGACTCGAAACAAAAACGCGCTGACCTACGCAAACGAGGTATTCGGCCTCAAATCCCAAAACGAGTTTGGAAAACCAAGAAAAATAGAGGGAGACCAATCAAAATCTCTGTTCCTAGATTTCAGCAAGAGCGGTGTTTTGCTTGGTATCAGCGCAAATACCGTCGTCTCGTCGGAATATGGGAACGTCAAAAAGTTTACTTTGACGCATTCATTGACCTTGCTACAATCCACATCTGGATTAACAAAATATTATTAGTGGGATAGGTTCAGATGACATTCCCAACCACTTTAATAGGGGACAAAATTCTTGAATATCGATTTTATTTGTAGCCTTGCTTATTGACTTTATTTTTACCATGTATGGCAACTTTAAAGTAACTAAAACGTTTCCAACTGTTAATATTTGCCGCGTTCTATAACCGTGCTTTTGCATACTGCCATTCCACCAACCTTTTGTTTTATCCATAGCTGTTTGATTAGCTGATTGAGATTGTGAAAGGTTATACAACAAAATAGCAATACATTGACCAGCTAAAATAAGTGCAATTTCTCTAATTTTTTCTTCTCTTTCTTCAAAAACTTTTCCATTCCACTCCGTGATATTCGTCAATTCCAAACATTTTGACACCTCTAAAGAAAAATTTGATAATGATTTGCTTAAATCTAGAGTTGCACATATATTTTTTTCCATTAAGGTAGATAATCCCTGTCTTGAAATTATTGCTCAAAGGGAATACTAGCTTTTTTGGGGTCAAAAAAGAGAGTCTTGCAACTTGTGACTCAAACTCATCTTTCCTTTTTAAGTGTTAATACTGTTTAAAAAGTATAAATTTGTTTGTACTACTGGGAAAATGATTTAACGATCGCTTGTTTTTTACTGGATCTGACGAAACCGCATAGCTCCCTTCGTTAGTTTCGATGGAGAGGTTATCTTAACTGAGAAAGTAGATGGTACTAACTCTCGCATTATTATTTTGCCTGATGGTAACTACGTTCTAGGCAGTAGGGAAGAATTGCTTTTTGCTAAAGGTGATCTCATTGGTAATCCGGCACTGGGAATTGTAGATGCTCTTCATAGTGTTGCAGATTTACTACCGCAGCCAGAGCATAATATTATTGTTGTCTATCTTGAACTGTACGGTGGCAAAGTCACGGCTGCTAGTAAGCAGTATACAGCAAAGCAAAGTATTGCTTGGCGGCTATTTGATATTGCGGTGATCACTGATATTACCATGCTGTTTACGAAGTCCGTACAACAATTAGCATCATGGCGAGACAACGGTGGGCAGACATTTCTAGATGAAGACCAACTCAAGAAAGCATCTATTGATTTTGGATTTGAACTAACACCGCGACTTGCAACTGTTGAGGCATTGCCCGTAAGTATTGAGGAAACTTATGAGTTTCTCAAAGCTTTGTTGCCAAAAACCTTGTTAGCTCTGGATGAGGGTGCTGGTGGTCGAGGCGAGGGTATTGTTGCCAGAACTTTTTCTCGAAGTACGATCGCTAAGATTCGTTTTGAGGATTATGAACGTCACGCTAAACGTCGTCAGTGATTGAGTCAGCTTGGATTGTTTGAAAACTTAATTAGCCAATTGGTATTGCAACAATTACGAAAAAGATTACAAAGCATCCGTGCGATGTATGGATTCAATCAACTCCTCAACTTCTTCTTCATCCAAACATTGTTTCACTTGAGTGCTGAACCACTCAAATTCTTCCGGTTCTGTATCCGTGACTCGGTAGACCAGTAATGTTCCTGCAACACGGGCAAGAGTAAGAGGTGATGGGGAAACGTGGCTCAGTAGATCGCACGCATTCTGGTATATTTCCATGACTGATAATTCGTCTAAAGGAGATCCCAACTGAGCAGAAAGCTGTTTTAAATTCTCCTGAATAGATGAATGGAAGTCTGGATCTTCGGGATGAGAAAGAGGGTTACTCATAATTGTCGTTCAAATGCCATTGGATTGGAACTCAAAGCAATGGACTTGGAAACTCAGCAACGAGACGGTTACGTACATCATACCCCTACTTGGAAGCTGCGCCATTCTACCATTTTTGCCCTGGTGACTCTAACTCAGGGTAGTTCAATGTACTCATTACTCCATGCAAGAGGATTCCACTATTGTTGTAAGGCTCGAATCAAAATGGCATTCGGGACTATTTTGTATGGCGTTAACGTGCCAAAAAAGATTGACTCAACCAATATCCAATTGTCGCAAATATAATTATCGATGTTACAGGCATAAACCATACCCCTAAATTGGGATTTTTTGTAGTCGCTAAATGGAATATTTGCCATTCAATATAAACAAATATCCAAACCATCTCACTTTTTAACCAATTCAGCATTGAACAAGCAATTTGATACTGCCGCGAAGCATTTTGTTCAGTAATTACAACTGGATAATTAAATGTATTGGGATAACGACTAATAAATGTTAAAAGTCCATAAATTGCTAAACCGATAATTGGTAACAACCACAGAACTTTTTTGCTGCCCCAACCATCGGCTTGTCCATCAAATCTAAAGTGGACAGGTATAGTATCCGGTAATGTTGACCAAGCGTGAATAGCAATGCCGAATAATCCTACAAGTCCTACCAGTGAGCGTGAATAGCAATGCCGAATAATCCTACAAGTCCTACCAGTGCGCTCAAGTTTAGCATCTGTACCGAATCGAATTCAGGAATAACAATATCAGGTCTAGCATAAATAATGCCAAATAAATTTGGCTACTAGCTCCAATGCTGGTTCGCACTGCCAAGGGCAAGCCGTCTCTTTTTTTGTTTTCTTCGCGTCGCGGATCTGCTGTAATGATATTCTAATGAGCAATGCAAGAAGTACTAGTGAGGGAAGAATTGTGCGGCGTTATAGTGGGTAGTTGAGCAACCAAAACCACGTTCCCATTGGCATCGATTAGCCAACCTTGGGCTTCGACAATTTGAGTAGGTTGATTGACAGAATTAAGCTTTTGTAATTTTTGTTCTGTGTTTGGCTGCTTGTGAACAACGGCTCTTTTCTGAATAGCGTCAGCACGATTCTTCATTTCTGGAGAGAGTGTAATCCAATCTACTATGACCGCATCATCAGCGATTAATGGTTGTGTGGGATCGTCTACTAATCCTCCACGCCCAGTAGCAATAAACGAACTTCTTCCTATTTTTCCAGCAGAATTACAATCAGCAACAATTTGCTGGGAAGCGTCAACCAGATTTATGGGTAATTGCACTAATCCTTTAGTTGGATCAACATCTGGAGAGTTAATTTGTACAGTTCCATTGAGTCCAAACTGGGAACTTGCAGTAATGTCACTTTCGGGTGTATTGGATTTTCGACTCTGAATACCAAATAGACTTCTGGCAGTGATATCAACTCTACCGCCGTTTCCTTTGTAGGCATTGGCAGTGATATCACTATTTTCACTCGGTACGGCGACGATAAAGCCTGATGGAACATTAATGGTAATATTACCGCCATCTCCAAATGTCTGGACGATGCCTGCATCAGTGGATATTTGACTGTTGTGGCGCATCAGTAATAAGTCCTGCACTTGGAGGGCAATATCTCCACCGTGACCTGATGCGCTTTCAGATGTGAGTTTCGCTTGGTTGTCCAAAGTGATATTATGTGCATTTATATCAAGATTGCCCGCATCTCCTTTTCCATTACTGCTAACACTGACTTGAGCTTCATCTTGGAGAATTAATTGTTGAGTTACGATCGATATGTTCCCTCCTGAAGCTGTAGAGTTGTTTTGGGTGGTAGCAAACAGCCCACTAGTATCTCCTTCATTTTGAACAATATCCCCAAATTGCTTGCTTCGGTTATTGAAGTTAGGGTCTTTACCAGAAAGTGTAATGCTGTCAGCATTGACACTAATATTGCCAGCATTACCAGAATTGCTGGCGGTGGTAAGAACTTGTCCACCATTAATGGCTTCAAAGGTAGTCGCGTTAATAGTAATATTACCTCCCCGACTAGAATTACGAGTTTGGGCATTTAAAGTAGCACCATCTGTGATCCGAAAATCCCTCGTATTGACTGTAATATTTCCTGCTGCCCCCTCTGCACCTTTGTCAGTAAGTGTAAGTAAACCACTAGAAAAGCCTGTATCCAGACTGGCCCCTGAGATAGTTACAGAATCAGCATTGACTAGGATATTTCCCCCATGACCGATACCTCCAGGGTTTTCTTGGGTGTTACCGAAAACGGAAGCACTTATTTGAACACCGCCACTTAAGAAGAGTGAGGGAGTTTTAATATTAATTTCACCAGCATTACCTACTGCTCCTACTGCCACATTACTAAAAATGCCAGTGTTGATTGCAGATTTGGATTCGAGAGAGACAAGATCCGAAGCCTGCACGAATATGTTTCCAGCATTTCCCACTCCATAGGTTCCAGTATTGACAAAACCGCCATCCCTTAAAAAAAGTTGCTTCGTCGTGATTTTGATGTCGCCACCGTTACCTATTCCTGTTGATGCCACACTGCTATATAGACTAGAATTGCCATGAACAAGTGTAACTGTTCCCTGACCAACATCAATGTTTAGGTTCCCAGCATTTCCTTTACTATAAGTGGCGACTACCAGTTGACCACCGTTGCTTAAGGAGAGAGAGCCAGCATTAATATTAATGTTGCCACTATTGCCCTGTGCTTCCGGTTGCACTACGTTGAAAATTTGACTTGCGTCAAGTGTAACTGTTCCCTGACCAACATCAATGTTTAGGTTCCCGGCATTTCCTTTACTATAAGTGGCGACTACCAGTTGACCACCGTTGCTTAAGGAGAGAGAGCCAGCATTAATATTAATGTTGCCACTATTGCCCTGTGCTTCCGGTTGCACTACGTTGAAAATTTGACTTGCGTCAAGTGTAACTGCTCCCGTGGCATTGAGCGTAATATCTCCAGCTTGAGCGCCAATTCCTCTTCCCTTGATGCTGCTCAAAAGGCGAGTTTTATCTCCTGAAATGGTTATATTTCCTGCATTGAAGGTGATACTACCGCCACCATTAGTAGTAACATCAACTCTAGCTCCATTGGTCAGAAATACATCTGCTAATGCAGTATTTTCAGGAAAACTTAAGCGCAAATTGTTATTATCAACATCTAACCCTATTTCTCCTTTCTGAGCTAATCCTCCCAATTCCACTCGACCGCCAAAAGCGTTTAATATTCCTCCGTTTAAGTTCACTTTTCCACCAACAAGTAGCAAACTCTGTCCATCAGGAACCCTCAGCCCATATTGATTATTATTATTTGATCTGTTTTCGATTGATCCGTTAGCGCTTTGATAGAACAAGGCTGAAGGATTGACTGTCAATAATGGAACCTCAGAAGCAGAAGCTCTAAAAAAGCCCTGATTGCCAAATCGAATAGCATTAGCTGTAGTTCCGACAAATGACCCCCCAATATCCAGTTTGGCGTTCTCTCCAAAGATAATCCCATTAGGATTGATCAAAAATAGATTGGCTCTACCTCCTGATACGCCTAATGTCCCAAGAATGTTGGAGGGCTCATTCCCTGTTACGCGAGTCAGAATGTTCCTGACTCCCGGATCAACGAATATAACTCTTGCTCCTGCATCCACATTAAATTGGGAAAAACTGTGAAAAAGATTGCTCCCACGTTGAAGCCCACCTCCAATATTACAAGTTTCACTACATGTGGCTGGTGTGGTTAGGGTAGTTCCATCTATCTTGATAGATTGTGCCCGGACGGTACTGGTCGCAGTTACTAAACACAGAGAGATACCGCAAGCACTCAGCAAGATATAAAAGTGCTGTTTCATAAACAAATTATGAAAAAATTTCGAGTCAACTGGAACATGAAGCATTCTGACTTTTCACGGTACGTGGAAAAGGTCATTTTGATGCTTTCTCAAGCCCTGATTTCTCCGTTAGCTATTTTCATTAACTTGAGGTTAAGGAAATTTCGGTGGGGGAGGTGGAGGCGGAGGGTTCATCCCTGCACCTAATGTTGCTTCGCTTGACGGCATTAAGTTATTTTCTGATTCAATAAAGGTTGTATTATTTATTTCACTCTCATTAGGTTCTGTGATCTCTTCTTGTAAAGAAGATTGTTTTGCCTTAGTAAGATTCAGATTCATCTCTTCATCCATGACTGTTCCCCCAAGTGAAAAAATTTACTGTTAATTAGTGATTCAGGTTGATTTTTGAAAATTACGTGTTGTGTGACAAAACTTTATATTATTCTTGCTTCAGCTAGTTTTTGATGCTTCCATTTACGTCTTGTAAGCTAGCCACAGCAAAGCTTCGATAGTTTTTGGAGATGTCAAGGCGATAAGTAAACTACCACAGCTATATTCTTTAAGCAAAGTAAAATGCTATTCTTTAACGAAGATTTCAATACCCTCTACTTGAGAAATTCATCTATCCTTAGAAAGATTTTTAGTGGAACTTGTCAATACATATTTGACATATTAATGACACAGTATTGACATAGATATAAATAAAATCTTTAAAAAAGAAGAAGTGTTGATTAATGAATTAATCTACTTACATTCATCACAATTAAGTCAAAAAATTAAGACTTCAATCTCAAAATGCTCTCAGTAGTTGACGAGAGTAAACTTGGCTATTTGGGAAATTGTTTTAACCTCTAATATGCACCCCAATCTGAAAAAGCGCATTTTGGGGTTGGTAAACCAGTAGGGCGACATCAGTTGTATTGATATCAATTTTTATACACCGAAAAAATAGGAGTAATCGGAATGTCTACATTTACCGTCACTAATACTAACAACAATGGCGCAGGTTCACTACGGCAGGCAGTTCTAAATGCCAATGCTCTTTCAGGAAAAGATATCATCAATTTTAGGGGACTGTTTACAGATGGGCTGGCTCATACCATCAATCTGACTGTTAGTGGTCTGAGTATCACCGACAACCTGATAATTGTTGGTACAAATCCGAGCAAACTAACTATTAAGGATGATACTGCTGCTCGCATTTTTGACATTTCTAGTGGCGTAACAGCTGCAATCAACGGGCTGACTATTACCAATACATACGATGGCGCAAATGGAGGCGGTGCGATCTCAAATGCTGGCATCCTGACCTTGAACAATACCATCATCGCCGGTAACACTGTAACCAATAACATCATACTCAATGGAGAACTAGTTGGCGGCGAGGGCGGCGGCATTTACAACTCTGGCAACCTTACACTCAACCACAGCACTATCAGTGGCAACAATGTAAACACCGCCACCAACACTGTCGCCAACAGTAATAGTTATCAATCTACCAGCGAGGGCGGCGGCATTTACAACTCTGGCAACCTTACACTCAACCACAGCACTATCAGTGGCAACAATGTAATTTATAGCTATCAGAATCAAATAAGCGAGGGCGGCGGCATTTATAACACTGGCAACCTGACAGTGGAAAACAGCGCCATTAGTGACAACATTGCAACATCAGCCAGCTTTTTCGCAGCATTAGGTCTGGGCGAGGGCGGCGGCATTTATAGCACTGGCAACCTGACAGTGGAAAACAGCACCATTAGTGGCAATTCGGCAGATAACGGCGGCGGTATCCATATAGGATATGTCAGCTACAAATTAAGCATCCTTGTGGAAAATAGCACCATTAGTGACAACACTGCAACTTATAACGGCGGCGCCATCTTTAACCCAGGTGCATCAGTACAAGTCAAAGTAAATTATAGCACTATTAGTGGCAATTTGGCAAACCATGATAACGGCGGCGCCATCTGGAATAGAGGTCTATTCACACTGAACTACAGCACCATCAGTAACAATAAAGAATACAGCAACTCCGCCTACGACCTCGTTGGCGGCGGTGGCATCTACAATAATGGCACTCTATCGGTGAATTACAGCACCATTAGTGGCAACACTGCAAGTACCATTGGCGGTGGCATCTACAATAATGGCACTCTATCGCTGAGTCACAGCACCATTAGTGACAACATTGTCTTTTACGGATACCGTGACAACGACGACGACGGTAGCATCTACGGCGGCGGCGGCATTGTCAATGCTTATTATGGCACTCTATCGGTGAATTACAGCACCATCAGTGGCAACACGGCATACTTTGGCGGTGGCATCTACAACTTTGGGTACAGTAACAATCTATTCGGCACCGTTATCGTGAGCCATAGCAGTATAACTGGCAATCAAGCACACTTTGGCGGTGGCATCTACAATAATGGCAGCACCCTAACGGTTGGCAACAGCATTATCAAACACAATAAAGCTTTCGGCATCGAACTCAGTTCTGGTAAATTCGAGTCTGGCAAGGGTGGCGGGATTTACAACTCTGACTCTAGCTATGCCACTGCCACATTAGACTACAGCACCGTCGCTTGTAACTTTGACACACCTGAAGAGGATTCAAATAAGTTTATCAAGCTTGATAATCTTGTAGGTAAATTCATCACCAAAGGTTCAGTCGTAAGAGTTTAAGTACTTACATTAATATTTTTTACAAAGCGATTAAAAATTATCACCAAGCCAATCAATAGCTTGGTGATAATTCGTTCATAAATGTCGCCAGAAGTTTTTACTGATAGTCTTGAGACTGACTACCTTGGGTTCTGCTGTCGCTTCAGGGGCATGACCAACAGCTATCGCAGCGACAATTGGTGCAGATGTCGTTAAGAGAGAATTGAGTAACTCTCGCTGATAGTCAATATCTGCTACTGTGCGGTAAACTCTGTGGTAGTCAATTTGCATCCCTAAAGGTGTTGGTACTATTTTCAGATATTCATTTAGGGCGTTAATATAGCCATCGTGAAAAATCCTATTAGCAATACAAGGACGGATAATATTCAATAATTGAATAGCTCGTCTAATGTCTGCAACACTACGGCTAGCATCAATCTCTGGCTGACTTTCGCTGTAACCTTTGGCTTTCTTTTCTGCTACCAGATTGTTGAATTTGCTAACTGCTCTTTGATGATTGGCTAACGTGTGGACTCTGGTTTGTGCTTGATAACCGACTCTGCCCCACTGCACTGTTAAGTTACCATCTTCGACAATGGCCGACCAGAATTTATTGCTGTTCTGAAGAGTGTTTACATATACTAGATAAATTTCCATATTTTTTACCCAATCAACTCGCTAACTTTTGGGCATTGCCCCATCGGATTTGGTGTTGTAGTGCTTCAAGTATTATTTCCGCTTCGTGTGTTGTTAATCCATTTAAAGTAGAGCAGACATCGTACAAATCCTGTGGAATAGAATCAGGAATTACTAGCTCACACAAAGCGTCTTCAAGGGCTGTAGAAACTGGATATTCAGTTGGGGTGTACTCTTGCTGCATAACAATATATGTAGACAGAGTTACTCGTAATAACAGTTTTGTTTCTCTGTCTAACTTCTCTAAATACACACCATATTTATCAACCAGTTGATCAATGATTGGAGTCTGCCCGTAATATGTAACTAAGTCTGTCGTCATTTTCTTTGGTCTATCTAATTATTAAGAAACTGGTGTTAATTTCTAAAAAAAAGTGTGATTGCCCCCATAAGATTAGGGAGCAACTGCAATTAATATCAGTTCATATTCCGAAACTTAGCAGCACGTAGCGATTGAGTTTTCGCCGCAACCACAGGACTACTAGCCCGTCGTGAGGTCGATGCCCACACCTGCATTCGCTCAACTGCCGCCGCATCCTGAATGGTAAGCGGGGTAATGGTTTGACGACAGGTTTCCAGGTCAGCAAGCGTTACCTGCTGCGGTCTACCCTCATCGAATGCTAGCAGTGCAGCTTCAGATGCAAGGGTTTCCAGTTCTGCTCCTGAAAACTTTGCGGTGTTGGCAGCGATCGCTTCGAGATATTCGGATTCCAGGTGAATGCCAAAGCGTTGCAGATGAATTCCTAAAATCTGTACTCGCTCCGGTTCTGTCGGCAGATCGACGAAGAAATTTTCATCAAATCGGCCTTTCCTTTTTAGTTCACTTGGCAGCGCAGAGGGGTCATTACAAGTTGCCACGACAAACACACCACACTGTGATTCCGACATAAACGTGAGAAGATTGCCCAGAATCCTCTGTGAGACTCCACTCGTGTCACCAGTTCCCGAAAGTGCTTTTTCTATTTCGTCAATCCACAGGATGCAGGGTGCGATCGCTTCGGCAGTCTTTAATGCGCGGCGTACATTGCCCTCAGACTCGCCTACCAGACTGCCCAAAAGGGATACAATGTCTAGCTGGAGCAATGGTAAATTAAGGATGTTAGCAATGTTTTTAGCCAATAATGTTTTACCTGTACCGGGCGGCCCTGCAAGCAATACACCTTTAGGTTGGGGTAAGGAAAGCTCACGCGCCTCTTGTGTGAATAGCCGCCGCCGCCGAGTCAGCCATTCGCGCAGTAGATCCAAACCGCCGAATGCGATTATTGCAGGTTTACCCAATTCGATACCCATTTGAGCAAGTAACCGAGTTTTGTACTCGACGGCTTTGGGGATGAAATTAGCATCAACAACGACACCATCATTAGTTAAGTTTTCTTTGACTGTTAACCGCAGAAAATCACTGATTTCTTCTAGGGTTAAACCCAGTGCTGCACGAGAAAGAGTTTCTTTTTCAGCATGTTCTAAGGAAATAGTGAAAGTCAATTCTTGTTCAATAGCAGACTGTTGTAAGTCATGCAAATAAGAATTGATATGAAGTAGTATTTGGTCAATACTAGGTAACGGCACTTCACAGTAAGGGATCAATCTGACTAGAGATTCGTGTAGTTGTATGTTCTGACCTAACAGAACAATGCGTTTATCTGTGGGTTTTAACCTGTGGTAAAGGTTTTTTACCTTGCTTAAAATCTCCCATGATAATTGAGGTGAGTTCTTAGCAATAAAGGGGTGAATATCTCCGAGGATAAATACACCATTCCCACTAAAGTTAGCAATGTAGTCGAATACAAATAGTAGTGGGTCAGCCTGTGGAGGTCTTTTGTACTCTGGCACTGGCTTAAACACCAATCCCCCATCTGCTGCAATTAAACATTGCTCCAGGGTGGACACTCCCAGATTCCAGAAGAAGACAGGACTGTTTAGTTTGTTGTTTGCTTCGGTTGTCAACCACTGAATGATAGTTGCCTCATCGGGGGACAGGACATCAAGTGCTGCGATCGGGATTTGTGAATCTAGTGTGGAGAGCAGATTTGAGAGTTTCATGGCGGATTTCAAATAACTTCAATTAGTTTTGGCGAAGCCATTGTGATAAAATCAGTAGTCAGTTTTAAGCGATAACTGACTACTGACTGACTAATTATTGGCGCTGGTATTGTTGATGATTTGCTGGTATTCGTTGTGTTTGAGCTTCCGGCTTAAATTCACGTTCGCCCTGTACAACCCCCAACGCCTCTTCAAATGGCTGGGTTGCTGACAAACAAGACAATCCCTCAAATCCAAGAGCTTCCACTCGAACTTCACCTGTAGCTGAATCGAAATGAATCAAAACTGAACGTTCCATAATTATCTCCTTACATATTGTTGAACTTCCTGATGTCCGGCAAAGGTAAGACGTAGAGTTTGCACATTGCCATCAGTAGATTCTGCGATCGCACATTCACCAAACTTTTCTTGTAACTCGGCGGCTTTAGCGCGAACCATCCGTTGTCCATAAGCCAGCATTAGCTTATTGCTGAAAAAGTCTTGTCCCAACTTCGGAACTGTTTCATAACCGTCGTGTATTACGTCGTACACGCCGCTTGACTGATTCCATTTGAAACCGATATCTGCACGGGCTTTTATGGTGCGACCAGATACGATGATTTCAGCACTTTGTCCTTGTGAACCACCGTAGTATCCTTTTAGTGGCTGTGCTGTTTCATGTACTTGCGGTGATAGGTTTAGATCCGTGAGGGCTTGTACTAAACATTCAAGGGATACGAGTTTGGTTTTAACAGTTGAGAAATGTGACATGAGAATTTTGCTCCTATAACAGTAGAAGTGCGCTATTCTTTTGAAACGTGTATATGCATTTTTCGTTTAAGGTACTTAGTCTTGGACGAATGCACCCTCGCCCAAGACTGTTTTTTTACCTGAACTTGAAAGACATGACTGTAGCTTTCGATAAGCCCACATCGTCAGTCGCAAGTGATTGTAGATTGCGTTGTTCATCTAACAACTTGATGCGGATCTCTTGCATTTTTTGCTGTAATTGAGTGCGTGTATCAGAACCAAGATTCTTAGACTCAATAGCTGGATCGTTAACGATAGAGTCCAAGTGCGCCATCATCGCCTCCAAGCTGCTGCCTGCCTCCGGGTCAGCATTCGCTAGCAAAACCTGAACCTTCATAAGATGGCGTTGCATCTTCTTTTTAAACTGGATTGGCTTGCGTCCTGGTTCCCAGTCGCTCAATTCTTCAAGCAACTGCGCGGCAAGTTGTTCACCACCAGCGATCGCAGATTCCCGTAGCCTTTGCTCCAGATTTTGGTCATACTGTTGGATGAACTTGGTAATCTGGTCTAGGCATTCGGCTTGCTGCTGGTTCAGTTGTTCGGACAATGCCGGGATAATCACCGGACGACCAATAACAACTTGCAAATAGTCTTCAAGGTCGGTCAGAGTCGGGAATGCTCTTAGCAAGTTGGCTTTTACAGATTCTTGCTTATCGTGGGGTAATTCCCAAGTGTTAAGCGAGAGGAACTGATCAATTCGCTCTTGATAATCTTCGAGTCCTGTTTCGTAATCAGCTTTTAATTGATTGCGTAAACCAGGGGCAATGTTGTCTCTAATATTGAGTAACTGATTCCATACCAGGGGAGCTAAATCAATCGGACAGACCCAATCACCAGTATCAGCAGACATCCACTCTTGAACCGAAGCAATCTCTTGACGCAATTGGGCAGCAGCTTCATCTAGCTTTTTGAAGACCTTGATACCCCGCAGACCGACTTCGGAATTTGTAACTTTCACAAGGTCTGATTCTATTTCAGAAACTTCAGCTTTGGTAGAGTCGATGCCCGGTATTATCCGGGGCACCTCTCTGTTAAATCTGGGCGTGCGACTTTCACCGCACCCAGCTTCCGATGTTCTCAGCTTGCGCTTTTGCTCATGTGTTTGTAATCGTGGCAACTCTCATGAATTGCTTCAAGATTATTTTTCTTCCAGTTAGCGTGATTTCCGTCGATGTGATGCAAGTGAACCCGTTCTTCATCGATGAACTTTAAGCCGCAGGATGCACATTTATGGTTTTGCTTTTTAAGAGCTTTAGAGGTTTCACCATCGTAGAGCTTGCTGTTGCGTTCGCTCCAGTAGGCTGTATCTCCGTCATAGGGGGATTTTATTCCTTGAACCATGACGTGTTTGTTTTCGGAGTAAGGAACTGCCGGGAATGCCTTTTTAACTAACTCTTTGCTAGTATGGCATGTCTGTTTGGGTTCTTTATTAAATACCGTGTATGCTCTGTGATTTAGGAACCAAAGAGAGTTTCTTGCTCCGTCCATCTTGCAGAACTTGTGGTAGTTTCTCCATCCCCTAATTATTGGAGCCAGCCTTGTGGCTTTTTCCTTAGCACCATAATTCGAGTTGTTGACGATGTGTTTTACTTTCTTGCGGAATGCTTTGAAGTTATCCACTGAGGGAGTACTTCTAAACTTCCGTTTTTCTGGACTTTGAAGTGCCAGCCGAGGAAATCAAACCCATCTGTCGTGGCGGTAACTTTGGTTTTCTTTTGGCTTACATTCATTCCGCGTTTGCGGAGGAACTCGCTGATTCTTTCAAGTATCTCTGTCGCATCATCTTCGGGTCGGAGTATAATAACCATGTCGTCCGCGTATCGGACTGATGGTTCTGCGATTGACTCATTTGGGGTCTTATCGTGTACCTCGCTACCTCGTTTGTAATCGTAGTGGTATCTGTGTATACTTTCAATCCCGTTGAGCGCAATATTAGCAAGTATTGGACTGACCACTCCCCCTTGAGGCGTACCCTGTTCGGGAAATTCTGGATTTACCCCTGCCTTGAGGCATCGGAAGATACCGAGTTTTAAACCTTTGGGGGCAATGAGTTCATCCATTATTGCTGAGTGGTTAATCCTGTCGAAGCACTTTTCGATATCGAGTTCGATTACTCGTTTTTCTATTCCGTTGCAGAAAGAGCGTAGGTTATTGTAGATGTATCTTTGAGCATCATGGGCAGAGCGCCCGGTTCTAAACCCGTAACTCCTGGCATGGAAGGTGGCTTCGTATGCTGGTTCGAGTGCGTATTTTGCTAGGCATTGCCAAGACCTATCCGCAATTGTTGGTATCTTAAGCATTCTGGTAGTCCCGTCCTTTTTGGGGATGGGGATTTCCCGTAATCCTTGATGCTTCCAATTTCCACTATTCATTTTCAGTAGTTCTTCAAGGTTGAAGCGTTCTTCAAATGAGAGGGATTTCTTACCATCAATACCCGCCGTCTTTTTACCAGCATTTAGCTGAGATACAAGTCTAATTGCAAGAAATCGAGCCGAGGTGGATTTTAGAATAAGCTTTTGGAGTGACCGAGCTTTCCGCTTGTCTCCAACTTGAACCGCTTTAAATACGCGCTTTTGAAGGCGGAAAAGATTTCGGCGGAATTTCTTCCACGGTAGGGCTTTCCAAGATTCACTAGTTTTATAACTGTGTCTAATCATTTTCTCTTCTCTGGGTTGTATTTTCTGAACACCTCAGACCAATTACGGTCTATCCTACCCGACTTGTGAGAGTTCCGCTTCTCGTCTAGCCTACCTGGGGTTCGACTGTCCCAAGACTCACAAATCGTTTTTATTCGTTCCCTCGGAGAGATTGATGAGCCACTGCGTTGCGGGGTTCCCCCCGTTGTAGCATGTGGCGTTGTCCCGTTAGATGTAGCCAATTTGACTACTGGATTCCCCAGACTCTTACCGCTACTGTACTAAAGTCTACGGCGGGAATGAACTCCAGTGAGATAAGGGATTTAGAGTTGCGCCCTTTTCCGCAGATAAGTCACTTTTCTAGGCTCTGTTTCATCATAGGAACTCCCTGTTAGCGCCAGTGTCAACCCGCAACGGTCGTCTGATTGCGCCCTGTTCCCAGCTTCACTCTACAAGAACCGAGCTTGTTCGGTGTGGGCAGATAAGGAGTCAATTCTGAGTCTGAATGGTAGGGCTTTCACCTACATCTGACCGAGAGTTCAACCTTTAATGACAGTAATCTGCTGTCAGGTTGGCTTAGTTATGTACGGACTGGATACCGCGATTCCTAAGCAACGAATCGCACTAGTACATCTGCCCATTTAGGAGCGGCAGATTTTGTACTTTTCTTTAGCTGAATGGTGCTAACTGCAACAAATTATCGACGACTCTCGCTAATTCTTCATCCACAGAACCAAACCTAAATCTCAACAAGTTTTCTACAACTTGACGACGTTCAAGTTGTACTCCTTGCTCTACTCCCTCTTGTACCGCTTGCGCTCTTGCTTCTTGGTAAGCTTCTGTTAAATTCATAATTAACTCCTGGTCATCTTCAGTTAAATCTGTTTGTGTCATTACACTGATACGCCACCTGTAAACCATTTCAAGAACATTACGGCGGACAATATTCTCTGGTGGAAGGGCAAGCAGTTCACTTACTGCAAGCTGTTGTACTGTCCCTCTTCCTAAAAGCCTGAACCATAGAGTTTCTTCTGTGACGGGTAACTCGTTGATCGCTATTATCGCGCCTCTGAAACATTCTTGAAAAAAGTAAACTCCAGTCATCCACTTTTCTAAGTCTAGCTTAACCTCTAAATCTGCTAACAGAGAGGCTGAAGCACTAGGTGTCAAAATCCACAAACGAGCTAAATCATCTTCGCTAATGGTAGTTTCTTCTCTTTTGGCTTTGCGCTGAGAATCCGCAATCACAGTGAACAACTTCATGAAACAGTTACGTACTTCCGTCCTGCTGGGCTGATTCCGAAATGGTTCCAGTAGCGTTGTATTGAGTAGAGCAATTCTTCCCAGCAATCCTAGATTTTCCGCTTGGGCTTGTGGGGAAGGTAAAAATAATACATCTACAAATCTTGTTGCATCTGTTACTTCCCTGTTAATTTTCACTTCACCCAGAGGAGCCAGTAGCTCTTCTAAAAATTCCTTGGCAAATTTGTCGTGAGGTTGGTGAGGTTGTTGGGTCATTTTGTAAGGGCGAACTGTATTTTATTTTACAAGGGTTGAGAAAAGCTTGTGTGGTGGGTTCTCATACCCACCATTCTATTTACGCCGCTACTAACTCCCGACGAACTTGCGGCAGTTCAATCGGAGCAGTTGCCCTGGACAGCGCCTCTACAGCTTCCCTGACGCTCCAATATTTCATGCCATTGCTACACCGCCAATAGTAAGTCTTGGGGTCGTTTTCCCAGACTTCATCAGGGTTTCTAACCTTGAAGAGTATCCCCAAAAACTCACCATCCAGATATACGTTTTCAGCCGTCTGAAGGTCAGTCTTGCCCACATAGGTCAGTCGGTAGCTGTCCACTGGCGTACACAAGTCTTCTGCACGAGTACCGCGATACCCACAGTTACCGCAGCCATGACCATCGCAGTCGGGGCAGATGGCAGCAGGAGTATTCCATTTGAGTGGTGTGAAGTCCCATTCAGCAGGCGGGGAAAATAATTGAGGCTTTTGTGAGGTGTAGCAGCCAGCATAACCGATTACCTTGTCAGGATAGTATTGAACGCTCGACGATAACCAATCACAATCACCCAACAAACCAATTTTGTCAGCAGCTTGTTTTAATTCTTCATCTAGTTGCTGATTGCGCTTTACTGGAGCAGAAAGACTTGTCTTAACCTCTGCTACTGCGCGTTTGAACTGCTCTTTGTGATATCGAGCATAACCGTGAGTCATTTTCACCCAAACCGTAGTGTCATCTTCAGTAATCCAGATGGTAACTACATCTTCAGGCTGGCACTCTTTTGAGTAGTCTGACTGATTGACGATGGTTGCAATGATTTGACGATCGCTGTTCGTTAGCGGATCTTTTGTTGGTGTAGGGGCTGAAGTTTGTGTCATCATTAGAAATACCTCTAAATGGGTAAAAGGGCGATCGCAGACTTTCCAGGGACGGCGATCACCCTATTTTTATTAGTTAGTTTGTTGTGCTTTCAGCACAACACTCTCAATCTAGATTTGGCGAAGCCTTATATTTCTTACTCAAATGCCAATAGCTCAAAATTCTTTACTGATGCGCGGTGATTCTTCACGGTACAGGACACCGAGGCGATCACAATGGCTTTGAGCCAAATCCCGATACAAACTCATATCTTCACCAAACAGAAAAAGGACGGGCTTTTTATCGGGATAATAGAACTGATAAACCAGTGCTTGACCAATGCCATGCTTCCAATTGCAAGCTTTTTTGACCTCAATCACATAAAGCTTGGTCAACACATCAACTCGTCCTGACGGATTAGTAGCTTCTCGAATTCCTCCTAATATTTCTGCCAACTGGTTAGACATTCGCTGTTCAGCTGGGTCTTTTGGAGGTGATGGTGGGGCTAATGGAGTTGGAGGCTGTGTTAGAGGTCGTGGTTGAGAAATTGGTTCAATTTGCCTAAAGTCTTGCTGTATTTTATTGAAAGGCTTGGTTTGAGTAACTTCATCCTCTTGTTCGATTGTCTCAACTGCTGAATACTGCCCTAAAATTTTTTCAGGATACGTCTGTGAATAAAGGGATGTTACTAACAACCAACCACGTTCTGTGTTTAATGTAAAGTTGCATTTTGGTAATACCTCCATTACAGATTGAAGCGAAGCTTTCAGTCCGGTTGTCTCAACCCATTTTTGACGTGCTGGTGTTAGTGGACGCAATAATAATTGTTCTTTTGGTTTTATGTATTTCTGATAGAAAAAGTCAATTGCTTTTTTCCAGTGTTTTGGATTTTCTGTGTCAAAGTCCCGAAAATCAGGCAAGTATCTCTTAACAATACTTGCTCTGGCTGAATAACCAGTAACTTGTACCCATTTGTTTCTGGCTTCATTCAAATTTGTAATCGGATTCTTAGCCAATATACTCCTCCGATGTCGCTAGATGAATTCTCTCAAGAGTGCGACTACATTCTTGATTACAACTAAAAGCTCTCAAAAAAGGCGATCGCTTACCGAAGGAAAAGCGATCGCACTTCTAAATTTGACAATTGACATTCGGATTTTTCAACCAGTTTTTAGACGTGGTAGGTCATCGGAATCATCTCGCGGCGGCTTGACCATTACAAGTTTAAGGCTTCCGGCTGCTAGTCCCGGCGGCTACTAGTTTTATTGGTTTGGTATCAGTAACTCGATTTGTAAGGGTTGAATTTTGAGCGCTTCTTTGTTTTTCAAAAGAGGCATCGCGCTCGTCTCCTCTCTTATGATTAATATATTACTACGCTCACCAGTGTTTGTCAAATAATTTTCACTGGTAGGCGTAGTAGATAATTCTCTTAGCTGTTGTAATCTATGTTCCAAATAAGTGAAGTGATATCCCCATCTAAAGCAGCACAAAGTTTCTCTAGAATTTCTGTACTAACAGTCATCTGAGTTGGTTTTTTTGGTTTGTTAATAAAGACGTGAGGAGTCTCTAGCTGCTGAATATAAGCCACAGAAACTCCCACAGCATCAGATAGCTTTTGTCTACTATATCCAGCTTTGTCTCTTAGCTCCCTGAGTTTTTGGGCATTTTCTTCATTCCACCTAAACGCAGCGATGGGTGTTACATCTACTGTGATATTCATTTTTACTTTAATTTTATTTTCACTGCGCTCGCCAGTTGACATGGTAATACTATTAATATACTGGTGTCAACCATAAGGCTACACCAAGCAAAGGTGAAAGCGATCGCTTGCTCATTAGCAATGCGATTATTTCAGCCTGCGTCAACTGGAGAAACACAACACCTGTTCAAAAACTCTTACGGTTAATTTTCTCAAGACCAAGTGAAACTCACAAAGAATTCATTGCCGTAGAAATAAGATTGCTTGTACACGATTGCGGATCTGGGCAATACCTTTATTTGAGCGTCTTGATTCTGGAACGATTGAAGTTTTTTGCAACCAGTTTTCAGACTTGGTTTGGTCATCGGGATCATGAGCATTTTGCTTCAGATGAACAGCTACAAGATTGAAAAAGAATTCAAAATTTAGAACAAAAAAGTCAGGAAATCAGACCTGCTACTAGGAGAAAGGATTAGCTTCTGTTACCACTTCTGGTAATGGAATAAACTCTGTTTCATCTGGTAAGCTTGCGAAGCGGCGATCGCGCCAATCAGCTTTAGCTTGCTCTATTCGCTCTGCTCGGCTAGAGACAAAATTCCACCATTTGTAACGTGTACCCACTGGCTCACCACCAATGATAATGCATTGAGCAGCGGCGACAGCAGAAACCTTTATCTCATAACCTGCCTCCAAAATGGCGAACCGATATGGCTCTAGCAGTTCACCATTAATCTTCAACCCTTCTGTGACGCTGTATACTGCCCTCTCAGAATAACCATTGGGGACAGTGAAGTGAGCATTGGCAGATAGCGCCACATCTAAATAAAGAATAGGTGAGAAAACTTTGACAGGTGAGGTATAGAAGCGTGTTTGTCCAACAATGAGTTTGATGACAGCGCCATTTTCTTCCCAGGTCGGAAGAGTTTCAGCAGGATAGTGAGTGAAACTTGGATCTGTTTCTTCATATTCTACAGGCAGGGCAACCCAGGTTTGAATTCCATGAATGCTGGCTTCATTATGTCGGTCATAATCCGGAGATCGTTCTGAATGTACAATCCCCTTCCCCGCCGTCATCCAGTTTACTTCACCCGGTTGGATTGACTGCACAGTACCCAAACTATCGCGGTGCATCAAAGCACCATTAAACAAGTAAGTTACCGTTGCAAGATTAATATGAGGATGTGGTCGTACATCAATACCTCTGTTAGGGGGCAAAACAGACGGGCCAAGATGATCAAAGAAGATAAATGGCCCGACCATTTGGCGATTAAGATATGGCAAACTGCGGCGAGCAGTAAACCCACCTAAATCTTTAACTTCGGGTTCAATCAGTTGAAGTATTGCCATGATTTATAAAAACAGATTATGAATGATGAAATTATTATAGGTAGATTCATTTAAGAAATAGCCAACATTTAAGAGATATCTATTTGTCTTAAAAATTCTCAGTGTTTTAAGCCGAGTTCTCAACGCGCAACTAAAAATTACCAATTGCCTACTTCATTTGTTTGACATGACCAAGTAGTGTATAAGTTGACGTTGTTAATTGCTAATTAGGACTAATTTCAATTGATTTTAATCATCCGTGAGCCTGCTACGAGTGAAGAGATAGAAGAAATGCTGAAAACTTGGGAGGTTTTTATTAAAATAGCAGTAGACATCGAACGCAAAGTTATTGCAGGTGGTGGCGTTCGCCATTACGAATGTGAACAAGAGTTACTCAAAGACGGTAGCAGACAACGAGATATTTGGGGTGCTGATTGGTCTCCTTCGACTCCGGAAATTGTCTTTGAGTCAATCATCAACATCCGCCCCAGCCAAAATAACCGTAGTATGGTAATTAGATCCCCCAAAATTCGAGAACGCGTCACCCAGATTACCCAGCAATTGCTAGGAGGATTATAATGCCCAACTGGAGTACAATTGAAGCTAGTTTTCTAAGCCTACCCCATGCACAACAATTGGGAGAGTTGGCCGCTAGTTTGGCACGTCTTAACTCTTGGTCACAAAAAAGTGCAAGAGAAGAAGTAGTTCCGGTTTTGTTGTCAGAAAGTTTGCTGTACTTGTCCCTGCTTCAACGAGAAAGTCAAATTAATGGTGAATTAGCTCAACTTCTTGGCTTGCTGCAAGATTGTCAGCAAAACTGGGTTGACACTTGGGACAATTCAACAGAAATCGCAAATATTGCAGATATCGCGTCTACTTGGTCACAGCGAGTATTAGATATGTCTGGTGTACTGACTTCTGAATCCATGAGTGCGTAGTCTCAAGCAGTGCGTCTCCCTACAGTCCTTCTCAAAAGAGGAGATGCTGGGTTATCACATTAAGTGTGGTTTTACCGTTCGCACCCAATCCCATCCCCATCTCGGTCAAACCTATGAGGATCTGGTGGCAGCACTTTAAACCTTCTTTGGCTAATATCTCGGCAATTTAGGTCTGGTGAATTCTTTGGAATGCAAAAATCTGGGTAAGCAGGATCACAGTTATTCTGTTGCTGCGGTTGAATCGCCTGTGAAGTTGTCTTTTGGGTAGTTCTGTGGCGGAAGTCCCAAGGCATCACAGGATTAGCCTGACTCCAAAATGCTAAACGCTGTTGTTTAGCGGTGTTTTCACCCTGCAACAAACTATCCTTAGACTCTGGACAGCCTTTGAGATACTGGCGATACACTACAGCCTGTCCCTCTTGCACCATATTCACATTGATACTGCGATTCCCTACATAAATCTCTGCTACCAATCGCTTATACTTATCAGTTTCAACAGGGCGTAGGGTAATGGCTTGTCCTACTGGTAGGAGTTGTTTGAGTCTTGCTGATGATTGCTGTCCCCAAAAGTTTTGCTTCATCTCTGGTGCGTCAATGCAAGCGAGGCGGACAGTCACAGTTTTCTTGCCAGTCAAGACACGTATGGTATCACCGTCACCTACGCTCAAAACTGTAGCGGAAGATTGTTGGCAAATACGGGTAACGACATTTGAGCTAGAAGCAAAGCCGCAACACCAATCAAGCGAAATTTAAAAACCATTTGCACTAAAAATCACTCTTAATTTCTTCTTTTAACATTCCCAATTTCAGCCAAGCGCTCGCTTGTGATGAAGCAGTACACTGGTACTATGCCAAAACTTCCTCCAGTGCGATAACTGTCTCCTCTGTTCACATAACCCCCACCTCGTCTGTCTCGTTCACCCTGATGGGGTAGACGGTGGTACCTGCTTGGACTTTCGATTAGACCCCAACGCCAAAGCAGAGGAGTTATGGCAACCGGAGGGGGCAAGCTACTATAACAGTGAATTAATACTGCAACCACAACAGAGGTGGACGCAACAGCAAAAGCTGGAGTTACTTGATTGGCATCCAATGTTTACTGGCAAGTGCCCCCAGTGCGGTGCATCCTTTGACCGAGACTACACCTCAAGAGTGCATTGGGATTGTGAATGCGGCTTTCTAGATGATTCAATTTAGAGCGTTCGCTCTTTCTTATTTCCTTGCGCTTAATGCCTGTTGACTCAATTGCATCACAATATTTTGGGGCAATGGATCTATGACAGCATCAGTCGGCAGAGATTTAATAAAAGCTGTTACCTCTTACCCAGTTTTGTATTTCCCTTCACTCCAAGCATCAGCCATCTGTTTAGCCACTCTACCAGCATCCTCTCGCTGATTATGGGCAGTGACACACTGTATATCATGACCAGTAAATGATATCCAAGTCTGCCAACGAAGAGTAACTGGGTGCTGCACAATACAATTAAGTCAGTTCATTTTCTTCAAGCACTGATTTTTTCTTTGGGCCACCGAATCCTTTAAACATGACTTTCTTCAGTAAAGGCTATCTTTTCAGAATGCCCAAAATAAATGCAGCGATCGCTATCGTAAGCTGCTAACAGTTTAACTCCCTCGAGTTGTAAGGGATAATCTACTGGTTTGTACATTCCCATTAATCACCTTGGAACCTAACCAGCTAAATTTATTTTCTGATTTGACCGTCACACCAGCACGCACAGCAGAGACACTGGTAATGAGCCTTGAGGCGTTGTTGAAGTGGAAATCTCAGATTTTTGAATATCAGCAGAAGGTAAGAGAGAACAAACCACCACACCAGACGGCGTTATTTGACCTTACCCCTAAACACTGCAATCCAGACCAAATTGATCCACTCTTGCTGCGGCTTGTGCCAATGTCGTTTTATCGAATGCCAGTTGATAGTCCTGGAGAAGCTTGTCTGTATTTCATCATAGACTCGGCGGCTTGTGTTGTGTTGTACGTGGGCGAAACCTGCCGCAGTAACAAGCGATGGCAGGGTATACACGCCTGCAAAGATTACATCGCCAGCTACCAGGATTTACATTATCGCTATGGGTTACTCTCCAGCAGTCAACGCCGCATTTTGGTGGGATGCTCCGGTTGCTCGACGCACACGGCAAGAGTTGGAGTTAAACCTTATTTTGAAGTGGCGCAGTCCATTTAATAAGGAGAACTGGGAGCGCTGGGGGCAACCTTTTGGATAGGGTGGCTTACTTATGCTTTATGGCGCTACTTTTTCTTTAAACTGTTTCCCAGCAGAAAACGCAGGTACTTTGGTCGCTGGGATAGTCATTGGCTCATTGGTTTTCGGATTACGCCCTTCACGCTCGGCACGTTCGCGTCTCTCAAATGACCCAAAACCAATGAGCGTTACCTTCTCCCCATTAGCTACAGCCTCAGTAACGACTGACAAAAAAGCAGTGATTACTTCATCAGCTTGCTTTTTTGTGATGTTGGCCTTTGCTGCTACAGCATCCACTAGTTCACCTTTGTTCATAAATCACCCTGAAGTATTGCAGAAAATCTAGCATTACTACCCCTAGTTAGGAAAGGGGAAAATGAATAACAATCAAGCAGCATACGAAAATTAACAATGCACGGCTACTGCTGTAGCGACTTTCAGTAGATCGAAAACTTTGGTAAGTTGGCGGAATAATAAGAATTTTAGCCGATGGTTTGGGACTAACACAAACGTTCATTTGCGATAGCAGCAGAGTTAATTGACAACAGAATTACTCGAACAGCAGATTAGAAGAGGATTCCAGTGAATTCTATACACTGGCTCAAATAAGCAATTGGTAAGGCTTCTAGAAATCATTTCGATCTACTGAAGTTAATATCTTTGACTTCAACTTGGTATAAATTTCTGGTATTGCGAATTGGGAAAAGCAGCGAATTGTTATGAGGGACTATTTTGCGTCTTTGCCCTCGGTGTAAACGCCCACTGTCGTCGAGCGCATAAATTACTGATAGGGAGAATCGTACTCCTTTTTCACTCTCCACCTCCCTAAATAATTTGAGTTAATTCATTGCGGCTATGATTTGCTTCTGACCAAAAAGTATTGGTTTTGCCGAAAACAACCATCAAATCCTCTCGATAGCGTTATATAACATCAAGTTGATGGGAATACTAATGTCAGTAAGGAAAACAAAATTCTGTCATAAGGTATGTAGAGATGGCGACTGTGAACTCTATCCCCATCATTCCAGGATATCAAATTAACTCTCAACTGTACGCTGGCTCCAGAACCAATGTATATCGAGCTATCCGCCAATCAGATCAACTTCCAGTCATTATTAAATTTCTGACCTTAGAGTATCCCAGCTTTAACGAATTACTACAATTTCGCCATCAGTATACGATCAGTAAAAATCTCAATATTGCTGGAGTTATTTATCCTTTATCGCTAGAAACCTATGGCAATAGCTATATTTTGGTGATGGCAGATATCGGAGAAATTTCTTTAAGAGAATACATTAAAAACTCAATTTTATCCTTAATAGAAGTTTTAAATATTGCTATTCAACTAACCCGTATTATCCATGATTTACACGAAAGTCACATTATTCATAAAGATATTAAACCAGCAAATATTCTGATTCATCCCCATACAAGACAAATTCAACTCATTGACTTTAGTATTGCTTCATTATTACCTAAAGAAACCCAAGAAATTAAAAATCCAAATGTCTTAGAAGGAACTCTCGCCTATATTTCCCCAGAACAAACAGGCAGAATGAACCGTGGTATCGACTACCGCAGCGATTATTATTCTCTGGGTGTAACATTCTATGAAATATTAACTGGAAAGTTACCATTTAATTGTGATGACCCGATGGAATTGGTACATTGTCATCTGGCAAAAATGCCATCGCAGCTAGAAGGCAGAAGCAAAGAAATACCAAAGGTTTTATGGAATATTGTCATGAAGTTAATGGCGAAAAACGCCGAAGATAGATATCAAAGTGCCTTGGGATTAAGGCATGATTTAGAACTTTGTTTAGCCCAAATTCAAGATACAGGAAAAATTAGAGATTTTGAAATCGGTCAGTCGGATGTCTGCGATCGCTTCTCGATCCCGGAAAAGTTATATGGCAGAGAAGCAGAAGTAGCTAGCTTATTACAAGCATTTGAGCGTGTGGCTCACGGCACATCAGAAATCGTGCTAGTAGCGGGATTTTCCGGGATTGGGAAAACTGCTGTTGTGAATGAAGTCCACAAACCAATTACCCGTCAGCAGGGTTATTTTATCAAAGGTAAGTTTGACCAATTCAATCGTAATATTCCCTTATCCGCCTTTGTGCAAGCTTTACGCGACTTAATGGCGCAATTGTTGTCAGAATCAGATGCACAATTGGTACACTGGCGCAATCAAATTCTTCAAGTTCTTGGAGATAATGGGCAAGTTTTGATTGAAGTAATTCCAGAATTAGAACAGGTAATTGGTAAACAACCGCCTCCACCAGAACTATCGGGAACGGCGGTACAAAATCGATTTAATTTACTCTTTCAAAAGTTTATTGCTGTTTTCACCATAAGGGAACATCCACTAGTAATGTTTCTGGATGATTTACAGTGGGCAGATTTGGCTTCGCTACAGTTAATTAAACTGCTGATGGAAAACCAAAAATATCTACTTTTGTTAGGTGCTTATCGAGATAATGAAGTGTCAGCCGCACATCCATTTATGTTGAAGGTGGAAGAACTCAAGAAGGCTGGCAAGACTGTTAATACTATTACTCTTGCCCCCCTTGACTTGAATGATACTAATCAGTTAGTGGCTGATACTTTACATTGTACGACACATATATCGCGCCCTCTAACAGAATTAATCAATCGCAAAACTAAAGGCAATCCCTTTTTTATCACGCAGTTTCTCAAAGCTTTATACGAAAATAAACAAATTAAATTTAATCGCGAGCAAGGTTACTGGGAATGCGATTTTGCTCAAGTCAATGCGCTATCTGTGACTGATGATGTGGTGGAATTTATGGCTACTCAGTTACAGAAATTGCACCAGCAAACGCAAAATATCCTGAAGCTAGCTGCTTGTATTGGGAACTCTTTTGATTTAACTACTTTGGCAATTGTTTCACAACAGTCGTCACAAAAAGTGGCAGATGCTTTGTGGAAGGCTTTGCAAGAAGGATTGATTTTACCGCAAAGTCAAGTTTATAAGTTTTATCTCAGCCATGAGCAAGAAGTTAATACTAACAATATTGAAAATGTTGCTTATCGCTTTCTGCACGATCGCGTCCAACAAGCTGCTTATTATTTAATTCCCGAAGACCAAAAACAAGCTACTCATTTGGCGATCGGTCAATTATTGCACACTAACACGCCTGCAACTCAACTAGACAATATCTTTGAAATTGTCAATCACTTGAATAAAGGCATTGATTTGATAACTCAGCTTGACAAAAAACTAGAGTTAGCACAACTGAATTTGCTAGCGGGGTGCAAAGCCAAAGCAGCGATCGCCTATAATGCTGCTGTCAAATATTGTACTCAAGGTATTGACTTACTGCCCTTTGATGGCTGGACAGAACATTACAGATTAACTCTGAATCTGCATAATGAGCGTTTAGAAGCTGCCTGCCTCAATACAGACTTTGACAAGCTGGCAGGATGGGGTGATGTTGTGTTGCAATCTGCTAGTTCTTTACTTGATACTATTAAAGTCTATGAAACCCGAATGACGGCATTTCGGTCTCAAGGTCAATTTGCTAAAGTAATTGAGACTGGATTGCAAGTGTTGAAATTACTCGGTGTGGAATTTCCCGAACAGCCAATGATGGCAGATATTAGCGCAGCAGTCCAACAGACAAGACAACTATGGATGGGGCGCGCACCCTTAAGTTTGCTGGATTTGCCTGCAATGAGCGATCCGCATCAACTTGCAGCCATGCAAATAATGACTACACTGGTTTCCTCTGCGTACATTGGTAAACCGACACTGTTACCATTACTTACATCTAAGCAAGTGGAGATGGCTATCCAGTTTGGCAATTCATCTATTGCTATCTTTTCTTATGCAGACTATGGAGTGACTCTTTGTGGTTTTATTGGAGATATTGATGCTGGGTATGAGTTTGGACAGCTTTCATTAAAGTTACTAGAACAACACCAGATTAACGCTTTTAAAAGCAGAGCTTACTTTATTGTCAACAGTTTTATTCGGCATTGGAAAGAACCATTAAATCACAGTATCCCATCTTTGTTAGAAGCTTATCAGAGCGGCTTAGAAACCGGAGATTGGGTATGTATGGCGTTGAACTTAGTGTCATATAGTCAGTGTAGCTATTGGAGTGGTCGAGAATTAAATGATTTGGCTGAAGAAATGGAGACTTATCGGCAAGTCATCAGCCAAGCCAAACAAGAAGCAACGATAAAATATTATGAATGCTACCAGCAAGCGATTCTCAATTTATTAGGAGAAGCGGAAGTTCCCTATTGTTTAGAGGGCAAAGTCTTCAATGCTGCCCAAATCTTACCCAGCTTCCAAGCTGCCAGCAATCGCACGGGGTTATTCTATCTTCATCTCAATCAAGCTGTTCTCTGTTATTTGTTCGGAGAATACGAAGCAGCCTCACAACAAGCAGCCTTAGCAGAACAGTATAGTAATGCTGTAACTGGCTACTTCGTGGTAGTTGTCCGAGTTTTTTATGATGCTTTAATTCATCTAGCACGCTACACCGATGTTAATGCCCAAGAACAATCAGCCATTTTAGAGCGAATCAATGCCCATCAAGAAAAACTACAAATTTGGGCTACTCATGCCCCATTCAATCATCAACATCGTTGGCAACTTGTAGCAGCAGAACGCTATCGAGTGCTTGGTCAATTTACTGAGGCGATGGAACATTACGATTTAGCTATTGCCCAAGCCAAAACACATGGTTATGTGCAAGATGAAGCACTCAGCAATGAACTGGCTGCTAAATTTTATCTAAGTTGGGGCAAACAGAAGGTGGCAGCAGGCTATATGCAGGAGGCGTACTACTGTTACGCTCGTTGGGGCGCAAAAGCCAAAACCGAGGATTTGGAAAACCGCTATCCCGATTTAGTACGCGTTATTCTCCAGCAGAGAGTACAATCACTGCACATGCTGGAAACGATATCGAGCAGTGTAAGTCACCCGCTCTCGGTTCATAATTCCACTCTTTTGGGTCGTTCTTCTAGCACTGACATTAGTAGCTTTGATTTTGCTGCTATCCTCAAAGCCTCCCAAGCCATTTCCGGCACGATTCAACTAGACGAACTACTGCACAGATTAACACAGATTATTCTACAACATTCTGGGGGCGAACGTTGTGCTTTAATCTTACCTAATACTCAAGGAAAATGGTTGGTAAGAGCCATTGCTACACCCGAAAATACAGAACTTTGTGCCGAACCTTTAGAGGGCAACCCCAACTTACCACTTAAGTTGATACAGTACGTCAAAAACACCGAAGAAATTGTGATGATTGACGAACTCAAAACCAATTTACCTGTAATTGATGAATATTTAAGTCAACGACAACCAAAAAGTTTGTTGTGCTTGCCAATTCTCAATCAAGGACGCTTAATTGGAATTTTGTATTTAAAGAATCGTTCTACTAGTAGTGTGTTTACAAGCGATCGCATCCTCATTCTCAACTTTCTTTGTACCCAAGCGGCCATTTCTCTAGAAAATGCCCGTCTTTATGAAGATGCACAAATTTATACTCAACAGTTAGAACAATCTCTAGAAAAATTACGGCTCAGTGAAGCCCGCTTTCAGAAACTAGCAGATAATGTTCCTGGCATGATTTATCAGATCCGAATTAAAGCCGATGGTTCAGCTTCTGTACCCTATGTCAGTTCTGGGTGTCAAACTCTTTACGAAGTCCCAGCAGAAGATTTCTTGTCAGGGAAATGTAGCCTGCGTGATTTTGAACATCCCGACGATGGAGCAGAGGCATTTCAGGCAGTTGTTGAGTCAGCACAAAATCTTACCCCATTTCAGCATGAGTGGCGCATTGTTACACCCAATGGGAATATCAAATGGGTAAAAGCTGCTTCTCAGCCAGAACGCGGCGAGGATGGTGAAATGGTATGGGATGGAATTTTAATTGATATTAGCGAACAGCAAGCTGCACTTCGTGAACGCAAACGTGCTGAAGCTGCCATTAAGCAAAAATCTCAAGAACTGGAAAATGCTCTGCAAGAACTGCAACAAGCCCAACTGCAAATGATACAACATGAAAAAATGTCTGCACTTGGTAACTTAGTTGCTGGAGTAGCTCACGAAATGAACAATCCCCTCGGCTTTATTTCGACTAGCCTCCAACAAGCTAAACCTATCTTGGCTGATATGACTGAACACTTAAAATTATATCAAAAAGCTCTACCGAATCCAGAAGTAGAAATTCTCGAACATGCTGAAGAAATTGACTTAGACTATAACTTAGAAGACATACCAAACATGGTTGACGCAATGGTTATAGCTTCTGAGCGATTAAAAAATATCAGCACCAGCTTAAGAACTTTCTCCCGGGGCGATAAAGATTATAAAGTGCCATTTAACATCAATGAAGGCATTGATAGTACAATTTTAATTCTCAAACATCGCCTGAAAGCGAATGAGCAACGTCCAGAAATTATAGTTGTAACTGAATACGATAATTTACAACCAATCGAGTGTTTTCCTGGACAGTTAAATCAGGTATTTATGAATATTTTAGCTAATGCTATTGATGCTTTAGATGAGTCAAGTAGAGGTCGGAGCTTTGAGCATTTTAAGCTAAATCCACATAAAATTAGAGTGAGAGCTATCATTGAAAATAATACCTTAAAAATATCAATTGCTGATAATGGTACAGGAATAAACGAAGATGTCAAAACACGCATATTTGACCATTTATTTACTACAAAAGCAGTGGGAAAAGGCACAGGATTAGGACTAGCGATCGCACAACAAATTGTGGAAGAAATACATGGTGGTAGAATTGAAGTTAATTCTGTTTTAGGAAAAGGAACAGAATTTGTAATTTATATTCCCATTAGTGAGAAACTATTTATAAAAGAAATTTAAAAAAGAACCTTCAGATAAAAAAAGCAGCGATAAGACACTGTTTGTGCAGTAGACTTACACTAAAAGTGTTTAATTACAGTAGTGTTACTCGCCAGCAGTCAAGAGCGATCACACTTCTAGAGTTAAGATATCTCTTAAAAAGTAATTTAGGCAGGAATGATTAAAGCAATTAGTGAACGCTTATCAAGTGATTGAACTTTTCCTACAGAGTTGAGATCAGTTACAACCCGATCTAATAATTCTCCAGCTTGCTCACGATATTGATGTTCCCGATCTCGTAAACGAACGGCAAACTTCATCGAATCGCCTTTACTCAACCACCCAACTGCTTGTTCAATACGTAACTTATAATCAGCTATACCTATATTCAAACCAAACCGAACTTCTTTTACTACTGGTCTAGCACTTTGTGCCTGACGCTTTTTCTTTTGATACTGAAGCTTGCCATAATTCAGAATCTTTGCAACTGGAGCCTCTTTTCCTTCAGACACTAATACGAGGTCTAACTTTAGGCTTTTGAAACCCACCTCCCTGAGTTTTCTTTGTCTAGATGCGGTTTCTAACTACCTATCTAGTGGGAGCAACTTCTCTAATTCTGCTAGAGAAGTTGCAAGATAAATTCGTAAACTCTAAAGTCGGAATTAGAGATTACGAATTGAGAGTTTATCTCCTCAATATATTAATAGTTGCACCTGCTGCTGCGCCATCTAATAAATCGCCAGCCACATCTTCGCGCCCGCCAAGAATAGCACGAACCCCGGCGCTAGTTGCTGCACCGACTGCGGCATCTCTACCTAAGTTACGTTTTTTCTTACGTCCAACCAAATTGACGGCAGCACCAGCCGCAGCACACTTAGCAGCATTGCGTAAAACAGTACCGCGTCTTCTAGCAGCTCCAGTTACTACACAAGTACCAGCACCAAGGGCTGCATCTCCTAAAATCCGGTCGTTAGCTGCTGCTGGTTGAAGAGGAACTAAGGAGATTCCAGTTAAACTGGCAGCCATGAAACTGGGTAGAAATGCGCGTTTGAGAATTCGATTCATAGTAGATACCTTCTTAAAAAATCAAACGACTGTTCAAAAGACTAAAGAAAAATTCAATTTGTTGCAGTCACAGATGCGGTTATTTCTAGTTTAGACTAGTCAGGAGTGCGAAACCCAAAGCCTTACAGTGATTGAGATAGGGAAAAATGTACTCAATCGTAAGGCAGACAATAAGTGTTACAGAAAAAATATCACATTGACCGAGAGTTCAACATTATCTTGCTCCTGGGTGGTGAAATGGATGAGCAAATGACTCTAATTGACCATCTGCTGTGTGATGAAAAGCTTGGAAAATCTCAACTCAAATCTGCAAAAGTTAGGTAGTCGGTTGTGCTTATTTGAAGGTAATTCTACAGACATCGTGCAAAAGTTGACTAGGCAGTTAATCATTGCAGGATATAAACCCAAACTTTTCTTTAACCGTGATGTGCAGGTAGAGTATGGTATCAGCTGGGATAAAACTATAATTGATTTCTACAAGCAGTTAAACCTTGATTACCACATTGGACTAAACAACTTTCTGCAATCAGCAGAGCAACGTGACGAGTGGTTTAACGAATACTACACCTATCAAAGACAATCCCAGTATAAAACACCAGTAACTATTAACAATACTCCGGACAATTTTTAGTTGACGGAATAGACAAGAAAGCTATCGAACCATTAAGGTGCTGATTAGAAAAAACTTGCACCGACTCGATAGCCATATGGAAATTGTA
>NZ_JABXKK010000098.1 GCF_017115045.1 Nostoc sp. NMS8 | reverse complement strand
AGAGGCTGTAAATTATATTACCGAAGATGATGCCTTCGGTTGGTTCAACCACTGTGGTCTATTTACCTGAAAATTGCTGTAATACTTTGAATTTTTTTGCGTGACATCAATGCACACCTTTGACTAAACTTATCTTCCTAGGGTGTCTCAAAGACTTGTATTCTGAACGAATGGCCTCATGTTCTGAACAAATGGCCTCATGTTCTGAACGAATGGCCTCGTATTCTGAACAAATGGCCTCGTATTCTGAACAAATGGCCTCGTATTCTGAACGAATGGCCTCGTATTCTGAACAAATGGCCTCGTGTTCTGAACCAAAACTATCAAAATTCTTCCAAGTGCTTTGGTTATCGTAGACGAAACTGTGGCAGAGGCGATCGCCATTGGTTAAGTTAAGAGTTACATAGTGATGATGGCATTGGTTACTCCCCATTTCCAAACCACCAAGGGTCATTAGTGTCGTTAGTTTTAATCAAAATAGCTTTTTTTCGCATGAACCGTTTCAGCGCCGCCGCACCCATGCGTGAACCTCCCAAACCGGAGAATTTGAAGGCGTTTTTCTCTCCCTCGTGCATGATGGCGGTGAGTCCAGCATCATTGATACTAATCGCACCTGCATCTATCTGGTGGGCAATTTCTAAGGCTTCTGTTTCTGAGGCAAACACAGCAGCGCTTAATCCATAAATTGAGTCATTGGCTAAAGATACTGCTTCCTCTACTGTGGAAAAGGGCATCACAGGCATAATGGGGCCAAAAGTCTCTTCGGTCATCACTTTCATGGAATGATTAACCTGGGTAAGCACTGTGGGACGACACCACCAACCGCCACCTAAATCTTCAATTACACCGCCGCTGTGAATTACTGCTCCCTTTTCTACTGCATCTAGGAGATGATCGCTAATAATAGCTGCTTGTTTTTCGGCGATGATGGGGCCAATATCTCCACTCTCGATTGTGGGATAAGCTAGTTGCAGGCGATGGGCTTTGGCTACTAGTTGATGGTAAAACTTTTCAAATATGGAATCTGCAACATAAATTCGCTCAATTGAGAGGCATGACTGTCCGGTGTTGACGACGGAACCCCACAAGATGGCGGAGGTTGCTAATTCTAAGTTGGCTGATTCTAAAACGATCGCAGGATCTTTTCCTCCTAATTCCAAAAAGGCTGGAATAAACTGTTTTGCAGCCGCCTGTGCAACTTTTCTCCCTGTCGCCACACTGCCTGTAAAGCATACCAAATCTACATTTTCAATCAAAGTAGATCCGGTTGCGCCTGCTCCTTCAACAAAAGTTAAAACGTCGTGCAGTTTGGGAACGGTGTTGAGTGCTGTCATTAGTGGTGCTACAAAGCGGGGAGTAATTTCACTAGGTTTGACAATGACAGCACAACCCGCCAACAATGCCGGAATGGTATCAATGGTAGATAGTAACAGCGGAAAATTCCACGGGCTAATTACCCCAACTAGGGGATAAGGCACGGATGTTTGTTGTAAGGCAATAAATGGAATGGCGGTATTTTTGGCAGATTCTTGCAGCAAATCTGGTGCTAAACGACACCAGCGATCGATGCTAGAGAGGAAAGAATCTATTTCTAATACCGAGGTTGATAATCTTCCCGTATCATTTACCAAAGCTTCTATGAGGCGATCGCGTCCAGATAATATCGCCTGTTTCCACTGCTGTAAAGCTTCAATTCTTCCCTCTAAACCCAACTGCTGCCAGCGAACTTGTGCCCGACGCGTGCGCTTACATTGTTGTACCACCAGCCTTGGAGGCGGCGGGATAATTACGTAGTCAAATTTGCCAGTTCGGGGATTGCGGACTTCTATTGGTTTTGTCATTTGTCATTGGTCATTAGTCATTAGTCATTGGTCATTGGTCATTACTTTCCATTCCCAAATTCAAATTATCCCCAGGTTGCTTAAGCGTTCAATGGTGGCTTGCTGTGTTTGCAGGAAGTGTTTGCGGTCTACTTCTGTTTCCAGCATAGTATTAGCGGGGTAAAAGTGTGATTGCCGATAACTTTCGGCGTATAGTTCAAACCGTTGGCGGGAAAGTAAATTATTTAACCCCGGTCGGCGGCGATCGCGGCGTAATGCTGCTAAGTCAATCTCTGCAAATGCTGCCATGCTCTCACCTGCACCTGTCTCTGCTAATACGATGCCGCGATGGTCAATGATTTTAGAACCACCATCAGCCGAAGCAATGGGGATAGCAATATTAGCGATACCTGCGGTATTAGCTGAAACTACGTAAGCCAGATTTTCGACAGCGCGAGTGATTTTTGCTGCGTCTTTAGGGGTGAGGTTTTTGTTGTATACTTCCGAGGTGGAATGGACAAAAATCTCTGCTCCTCGCATTGCCAGACACCGCGGCACTTCTGGATACAAAATTTCTTCTGATGCTAAAGCTGCCAAATTACCGATCGCAGTTTTGGCAACGGGGAAAACTCCCTCTAAGCCATAGCAGTCAAGATATTTATCCCAAACATCATGGGGTGTGGGAGCAAATAAGGAATTTAGCCGCCGATACCGCAAGATGATTGAGCCAGAAGGGTCAAGAATAAAGCAGGTTTGAAAGTACAATCCGGGAAAGTTGGGGTCAACTTCGTAGGCGTTACCAGCTAAAAAGATTTTATGCTTTTGGGCAATTTTACCTAGTGCTTCATACTCAGCACCAGCCATTTCTATACAGGCTTTTTCTGCCCACCCTGCGAGAGTATCTCCCATCGGGAAACCGGTAAGGAAATATTCTGGCAGTACAATTAAACGACAATCAAAGCCAATGAAAGCGATACTAGCAGCAATTTGTTGAGCTAGGCGGTTGATGGAGTTTTGCATGAGCGATCGCGCTTCGTGGCGATCGCTGGTTTGGTTGACTGCATGACAGGTAACTTGCAGTGCTAAAGCGCGGTAGGACTCTAGATTAGTGGACATAGGGCATGGGACTAAGGACGAAGGACAAATGACCAATGACTAATGACTAATTTAATTCGATGCCTACGGCGGGCTAACGCCTACGCCACCCCAGAGCGATCGCACAAGTTTATCTGTCAATTCCGAGCCAAATATCTGTGCGGCAAATTTATTACCTGGATCGCGTTCCGCACTGATTCGGCGGAGCGCTAAATCACGAGCGGCTAGAGCCTCCCTTGCATCTTCTGGCACCGGTTCAGCTGCATCTACCCAAGTAAGCCAGCGATCGAGTGTTTCATGTGCAAGTGTGCGAGTTAGTTCGAGGGTTTCAAAAGTAGGTGCGCCTGTGTAGCAAAGACTAACGGGCGATTGAAATAAGCGAATATACGCACTTTTGCTAGTAAATACCTTGAGCCGCGAATCTTCCTGTAACTTTAAGAATGTTGGATTAACTGGCTCATAATAGCGATCGAGAGATGCCAAATCGGTTAAAAGCTCAGTTCGGGGAATGTAATCTATATAAAAGAAAATATTTGGAAGTGTGCCAAACTCAAAAGCCAAATGAGGAACCTGAATATGCGACTTTAACCAAGTGGTGAGCCGCATAGTGCTAAAGTTGGATTTTTCAGGGTTTCCTAGCCACGAATGCACTAGCCAGTCAATTTCTTCGCCGGAAAAAGCAGTCAGTGAACCCTTCATATTGCCATCGAGACTGCTGTATTGCTGTAAATTTTCTACAGAAGGGTCTGGATGTAACTGAAAACGAGCCTCTAGTTTTTGACGGAGTTCTTTTGTAATCTCCCACAACTGCTCAAATACAGCTTTATTGTCTAAATCAGTTGGTTGCTGAGTCATGGTTTGAGTTTGCGGCTTTTCTATAAACTTAATATTTAGTTTGACACTTTTTGGCATCTAGCTCGTTGCCCATATTGGGTAACATATTTACCGAATTCAGGACTTTGGTAAACAGCCCATCAACGAAGCCATGATAAAGCTATTGTGGCAACATCCTTTTTCCACAGCAGAGTTGCAGCAATCTGCATCAGTCGATGATTCTTTATTTAGATGCCTTTGCCCTTAGTCTCAACCTTAGTGATCGTACTGTAATTTTATATAAAATTATTTTATTGTACTTAATTATAAAAATACAAATAACTTTGCTGGTAAATATAGACAAATTAGGAGAAAAACAAATACTAATAAGTTAGTAGTTTTATTATAAATACATATATGACTTTTGATTTAGATGAAAATTTTGAACTGGATATAGCGCAAATAAATTTGAAGCAGGCACATTCAATAGTATTTAGGTTATATGATGAGCCGAAAATGCCTTTTGTGATTTGGTTATTAGAGAACCCTAATAGCCTATTAGCATTACCTGGAAAAATTAACCTGCGCCATCATGATTACATTCATATACTTTTAGGTAGAGGAATTTCTCCTCAAGATGAAGCTTTTGTAATAGGCTTTACAATGGGTAATGACTTAAAAACTAATCAGCTACATTTATTTATATATAAGCTTTTTGCTAAATTTATATATCCAGATCCTTATAAATTTTCAAAGTTAGACTTCATGAATTTTAACTTAGGATTTCTCTATGGTAAAAAGATTAAAACTAAACAAATAAATGAGATTGATTTTAAAATGTATCAAAATGAAAATGTCGGATTATTAAGAGAGTTATTCGGTATTAATACTGATGAAATCAAATTGATACGAGAGTATTAAATGGGATTAGTACCAATTAAAATGTATCTAAAAAAAATAGTATGAGAATGCACCTACCTTATAAACTGAGATTTGTTTCTTCTCAACTTGTAACTGTAACAGTACTGCTGACATTGCTCTTATTTATTCCTCAAATTTGGCTAAACTGGCAAGTATATCATAGCTTTAATAATATTACTAAATATGAATTTAAGCTACAAACTCTGAGTGATGAAATTACTTATCTTGATGAAGTATTAACGATGTCAGCCCGGATGAATGCTGCAACGGGTAACTTTATTTGGGAACAACGGTATCGACAATTTGAACCTAAGCTAGATATTGCTATTAAAGAGTCTATTAAACTTGCTCCTAACGCATATAAAAATGAGGACGCCAAAATAATTGACACTGCTAATCAGCGCTTGGTTACAATGGAATACCAATCTTTTGATTTAGTTAATAAAAATCAAAAAGAGGAAGCTAAACTACTACTTTTTAGCAGCGAATATGAAAACAATAAACGCATTTATGCTAATGGCGTTGCCCAAAGAAAGCGTAATATTTCACTTCAACTACAGCACAAAATTGATGAATATTATCAAAGAATTTTTTGGGCAATTTTAGAATCTATTATAAGTTTATTAATGCTGATTCCAGCATGGTTGTTAGTGTTGCATTTATTGCAGCAATACTTAAAAGATAAAAAATTTGCTCAAGCCGCCTTAGAAGAAACTAATTCTAGATTGGAAATACAAGTTGCAGAGAGAACAGCAAAATTGAAATACAAAAATTTTCAACTAAAGCAGACACTCAAACAATTGCAACACACTCAAGTACAACTTGTTCAAACCGAGAAAATGTCTTCATTAGGTCAGTTAGTTGCGGGTGTTGCTCATGAAATCAATAATCCAGTTAATTTCATTTATGGCAACCTACTCTACGTTAGAGAATATAGTCAGCAATTAATAACTTTAATTAACCTGTATCAGCAACAATGTTATAGTTATAACCCAGAAATAACTACTCTAACTGATGAGATAGATTTAGAGTTTATTATTAATGATATGCCGAGAATATTATCATCAATGGCAATTGGTACTGAACGTATTCGCGAAATTGTACTAACTTTGCGTAACTTCTCGCGTCTTGATGAAGCAGAAATGAAATTTGTTGATATTCATGAAGGAATTAATAGCACGCTATTAATTTTACAGTATCGTCTCAAAGAAAATCATAACCAGCAGAAAATTACAATTATCAAAGATTATGGTAATTTGCCTCTTATTGAATGTTACGCAGGAGGCTTAAATCAGGTATTTATGAATATTTTAAGTAACGCTATTGATGCTTTATATCAACGGGAAACAGAGTGTTTAAAAGGAGAAATTGAAAAACAGCTTAGTTCTATTATTATCCATACTCAAGTTAAAAATAAAGAGTGCATAATTATTAGTATTAAAGATAACGGTTCAGGAATAACTAAGGAAGCTCAAACTAGATTATTTGACCCTTTCTTTACTACCAAACCTATAGGTAAAGGCACTGGCTTAGGATTATCTATTAGTTACCAGATTATAGTGGAAAAACATAAAGGGAAAATTAAGTGTATTTCTGCACCTGGTGAGGGTACAGAATTTGTGATTGAAATTCCTATTAAGCAGACACGTTCAATCGTTCCCCATTAATTGATATAGAGACATCGTTACAAAAACAACTCTCTGCATCTAAGCAATTTCAATTATTATTAATAGAAAATCCTCGACGCGTAGGTTTAAGACTAGCTAACTCCACCTGAAAACTCACCTTGTCGCTCATTTCACCACTTCTCGCCTCTAAAGTCCATTTTCCAGGACGCAAATACCAAAATAAAGAATTAACTGAGTTGGTATTTAACTTTTCACCATTCAGCCACCATTCTACAGGCGCAGATTTATTTCCCACTAACTTAAATTCAAGTTTCTGCTTCGCTTCCTCACCTGGATACACTAAGAATAAATCTCCATGATGGGGAGACAAAATTCTCAAATTATTAGAAGTAAAATTTGATTGCTGTTGTTTCGCCAACCATTCATCATACTCCGGCGGCAAATTGAACTGATTTTCACCTTCGTAATTATTTTTATCTTCTGGATAGAAATATTCCTGCACCACTGAGGTACAATCTGGTGTTGGTCGTAACCCCGAAATTGCACAAACAGGTAATTGCACTAAACCTTCTGGAGGCGGAAAACCTTCTGGTTCTTGATGTTCGTGCAGATGTAACATAATCCGATTCCACAAGGGTGCTGCGCCTGTCACACCTGAAACTTGACGCATCGGTTCACCATTGAAATTGCCTACCCAAGTAGCGACAGTGTAATCTGTAGTAAAACCAACCGTCCAAGTATCACGAAAATTGGAAGAAGTGCCAGTTTTAACAGCTGAAGGAAATGGTAAATTTAACACCGAGTTTACGCCAAAAGCCGTTGCACGAGCATGGTTGTCACTAAGTATGTTAGTAATCAATTGCCAAATTCTGTAATTGGGGAGTGTGTAACTTGTAGAGACGCGATTCATCGCGTCTGTAGGGATTGCGGAATTAGAAAATGTGCTTACTAAAGAAGTCGCCTCTCCAAATCGTGCTATAGTGAGGTATGCATGAGCTAACTCCCAGAGACTCACTTCACCACTACCAAGAGTCAAACCCAAACCATAATGTTCTGGAGTTTTATTGAGGTGTTCAAATCCCAGTTGATGCAGTCGTTCCAAGAAAGTTTCTACACCTACTTTTTCTAACACCCTCACTGCGGGAACATTTAAAGAATTTGCTAAAGCTATCCGTACCCGCACCGGGCCAAGAAACTTTTCGGTGTAATCAGTTGGGCTATAAAGTTTCGCACCGGGAATAGCGTAATGGGCGGGTACATCTGCCAAAATGGTATTTGGGCGAATTAAACCTTTTTCTAAAGCTAATTCATAGACAAAAGGCTTGAGGGTAGAACCTGGTTGACGTAACGCTTGCACTCCATCATTGCGTCCCAGCTTGGCTTCATTAAAGTAATCAGGCGAACCAACATAAGCTAAAACTTCCCCGGTATGGTTATCAATCACCAACGCAGCTGCATCATGGACATTGTTAGCGGCGAGAGAAGAAATTACCTGTTGTAACTGTGCTTCGACAAACTGCTGCAAAGGGCGATTTATAGTGGTGCGAATGGGGGAATTTTGTTCTGTTTGGGTTTTATCAAACTGATTGGCTAACCAAAATAAAAAGTGTGGTGCGGCGATAATTCCCCGCTGGCGAGATTGAAACACAACCTTTTCGGTGTGTGTTCGGGTTGCGATCGCCTCACTAATATACTTTTCCTGTACCATCCGATTAAGGACGTATTTTTGCCGCTGCTTCAGCCGTTCCCAATGTTCATAAGGGTTAAAGTATGTGGGATTATTGGGAATAGCAGCCAACAAACTAGCTTGGGCAAGATTCAAATCACTCGCTGGGATAGAAAAATAAATCCGTGCGGCTGCTTCTACACCATATATATTCCCTCCCATTGGCAGCCGATTGATATATGCAGCCAGAATTTCATCCTTATTCATACCTGCTGCTAACCGCCAAGATAGCCAAATTTCTTGTATTTTACCAGAGAAGCTGCGCGGCACTGGATCTAACATTCGCGCTAACTGCATAGTAATAGTGGAAGCGCCGGAAACAATTCGTTTTGCGTGAATGGCTTCTTTGCTAGCGCGGATAACAGCTTTCATATCCAACGCGCCATGATGGTAAAAGCTGCCATCTTCGGCGGCTAAAATGGCATGGATAAACTGGGGCGAAACCTGATTTAGTGGTACTACTGATGTATGCTCTTGGTCACGAGTGAGTAATGTTCCTAATGGTAAACCATTGCGATCACTAAATTGCATTGCCAACTGATTTTGGGCAATATCTACGGCCCGAACGGGCGCAAAATAGGGTAATAAACGTATAATCAAGCAGATTAGCAGCACAGCCAGGATAACTTTGCTACTGTGCTTAAGTTTGAGTAGTGATCGTGAAACTAGTTTCATCAGGGAATACCCTGTCTAAGAAAACTTACCTTAACTTTCCCGCAGACTTACTTATATCTACATCAGTAAATATATCAAATACTTAATAATTTATTATTACTAACTTAGCAGATATAAATTAATGTTTGCGAAATTTAAATACTTCTTTATAGTTAAGAATTGTAGTTATTTTTTGGAACAATCACACTGAGTTAGTTATCAATATAAATAAACATAGTTAAATCCAAACTTTGGGTACAACTAACTAGTCATATTGCTATTAGCCTTGACATTGCCCAATACATAAGGTAATGCAAACTTTTATTCGTTATAGTTTGTGAATTTTTAATTACTAAAAATATGATTATTAGAGTTTTACACCGTTTTCACTATAAAATTCTCCATTTCTTCCTCGGCGGTTCGTTAAAAAAAATCTCACATCGCAAGAAAACAATACAGTTTCTTCTACTCTTTACATTTACACTAGTGATGACAGGGTGTAACTTCTTTAGTATCAACTCAACCAAAGAACAACTCCCAGTAGTCTCTCCAATCACACCACCAAAATTACCAGACTGGATTGAACAAATTAGTCCCATTAGGGATGCCAAACCTCTTAACCAAATCCGCATTCGTTTTAAAGAAGCTTTAATCCCAGTTGAAAAGCTTGACAGCCCAGAACAGCAACAATTATTACAAAAATTTGCCCTTTGGCCGCCTTTACCCGGTCAATTTCGCTTTTTAACACCGCGTATGGTAGGATTTCAAGCTGATAAAGCCTTGCCAATAGCGACAAGATTTCAAGTCACCCTCAAAGCGGGTTTAGCCGACTTAAAAAATCATCGCCTAGACAAAGATTTACCTTGGACTTTCAATACCGAATCTATCAACCTGACCAATTTACCAGGTGTTAATCCTATTGAAAAAGCTGATATTGAACCAATTGATTTACAACAGAAGTTACAGTTTACTTCCAATGTCGAATTAGATTTAAATTCTGTACAAGAACATTTACAGTTAATCCCTGAAGGAAAAAACAAGGGTGTAGGCTTCAAAGTCGAATTAAACAAAGAAGAAAAACCATTAAGAAATGAAGAAGAACCTTTAGAAAAATTTGACCCCTCAGCAAGTAATTGGATTTATAACCTCATCCCCCAAGAAAATCTCGAAAAAGCAACCCGTTATCGTCTGGTATTTTCTCCTGGAATACGCCCGGCTTATGGCAATCTACCCACAGAGAAAGAATTTGCTAGTAAGTTAGCAACTTATTCGCCTTTGGCGTTTCAGAAAATTAACTTTTATGGACAGCCAGATTCAGGGGGAACTTTTGGAAGATTTCTTAAAGGTAGTCCGCAGCTAGAATTTAATAATGTTTTATTGCCAGATTCAGCCAAAGAAAATATTACAATTAATCCCGCACCAAAAGAGATTGCGAGAATTCTACAAATCAATGATGAAGATAAAATTGTCAGCATCAATCCTTATGCGTTAGAACCTGCTAAGACTTATACAATTACTATTGGCGGGAATCTCAAAGATAAGTTTGGTCAGACTTTGGGTAAACCTCTAACACTTAAATATGATACTGGAGATTTAGCTGGGGATATCTGGGTACCATCAGATTTGAATATTTTCCCTACAGGTAAAGATTTACAGCTAAATATTAGTACGGGAAATCTGCCAGAATCCAAATATAAAGCCGCTTATCGAGTAGTTAAGCCGACAGATTTAGTTTATTTTAATAATGGTAGTGATTTATTACCACAACCTTCTGAATGGCAAAGCTTTCAGGTATCGGGTAAAAAAAATCAATCAGTTGATATTGCTGTTCCTCTACGGGAAAAAATTAATGCAGGTACAGGAATGTTAGCTTATGGAGTCCAAGCCCGCACGAATAAATATCAGGAGAATGGTAAAGAACTGTGGCGAGAACCTACGACTTATGGCTTAGTTGAATTGACAAATTTGGGCGTATTTACTCAGTGGTTTCCTGAGTCAGGGTTAATTCGTGTCAATCATCTTACAGATGGTTTACCAGTTAAAAATGGGGCTATAGAAATTTATCAATCAAAATTGCAAGCAAAATCTCGCCCCGAAGCAGTACCTTGTGCAACAGGTAAAACTGATGAAAATGGAATTTTTAGAATTGTTCGTGAAGGGTTACAGCAATGTTATTCTGGGAATGAAAGCTCTAGTAAATCACCACAATTATTAGTAATTGCCCGTGAAAATCAAGATTGGGCATTCGCTAGAACCGAAGAATACAGCGGCGTTTATGGCTATGGGATTGACGCAGGTTGGCAAGATGCTAAACCCGAATCACGTGGGGTAATTTTCTCGGATAGACAATTGTATCAACCAGGCGAAAAAGCTTGGTTGACTGGTTTCGCTGACTTCTTACAAAATGGCGCGATTCAGCAAGATAAAAATGCTGCTTACCAGTTAACTTTGGTAAATCCTGATGGGCAAAAAACTAGCTTAGGTACACAAACTACAAATGAATTCGGCACATTTTCTCTGGAATTACCAATCAAAACTACTCAGCGTTTAGGCTACTATACAATCCAAGCGAAGGGGAAGAATGGACAAGAAATTTCTGGAGAATTTCGGGTAGCTGAGTTTAAGCCACCCAATTTTAAAGTCGAACTCAACTTAGATAAAGAATTTGCTCTCATTGACGAGAAAGTTAATATTAATGCTACAAGCAATTATTTGTTTGGCGCACCTGTAGAAGGTGGAGAAGCAAAATATTTTATCACTCGCCAGCAAGCAAATTTTGTTCCTAAAGGTTGGGAAGAATTTACTTTTGGTAGGCAATGGTTATGGCCAGAGGAAACTCCTAGTATATCTAGTGATGTATTGCAAACTAATGCCCAGCTAGATGCTAATGGTAAAAGTAGTCAAACTTTGAATGTGGCTAATGATTTACCATATCCGATGACTTATCAGGTGGATGTGCAAGTTGCAGATGTTTCTAATTTGTCTGTAGCCAATTCCAAAACTTTTACCGCCTTACCAAGTAATCGCCTCATCGGGTTAAAAAGTAATTTCATCGCCGATGCTGACAAGGCTTTTCCCATTGAAGTGATTGTTACTGACCCTACAGGAAAACCAATAACAGGTCAACGGGTGCGGGTAGAATTACAACAAATTAAATATAGTAGCGTCACGCAGTTAGTTGAAGGTAGCCGAACACCAAAAAATCAAGTCGAATATAAAACAGTAGGACAAGCAGAAATTACATCTGCTAGTAATCCGCAATCAGTAAGTTTGACAGCACCGGAATCTGCTTCATACCGGATTAGAGTTAATTTTAGCGATGCCAAAAGCGAATTAAGTGCGACAGATTTACAAATTTGGGCAACTGGAGGAAATTCTGTATTTTGGGGTTCGAGAGAAAAAGATGTCTTAGAAGTTAAGCTAGATAAAAAAGAGTTCAAACCTGGTGAAACTGCTACTGTACTAATTCAATCTCCCTATCCAGATGCAGAATTGTACTTTGCTGTAATTAAAGACAAACCCCTTTATCAGCAAATTATCAAACTTCAGGGAGGCGCACCACAAATTCAGTTTCAAGTTACGCCAGAAATGTTGCCAAATGCAGCCATTGAAGCTGTATTAGTGAGACAAGGTAAACCCATAAACCAAGTGGAAGCGGGAAGTTTAGATAACTTGGTGAAGATTGGTTTTACACCTTTTAAAGTTAAGTTAGAGGATAAGTATTTAAAACTGCAAGTTAAGCCAGTACAAGCATCATTAGAACCTGGTGCAGAAGAAACAGTACAACTAGAACTGAAGGACAATCAAGGAAACCCCACCAAAGGACAGTTTACAGTCATGGTGGTAAATGAAGCGGTGTTACAACTTTCTGGTTATCGTCCGCCAGATTTGGTAGATACAGTTTATGCAGAACAGATAATTTCTACCCGCTTTAACGATAATCGCGCAGATGTCATATTGCAAGCACAAGATGTAGCTAAACCCAAAGGTTGGGGTTATGGCGGTGGTTTCTCAACTGGTGCAGCAAATACTCGCACCCGCACCGATTTTCAAGCCTTAGCTTACTACAACGGTTCTGTTCTCACCGATGCAAATGGGAATGCACAGATAACTTTTAAATTACCGGATGACTTAACTACATGGCGGGTGATGACTGTGGCCACCGATGGAAATCTGCGTTTCGGGAATGGGGACGCGACGTTTATCACCACCAAGCCACTACTAACTAATGCTATCTTGCCACAATTTGCCCGTCCAGGCGATCGCATCCTGGCTGGTTTATCTGTAACTAACAACACTGGGAATCCAGGAAATCTCTCAATTAATGGCGAACTTAGCGGTACGGTGAAGTTTGCTGAGAAAAACCCCACAGCAACTTCTTTACAAACCAAAGCTGAATCCGCAACTCGCGCTTATCGCTTTCCAATGGTGGCGGATAGTGTGGGAGTTGGGAAAGTTCGGTTTACCACTCAGCTAAATGGTACGGCCGCAGATGCTTTTGAAATACCTTTGGAAATTAAGCCAATTGAAATTACAGAACAAGTCGTTGAAACTGGTGTAATCCCCCCAACCCCCCTTACGAAAGGGGGGGATAATGTGAAGATTCCCCTGAATGTTGATAAAAATACCTTCCCTGATGCGGGAGGTTTAGATATTCAGTTGGCGAGTACTTTGATAACGGAAATTAAAGCACCAGTAAAGCAGGTTTTAGAAGATGATGATTTACCGTTTACAGAACCAGCTGCAAGTCAGTTAATAATTGCTGCCAATCTGCAAACTATTTCCAAAAAATACGGTCAGACTTTTGCAGAATTTAATTCTAGCCAACAAGCTAATCAAGCAATTGAAAAATTACAAAAACTCCAAATAGCCGATGGTGGTTTTGCTGCTTTTCCCGGACAACAAAAATCTGACCCTTGGGTTTCTTCCTATACGGGTGAATCTTTAGCTAAAGCCAGTCAGGTATTCCCGAATTTAGTCGATTCGGCAATGGTATCTCGCCTGAAAGCTTATTTACAAAAAGTTCTGGCGAACCCCGGAGAATACGATTTTTGTAAACAAATACTCTGTAAAAGACAACTGCAATTTAATGCTTTAATCTCTTTAGCAGAATTGGGAGACAAACGCAATACTTTCCTCGCAGATATTTATGAACAGCGCAATAACTTTGATGTAGTAACTCAAATTAAACTAGCGCGATACTTATCTCAATTCCCCGAATGGCAAGATGAATCTCAAAAATTAGTAAACAACCTGCAACAGAATATCTATGAAACTGGCCGCACAGCAGTTGTGAGTTTACCAGGTAATTGGGGATGGATGAGTTCATCTACCGCAACGCAAGCGCAAGCTTTACGTTTATTTATTGCCAAACAAAGTAAACCCGAAGTTATAGATAAGTTATTCCAAAGTCTTTTGGCATTGCGACGGGATGGTACATGGCAAACTAACTATAATAATGCCCAAGCTTTAACAGCTTTAGTAGAATATAGCCAACTACAACCCACACCACCGAATTTTGTTGCCACAGTGGAATTAGCTGGTAATAAGTTAGGAGAAAATCGCTTTAATGGCTATCAAAATCCTAGTTTACAGCTAAATGTGCCGATGAAGAAATTACCTCGTGGGCGTAATGATTTAACGCTGCAAAAATCAGGTAATGGTACTTTGCACTATTTGGTTGCTTATAATTATCGCTTGCAAGGTAATCAATCAGGCAGATTTAATGGTTTACGCATAACACGAGAAATTAGTCAAGTAAATCAAGAGAAAGTTTTGCAAAAAACAGGTCTTTATGCTTTCGATAAACCCTTGACTTTAGCCTCTGGACAGGTGTTTGATATTGGTTTAGAAATTATTGCCGATCATCCTGTGGATCATTTGGTGATAAAAGATCCGCTATCATCAGGTTTTGAGGCGGTGGATGCAAGTTTTCAGACTGCTACTGCTGCATTACAAGCAAAAGCCGATAGCTGGGAACTTGGCTTTAAGAATGTGTACCGCGATCGCATTATCGCCTACACCGACCACCTCGAACCAGGAGTTTATAGCCTGCACTACCTAGTCCGTTCTGTGACTCCAGGGACATTTTCTTGGCCTGGTGCAGAAGTTCACTTGCAATATGCACCAGAAGAATTTGGGCGAACTGCTGAGTCTACATTGGTGGTTGAGGATAAGTCGTGACAACTATCGTCGGATTAGTTCCAAAATTGTGCCCAGCCCAAACGTATTTTGAAAGTGTCGCAGCTGCGGTTGCGTTTAATTCATTTCGTATCGCTGGCTAAACGTCGCTAGGGCAACAATCAACGGTTTTTCTGTATGATCAGCCTTGTCTTTGAAAATCGGGTGGTTGGGGGTGCGATTCCCAAAGAATATATCCCGGCGTGTGAGAAGGGTTTCCGTGAGGCGATGCAATCAGGAAAGCTGCATGGCTATCCGGTAACTGGGGTGAAAGTCGTTCTGGATGGTGGTTCTTATCACCCAATTGACTCTTCAGAATTGGCTTTCCGGTCAGCATCACATCAAGCAATTGAAGGTGCGATCGCTAAAGCAAAACCCTACATCCTCGAACCCATTATGCTTGTAGAGGTGGAAACACCTAACGATTTTATGGGAAGGGTTCAGGGTGACTTATCCTCTCGTCGAGGTTTGTTGTTGGGTTCCGAGACAATGCAGGGATACACGGTGATTCGGGCAGAAGTACCGCTAGCACGAATGTTTGGGTATTCTACAGAATTGCGATCGCTTACTTCTGGTATGGCTACTTTTTCAATGGAGTTTGCCTGCTATCGCCAGTCTTAAATCTACATTAGCAATTAGCATCGCTCCAGGTTGTCTTTTATAATCAGACAACCTGGAGCTTAATTTAGTCACTTAATTGATTCTGACTCCTGACCAAGAAGCAGGGGGCAGGGAGCGGGGAGCAGGGGAGAAAAATTCTGGAATTCCTCTGCCATTCGCGTTTTAAGCCCAAAACCCTTGTTTCAATATAATATTTTAATAACTTTTGACAAAACCTTTATAACTCTTGATAAAAAGGCGGTATCAATCATTGGGATGGAAGTGTGGAACTGTTATCTAGTAGTCTGTTAAATTCATTTTGACGGCTAGAGAGACGGCGATAAATCGCGTCTCTACAAGTGTTTTGTTGCTTATTCTGAACTGTATTGGGTTATATTAATCTATCTGTCGCAATTATTTTCAAATTGGGATTAGCGATCGCCTTTGCTAGAGTTTAAATTTTCTACAACATTTAGCAAATCATTACCATCTACTTTATTTGGCAGTTTATTTGAAGCAACTGCACTATTAGCTGCTTTTATTGGCAACGTATTTAAACTATCTACATCGCTTGATAATTCCTGAGTGACTGGTTTATATTCCAGGTTATCTCGGTTAGCACCTGCTATTTCTTCTGCTTTACCTATAAAATCTTTTGCAAGTCTTTCACTAAAACCAACAACGAATGCTATTACAAAAATTAGAGACCTTTGTTGGTCTTGAGATGATTCTTGATTGGTAGTTGGATTGAGCTTAAAGACACTTGGATTAATAAACATTAAGATTATTCCAGAGTTAATTAAGGCTAAAAATAAAACAGAAAATGCTCCTCCAATCATTGGTTTAAAAGCACCAACAAGAAATGGAGTTAGTGGGTCAGAATATTTCTTTTTCTGAAATTCTTCAATCCTGATTAAAATACTGATAATACTACCTAATGTTCCTGCCGCAATAGCTAAACTTAGTTGGAGAAGAAATTCATTATATTTCTCGTTTGCAGCTTGCCTTTTGCTATATTGTGCGTTTAATTCAGCAAGATTACTATTTAGTGTTGTTAGTTCTGTACTCTTAAATTCTGCATTTTTTTGCGATATTATACTTAACTCTTTAATTTCTTCTTTACTTTGTTTTAATTTATTAATATCATTTGCAGAAGTGGGATTTTTGCTTTCTGGCTGACTTTGTTGTTCAGCATTATTTTGAATTTGCTCTACTCGGTTATCTGTATATTTTTGAATTTCTTTTATTTCATTTTGTAATATTTTTCTATTTGTATTATAATTATTGTTATTATAATAATTAGCAAGTTCTGAAAAAATCCAAAGTCCGGCGATAGAAGAAGAAGTAATTCCTCCATAGATGAAAATTGCACTGATAAGTCCAAAGATTACCTTAGTCGTCGTTGAGGGCGAACGGTGGACTGAGAGAAATGGGTTAATAATAAATCCTGTGAAAGGATGCTCATATTTGCAAACGATTTGTTCAACGTCAAATCTAATAGCTTGAGCAATATTTATATTCGATGAGGATTCGCGCAGAGCTTCTATGGCAAATATTAAAGCTTTAGATAGTTCAGTCAGTTCTCTTTGAGTTTTATCCCTATTGTCGGGTATAAATAGCCTCGGTATTCTATCCCACCAAATATTTTGTGGTGCGTTTATATTGATGAGTTTTTGCAGTCTATTAAACAAGATAATTATTTGAGATATTTCTTTTCCTGCTGCAATTAATTCTTCTTGTTTAAGAGGATCTGTAAAACTATTTAAATTATTTTTATAAAAATCTTTGATCAGTGCTTGAATTAGTGTCCTACTTGCATCTAAATTCCAATCATTATCAGTAACATCAGTTATATTTTGATTAGAAACCATTTTACCTCCAATTATTTGCTAAAGCTGAGGCTATTGTATTATATAGAACCAGTTAATGTACTACAAGTTAAAAAAGCTAAACAAAAGTGCGCCTCCAATGGAAGCGCACTCTACAAACAAAAACAACTCTAACTAGTTGAGACGCAGAGACACTACTTATCATAAATTAAAGGGTTTAAGAACCTGCAATCTACATGTAGCACCCATTTCAGTCGGGTTTAAATCCCCTCTGAAATTTCTTTAATTTTGTTAGCGCAGCGTTAGCGAGTCTGCGAGCGTCACGAGCGTCATTTTGAATTGTTAACCCCTACTCCCCTTTAGCATCAGGCGCGGGGGAACCCGGTACGTATTTGACTTGCTCGATCGCACCCGTGTATTTAAAGACCCCATATTTTTTGTAGAGATCCCATGATACGGGGCTACGGGCATCTTTACCGATGTCCAATCCTTCGTAAGGAAAGCCACCAAAGGTTAGCCCTAGCTTACCTGCTGCGACTTGCTTACCGTTGACAGAGAGTGTTCCAGATCCCTGGCGTTTGCCCAGTGCATCGTAATTCAAATCGATGTTAAGTTTACCTGGCTGTAGCGAGACTGGGGGAAATTTAATCGACTGACCATAGTTATTGTGTTCATAGAACAGCTTGCCATCGTCAATATAAAAGATGTAACCAGCTTCTTGTCCGCCGTGGGCCAGAATTACCCCGCGATCGCCTGCTTTATACTGAGCCTGCACCTGGATGGTATAATCGCGATCGCTCACCAAGGGCAAAATATCCGGTTCTAGTACCGAGTCACCCGCATGGAATGTTTTCGGTTTGACTTTCTCCTTGATATAAGGTGGTACTCCTCCATGTTGCGGGGATTCTAACAGGGGATAAACTTGATACTTAAATGCCGCCGCATCAAAGTCTGCTGCCAGTTCTTGGACTTTCTCTGGATACTCCTTCGCCAGATTGTTGCTTTCAGAGTAATCTTTGTTCAGGTTGTATAATTGCCACTCAGAATCACTAAATGGTTTCCCAGTCTGATGTTCGGTGACAGCATACCAACCATCTTTGTAATACCCTCGATTACCGGAATTTTCATAGTATTGTTCAGTTCTTTGTTCCGGCGCATTGGCATCATTCAAGAGATAGGCAAAGCTAATACCTTCCAGCGGTTTTGTCGGTTTGCCATTAAACTTGTCAGGATGCTTAATCCCCGTTAATTCCAGGATGGTAGGTGTAATATCTGTGATGTGCGTAAATTGTGTGCGGGTAGCGCCCCGCTCTTTGATTTTTGCTGGATAGGAAACAATCAATGGATTCCGTCTACCGCCCCCAAGAGTAAAGAACTTGTACCGCTTTAAGGGTGTATTGGAAACCGTTGCCCAGCCAATAGGATAGTGAGGCGCAGTCTGAGGACTACCAATCAACTCAAACCGACTGATATCTAGGGCTTTATCGTCTGGTAAACCGGAGTAATGACGAGCTACATTCGTTGTACCATTTGCCCCGCCTTCTCCAGAACCGCCATTATCAGAAGCAACAATAATAATTGTGTTGTCGAGTTGCTTGATTGACTCTAAATAGTCATAGAGTTTGCCAAAGTTTTGATCTAAGTTATCAACAAAGGCTGCATAGGCCTCTTGATAACGAGCAAATAGCTTTTTATCCTCAGTCGATAGTGTATCCCAAGCCTTAACCCCCGGATTTTGGGGTGGTAGTTGAGTGTCAGCAGGAATTAGCTTTGATGTAAGTTGCTTCTGATAGCGTTGTTGGCGTAGCACGTCCCAGCCAGCATCATACTTGCCTTGATATTTGGCGAGGTCTGCTGGATGAATATTAAACGGTGAATGAACAGCATTGTTAGCAAAATACAAGAAAAATGGCTTGTCTGGAGACTTCGTTTTTGCTTGTTTGAGCAATGCGATCGCTTTTTCTGTCCAGTAATCGGTGGTGAGGAAGTTCTCAGGATAGCGATCGACTGAAATCGCTTTATTGTCTTCGTAGAGAATATGGGGTGTCTGGGGATGTTCCAATCCATCTAAGAAACCAAAGAAATGTTCAAACCCCCGCTGTAACGGCCAGGAATTGAAGGAAGCAGTGGCGGTGCGATCGTAAGTCTGAGTCAAATGCCACTTACCTGTCAGCAGGGTGGAATAGCCGTTGTTACGTAAAGTTTCTGTCAGAGTCACGACATTACTCTGAATTTCACCCGCATAACCGGGAAAACCAGGGTTTCCCTCAGCAACCCAACCAACACCCGCAGAGTGGGCATTTAATCCCGTCAGTAAAGAGGCTCTTGTAGGAGAACAAAGCTGATGGGTGGTGAAGTTGCTAAACCGCAGTCCGTTAGCTGCCAATTTATCAATATTCGGTGTACTAATTTCTGAGCCGTAGGGGCCTAAATCGGAAAACCCCAGATCGTCAATTAGGAAAACTACAATATTGGGGGCCTCTTTTGGCGCTGCGGTAATAGGGGATGAAGCTAGAGATGTTTTGGCTGATGGTGGCTGTGGAGTCCACCAAGGTGTTGATTCTGCAAAGGTTCTGCCGATTTTGCCTTTAAATCCCGCATAGGCTTGTGTACTTATATCACCTGCTTCCTGAGCAGGGTTCTGGGCGAAACTGCTAGCGATCGTTGTGCTAATAACTAGCAAGATGCTAAACGCAACCAGTGCTAACCAAGCGATGGGTGAAACAAGTTTTTGCTTGACTTTTTGAATGAATGATGAATTTCGTTTTCTGTTCAACAGACCTGCCTCCTGACAAGCAATAGTAGTTAAGCCAACACATTATCAGACCTCATGACTTACGCAGAGGTCATAGAAAATCGCACCACAGAGGACACGGAGGAATAAGAGTTTTTTGTTTCTAGTAGAAATAAATGCAAATATCATACTATATGTTGATCGAATTATCGTAGTATGCAGTAAAGGTACTCCCATTCGCTAATTTTGCCTAGCTAGTTTTAAAGAGGCGATCGCAGACCATTGGTAAAAGAATCGATATACCAATACAGTTCAGATAAGTAGTCAGACAAAAATATTTACAGTCATTGCGAGCGAAGCGTTCGCGGAGCGTCTCGGAGAGAAGCAATCCCAGCCCTTACGATTGCTTCATTCCGCTTCTTTACGAGACCCAAAATCTAAAATCTAAAATTCAAAATTGAGTCACCCCAGTAGAGAATGCCGCAATTACAACCAAGGATGGCGCGGGGGATAGACACCATTGAGGAAGTAGTTACCAACAGCGTAGTATTTCCAGCGCACGGGATCGTGGAGTGTGTGAGCGCGGGCATTTCGCCAGTGGCGATTGTAGTTGAATTCCTCCAATGTGGACTTAGTACCTGCTAGTTCAAACAACTTGTTAGTAGCTAATAGTGATGCTTCGGTGGCTAAGGCTTTGGCTTCGGCAACTGCGATCGATGCTTCAACTACCTTGAGTTCTTCTAAACCTGACTCGTTGGCAACGTCAAGAAATTCGCCTGCACGACGCAGCAATGCTTCAGAAGCGTGAACCTGAATTTGAACATTGCCTAAGTTGTACAGTGTCAGCGGATCTTCGTAACCTTTTTCTAAATTGCTGTCAACCCAAGGGCGGGTATAGTTGCGAACAAAGTGGATGGTGTCACGGACTGCGGCTTTAGCAATTCCCACGTCTACAGCAGCTTGGATGATTTGCGCGATCGCACCCATTGGAGTAGCCCTTTCAAAAGCCAAGTAGTGCGGAATCACATGTTCTGCCTTGACTTTCACATTTTCAATAATGGTAGTACCGCTAGCAGTGGTACGCTGTCCGAAGCTCGTCCAATCATCAAGTAGGGTTAATCCTTCGGCATCTCTTTCGACAAATGCCACTACTGTCTTACCATCTGGATTACTGGCAATGACGGGAACCCAATGTGCTAGTAATGCCCCAGCAGAGTAGTATTTGCGTCCGTTGAGTACGAAGTCAGAACCATGTGGTGTTAACTTTGTCTGCACATCGGTGACAGATTTAGTACCTACTTCCGAGAAGGCATTACCAAAGCGCTTACCTTGTAGAACCAAATCAAAGAAGAACTTTTTCTGCTCATCTGTACCATCCAATCGGACTGCTTCGACCATGTAGAGGTGGTTTTGGGGAATTTGACCGAGGCTGGAGTCGGCTTCGGAAATGATTTTAACTACTTCTGCCAGGGTGGCACTTGAGACAAAAGCACCGCCGTATTCTTTCGAGACTGTAATTCCCCATAATCCACTCTGGGAGAACTTTTCTACTTCCTCAGCAGGTAAACGCCGAGTTTGATCGCGTTCTGAGTCTCCCTTGGCAAACTCCGCAGCTAATTCGTGAGCGATCGCGATCGCTTCTTTGTCATCCCGAATAATATGGGCTTTTTGTTCGGTATTAATTACTGATGTCATGATAAAACTCCTTGATTGTGATTGATCATCTTTAAAACGCAGAGGAACGCTAAGGAAAACGCAAAGGTACGCAGAGTTATCCCAAATTTAGGAAGTTTATGCAATCAGCTTTTGATGTCTGCGTCACGTTTTGCCGCGATCTCAACAGTTTGGCTCAATGGCGATTTACACCCCAACTAACTCATCAGATTTCCGACGATTAGATTTAAGTTCGCGCACAAGTGGGATTACTGTCTTACCAAATGCTGGCAAATCATCTGTGTAGTGTAAGAAGCCACCAAGAATTAAATCAACTCCCACTTCATGGAACTGGCGAATCTTTTCAGCTACTTGTTCAGCTGTACCAATCAAGCCGGAACGGAAGCCATCGTTATACTGCACCAAGTCTTCAAAATTGGAATTTGCCCACATTCCCTCACGTTCACGAGTCGAAGATCCCGCCTGTTTCACCGCTTCGCCAAATCCTTTCACGGCTTCTACATCAGCTTGGGCAATAATATCGCGCAACACTTCATGGGCTTCCGCTTCCGTATCTCGCACGATGATAAAGGAATTCAGACCAAACTTAATTGTGCGTCCTTCTTGACTCGCTAATTCAGATACTTCTGCAATCTGCTCTTTCACACCTTCTATGGTGTTGCCATTCATAAAATACCAATCAGAGACGCGGCCAGCCATCCGCCGCGCGGCTTTGGAGTTACCACCTTGGAATATTTCCGGGTGGGGATTCTGATTAACTGGTCTAGGCTTCACCCAACCGCCGTTAATGCGGTAAAAGTCGCCCTTGAAGTGAAATTCATCCTCAGTCCACAAACCTTTGAGAACCCGGATAAATTCTTCTGAACGACGATAACGTTCGTCATGATCTAACCAATGTTCACCATATATAGTGAATTCGTCTTTGAACCAGCCGCTAACTACATTCAGAGCAAACCGACCGTTAGAGAGAAAATCAATACTGGCACCGATTTTGGCAACTACTCCCGGATGCCACAATCCAGGGTGAACTGCTGCAATCAACTTCAATTTTTTGGTGACAGGAGCTAGAGCCGACACTGTTGTAAATGCCTCTAGCTGGTACTCAGCGCCGTAGCTGGCGATAAATCTGGCTTGTGCTAGACCATATTCAAATCCAACTTCTTCAGCAGTCTGAGCTAGTTGAGCATTATATTCATAAGTCCAATCTGTGCGTTGGGGAATTTTACTAACAACTAACCCACCGCTAACGTTGGGAATCCAGTATGCGAATTTAATATCTACCATAATTGTGCGTTTGTAATTGAAATTGTTTGGTTATTTATCTAAGTTTGCAAGTGATGCCAATAGGGTTCGGTTAGTATATTTGGCTCTCGGAGATCCCCCCAACCTCCCTTAAAAAAGGGGGGCTTTTCCTCCTATTTACCCCCTTTTTAAGGGGGTCGCCGTAGGCGGGGGGATCTTAACCGAACTGTATTGCAAGTGATGCAACAAAGCCGAATTTGTCATCACTAACAAATCAGCTAAAACTTGATAAGGCAAAATCTTAGTCAAAATCGAAAGCTTGAGAGCGGTTGGAAACTACTCTGAGTTTACAAGTAGACAAATCTCTAATGGCAATAATATACCATAACCCGATAGTCCTACCGTAGTTTTGGATGAATCAGACTCTATCACAACAATTTTTCTGATGTCGTGATTCGATATACTTAAATTCCATTTCCATATTCCATTTTGGAATACAGCCTAATTTTGCCGAGTATTTTATTATTTTTTATTTTGCTGGCTGTTATCCTGATTCAGCGAAGGCACTCAGGAATCAGGACTCAACAAAATATCTATACTATTCCATATCGTAATAAGAAACTGCTTTTCATGTATCATCTGCAACTGTACACAGCAGAAATAAATGTGGTAGTCTGAGCTACTAAACAACGGCAAAGAGATATAGATATAGTAGTTTATTGAATGTCTCGTAAAAAAAGGCACAGGAAAAAGATTTATGGCACTTCAGTTTGGAATTTGGTCGCCTGTCTGTGGTGGATGGTTGCGGGTTGTCAACCATGAGGCTAATTTATCTACACAAGATTTGGTCAAACTGGCAGTTCAAGCAGATGAGTTAGGTTATGACTTCTATTACATTCCTGAACATTACTTAAATGCAGTTCATGGGCCTAACTATAATGTCGCTGATGCTTGGATTACAGCAGCTTTAGTAAGTTTGAACACCAAGAAGATCAAGATTGTTGCGGCTGTACAACCTGGTTTTAAATTGCCTGCGGTGGTGGCCAATTTGAGTGCAAACATTCAAAATCAACTTAGTAACGGCAGATTTGCTCTCAGTGGGATTGCAGGCTGGTGGAAATTAGAAGTAGAAAGCTATGGAGATATCTGGCTACCTCACAGCGATCGCTACGCCCGATTAGAAGAGTATATTGAGGTAATCAAGGGGCTGTGGACAGTTGAAGACTTTAATTATGTTGGCAAATACTACACTATTAAAGGTGGTATTCTCACAGATCGGCCGACACCAACACCACCGATTTTCATTGCTGGGGAATCAGACAGGGCAATTAACCTTGCGGCTCGTCTGGGAGATTATCTATTTATCAACGCTGATGAACCAGAGAAAACGGCAGCATTGGTGCAGAAAGTGAAAACATTGGCTAGCGATCGCTACGGTCGTCAGATTAAAGTAGCAATGAGTGCCTTTGCGATCGTTCGTGAACATACTGCCCAAGCTGAAGCCAGATTAGAAGCGATTTATCGTTCTGCGGATCAAGAGCAGATTAAGTACTTTCAAGAGCAAATCGATCCTAACGTAGTTGCCCACAACAAACTAGATATCAGTCAAACCATTGAAGCCAATCTTGGTTTATCTGCTCAACTGGTTGGCGATCGCTATACTATTATTCAACGTCTGAAAGAATACGAAGCCGTTGGCGTTGACTTAATAGTACTCAAATTTGAATCTATGTTGGAAGATACTATTCGCTTTCACAAACTAGTTATTTCCGAATATACAGAGCAGAGTAGCTTAATTACATTGTAGTTAAAAATCTTGCCTTACCTAGCATGAATAAGATTAAACTCGAAGACATTACCTTAAATCACCTGAAAATCTTAAAAGCAGTCGATGACTGTGGTAGCTTCTCAAAAGCCGCACAAAAGCTAGGATATAGTCAAGCATTAATTAGTAAAAAAGTCAAACAAATAGAGGATTATTTCGGAGTAATTCTCCTAAATCGCTCTCCTGGCTCTATATGCCTGACTAATAAAGGCAAGAAATTGATTTCTCAGACACTTAATGTAGTAGAAACTGTAGAAAATCTGCAAGAAGAATTTCAGGCAACATTTAGCGCAGAGGGCGAAGATTTGACGTTGGGAGCTACTAATTTAATTTTAGAAGTCTGGCTCCAACAATATTTGCAGCGATTTCAACTTTGTTTTCCGGGTAGAAATATTAAAGAGATTGCAGTTAAAGATAGCAGCTTTTTTTCAAATTATCAACTTATAGAAATGGATCTCTTGCTCAACAGTTGCGCTGGATATAAAGAAGAACACCACTGCACTAGATTAACAACTCATAAAATGCTGTTGGTATCCTTTGGAGCAAGTAAATATCTCAATGAGCGTAACTTAGTTAAAATAAATGATATCGATCTGGCTGATGTTGTGCTTTTAGACGAGGTTCATCAGGAACTATCTAAAAATGGATTTTTGATAAATAAATTAAGTGGCGTACAAGTGCTGCATAGTTATCAAGATGTACTCAACTATGCTTCAAAAAATCAAAAACTAACGATTTTACCTGACTTTTGTCAAGCTGATATAATATCTGAATACGAAGCCTTAATTTTTCCGATTCAAGATATTAACGAATATGGAATTTATCTTCATGTTCCTCGCTTTAGTGAATTGTTAATATCCGCAGAGAGTTTGGTGAGAAGTTTTAGACTTGATGGGGATAACTTAGAAAGTTTACCCAATGTAAATCTATTTTTAGGTAGTGGTTCTCCCAAAGAGGAAAATATCCTGAGGATAGGTATTCAGAGGGATTCTATAGGACAGTTTATTGCTGGGTATGGAACTAAGTATATTTCTGATTTACAGAGAGCATCATCACTGGAACAGGCTATTTTCAAAAATGTTGAAATTAATCGAGATTTTGAGTTACAAATTCTGCCGTTTGCCTCTGGTGAACAAATGAACCGTCAGATGAAACGGGGAGAACTAGATATTTGTATTTTAGATGATATTTCTCTTTTGAATAATGGTAGCCAATTCTTTGATGATTTAAGTTTTGGTTCTAAATTAATTGGGATTGCTTCTTATAATATTTTGGGTCAAGATGTAAATATTGTTCTGCATAAAGATTCTTCGATAAACACCGTCCAGGATCTAAAGGGTAAACGAATTTCCACTTTATTTGGTTCAAATGCTCATAGGTTCATCATCACTCTTTTTGATCTCTATGATATGGATGTCAGTAAAGATTGCAGATTAGTGAATGAAGATCCTCGTAAAGCAAGCAAGAGTTTGGCAAATAAAACTATAGATGCTTACGTGTGTTGTCACACCTTTGCCTCAATTTTAGAAGCTTATGCTTTTGTCAGAAAACTACCTTTATCTCAAACAATTAGTTTAAGAATTCCATCAATCAGAGGAATTGTTTGTCGTTCGCAGTTCATTAAAGAAAATCCGAAAATTGTAGTTGCTTATTTACATGATTTAGTAGTTGCTAACTATTGGTTCAATTCATCTCCCATCAATGCGGCAGATTTATTAACTAAAGTGAGTGATGTTAGGACAACTCAAGTAAATCAGTTTTTTAATCCTGTGTTTGGCAACCGCATCGATCCGACCCTTAAACCTCAATGGTCTTGGTTACTGAAAACTTTAAATCGTAGGTTAGAAGGAAAATACGGTATTTCACTATTTGATGTAGATTTTTGGATAGATGATTATTTTTTAAGACTTGTCTACAATTTGTTGAATATAGATTATCACTTTCATCAGGTTTCTTTTGCAAGTGAATTTTCTAGCAGCTATTTTGTTGAGGAACAGTTTAGCAGACATCTAAAAGTCCTCTATGATAAAGATAATCTACCGCTACCAATACCTGTGCCAATTTATGAGAGTTCAACGCCTGTTGAAACAGGATAAAAACACACATAGCCCTGGCGAATGGAATGATGCCTCCGGCACGCTAAGGGCGAACACGGCTATACAGACAAAACGCACGGAGGTGGGTTTAAAATTCTTTAAGTCCGCGTAGGCGGAATTGGTTTGTGTAGCCGCGATCTCTAATCGCCTGGTATATTTGCTCAGGAGTTTTTTGTGCCTACTTTCAGAACTCTGCAACCTGGAGATGAAGTATTGTTGGAAGCATTTCTCTTGCAACACACTGATACTTCTATGTTTTTGCGCTCTAATTGGCGAGCTGCGGGACTGCTTGACCAAGGCGCTAGATTTCAAGGAACTTACATAGCAGCCTACATAGATGAAACTATAGTTGCAGTTGCAGCCCACTTTTGGAATGGGGTGGTAATAGTCCAGGCCCCTGTATATTTATCAGAGGTAGTGCAAGCAGTTGTGGCACAATCTGGGCGTGTCATCTCTGGAATTAGCGGCCCAGCGCCACAAGTCGAAGCAACAAAAAGCATTTTGGGACTTAGCAACCGACCAACTCAGCTTGATGAATCTGAGATTTTGTTTTCTCTAGCACTACTAGATTTACAAATACCTCAAGCATTAGCATCGGCAAAGGTGCAGTGTCGTTTGCCACATCCAAAGGAGTTGGAATTACTCACTGAATGGTGCGTTGCTTATAACGTGGAAGCTTTAGGACAAATAGAAACCACCAGTTCGCATCGAGCTTGCCGTCTCGTAATTGAAGCCCGTCAAGCTACGGCTACGCATTGGGTTTTAGTAGCAGGAGATACTCTAGTTGCTTACTCTGCCTTTAATGCCAGCTTGCCTGATATTGTGCAAATTGGTGGAGTTTGGACACCGCCAGAATTGCGGGGTAAAGGGTACGCCAAAAGTGTAGTAGCAGGTTCGTTGTTAAATGCGCGATCGCAGGGAGTAAAACGTGCCATCCTATTTACAGGCAATAATAACCAAGCAGCCCAAGCAGTTTATCGAGGAATTGGCTTTTTGCCTACTGGCGAGAAATATGGCTTAGTGTTATTTGAAGAAACATCGAAATTTTAGATTTTGGATTCAATTATCCAAAGTGCGTTCAATCATAATAGAACTGAGAGTTTTATCATCAGGACTGCTTTATGATGTATCAAACTGACCCGCCGCGATCGCCAAAAGATGTATTGCCGACCAAGACGACGAGCTGAACAAGAAAGACAACGGACTGAACGGTTGATTGCACAATTGCGATCGCTAGGCGTTGAACCCGATCTAGATTAGCTTCTTGCCTATCTCATAACCCAGCAAACCACTCATAACCCTTATCCTCCCAATAGCCTTTTTCAGTAGGTAACAAATTGCTGACGAATGTAATTTGAGTTACCCACTTGCTTTGCTTGTATCCCAGTTTTATCGGAGATGCTAGGCGCATAGGCGCACCATTATCAGCTGATAATGGTTGTCCATTCTTTTCATAAGCCATGAGAGTTTGGGGATGTATAGCAGAGGCAATATCCCAGCTTTCATAATAGCCATCAGCAGATTTAAAATAGACATAACGGACGTTTGACTTAGGCTGTACCAGCGCTACTAAGTCTCGTAATCGTACACCTCCCCATTGAACGATCGCAGCCCAGCCTTCAACACAGACATGGCGAATTACCATTGAAGTCAAGGGAAGTTTTTGAATATCTGCCATACTCAATTGCATCGCGTTATTAACCTCACCATCAATCGTCAGACGAAACCGCGCCGGATCAATTTGCGGGGTGAAGTTAAAGGAATTAACTAGCAATTTGTCTGCTTCTATGGCATTGACAGAAAATTCAGGTACTAGTTTTTGACTTAGCAGGAGTGCTTCAAGACTTTGGTTTAGTGGCTCAGATATTTGCCGCAGATTATCTGAGAACAAATTTGTCCCACAGCCACCTAAAAGAAAACCTACCCCTGAAAGTCCAGATAGTTGCAATAACCGACGACGGGATAATGTGCGTTTGGGAAGAATCAGACTCATAGAAATTTGGGTTATTCCCCGTCCTTGGAGGACGGCTTTACTATAAAATCAATATACGGTGAAATTACTAAATGCAGGAAATTGACTCGTTTCCAAAGCTTAAGTAGTAACCAAGTGACATAGCGATAGGGAAATCACACCAAGGCTCTCAGCCATTTCCACCAGATTTTATGACCGCGTGGATTCATGTTGAAGATTTAGCAGACTGCTATATTGGCGTAGCGCGATTTGGCTCCAAAGGAGGACATTACCTTGCTGCGCCTGAAAATTTGAGTGTTAGCCAAGTATCAACTTTATTTGCCGAAGCTGCTCAAGTAGAATTTTTGGCGCCAGTCTTTGAAAACAAAGACAAGGTTATATTTGATGATTCTCATACTAGAGAACTACTTCAACTTCAATGGAAGTATAAAGTGGCTGATGAGGTAAAAGGTTGGGTAGAGAGAATAAAAGAGTTAGGAACTTATTTTTTAGAGTAGGTAAGGGGTAAAAGTTAAGTGAATATTAATTAATATTTATACAAATATGATTATTCTATCAGTGCTATAGCAGTTCTCGTTTACGTAGGATACATCCGTAGGGGCACGTCATTTAAAACCTCGTTTCCAGCCGCAGGCTGGGAACGCTGCTCCTAGCGGCTCTGCCGCCAGGAAGAGAGGCGGAGCCTCAGAGACGAGCATTCCCAGTCGGAGACTGGGAACGAGGCAATCTAAAAGCTAGTTCTAGACTTACTTTCACGTTAAGCTGACACCCACCAATGCGGTATGTTCCCTACACTTTGCGATATAACGTTGTACCCCATTTGAATGGGAAACGCTATAACTAGCAATTAGGGTGGGAATATATACCCACCCTAATTCTCTAACTTGTTACTGCTTCAGCAGGAGCCACCTCAACAGCAGCAGCTACAGGTAAATAAACACTAACTTTTTTACGGGTTTTGCCTTTTCTCTCAAAGGTTACAACACCGTCGATTAAGGCAAACAGAGTGTCATCGCTACCAATACCGACATTGTTACCAGGGTGGAATTTGGTACCACGCTGACGCACGAGAATATTTCCTGCACGTACAACTTGACCACCATAACGCTTAACACCCAGACGTTGAGCATTAGAATCACGACCGTTACGTGTACTACCTGTTCCTTTCTTATGAGCCATAATTTCCTCTTGTGTATCTACTTCTTTTATTATTCAGCAGCGGTTTCTAGTTCTTCGGCAGGAGTTTCATCGATAACGGGGGTTTCCTTCTCCGGTTCTCCTTGGGCAGCAAACACTGCACCGTTAAGAGTGATGGAGTCTATCAAAAGTCTGGTAATTTCCTGACGATGCCCCCGTTTTTTGCGGGTTTTCTTTTTCGGCTTCATTTTGTATACCAGGACTTTACGACCTCTGTAATGTCGCAATACAGTCCCTTCTACAGTCGCCCCCGTCACTAGTGGCTGTCCAATGGTGACTTCGCCATCGTGCTGCACGAGCAATACGGAATCTATTGTAACTTTTTCATCTGGTTCAATCGCAAGCAGTTCAATGTCGTAAAACCGACCTGGCTCTACTCGTATTTGTTTGCCGCCAGTTTCAATAATCGCGTAGGTCATGGAATTGTCCTTGAGGTTGCCGTACAGGTAGCTGGTTTTATCTCTTATAGAGACGCTTTTGCCAGCCTTTGTAATATGTCTACCTGATCCGAGCAGGAATTAGACAGACAATCTAATATCCTATTTTATTAATAGGTGTCAAGTCAAGCTCTAATAGGATTTTTGCGTTTGGCATTGCTGTCTGCTCTGCCTGAAAACGAAAACTCATTTTTCAAGAGTGGGGAGAAATTAGCCAATAGTCGTTATGAACATCGCTCACCCGCACGAATGTAAATTGTATTTATAAGAAATCAGACTTAATTATTGTTAGATAAAAATTGCTACCATCTTAGGGCTGATTTTACAAAAAATTAGCGTTAATATTAGTTTGAAAGTTATACTTTTTTATCAAAATCAACACATCTTTCTTTTTTGTTTTAAGATGAAATGTAAGGAATTTCATTTATAAATTATTTACAAAAGTTAGTGAATTCTCAAGAGTTAAACTATCACATTCAAACGTGATATTTCAAACAGGAGATTGATTGTCATGACCCAGCAAAATGCTGCCCGACTTTTTCAAGCTGTAAAAGAAGATCAAGCGTTACAGCAAAGACTCAAAGCAACAGCCGATCCAGACGCCTTCATCAAAATTGCTCAAGAGCGTGGCTATGATTTCACCTCTAAAGAACTGGATAGTGAGATCAGCAAATTATCTGAAGAAGATTTAGCCGCTATTGTCAATCCAGGATGGGGGACTAGACGCCACATTAATCCTAGATAATTATTGTTCTAGGAAACTGAAAGTATAGAGATAACTGAATTGACAAGTTTTGCTCCTCAAGGGAATACCGTTGCATCATCCCCTTTAGGGGCATTCTTATTAAATTAAGCAACTCTACCTACCATCTATTCACCTGCTTAACTCATGAGTTAGTTAAAATAAAAATTCATCCCATACCTCACTCTTAGGAGCGTGAGATGAATTTTTGGGAGATAAAGAATTGACCCCTAACTAAGAGGTTGTTTGAAAAGTGTTTCGCTGTGACTTTAGGCACTTTAGATCCCCCCTAACCCCCCTTTTTAAGGGGGGAACCGGAATCAAAGTCCCCCTTTTTAAGGGGGATTTAGGGGGATCTAAAATTTTTGATACTGATAAGAGGACTTTTCAAACATCCTCTAAAACCAAAGTTTTTTAAACACCATTTTGCTTAAACCATGCCAAGAGGCGTTTCCAGCCATCCTTAGCTTCCTTCTCGCGGTATGAGGGGCGATAATCGGCAAAAAATGCGTGGGGTGCATCGGGATAGACGATAATTTCAGATTTGCTGCTGCTAGACTTTAAGCGATCGCGCACCTGCTCTACAGTATCTAGAGGAATACCCGTATCCTTCCCACCATAAAGTCCGAGAACGGGGGCTTTCAGCGTCGATACGATATCGATAGGATACTGGGGCTGGAGTTCAGTCGCATCACCTACGAGTCGCCCGTACCATGCCACACCTGCCTTAACGTTGGGATTGTGTGCTGCATATAACCAGGTAATACGACCACCCCAACAAAAGCCTGTAATTCCCAACTTCTCGCCATTACCCTTAGCTGACTTCTTTGCCCACTTTACTGTGGCATCGAGATCGGATAACACCTGAGCATCTGGTACTTTAGCGACAATTGGGCGAATTTCGTCTATGCTGCTTAACTTTGAGACATCGCCTTGACGGATAAATAATTCCGGTGCGATCGCTAAATACCCCAACCGAGCAAAGCGACGAGTGATATCCTGAATATGCTCGTGTACGCCAAATATTTCTTGGATTACCAGAACAATTGGGAAATTTTCACCAGTAGCCGGTGCTGCTCTATAGGCAGGAATTTCGCCATCTTTGACAGGAATTTTCACCGCACCAGCGACTAACCCCTTATCATCAGTGGTGATGACTCCGGCAGAAATGGGTTGTACTGCGAGGGCAAAACCTGTTGCTAGGGTGGCTGTTGCAATGAATTTGCGGCGAGTTACTTCTTGCATCATCTCTACCTTTAATTAGCGAAAATTTTATTACTTGTTATACGTACAGTACTATAAAATAAATACTACAGCTTATCAATCGGTTTACCGTAATACTAGCTTCCTTTACCGTCTAAGCCTTCCTTGCTGTAGCTGTATGTTAGGGAAAAGTCGGATGTATTGGCAAAAAAAAACTATAGCACTAAACAATTTACTGTGCTGAGTTCCCTTATATGCGCGCAAGGGTAGGTGTACAAATTTCTTTGATCGTGCAATTTAGATGTTTTTTAGCTTAATCGCAGCGGATCTTATACCAATTCTTTATGAAGCTGCATAGAATTCGATCCCCCCTAGCCCCCCTTTTTAAGGGGGGAACCGGAAAAACCTCTATCAAAGTCCCCCTTTTTAAGGGGGATTTAGGGGGATCAAGATATCTGCAACTTCACATTACAGCAGTTTTCAGGTAAATAGACCACAGTGGTGGAACCAACTGAAAGCATCATCTTCGGTAATGTAATTGACAGCAAGAGCCATTGCTTGGTCGAGTGATTCCAATGTGCGTGCTTCACAGGAACGGAGAAATTGCTTGAGTTTCGACCAACACAGTTCTATGGGAGATAAATCGGGAGAGTAGGGAGGTAAAAATTTGACTTTTGCATCAACGGACTCAATTGCTACTCTTACACGCTCAGCGTGATGAACCCGGAGATTATCCATGACCACGATTGCTCCTTTCCACAACTGCGGTGCTAAGACCTGAGTCACATAAGTGAGAAATACTTCAGTATTTGTACTTCCTGGCACGGTCATCGCTGCAACAAGTCCATCAAGGTTTAAAGCACCAATTAAAGAAACGTTCCCACCCTTACTTCCTGGGAGACTACCAACTGCTCGTTCACCATTAACGGCTCTGGCAAATAAGCCGCGCAGCGATTGATAAATTCAATCCCGCTTCATCGACAAAGACTAAATTTCTGACATCAATTTTATCTAACCAACGACGATAATCATGCCTTAACTCTTGTACTCTTGGGGTATCTTGCTCGCTAGCATAAAGACTTTTTTTTTACACGTAAGCCTAATTTTTCTACGGCTCGATGCATTGTTGTGATACTCACTCTTATCCCTGTGCGTTCTGCATAGCGATCGCATAATTCTCTAAGTAACAAATCATTTTTTTCCTCAACCAAAGACTGGATAAGCGATAGATGCTCATTTGTTATTGTTGGCTTTTGCTATCCTCCACGTCGTTTCGCCTCGATTTCGCCATTTGCCCGATGCTGACGCAGTAGGTTTCGCACAAATGACAGGCTGACCTTAAATCTTTGCGCTAACTGGCGTTGAGAACCTTCTTTTGCAACACACGCCATAATCACACGCTCACGCAAATCCTTTGAGTAAGATACTGGCATCTATTTAAACCATGCTATCTCTTCAGTCTACCCTAGTCTGTGGTTCAATTACCTGAAAATTGCTGTAAATTGGTATTACCTGCCATTAATAAAGCAATATTCTTCACTTCTTCGCTTGTATCACTTGCAAACTACCACCTGCATATAAAGTTAGCTTACCCACTTCAAAGCCAGTCTTAGTTAACAACTCAGCTAAATCAGTTTTCAACAATTCCCAAGCTGTTTCCGTCTCAAACAACAATAAAAATATCGATACCCCAGGCCAAAATATCGGATTTGTCGGGGCGTGAAAATCCACCAGCGTAAACACCCCTCCAGGTTTCAACACCCGATAAACTTCATTAATAATTTTCTGTAATTGCTGAGGCTGCATCTCATGTAATGCAATGCTGATATGCACCAAATCAAATAGATTATCTGCAAATGGCATCTCTTGGGCAAAAGCTTCTACATAAGAAGCTTCTGGTACATTTTGCCGCGCCCGTTGCAAAGACTTGGGTGAAGCGTCTAATCCTATTACGTTTTGTGAAGTTTTTGCCAAAAATTGCGTTGTTTGACCACTGCCACAACACAAATCTAAAATCTGAGTATCTGAGTGAATTGTTAAGCCTTGCAAAGCAAGTTGCCGAAAACGGGCTTCACCACCTACACTTAAAGCTGCTAAACGCGAAATACTATCATATAACCACTGATAACGGTAACTCCAATCTCTTAAAATTGTTGCCATTGCATATTTCCTTGCTATTAAGCTTTATATTTAATAAAGATATATTGTTAACATTAGTAAAAAACCTGAAAAGATTGGGGGAAAGTAACTGCTATGGGTCGTGTAGGCGTCTTATTACTCAATCTCGGTGGCCCCGACAAGCTAGAGGATGTCGGGCCGTTTTTGTACAACCTATTTTCCGATCCGGAAATTATTCGCCTACCATTTCGCTGGTTGCAAAAGCCCTTAGCCTGGTTTATTGCCACGCGCCGAACCAGAACATCTCAAGCAAATTATAAGCAAATCGGTGGTGGTTCTCCACTGCGACGGATTACAGAAGCGCAAGGGGAAGCTTTAAAAGAACAGTTGGGTTATTTGGGACAAGAAGCCAATATTTACGTAGGAATGCGTTATTGGCATCCCTATACAGAAGAAGCGATCGCACAGATTGCCCAAGATAATGTAGAACACCTAGTAATATTACCACTATATCCCCAGTTTTCTATCAGTACCAGTGGTTCCAGCTTCCGGCTTTTAGAAAAGATTTGGCAAGAAGATCCAAAACTTCAACCCATTGATTACACCGTCATTCCTTCTTGGTACAAAGAACCAGGCTACCTGCAAGCAATGGCGCAACTCATAGCCCAAGAACTTGAGCAGTTTCCTAACCCAGATAAGGTTCATATATTCTTCAGCGCTCACGGCGTTCCGAAAAGCTACGTTGAAGAAGCAGGCGACCCTTACCAGCAGGAAATTGAAGAATGTAGTGCCCTGATTATACAGACCCTCAATCGACCCAATGCTCACACCTTAGCTTACCAAAGTCGTGTCGGCCCAGTAGAATGGCTCCAACCCTATACTGAAGATGCCCTCAAAGAACTAGGCGCACAAGGCGTAAAAGATTTGGTTGTAGTGCCAATCAGTTTTGTCTCAGAGCATATCGAGACACTACAAGAAATTGATATTGAGTATCGAGAAGTAGCCGAAGAAGCAGGAATTCACCACTTCCGCCGCGTACCGGCTCCCAATACCCATCCAGTATTTATTAATGCACTAGCCCAATTAGTGATTGATGCGCTGAGAAACCCCAGTTTCAAGCTTTCGCAAGCTGCCCAAATAAAAAAAATGGTAAAGATGTACCCTCAAGAGCGTTGGGAATGGGGACTGACAACTAGCGCTGAAGTATGGAATGGTCGGATTGCAATGCTGGGTTTTATTGCCTTAATCATTGAGCTAATTACCGGTCACGGTTTCTTGCACATGATTGGGATTTTGCAGTAAAGGGGGCTTGGGATTGGGGATTAGGGACTGGGTATATGAAGAGGGAGAAGTGGAAGGGAAAAGCAGAAAGGAGTAGGAGAGGCAAAGAAAGAATAATATATAATCCTTAGTCCCCTACCACCCAATATGGTTTGCTTAAGGTTTTTTGATGAAAATTCTAGTATCACAAAGACTTGCCTTAACCGATCCTATTGCCCTACCACCAATCCCCATTACCCCTTATCCCCAGAGGGGGCCCCACCTTCCCCAGTCCCTAGTACCTAGTCCCTAATCCCCTGCGCCAGTTATACCACTGCTTCGCACTACGAACTGCAAACCAAAGCAGTATTAAAGCAATTAATCCTCCTTGCCAGGGAGCATCAAAGGCAAATAGTACCAGGGCAATGCACAAGGTATCTTGAAGAAAAACTGCCCACAATGGTAAGCCACGTAACCGATAGAACCAACCAACTTGGACTAGCTGGAGTACCAAAGCTAACAAACCTCCAATGATGGCAATCAACCAGTTTGGCGTTGCTGTTGCGGTAGCTACTCCTAACCCCATAATTGCACCGACGATGGGAGACATAAATAACTGAACTAGTTGTAAAAATCTTTGCCCCCAGAGTTTTTTTGAGGCTAATAATTCAATTAATGACCAACTGGTGAGGCAACCTAATAATAGTGGTGGAGAAATGTGAGATAAAATTGGAACTTGTGACCACAAGTTACTACCTTGCAATAGTCCAATAATCAGTAAAGGTATGCCTATTCTCATTCCGGCTGCCGCAGAGGCAGAAAGTGTGGCTAGGATTTCAATCATCAAAGCACTCTTAATACTAATAAATAAGTATTTGTTGTATATATTACCCAGTGTAAACAATAATCCCAGCATTGGAGGGACACTCTTCAGCAATGTAATACTAAATGTTGTTGGTATCTTTATATATCTTGTTTGATAATATCTACGTATTTTTGGGGTAAGGGACTGACAAATAAAAAAACATCTAATTACAGCAGTTTTCGATCAAAGCCGCCACAAAAATAAATCATAAAACAAAGCCCAGTATTGCTTTTATTTGTGGCACGTTTGATTGCAATTCGCTGTAACTCCTGTGGGGTGGGCGACACGATAGCCCAGTCTGTATGGCGGGCAAGATGGCGACCCCACAATATTGGATAATTTATTTCTTGGAGTTCCCTAAAAGGTTAGTAGCAAGCGCTTAAGCGCTTACTACAGGTAAATTAATGCTAAATTCCTAATCGTTGGTAAACTTCTTCTAAATGCCGCAGATGTTGCTGGGGGTCAAAACACACGTCTAGTTCTTCTGGAGACAACTTTTGGGTAACACGCGGATCTTTGCTAATCAAGTCCTGAAAGTTGCCTGCTGGTTTGTTCCAAGCGGCGTGAGCGCTTTCTTGGACGATCGCATAAGCATCTTCTCGGTTGCTTCCCTTGTCTATCAAAGCCAGTAATACTTTTTGGCTGAACACAACGCCGCCGTAACAGTTGAGATTCCGTTTCATGTTCTCAGGATAGACCAACAGGTTTTTCACCAAGTCGGTTATTTCTGACAACATGAAGTGAGTCAAAGTGCAAGCATCTGGTAAAATTACCCGTTCTACAGAACTATGAGAAATATCCCGCTCATGCCAGAGGGCAACGTTTTCTAAAGCTGCACCTGCATGACTTCTGACGAGTCGTGCCATTCCCGTTAATCGTTCCGAACGAATGGGGTTGCGCTTGTGTGGCATTGCTGAAGAGCCTTTTTGACCTTTGGCGAAAAATTCTTCAACTTCTAGAACGTCTGTTTTTTGGAGATTGCGAATTTCTACAGCAAAGCGTTCGATGGTTGCCGCTACCAAAGCTAATTGTTGCACGTAGTCAGCGTGGCGATCGCGGGAAATAACTTGTGTTGAGGCCGTATCGGGTTTGAGTCCGAGTTTTTGGCAAGCGATCGCTTCTACACGGGGTTCAATATTGGCATAAGTTCCCACCGCACCAGAAATTTTACCCACAGCGATCGTTTGCCGGAGTATTATCAAGCGTTCTTGGTGTCGCAACACCTCTGCTAACCAACCAGCTAGCTTAAAACCAAAAGTAATTGGTTCAGCGTGAATACCATGCGATCGGCCAGCCATCACTGTATGACGATGTTCCCGTGCTTTTTGGCGAATTACCTGAATCAAATCTTCTAGACGTTGCAACAATATATCTAGGCTGGCAACTAATTGCAGTGCTAAAGCCGTATCCAAAACATCCGAACTAGTTAAACCCAGGTGAATATAGCGTCCAGCATCGCCTACATATTCATTGACATTTGTCAAGAAAGCAATGACATCATGGCGGACTACAGCCTCAATTTCTAGCACCCGCTTCGGGTCAAAATCTGCTTTGGCTTTAATTTCCTCAACAGCTTCAGATGGAATGTAACCAAGTTCAGCTTGAGCCTCACAAACAGCAATTTCGACTTGCAGCCAAGTTTTTAGTTTATAGGCTTCATTCCACAGATTAGCCATTTCGGGCAAAGTATAACGCTCAATCACAGTTCGGCACAGAATACAACCGTCATATTTTACAGTTTAATTAATGTAGATCGCTTTTTAACGCTACTTTTTGCTCAGGGACAGAACTAGTTTTTGAATCCGACATGATGATACTAATCCTGCCGTCAGCCTCTATATACGCGAACTTCACATCAGCTAAAAATTCTACACCTTGCTGACGTAGCTTGCTCATCAACTCATCATCTGTAATTAACTCTCGTTGCAGATGACGTTCAATCATCCGACCATTTTTTACCAGTAGCAACGGTGGCGGATTCAAAAAACGTTGGAACTGGGGAAGTTTGTAACCCAACCAGTTCAGCAAGTAACTCCAAAAAATCACTGTTCCGACCAGAATCGCACCTTCAGTAATCGATGTGTAATTACTTGCCATTGCATTTTGAGCAGCTTCCGCAAATAGCACAACGACGAGTAAATCAGTAATTCCTAGCGTTCCTAATTGTCGGCTAGGAAGTAGGCGTAGCACTGAGAACAGCGCTAAGTATACTAGTGAACCACGGATAATCAACTCAAAGACGCTGATGCTAGGAACAAAAATTGCGTGCCAATTGATGAAAAACCATTTTTCCATATAAGTCTGGAAAAAATCCAGTATAAATTTATTTGTGTTTTCTTATAAAGCTGACTTTTATGAGAAGTTATATCATCTCTGGTTAATGATTTAATTAAACCCGAATAACTCCACCCAACTGATGGAGAAGAGATTCAAATATGGGAATCATCACTAATTAACCAGACTTGATATTAGATACTTCAATATCTATCAGATTTACAAATATAACTTTCCGGCAATCAGGGATTAAAATCGCTGATTTCTTCTTCTTTTCTGTTTTAAGCGCTTGGGCTTTTTAAAATTCTGAAATAAGGGATTAATAAAACTGGAAGATGTCTTTTTATTAGTGGATACTTGCCTGGTTGAAGTAGTGTCATCATATTTCGTGTTATCAGACAGAGGTATGGCATGTTTAGTTGGAGTTATGCCGCTACCGTATCTTCTGGCATAAACTTGGGTAAACTCTGCACCAAAGAAAAGAATCTGTGCGGCATAGTTAACCCAAGCTAAAATAACGACCAGTGAACCAGCAGCACCATAAGCTGAACCAAAACTACCATTCCCTAAATATTGTCCTAATAAAAATCTTCCGATAGAAAACAAAAATGAGGTGAGACTAGCTCCAACTAAAACGTCACTCCAAGCAATTTTGACATCTGGGAGAACTTTAAAAATTAGTCCAAATAGGAACGTAGTGATGGCAAAAGAGAGAAGAAAATTGATAATCTGCCAGAGAAAATCAACACCTGGTAACAAGTTGCTAAAGTATGTTACTAATGCTGCTAACGCCGTACTAATTACCAGAGAAACTAAAAGTAAAAAGCCAATCCCAATCACCATTGCAAAGGACAAAAAACGTAGGCGAATCATGTTAGTTACGCCGCGTCCAGGTTTTGGTTTCACTTCCCAAATCGTGTTCATGGCATCTTGCAATTCAGTAAATAAACCAGTAGCACCTAAGAGCAAAACTACAACACTAATAATGGATGCGATCGCTCCTGTCTGTGGTTTGTTAGCATTCTGAATCGCTGTTTCGAGAAACTTTGCGCCATCTGGGCCGACTAAACCTTGAATTTGTCCGACGATTTGACCTCTTGCCGCTTCTTCTCCATACACTGCACCTGCGATCGCAATTACAATAATTAGCAACGGTGCGATCGAAAAAATCGTGTAATAAGCTAACGCCGCCGCTAACCTTGAGGCTTTATCCTCACTCCATTCTTTGAATGTCTCTTGTAATAACTTCCAAATTGCTCGCAAATTCATCAAATCAGTCTCCTTCTAGGGGATGTTGCTTAGTCTCTGATATATTGGATACTGATATCCTCTATACCCACATCCCCCCAAGGGTGTTTTTACAGCTTCCTTGGGGAGGAATCTAGAATTTTATAGTGACATGACAATGCAATCGCGCCAATTGGCGATAATAAAAATGCGCTGATGTTGAGCCTAATTTTTACCTAGAAGCAATGACACAGACCGCAGCAATTACGGAAGCGATTACCACTCTTGAGGATGCAGAAAATCGATTTGGTTTTGTCCGTGTTGAAAACGAGCAATTTTTCCCAGAGTGGTATGAGGGATTGTCTGAAATTACAGAAGCGGAAAAAGTCTCTGTGGATGTCGTGCGCCGTAGGTATCTTTATCACCGTGCTGGAGGTGATTTACTAGAAGGGACAGTCATATTATTGTTAGTGTCACCAATACTTGCACTCTCTGGATTTTACGATCCTCCTTTCAGAATTAAGGCTGAATCATCCGTGGAACTAATTTTGGATGATGGTGAGGAGATATTGCGCGGAAGGATTGATGTTTTAGTGTTACAAGATCGGTTCTGGGTGATGGTGTTGGAGTCAAAAAAAACCACACTATCAATTTGGTCAGCTTTACCACAAGCCCTAGCTTATATGATGGCTAACCCTAACCTCAGTAAACCTGTATTTGGAATGGTGACGAATGGAGACGATATTTTATTTGTGAAAGTGACGCAAACAAATACGCCACAGTACGATTTGTCAAGAGTTTTTGCCCCGTTTGCATCCGCGAGAGAACTGTATGCCGTTTTGCAAATTCTTAAGCGTATTGGTCAGTTAATTTCTCCTACGTCTTAGAGGTTGTTTGAAATTACCTAAAAATAGCTATTACTACTGCATTCTATCAATTGTGCGATACTGGATAGCTTCTGCCACATGATTAGTTTTTAGCTCATCTTCTCCTGCTAAATCTGCAATAGTCCGTGCTACTTTGAGAATGCGATCGCTAGCTCTGGCTGATAAACCTAATTTTCTAATTGCTGCTTCTAATAAATTACGACTAGCATCATCTAACTTGCACCATTTCTGGAGATGACGACTTTGCAAATGGGCATTGCAACGCAGATTTGCTTCTCCTTGGAAACGGGTTATGGCGCGATCGCTTGCTTGTTGCACCCGTTCGCGTACTGATGTTGATGTTTCTCCCGTTGGTTGTTGGGTAATTTCTTCTGGTTTTAAGCGATTCACTGCAACTTGTAAATCAATTCGATCCATCAACGGCCCAGAAAGTTTTGCCCAATATTGCTCGCGTTGGCGCGGAGAACAAGTACACTGTTGGATAGTATCGCCATAGTAACCGCAAGGACAGGGATTAGTACTCGCCACCAAAGTAAACTGTGCGGGAAACATTACTGATAGTTTGGTGCGGGAAATTGTGACGTAGCCATCTTCTAGAGGTTGACGCAGAAATTCCAACACATCTCGTTTAAATTCTGTTAATTCGTCCAGAAATAAGTTACGTTTTTAAGTTTAAAATTGACTCACAATCTACAGTCTTTTCATGAAAATCATTGGTTATGCGAGAGTATCGAGCAGAGAACAAGCAGAAAACTCCCATGCTCTAGAAATGCAATGCGATCGCCTCAAGGCTGCTGGGGCTGAAGAATTATTGATTGACATAGAATCAGGAAGCAGGAATGACCGAAAATCATTTAATCAATTGATGGATTTAGTGAAGCGTGGTCAGGTCAAGGAAATTGTTGTTACTCGTCTTGACCGACTGACGCGATCGCTCCCAACTCTTAGAAGTACTATTGATGACCTGCAAAAACACGACTGTAATCTACGAGCGCTTGATGACAGCATTGATTTGAAGACTGCGGCGGGTAAATTTCACCTGAATATGCTGGGGGCGCTGGCTGAAATGGAAGTTGACCGACTTTCTGAACGGGTTCAGCATGGCTGGCAGCATCTCCGCGATCGCAAGGTGGCGATGAATCCACCCTTTGGTTACACAAAAATAAATGACCAGCATCAGCTAGATTATTCGCCGTTTCTGTGCCTGATTAATGAACGCCGAGAAATATCAAAGGCTGAAATTGCTCGTGAAATCGTTGATGCTTTGTTCTCTAGAAAAACCCTGCGGCTGGCACTGAGGGAAATCAATGAACGCTATGGAATTCAGACTTTTGCCCACAATAACAAAGCTGGTGAGAAGAAAAAGGGTGGTCGTGTGGCTCAAGGTGTTTTTAAATTTAGCCCAGGTGGTTTGAGAAACTGGCTTTTGAATCCGGTACTACGCGGGCATCTGCCTTACTTAAGAAGGGATAGCGATCGCTCACAAATCCATTACAATACTCATCCCGATCACAAACTAATCTCGGATGATGAATCTAGAGAAATAGAATCTATTCTTGCTCATAATCAGCAATTTAAGGGATATGGTAGTACTGCCCTTAAATATCCGTGTTCTGGCCTTGTTTTCTGTGCTGAATGCCGAGCTTCTTGTTATTCTCTGTCGGGAGCAAACAACTATCACAAAGCTAAAAAATTGGGCATTCCGCCAGACATGAACTACTATTTTCAATGCAAAAACTGGCGGCTGAGAAGCTGTAAGAACAAGAAAGTTATCAGGATGGAGATTATCGAAGCTGCTGTAGTTGATTCACTTACCAAGAAAGCAGCCCAAATCGCCGCTATTGCTCAAACTGTAACTAAACCCGCCATAGAACCCGAATCCCCGGAGATCCAAAAACTACGGAGCCAACTTTTTCAACTTCAGCAGGTAAACGCGATCGCTCCCAATGATGCAATCAAAACAGCAATCGCCCAAATCGAAAGCCAAATAACGCAACTACGTTATTCGTTATCCAAATCACAGGAAATTAACACTGCTTCTCATGAATTGTTACTGTGGGCATTTTCTGATACCGAACTTTGGATGAATGCCAGCAACGACGACAAAAAAAGGGTTTACCGGGAATTGATAGAAGCTGTGGTTGTCCAAGATGGCCAGGTAGTTGAGGTCAGGCTAAAAATTTAATGTGTGGGCTATCACCGTTTCTCAACTATTCCAATAGTGCAGCATCCTAAAATTCAGTAATTAAACGAATTAATAAGACTTTCGTGCTTTTTCATCCATGCACTATGACAACTAATTTTCAATTGACCTGAACGGATATCGGGGATTGGGTATTAGAGATTGGGGAGTTGGGGGTTAGTTTGGACTATCAACTTACGCACAGGTAGCATAAAATAAAACCGCAGAGAACACAGAGTACACGGTGAAAAAAGAATTTCAGAGAGTTTTTGCATAAGTCCTATCTATGCAGTGACACCGGCCCGATTCTTGCATCGAAGCATCGCGTCTCAGGTAGCAAACTAGCTCTAGCTGTAAATTCATATACCCCATTCTCTATTCGGATTTCTTGCTTTTGACTTCTTGTTTGTTATTTGTCGTTTGAAACCGACTAACACGATTTGCTTTGTAATCAGCGATTGTCGAGAGGGTTGCTACTGCACATAAAAGCAATTTAATTCCATAGCGATGTCTAAAAATTTTTTCTATAAGTTGATGGCACTCAGTTCTTAGTTGTTCTCGTTTTCGCCAAAGCGCTTCTTCATCAATATAGTGATTGTGTGTTTTCACGCTGCCTCTTTTATTTCTGCCAATTCGACTAGTGCTTCTACAAGTTCATTTCTGCCTATAAAGTTTTCGTCAAATTCCACAGAATGTTTTGCAAGTTCAGCAACAGCTTCTAGTTGTCGGATGTATTCAGCAGTTTTGCGCTCTAAGTGAGCGATCGCCAGCCTATTCAAAAGTTGGGGAAAAGTTTCAGCCACGCTATTCCTCCTTTGGTAAAGCAATTGATAATCCAAGTTGAAGCATTTCTGTGCGGCTTAGAAGGTAGCATCTAGTTATTCTGTAAGAACCAAACAAAATGCTTTTGTCTCTGCCATCAAGTTGTAAATACTGGTGTTCACATCCCCAATAACCAACAATTTGCGCCAAACAACCTTCCGTTCTCACCCAATAACCAAGCGGAAATCTTTTTTCTAGTTCATTGGGAATTTCTGTTTTTGCCTGTGGCTCACAAGCTTCTTTGTTATCATTATCCATCTTTAAAACTCTCAAATTTAGATATCTTCTTGACAATTTTCTTCTTCTTTTGCTTGAAAATTATCTAATTCAAATTGCACCTGTTCTTTTCTCAGTTGCACTTCACGCTCATCGTTCTCTGTCCGCTTATAAATTTGATTAGGCATTGCCATTTTTTTGGCTAGTTCCTGAATGTTTAAAAATTTTTGCTTTACTGTGTTGTTCCAATCTTCGCGGCTGATCCTATCCAATTCACCACAGATAGCAGCCGTTAATCTCATATCTAAGTTGTCTTTGAGGTGCATCCATTTAGACCCCTCATAGCATTTAAGTCTTTGGCAGACAGGGATGCGATCGCGATCGCAGTCGTACTCTGGAATTACCAAGCGAACTAAGTGTGGATGAATTCTCCCCGTATCTTGACAACAAAAACAGTTCCAACTTGGTTTCCAGATTTCTTTATCAACACCATCACCACTTCTTGCTCGGTTAACTCGGCTAGGAGGTAGCTGTGGAAGCGGATCGCTCATGTTACCTCCGCTTTGTCCAACACGCCGCTACATCTAGCCCAATCGAAAAACTCTTGGCGTTCTGGGTTCTGGTCGCCGCTTTCGTAGATAAATGCCAAAAACCCGCTTTCGATTATTTGGTTTACCCACTCCTGTGTTCTGGGGTCATCTTCCCATCTTCGATTTTCTGCTTGCGAGGTCTTTCCCTGCCTCCTCAAGTTTTTCTCCCATTCCCCACGAATTTCCTCCCAGTGCCGTTTTACCCATGCTTCAGGTAGCTCTGGAGGTTTGGGTAGTTTTTGGGCTTTCTCTAGTCCAAAATTCAAAAAACTCTCTCTCTCAGATGGTGAGAGAGAGTTGATAAATATTTGATAAATATCTGAAGATAAGCTGAAATCATTGCTGGATAAAGATTTCGGCTGGTTAAATTCTACGTTTGGAGAATTGGTTTCTATGTTTGGAGAATCACTTTCTACATTTGGAGAATTGCTTTCTACGTTTGGAGAATTGCTTTCTACGTTTGGAGAAACTTCAATACCTGACTGGATTTCGACTACATTTGATTCAGGAATCCACAGGTCAAGCCCAGCGATCGCCTCCCAGTTCAGCCGCCCCTTGAGCTTCAGCTTGCTGATGGCTTTGTAGAAAGTGCTGACTCCAATGCTCAGTTCAGCACAGAAAGCTTCAATATGTTTGACTCTCAGCTTTTGACCTGGCGCTCGGTAAATTCCCACAGTGTAGTAAACAAGTCCAGTTGCCGTGATAATGCCATCTTTATAGTCCTGAATGGCTTTACCCAGCGATAGGCGGTAATGCTGGTTGGTATTTGGCAGTGTCATGTGTGCCTCTTCAACTACAAACTCCTTGAAAATTGTTTCAAAGAATTTTTAAGTAAACGAAAAAATTACACTTCGGATGTAGACTTTTTTACATCCAAGTGATATCATTATCTGCCCTTTACAGGGTTAATAAAAAATTTAGACAAAAATATTTGGCTAAAGAAATACTGAAACTGAAATTCTTATTTATTTGAGATTCTTTTGGAGGTTAAACGTTGCTTTCTGTTACGCATGATTTGATAGTGGCATCCTGCATTAAGTCTGGAGCATTTATGTAAGGTTAACCTTGCTAAAATATAGCAGGTTGACCTTACACTGCCAAGTGTAAGAGCATGAAGAGATATAAATTTATGTCGCTATTGGAACGTAGAGGGTTAACTCAGGAGCAATTTGCTGAAAAAGTTGAATCTGCTTGGAAAGAAATTTCCGGCAGAAAGTTGTCACGCCAAGCCGTTAGTGCCTGGATTAACGGACGCGCTATGCCAAACTTAAGTCCTGCTGAAACACTTGTAGTTATTGAAATATTGGGTTGTACACTCACTGAATTGGCCATGGCTTTCCCCCATAATCAGGACTTATTAACTAATGGTGTTCGAGAATCCTAAGTACACAATGCTATAAAATAGATACATAATTTACATTCTGAAATGAATTTTGTGTAAGTGCGAGCGCAACTTTCATTTCCAACGCCTTTTTATAGTCATGTCTACTAAGATCCTACTTGATTGACATTGTAACCTTAACCTTACATAATAGTCATATATCTTTGTAAGGTTGAGCTTACATATTATGGGAAAGTTACCAACAACGTTCACAGCTTTAGACCTAACAGGCTTTGATATAGACAAAACTCAGCGACACAATGCAATTACGCGAGAAATGGTTGATGTTGCTTGTAATGTTTTGCAAAAGAACAGAATCGGTATTGTGGTTCGCAGTGTTCAATCTGCCTTGAAATTCATTTACGGGATTGGTGGAAGTGCCGAGACGATCTGCCAGCTACTTAAGGAGTGGAGAGCGGATAACCTCGCGGCGTTAAAGTCTGGCAAAGGCGAAAAAGACCTAATTACAGCAATTCTGGAAACTTCTGACGATGGTTTGCTAGATGAGTCTGATATTCCAGAAGAATACTTGCAAGCACAGCGACAGATGGCGATCGCCGGATATAGATTGGCTTACCAGAAAGCTGATACGAGTGTAAGCGGCGATCGCATTGGAAATCTAGTTAATGAAAACGATTTATTAAAGACTCAACTCAAAGATTTTCCTCAGCTTCAGATGGAACTTGAGTTTTATAAATCTGAAACTGAGCGCCAACGTTCTGAGTTGCGTGAAGCTTATTTGAACATTAATAAACAACAATTAGCTAATTCCGAGACTTTTCGCACCCAGCTAGAATCTTTACAAAATCAGAACAACGATTTGGTTCTTAAAAACAATGAACTGAGCAAGGAGCTAGAAAAATTAGAGGAATTGCGAGATGGTGAACAGGAACGCCAAGGTAAAATCTCTAATCTAACTAGTCAGCTAGATGCTCGTGATCGTGAAGTTTTAAGCTTGCATAGTCAGATGCAAAAACTACAAGCTGAGGTGGGTGAAAAGCAAGTGCTAGAGTCTCAGCTTTCCACTGCCAAAAATCAACTTAAAGAAGCCAATGAGTCTGTTACTAGGCTTCAAACTCAACTACAGGAAAAATCTACATCTGAACTACAAGTAGATATTGATGTTGATGGGTTAATGACTGAGAGAGACTCTTTAGTTGCTGAAAGAGACTCCTTGAAGCTCCACATACAAGAGCTAGAGTCTCAAGGAAAAAAGGGTAAGCAACAAACCAAAGAACCCATAGTTGCATAACAGAAGTGTTTTTCCCTGTAACAACGTTTTTGTTATGGGGTCACTTTGATTTTGTGAGTTTAATTATGGAGCTACTAATTTTTAAGGCTTGATTCTCAACCTTACGTAACTCAATTTAGCAACGGCAAATGTAGCTAGAAACCATAACAGACTGCGGTACTTAATTAAATCTGCCTAGATATGCAAAGCAAAGCAGGGTGTAAAGCTGGTGAAAAATCAGAACTTGAATTGATGCTGGCTGCTAGATTTCCTTTGATTTACGTAGTCACGCCAGAGGAAGAGATAGCAGAGAAAGAATTAATTGCGATCGCCCAATCCCGCAAGGGTCAGATTTATTTCTGGGACTATGCCCGTGGTTGGTCAGATAATTCTGGACAGGACAAGGGCAACCCGATGAATGCCTTGGCGCGTGTGGCAAAATCTCCAACGAATCAGGTGGCGTTATTCGTACTAAAAGACATTTGTACTCTGATTGCTCCTAGCAGCAACGGTCAAATTACCCCGGCACAATTGCCTCTGGTTCGAGAGATTAAGAATTTGGCGCGGGACATGGCACGAGACAGGCGCACACTTGTACTACTTAGCGACCAACTCAGGCTACCTGTGGAACTGCGTGAAGAAACTACGATTGTAGATTTCTCATTGCCTACTGCTACAGAGATTTCCATCCTCATTAATGACTTAGTTGGCAAGAAAACCGCGATTACTGAACCAGACCGTGAGCAATTAATCAAAGCTTGCCAGGGATTGAGCCGTTGCCGTATCAGTCGGGTGCTGGCAAAATGTTTGGCCAAGTCGGGAAAGGTTGATGAAAGTGCGATCGCTGCTGTGATTGAAGAAAAGCGCCAAGCAGTATGCGAGACAGGTATTTTAGAATTTATTCCCGTGCAAGCTGGACTGGAGTCTGTGGGCGGCTTGGAGAATTTGAAGGCTTGGGTAAAAGTTCGTAGTCAAAGTTTCAGTGATAGGGCTAGAAAATATGGTTTACCCGCTCCTAAAGGGGTGTTACTCGCAGGAATTCAAGGTACGGGTAAGTCACTTTCGGCTAAAACCATTGCGGCTGAATGGAAACTGCCACTCCTACGGCTGGATGTTGGGCGGTTATTTGGGGGGGTTGTTGGTGAAAGTGAATCACGGGTGAGGCAGGTGATTAGACTGGCTGAGGCGATCGCTCCTTGCTGTTTGATGATTGATGAATTGGACAAAGCATTTGGCAATATCACCAACGGTTCTGATGGTGATTCTGGAACTAGCCGTCGTGTATTTGGAACACTACTCACCTGGATGCAGGAGAAAACGGCACCGGTTTTTATCATTGCCACTGCCAATAATGTCGAGCTACTTCCAGCCGAAATGTTACGCAAGGGCAGGTTAGACGAACTATTTTGGCTTGACCTTCCCAATCAACAAGAGCGATCGCAAATTTTCAGAGTTCACCTTTCCAGACTCAGACCGCAGCAGATTATTGATAACGAGTTTGATTTTGACTTACTCGCCTCTCGTGGTAGGGATTTCTCAGGTGCGGAGATTGAGCAGGTGATTTATGAAGCAATGCAGCAGGGGTTTAGCAGGGGGGAGGAATTTACACAGGGGGATTTGTTAGATGCGATCGCTGGCTGCGTTCCCTTGTCTCAAATCGCATGGGTTCAAATTCAATCATTAATCAAATGGGCAGAATGCAGTGGTGCTAAAAGTGCCAGTTCTAGAGTCTGTGTGAACAGTGAAGAAACATCACTTTTGGAAGTTGATGAATAATCCAGTTGAAATGAGTAAATGTCAACATCTAGGTTGTGAAAGCACAAACGTTACAGAATGTTTTTACCCAACTGAATCGGAGGTGACAGTAAATCCTGAATATTACTGCACTAAACACGCTCATGAACATGGTTTTTGTTACCTATGTGGTCAGTTTTGGGGTGGTGTTGAAACATTTGAATTTGCTGTGATTTATGGTGGCATAGAGGGAGTCTGTGAAAATTGTGAGGCAGAAGTTAGAGAAGATTTAGACGATTCTGAAGAGGATGGTGGTGATTATTTTACAGAATATTTGTAACTAATGCTGTCGCTTTTTGAATTTGATGATTGAGGATTTATCATGCAAGCTCAAGAAGAATTAGCGCAGAAACTTGAACAGGAGCTACAGCAATTTACGGGAACTGAAAGCTATTACAAACACTTACTAGGGTTTCGTTTTACTGATGGAGTTAAGTTCCTTGCAGAAGAGGCGCAAGCATACTGGCTAATTGATGCTATTATCTCTCACCAAAGAAAGCTCCAAAGTTACGATTTTCAACTCTGGTTGTTAATCGTTGGTAAAGATCATGAATTTATCAAGCCAAAACCAGAAAAAGACGCTGTTTTAACTTGCTGGGAAGATACTCCAAATGCAGGAATTAAGCCATTAGTTAGGCAGGAAATTATATTGACTGACTTTCCACTGAAAATAATCAAGCTCTATCTAGAGAACAAAATTTTGCTGTTGCCTAGTGAACATTAATGCTTCTCAAAAACATCAGGTAAAGCCATGACTAAAACTATAACAGTTGAGCAAATAAAAGCAATTATTCGAGGTAGCGAGGAAAATCTCAAGCTGCTGTCAGCGTTACCAGAATACCAAAAATTAGAACAAAGTGAATATTTCACTACATCTAATGATTTAGTTTTGGGTGATGCAATTGAAGCATTGTTTGAGATTTACGAGGCGATTATCTCAATTCAATATCAACAAAAATCCAGTGAGTAATGCTTCGTCTAAAACTTGGACATATTCAATTTTAAGTAATTAGCGTGATTGGTGGGTCGCTCCCACCTTTCAACATGAATCAATTTAAACAACATTTAACCGAACATCAACTAACTTTGACTCAAAGCCTGAAAACTTCCAGGGGAAAAGAATATATGAGGTTTTCTCGACTGGTTTTTGAGAGTTTATCTGGACAAATTAAGACAGATGCAACTGCTATTGTCGAAAATTATCATAAATTTACAGCAGTTAATATTGCAGAAATAGCAATTAAATACAATCTTGGTTTCAAGCCTTGCTGTGAATTTCTTGAAAAATTAAAAATTCTACCTCAAGGAACCTACGATAGGCTGAGATTCCAAAAAGACTTTAAAGTTGGCAATATCTTTGCCACAGCCAGAAAGAGAATATCTGAACAGGAGAAAATTAATGCAATATCGACAAATTCAAATAACAATCGCCAAAGACGGTACTATCACCGAGCGCGTGATTAATGGAGTTGGTAATAGTTGTACAGAACTCACTGCCGGGTTAGAGAAGGCATTGGGTGAGGTGCGATCGCAAGAACTTCTACCTGAATATAATCAGCAACCAATCGAAAATCAGGAGGATGAGAACCTATGGCAGAACCAGAACATTTAGAGTTTTCTGAACCACTATCAAGCCATGAATACTCTGCGTTTTTAACAGGATTGGTAAACTATCTTGAAAACCCATCAGAACTAGGGCGACTGGAGCAATCCCTAGAAATAATTAACGAGCAACTTAATTCAAATAGTTCTGAAAATTACTATTGCTACCACTGCGGTGCTGATTTCTCTGATTGGTACAGCCTTTCGGACGAGGAGCGAGAACATCAAATAGAGTCTGACCCAGATATCAATCCTGGAAACTTGCCTATTTGTTGCCCTTGTTGTGGGATTCCTTATGAAGATGAGGATGATGAAATGTATTAACACTATTCCTTTTGATGGAAAGCTTCTTTGCCCCCAATGTAATCGCAAGGTAATAGAAGCTGTCCGTTACTTCCAAAAACCAATTTCTGAAATTACAACACCTTTTACCCGGCCAATTCCATCAATTTTACCGGAGCAGAATAATGTCTCACCTAACCCATATCAGAACCACTATCAAAAACCCGCAAGTTCTGGAGAAAGTTTTAATTGAAATGATTGACGATGGACTTAACGGCATTCTCCAAGGAGCAAAACTGGAGCATAACACTGATATTCACGATCCTTTTGGGAATAGCAAGATAGCAGAACTTGTTATTAGACGAGTGCAAAACTATCAAGGAGGTTACGATTTTGGATTTAAACTTAGTGATTCTGGAGAGTTTCAGTTTCTAACCCGTGATGGTTCAAAGCGTGATGCCCAGAAATTCATAGAAACTCTAACTCCTTGGTACGCGAAAGAGAACGCGATCGCTGCCCTAATTGCCCAAGGTTTTGATATTGAATCTCAGACAGAATCAAATAGTGAAATGATAGTCACCGCTAGTAAATGGGCTTAGTTAAGGCAATTGAAAATTAATTCCTCGTTGAAATCAGCGAGGGATTTTTTTAAGTTAGTATAGAACATCTGTACTATACCATCTATGTTTAGTTGTCAACTTGCAAATACTTATAGCCCGACTAAAAACTATAGTGTTAACAATTGGTTTTCAACCCCAAAACTGGATGGGGTTCGAGGGTTATATATTCCCGGTCAGGGATTAATAAGCCGGACGTTAAAAACAAAATATGTTGGTCTTGAACATATCGAGAATGTCTGCGCCCAGATAGCACAAGCTGGTTATGTTATTGACGGAGAGCTTTACATTACTGATGAAAAATTTGATGTCATATCAGGAATAGTCCGCGATCGCAAAGGCTATGACATTACCCAAAAACAGCGTGTTCAGTTCCATGTATTCGGTCTGTGGAAAGACAACACCACCTGGGCGAATACAGAGGCAATGGTTAGTAAAATTCAAGAAATAATTCCTGGTGGTCAATCGGCAGTCGTAGCAGTGCCGTACACAGTTATCGAAACTAATCCGGTGATTGTGCAAACTCAAAACCAACTTAATAAAGATTCTGGTGCTTCCGATGAAGGAACGATGCTAAGGCATCCAGACGTAGCCTATTACCAGGGGCGATCGCAACACCTACTGAAAGTCAAAAACTTTGAGAAGGGCACGTTTATTGTCACGGACTTTCACAAAGGTACTGGCAAATATTCCAAAAGTTTGGGGAAACTTTCTGTTGAAGGTAAAGCAGGTGAAGTCACAGTAAAATCCAAAGTTGGAACGGGATTTAGTGATGCAGAAAGATTAGATATTTGGGCTAATCAATCCAAATATACTGGAACTAAGATTGAGGTAATTTATATGGGCATCACTAATAGTTCTAGTAGTTCTATAAAAAGCTTGAGACATCCGGTATTTTCTCGAATCATTCAAGATTAATTCAGGATGAAAAAAATATTTAAAATATAGTTAGTTTGTACTACTTTTGCTAAACTAGGCAGTATTAAAAGTTAAAGCCTACCTACAAATCAGGAGACAAAATGGCTTTTGAAACCGCAAGTTTGGCAGTTAAAACATTAAATGCAGTCCTGAAAGATTATAACTTTTGGGGCCAATCGGAAAGTGACTCACCGCTAAAGCCTGGACGAACAAAAGCAGTTATTGACAGTGACAAACTCTTGTCTTTGGATAGAAGTTTACGCATTAAGGCTGGTGCAACTTCTAATAGCATTCCCAAGGATCGCATTATCACTAGTAAGACGTTGGACGAAGTGTTTGTGCCACTTGCCAATAATGCGATCGCAGAACTCAAAAATCAGAGTGATATGGTTGATGCTGGAACTGCAACTTTAGAAAGCCTAGCTAGCGAAGCTGAAGCAGTTGAGTACTACGTGCAATTGTATGAAGTATTCAAGCAACTAACAGATGCAAAAATATGGTACGTTGACAGCCCAAGCGATGCTCCCGTTGGTTTGTTTATCACCGGAACAGTAGGTAGCGAAACTGTTTACGCACAGACTCTGTTAATTCAGACCTAATTGCATCTAGTTTGACAGCCCATTTCCATCTATAGCCCTGGACTAATTTGGTTCAGGGTATTTTTTTATTTTTAATTCTTTTTCTACAAATTAATGCCCAAAATATAACCCTCCTTAATGTGACTGGAGGGTTCATTTTTTCTGCATCAAACAACTAAGCAGCTTTTTTAAACAAGTAACCTAGTTCAGGGATGTCTTGAGCAAGTTTCCAACCAGTGCGCTCACTCCATAACGGAGTTGTTTCGGTTAACCCCTTGGCAACAAGTTGAGACTCAGGTACTTCAACAGGTTGACCATTAATTTGTATATGCCACAAGTTTTCAGTACCACTTGCTAGTAGCTCTAGTGGAATTGGTGGGGGGACTTTAGAAACTTCAGTTTTATTTTGCTCAACTGGCAATACAGACTGTGAAACAGCAGGGTCAGGTTCAATCGAAAATGTATTAGCAAATTTAAACACTGCCTTCCGTCTGGCAGAAATTTTAATTGCTTCTCCTGTTTTGGGATTTCTGCCGTCACGTTCGGGCAAATCTTTGTGAGAAAAAACCCCGAATTTTTCTAGTTTGACACTTTCCCCTTTACGAAGTGAGACTTGTACAAAATTAATGAAAGACTCAAGAATGCTATCAACAGTTGTCTTGTTGTAACCAGTTGAAGACTGAATGTATTCAGATAAGTGGGAGTTCATAATTAGAAAACAAACGCAAAACCTTCCCATGATTATAGCTAATTATAGCTATTTGAAGAAAAGATAGTCTTTGATTTCTTCTTCGGTCATGTTTGGATCAAAAAGTGTAACTTCAGTTGTTTTAGAATCCTTGAATCTAGTTGAGTAAATCTTCATGGTTTTAGTAATTCCTGGGAGCATATAGGGACGATATTTTTCACCAATATTTCCTAAGTGAAACCAGCCGGTTTGAGTTTTTGCACCCTCCCATTTCATCTCAAGGGCTAGATATTGCTTGCTAGAAACTTCACGAATGTAAGCACGAACCATTACCTCTTGCCCTTTCCAAGGGTTTTTTTGTGGTGCTGACCAAGAACCGTGCTGAACTGCGTAGCAAATAATAACCTTGGCTTCCTCTGTTTTAGAGTTCTTGAGCTTTTCCACAATTTCGTCAGCGAAGATCATAAACACTAATCCAGCATCGCCAGTTTCCGCCTGATGTGCCACTGTCCAGTAGGCACTAACCCAAGACATCGCTTCGTAAAAAGTGCCGTCAGGTTTGGCAGTTTCCAGAATGTTTTGCTTACTGGCCTTTGTTGCCTCCGCAGTTTCCCGAATTAATCTAGTAGACCCATCATTGCCTTCTTTCCATTCAATAGCTTTTCGCATTGCATCTCGGTAGGTGTCCCGGTGAGAAATAGCGATCGCTAGTTGTTCCGGTGCATAACTTACATCATTGAACAAAACCTTTTCGTAAGTTCTAGGTGAGGAATCAAGCCGGAGGTCTGGTGCTTTCCATTTTGAATTAACTGTTTGAACTATGCGGGATACGGTATCAAGAGCATCTGCTTTTACTGCACAAGGACGGTCACGGTAACAGGCTGGTTCTTTGAAGTCTTTTAGCCAAGGAGACTCAGCGCCTTGTTCATTCAGAAACGCTTTAACAGCATCTAAGCCATTGATGTTATTGGGGTAAGCACTCTTGAGAGAGTCAACCGCGATTTGCACTTGCTGAGAGAGAAAATCGATAATCCGCATTTCCTCATCTTGTTTCTGTTCACCCCCAGCAGGAATGTTTAAAACGATTTGCTCACAACCGCCAGAACGCGCCCTTGCCAACAGCGAGGCAACAATCCCCGTTAAGTCGTTCATTGAGTTGATGGCAATTTGTTGTAAGTTGCCAGTCAGTGCCATTTTAGGAAATTTCTTCGTTGCTGGAGGTTCATCAAAGTTAGCGATCGCCTCCCTCATATTTGGGTACGCACTACTCCTAACGAGTTGAATAAAATCCCCATCAGTATCGCGCCCCAGGTTTAGAAGAAGTAAACGGGGTGCAGCCATAATACCGGTGCTGTTGATGTAAGTTCCTTCATGAAGGTTCTCCCACAGCTGACAATCGCCCCAGTGCCGCATAGGATTGCAGAAAACTATGTACTCGCCCTCTTCAAAGTCTGGAGCGCAAAATACCTTTCGTCCTTTAATTCGTCCATCAGGTAAAACAATATGGTAGTGAGCTAGCAACTCGTCAGGTTGTGCCATAAGTGAATAGAACCGCACACCTGCGGCCTTAGCTAAATTCAACCAGACAGCTTGCATACGCTCTTTCACCCGCCGCACAACATAGGGGTGCAGCAGTAAGATTCCTTGTTTATCTGCCTGGATGATGCGGATCATTGTGTTCTCATACTCAGCTTCCGATTGAAGCTTGTCAGACCCATCTTCAAGTTCGGCTTCAGCTTCAGACTGGTCGATTCTCAGAATTTCGGCTAAGTCAGTGATGCTGTTGTAGGCTTTGGATAGGCGATCGCACTTTTCTTCTAGCCGACTAATAATCTTGTCTTTTTGTAAAGTTTCAAAATCAAACCACTGAAACAACATCCATCCTGGTTTGGCGCGGCGTTCTTCTGCTTCAAACACCAAACCCATGAGAATCTTGCCTTCATGGTTGCCCAGTGTCGGTTTATTGCCCTTGAGTGAAGATAGTGGGATTACTAAATCAGCACCAAAACTATCAAGCTTGGGGTTGTAGGCAACTGTACCCTTGCCAATCCACTCACCCCAGAGAGCAGCGCGAAACTGTAGGGGTCTACCTTCATCTACATAGTTGTTATCACCATCTGGGTCAGCAGGTAAGCCCAAAAGTTGCATCAGACGTTTACTAGCTTTGGCATGAGAATCACCACTTTCCCAGTGAATATTGTTTACTTGGTCATCCAAGAAATTGCCATCATCATCTTTAGCTTCATCATCAACGACGATGAATCTCATTTGTTGATAGACCATTTTCTTACAGCCAGTGTGCAGAATTGATCCATAGATAATGCGTTTCCATTGGTCTTTGGCTGCCTCGCCGTAATATTTCTTACCTACAGTCTGTTTATTAGTAAACGTAAATCTGCCGTGATTCCTAGAACCACTTGCCATATCCAAAAAGAAAGCAGCCTCATATCCCTTTGGCTTGAATGAGTCTAGCGATCGCGGGTTAGTTTCGGTTTTCTCAATTTCCCCAATACAAAATTCTAATTTAGGGTGAAGTCCTGCAAGTAATATATTGCGGCTAACAACAACAGGTGCTTCTGACCAGTTTTTATTTTTGCAACTCCACACCTGCCACTCAGAAACAGTCTCGATTCTACCCTGAGAGCCATCTGGTAAATATCTCGTGTTTTTAAATTGAATACTCATATTCTTTACTCTTTATTCAAAAAATCAAAATTTGTAGAAAACTCAGTCCATAATGTAGTAGCTATTTCATCTTTCATAGGAATTGGTACAGCCAAACTCATATCAATGCAGAGTTTCCTCGCATCTCCATCAAATGAAAATGCGTAGACATTGGCATACTGTTTCCCTGTTTCTTGAATCAAATCTTCTTTAATTTTGCCCAAGTCCTTAAGCTTTTCTTGAGCATTACCAAGGAGTCTAGCAAATACTGTATCAGGCTCCTGATTGTTATTACCTACTGCTAATACTGTTATCCAGTTACCGATATCAGCCTTTTGACTCAACTTAATCGTAATGATAATAATCACTGCTGCTGCAATTATGTAGGGAGCGCATGAAGTTAGAAAACTCCAAGCTCCTGCAAACATTCCAGTGTTATTGAACACTGCGGGAAGTAAGTCTTTTGCACCTCTTAGGACTCCTCCAGCGATGTAGCGAACTGCTTCAGCACCAGATGCGTTTAATCCCTTCAGAACAAGACTAGTCACTGTTTTAGTTACTGCGTCTGCTAACTGTGCGGGGATAGCTACGCCTTTGAGGATGAATGTTTGCAGCAATCCAGAAGCGATCGCATTTACCACACCAATCACATCAATAACACTCGGCGAAGCAACAGGGATAATCGCGCTGGGTGAGAAACTTGAAGAAATTGTATAGCCGCCAACCGAATCATTTTTGTATTTTTCGTCTTTTATTAATGCCAATAATTTGTTAAGTTTGTCTATAAGTTTGCGAAAATCTTTAATTGCCGGATTTAGTACTTTTTTCCTTAACTCTCTCATGTCAGCCAGAAAAGGGTCTAGAGCTTTTTTCTTCAATGCTCTAATGCCCTCAGTAAAATCATTCTTTATCTTTAATAAACTTTTCTCTAAATCAATATAGAATTTTGCAAATTCGTCTAATACCTTTTCCCTGACAATCTGAATACCTCTAATTACTTCTTCTGGAATATAATCTTTCCGTTCTTGTAACTGGTCAAGCAGAGGTTCTAAAATCTGAACTGCTTTCTCTTGAATTTTCTCTGCTAGACTCTGCAACCAATCTTTGTTTTTAATTTCTGTTGCTTTAACTTTCTGATAAATTGAAAGCTCTCCCATTTGTCCGTCATAACTGTTAGAACTAAGTTGCTTGTTCAACAAACCTATATTCAAGAATAAATTGTTTGCTTGAATAGCGGCATTATAAATCTGAAGATCACGAGTTTTTAATTTTAAACTAACTGCAAGCTGGTCGCCTTTTGCAGCCAAATTACTGTACATCTTGGAATTAAAACACTTGTTGATACCGTAGGAAGTTCGTAGCATTTCAACGGACGAACTTTTTACGATATTACTTATCTCGCTCTCAGAAAAGTAGCTAAGTATATTTTCTATGGTGGGTAAATTTCCTCTGGAAAAGCTGATAGGTTTTAACTCGTCGAACCAATCAAACGGACTCTCTAAGGCGCTAAAAATATCGTCGGGGACATCTAAACCACCTTTTTTTATCCAATCTTCGCCAGATATTTGACCTAAAATGTCTTCTTGGCTCATAGCTCATAGCTACTTTTAGTACAAAAATACTAATTATTTTAGCTCATGATTCATGTCAAGTCCGAACAATCACTTATCATTTAACCCACCTTCCGCCTCAGAGCATCCCCGCTTCCCTCTTTGAAATTCCGATGTCTGGCTTGGGGGCTTTCTCTAAAAATGAAGGGATGAAGGGCGATCGCTCCCTTTCCCCCAGAACTGGAGGTCAAGCGATCGCACTTTTGACCTTCTCAAATTACCGCCAAAAAATAACTCCCGCTTGGGGACATCTATTACTTAGATTTGGCGTGACGACTATTTCACCACAATAGGTCTATTCAAAATGCTCATTACCTCGCCTGGGTTAGGGCTTGGTAGCAAGGGACTCCAATCTCCAACATCTGCATAACCAATCACCTGCAAGTAGTGAATTGTGCTGGTCACAGCTTTAGAAGAACCAATCAACAGATGTTTGAGCGGTTCTTTAAAAGGGGTTGCTTCAGAGGATGTTTGATTGGTGGTGGGGTTGTTAGCACCTGACAAAAAGCTTTGTGTCATCATTTATTAGTCTCCCAATATGGGGGTAAACATTGGCGATCGCTCTGTTTGGTGTCCAGCCGGAGGGCGATCGCTTCGCCGTTGCGCGTTGCAACACTCACAATCATACTGCCGAAATAGGACAATCGGATAATAGGATAAACCGCTAAATCAAAATATCCTAAAAAGCTGTGTAAAAATTAAGCCGTTGTACGCTGTGCAAGGTTGATGAGCGAGAAGAAGGAATTACGGGGCTATGTTTCTCCAGAGTTAAACCGATTGTTTAGGGCAGTAGTAGCCCTCAAAGATAAAAACCTCAGCGATACGATCGCTGAGGCTCTAGAAGATTGGCTCAATAAACCTGAGAACCAGGAAATAATCAAAAAGCACAATTTGAAGTCCGAAGAATAAGCGATCGCTCACTTTCCAAGAGAACTAAAGCTGTTAACAGGTTTACTCGATTCAGTTCTGAGAGATAATCTGCTTTGTAACTCCCAGTGATGACTTTGGAACCCAACCAGCTAAACCTATTTCCAGAAGTGAAACCCACAGCAGCACCTAGAGCAGAGGGGCTGGTGATGAGTGCTGATGCTCTGCTGAAGTGGAAATCTCAGATTTTTGACTATCAGCAGGTAGTAAGGGAAAGTCAGCCACCACAACAGACGGCATTATTTGATCTAGCCCCGGCGCACTGCGACCCAGACCGGATTGATCCGTTGCAGTTGTCAGTGCGATCGCTCTCGTTTTGGAGAATGCCAGCTGATAGCCCCGGCGATGCGTGTCTTTACTTTGTTGTTGATTCTGCGGCTGACCTGATTTTGTATGTGGGTGAGACGTGCAGAAGTAACAAGCGCTGGAAAGGGATTCACGCCTGCAAAGATTACATCGCCAGCTATCAGGATTTACATTATCGCTATGGGTTGCAAACAGCAGTCAACATCGCTTTTTGGTGGGACACCCCTGTTGACCGACGCGCACGGCAGGAGTTGGAGTTGAGTCTGATTTTGAAGTGGCGATCGCCATTTAACAAGGAAATGTGGGAGCAGTGGGGGCAACCGTTTGGGTAAAATTTTTTTGTAACGATAAGAGGCTTACGAGAATGTCTGATAATTTTCCTTTTCAAAATCCAGACCAACTACAGCAATGGCATCAGGGTATAAAAGATGCCAACCGCAATAATATTTTTTGTCACTGTCATGCTTGTGGTTATGAGTGGATGGATTCAGCATTTGATGTTATTTGTATTCAATGCAGTAGCAAAGATGTAGAAAGTATTTCATCTTGGCAATTTCCAGATGATTAAATCAGAATAATTTATATTCTTGCTAACCACTTTCCAAGTGCTAAATCTGCTAATGATTCTAGGGAATCAGGATTTGCAATTAACTCCTTATAAGTGTTAATTACCACAGGAGAAAATGATTTATAAGAAAGGCTCCAATACAAATTTCTAGGTCTTTTTTCTCGTGGCATGGCATCCCATTCAGATTGCAGCCTCATCCGACCGAAACCTTCTGGTATATGGCCAACATGGGTAACAACAGATCCATCCATCCACAGCCTAATTCTGCCAATCACTTGTCTTCTTTGTGTAAATAATAATGAGCTTGGAGTAGGTAGCCATAGAAATATGACTGGTTTATTAATCTTTCTTTGATAGCATAGCTCGGCTACTGGTTTAGCTTTACCTCTGCCATATCTAATAGTATTTTTACCTTCAATTTCTTCTTTGATTCGCCCATCAAAGCCAAGAACTTTCTCTCTAAGTTTGAGAATTGCTTGTTGTTCCTCTCCAGTACAAGCACCAAGCCAATCTAAAAGTAATTGCGGTGGGTCTGGAATATTGCTTGATGTACTGCTAATATCAAGTTCCTGATAGGTAATTGGAATTGACCAATTTTGATTAGTATCAGTATCTTGCAGTTGTAAGTGAAAATTTTGATTAATCTGGGCAACAGTAACCTGCAAAAAATCAACTATCAACTTTGTGTGTTTGCGGTCAATCAGATTATGTCTGTGAAATGAGGGTGCGATCGCAAGTAACCGGACAGGCTGACTGTAATCAATTTGCTCTTGAAATGGTTTCTCGTCTAGTAAGTTGTCGTAGTAGCGAGTTAATTGCTGGACAACATATCTATCTTCAGCATTTTTGAGTTCTAAAATTACTAATTGTCTCGTGTCGTTAAGTGCTAAGATATCGCAGATTTCGCCCTTAACAGTATACTGTCGTTTTAAAGGTGTTAAGCCTGATAATTGCTGTAGGTTATCCCAAACAAAATCTTCTAATGCTGCCTCTGATGCAAATTCCCAACTAGAATCTGTTTTACGTAGTGCTGCACCAGCTAACATATCTTCGTCACTGCAATATTAATAGAATACTGAATATTATGGCATAACACGATCGCACCCAAAACTGTTTCACTCAGGCACATTTACAGAAGAGTGAAATATGGGATGAAGTGCGTGAGTTGGAAATCCTTCTCGTTTAAGTTGGTGTTCATTCATATAGTCGTTATCTAGGATTCCATAGCATTTAGTCTTTTGGGCTATTTCTCTTACAAAATCATCGGTGAAGACTACTCCAAAATAAGCACTACCTTTAAACCGCTCACCTATCCAAGTTGGATCAATTAATTCTCCATCATTATTGACCAGCCAAGCATGGGATACAGCTATATCAATATCCTCACTAATAGCAAATCCCTCACAGTAGTTTAGGTGTGGATACCTCAACAATCCTTTTAAGCAGTTTTCAAAGCAAGCTTTACGTTCACCTTTAAATGGTGATTTAACCTGAGTTACAAAAGGTTTACCATAATCCAAAACTAGCCTTTGTGTACTTTTGTATTGAAAGTCAGAACGTGTGTTAAGTTTATAAATCAAGTCTGCTTGTTCTTTTAATATTGCCAACAGACGCTCTAAGTTATTCATTATCGGAATCTTCATCTCTAATATTGCTTAAAATATCAGCAAGCAATATGCCATCAATAGAAGTACCAGGACATTTATTTTTATCAAAAAACTTATCTAATATTAGATTAACAGCGATAGATTCTATTTCTGTTTGAGTTAAATTACTGCGGGAAGCTGAGAAAGTATCTGACTCATACTCTCTGATTCCTTCTAACATTGTGTCAATCGCTTGAGTTAAGTTATCTGAATATTTAGACATAGTATATTTTGTCTTTGTTCGTGGTTTTCTCTATAAATAATAACATAAATATGTATTCTTTATATTAGGTAAATAAAATTTATTCTATAGGTTTTAGCCAACCAATAAATTTTTCATAATGAAATTGCTTATCTTCACAGTTAGCAATTCTAACAATATCTTCTTGATGATGAGGAAAAGAGAATGAGCCAAAATATCCTTCTTTTAGCGAACCATCTTCTAATAATACAAAATAAGTTCCATTGTCTTCTGGTAGCCCTTCAATTAATTCAAACTTTAATATTTTATTTGGCATTTTAATTTCCCTTAAACGAATCGCTAAAATCTTTTTGTTCTAACTGTCTGAGTTTTTCTAACTTCCGATTTAAGAGTGAAGCATCAGTTTCTGGTTCACCATTGTCATCAGTTTCGCGTTCCTCGTCCAGCCATTCCAACAGTTCGGCTTTTGGACGAAATGACATTATAGGGCGCTTCTGGTTGTAATTTTCTTGAGCTTGGTAAAGTGCATCACGATTGGCTTCATTCCATCGCTGCTGAGAAGATTTTTCTTTTCTATTATCAGTAATTTCTGGCATTACCTCAATTTTGAGATAGCCTCCTTTACTTTTAAACTGCCAATTATTATTGTAATGATCGAAGTGTTTTTTAGCTCCTTTTTCTGTTTTCCATCGCTTGCACAAATGGAAACTTTTATTGATAAAAGCATATTCAAGATTAGAGTCAAATGTGTATAGCCAACCCAAAGGCTTATCTTCTCTGCTATAACAACGGTATCCGTAGTACATACATATAAGGTTCATCACAGACCTAAACTTTTCTTCAGTAACTTTGATAAAAGTAATTCTCTCACAGCTAACTTAATTTCATCTGCTGTCTTACCAATTGGGTTATAGTCTGGTGGTAATTCAAAAAACTCAGATGCCCAATAGCTATTTTTGGTTTCTCGCTCGTACTTTTCTACTTCTTTGTAGGAACCAATGCAAATTTTCTCTTCTGTAAAGTACAGTCTGACTTTTCCCTCTTCATTTGGCTCAAACATAAAACTTAACCTCAATTGATTAAATAACTGAACTTTTAGCTTGTAGGTTCGTGTGCGCTGACATATTTTTTGATAATTTGCTCAATTTCTGATTCCATAGCATCCATGTGACCATCAACATCAGCATACCAGCCGTATTGATTAAGTGCAGCGATCGCAGCTTTGACAGTATCATTCACTGCTTGTTTTCTCCTACCTTCAGGTGATGCTAAATAAGTCTGTCGTTCTGCTTCCTTATGCCGCTCAAGATTTTCAATTTTTTCTAAGATTGGTTGTATTTTATCTAGAGTCCAAAGGTAACTAGGTTCTACAGCACCAATTTCTTTGCCATCAGATGTATAGCGCTTTCCATTAGAGAGAGTTACTTGTCCAGTAGGGGAAATGCGTTCAATTACCTCTATTTCAGCTTTAGTACCTATACGCACACTGTCATAGTAAAAAATTCCTACTTTATCCCCTGGTTTTAGTTCTAACGTGTTCATGTTTTTTTATTAAAAAATAAACTCAATTGATGGTGAAATATTTACCGCACGTTCACCACCACTTCTAAGACCGAAAGCACCACGACCTGAAGGGAGATAGTCACCAGTTTTATAAATCACATCTTTAGCCCCAGCCATTGCTGCAATTTCTTGACTTTGGTTTTTAATGAGAGTTTGTAGTCTCCGAGTATCTATACCTGGAACACGAGCTAAAAATGTTTTTGTTGATTGTGAAACTCGATTTAGTACACCCATCTCTACATAAATTTTGATTGCAGTTTCTAGAGATGCTCTCTCTTCATTACTCATAGAATTATTGCTCATAATATCAAACTTAATTCCAGTAATGCCTCTGTTTGTGTTAACAATCTGTCTGTGTACGGCGATCGCCAACAAACCCCCGGCTGTTGTGGGTTGTCTTCCTTACACCAGCCGACATCACGTAGCTTTTTTGCTTCAGCGTCACGTTGAATAATCCGTGCCATAATTTCTCTGGACTGTGCAAGCGTATCCACCCGCCGTAGCTTAGTCTTTTGACTGTTGCTTACTTGAAATGGAGTAGCCCCACTTCTGTCTTCAATCAACCACCCCGAACTTGTGTTACTCCGTCCGGGTATACCGTTGGAATAGTAAGTATTGCGGACATAAAACCTACCATCAGGAGTAAGATATTCACCTGCCTCGATACGTTGCAGCTTCATGATGGTTTTAATGGGGATAGCCAGAATGTGTAATCGCTTACTCTTAATATTCTACATAGTAAACTATGTATTTACAAGCTGACAAAATTGTATTCATGGCGATCGCGGTTGAGTTGAAAGACCCAACCGCCTGTTACTTCTTGAATTGTTACTGCACCAATGTAGTGGCGGATGTGCATTGCGGTGTTGATATTGCCCCAGATGGGGCTTGACATGGTTGCATTGTTTTGCAGGTATGTACCGCTATCATTTTTGATGACATAAGGGTAAGCAGTATACATAACTTTTTTATTAACTTTCTATTTCTTGGAATAATACCGTTTTTGTTGGGTAAGATGATGCGTAGTTTACCGCCGTAGGCATCGTAGCCCTTTAATTAAGGCGTTCTGCAATAATCTCTATGATTTTTGCTATTTCTTCGGGACTGGCATCCTCTGAAGGGATAATCGATATCAAAGATAGAGAATGGCGATTCAGCACTGTCTTTGCATGATATGGAAGAGTAGCATAAGTGCATCCATTTAGTTCTGTCTTAACTTCTAGCCCGCTCAAAACTAATTGATTACTGTAAAAATCGACGATTGCTTTTAACCTTTGTTTGCCATCAATAACTTTGTATGTATGATATGACTTTTCATACATAACAATTGGCATTATAGGGAAATTAATAATAAAAGATTCAATTAGCTTAGATTTTTTCACATCATTCCAATTCCCAACAGATTGACTCTCATTATCAATCACTGGCTCAATCCAGACTAGTTTTCTTTGCTGCCTGCCTTCTCCGTAAGGCTGATTGCGTAAGAAGCCTCTGCGCCAATGAACGCTTTTAGTACCATGTATACCGCTACTATCTTCACTGCCTTGCGTTCCTTCACGCTTGAGTCGATATCCAAGTCCTAGCCAAAGTGGTTGATAAAAATCTTGCGCTTGCGCTTTGCCAAAACCTTTATTCACCCTGACTAGTTCGCTTTCTTTGTCTACCAGTTCCGGGCGGCACTCCATAATCAAAATTAATCGTAGGAAAATTGATTGTAGATATTGATTAAAATCTGTAACTACTTGGGGATTGAAATCTTGAGTATCAGTATATGTAAATTTTTTTAAATTATCGCTAATTTTGAATCTGCGGCAGAAAACGCTATCCCTATCTATTGCAGCCCAATAAAGTAAGTCATCAGATGTATCACAATGCCAAAAAATTGTATCAATACTACGTTTTTCTGGGGAAAGAATTACACCCTTGGGCAACATAAAAAATCCTGTTTTCATTGCCCACTGCAAATTTTCAACTTCAATATCTAAATTTGATTGCATCAATGCGCTTAATAAATCATTATTTACCCAATAAGCAGGGCATTTGGCTTGCCCTACTTTAAAAAGCGTGTAGAGGGTAATATACCTTGAATCCTTGGGGTTAGTTCTTAGTTGGCGCAGTAGCTTTTGTTCCTCCGAAGAGTAATAAAATTCTGCAACAATACCGCACATCTTTTCATAGCTTTCGTAACCGTCTACATTAACAACGGGACGAATAACAATTTCATTAAACCAACCTTTAGATTTTTTGCTCATATTTTGCTTTTAGCACCAAGATATACAAATTTCGCTTTTAATTAAAAATATAGGCTTGGTAAAATTATATATTAGCTAAAGTATATTCATGACAATATCTTTAATAATTAGATAATTGATTAACAGAAATAATAAAATTTGTGCAAATTGATAATTTGAATTTAAGTACCCAGCTTGAAAAGTAAAAACCCATCCACATACCAACATTAAAATTGATATAAATATTGATTGTTGGATATAAAACTTTAAAGCAGAACCGTTGAGTTTACTATTGCGTGGAAGCCAACCTGTCGTAAAAATTAAGTAAGCTATACCGAAAATTATATAAAAAATACCCACCAGAGAGGGTGGATTTTTACCGAAAGTAACCTGAACTAAATACAGCATCTCTTAAAAATCCTCTAATCTATATCCATAAAAATGAGCCTACCTGTTACGCCGCTCGTCTCGAAAACTCTTCACGATGCCATTGTAGAGAATCAAGTCTTGGATAATACTGCACTTGAGCGGGTAAGATAATGCGATCGCCCCTAAATTCCCGCATTGGTTTGGCGTTGGGTGAATCTTCCCGCAGGTTCTCAGCAACAATAATGGTGTAATCGTCGTTGATGGTGAACCAAAAGCGGTCAAAAGCCCAGTGATGATTTTTGCACAGTGACAGCCCGTTATCAATGCGGTCGTCGTAGAACTGGGAGAATGGTTTGATGTGCGACCCGTCCACAATGTTCTGACCGAGTGAGTCGAGTATTTGCAACCCGCAAAAGGCACAGCGTTGGTTGTAAGTTGAGACTACAATTTTACGAAAAGCACCATCTCGCACAATTACAGCTTGTTCATCTTCTAATTCCTCTAGTTGGTAGACCTTACCGCCGGAACGTTGCAACTGGTCTTGTAGTTCAGCAAAGGCGTTGACTTGCAATAATGACTCGATATCCTGTGTACGCTCGTTAAACCACGAATTAATGAGTGTGTGGGTTAGTACAGTGCGTTCGCTCTCGTTTTGCAGCAGTGACCAGAGTTCATCATCGAGGTAAGCATACTCTACAGTTTGCCTAATGGTACTGGGAGTTCTGATTTTCACCTTGGCAGCAATCAATGATTCAAACCCCAGTTTCATTTCAAAATACCAGAAACCGTCACTGGTGAGGTGGTAAAAAGGTAAACCTATATCCGGCTTGCGTACTGGTTCTAAGTGGCTCCACAGTTTGAGAAATGTGGCGATGAGTTCAGCAGATAGAGGAATTTGGTTTCTCACTATCTGCCCAGTAGTTATCATTTCAATGATAGATAAAAGCAAAATCGGTTTATTGGGCGCACCAGAGCTAACATTTAAGCCTAGCTTCCCAACAGACCTGGGAGAAAATTTCTTAACGTAGTAAGCTAAATCTTTGGCCATTCGCAGTTATGAGAGAATATCGCTGTACACGTAACGCATTATACTCACACGAATGCACTGGGCGCGATGACCTCAGAGAACGCCAGGGTCATTACATCTGGGCAATCAACGAAGAAGCTGCATGGCAAGAAATGGCACGGCGGTATCCAGAGGAAACTACAGAAGGGTTTACTGTCCAGGAGTGGGAAAGTTTTGACGTTAAGGTGGTGGAAGTTAAACGGGATGAAAATGGGGATATTATTGGTTGATGGAAACTCTGAATTGGATTGACAAATCTGCATGGGCAGACGGTGAATGGCAACAAGAACCTGACAGAATAGAATGGGTTTATCTGGGATTACCTTGTTTAATAGTCAGACAAAATGAAGGTACTTTAAGTGGTTACGTGGCTATTAATAAAACTCATCCTTATTATGGTAAGGATATGGATGATAATGAATTAAAGTCCATTCGGGTTCATGGAAAAATCACATTTTCTGGAGGAACTCACCAAAATGAAGACCCCAGAGCAGTTTGTCATAAATTATTACCAAAAACCGCTAATGATTGGTGGATAGGATTTGATTGTATGCACAGTGAAGATGTTATCCCAATTATGGTTAATTTTTTTAACTTTGGAGATAGCACCTATAAAAACATCGAATACGTGAAAAACCAAGTTGAAAGTTTAGCAGAGCAATTAAATAACTTAAAAACAGAATAGATGATGTTATCAGGTAGTACAGTTCTCAAACATGAGAGCAAGGTAAAAAGCTATAAAATCTCCTTACTACGTGTCGAAAATGAATAAGTCACTAAATGCTGCTCAAAGCGAACTACAAGTTATGGAATTTTTTGCAGCAGCCCTCCAAGATAAAGTGTTGTTAGACCGACTCATGGAAGCAATGGGTGCAAAAGATAACGCTGCAATCATAACTATGGCTGTTGAACGTGGCTATAACTTCTCTCAAGAATCATTGCATCAGGGGCTAACGAAGATATTCCATTTGATGACACCAATCATGCAAGAGCAAAACTTGGCCGTGTCCGAAGAAATTGATTAAGGAGTACGAAGTGATACCAAGGGAAAGAATTCAGCAACTTCTTGACCCCTATGATTCTTCTCAAACAGAGTGCGATGGCATGACCCGCATCTGTCACACTGTACTAACTAATCACAGCATTGAGCATCAACCGATGTTTGGGGTTTTGACTCAACATCATCAACACATTGAGCCGCATTTCTGGATTAATTTAGCAAGTGGAGAACGCATCGATTACCGAGCTAAAATGTGGCTTAAAGGAGAGAATATTCCTCACGGTGTTTTCAACCCTCAAGACTTTTCAGAGGTCATTTATACTGGTGAACCTATAGAGTTAGAGGTGCTGTCACCAAAACTATTTGAAATACTGACTCTTGAGTTTGATTGGAAAAAGTTTCAACAATATGAAACACCTGATGCTTAATTTTGCCCAGGTTCTACCGTCATGATATATTGCCCATACGCACGACCATTTTCCCATTCCCTAGCATCAACTATATAATAAGTGTTATCAAGCTTAAAGACTGCCATTCTTTTATTTCTTCTGGTCGCTACTTGGATTGCAACATTAACAAGTTCTTTAAAATTTTCAGATACCATCTATAATTCCAATTCAATATTGATAAGCTGCTAGTTTTTTTTATTAATCATCAAAAATGTAAATCAAAAAATATATTTAAGATTTTGTCATATACAGGTTTGCTCAACAAGATTATTAGAAAATCGCTTTAGATAAACAAACTATAATAAAATCGAAGAACATCTATATTTTAACTATTAATGATTAGCTCATTACGGCTGCTAAATTTTAAAGCATTTGAGAATCAATTGATTGAATTCAAATCGCTTACCCTACTCTCTGGTTATAATAGCACTGGCAAATCCTCGGTATTGCAAGCAATATCACTGCTGCGTCAATCTTACCAGCAAGGTTTACTACAAAGCACTGGTTTATTGCTCAATGGAAATTTGGTAAATATTGGCACAGCTAATGATTCTTTGTATGAAAATGCCAAACAAGACTACGTAGGATTTGAGCTTAGTTTAAAAAACGGAACTAAAGGAACATGGCACTTTAAATACAACTCATTAGAGAGAGAAGCTGATGTTTTAGAGAGTGGATTCAACTCTGTTGATGCCGATGTTTATCAGTCAAGCATTTTCAACGAGCAACTTTATCACCTTCAATCAGAACGTGCAAAAGTTGTATCAGGAATCTTAAATTACCAAGTGCAAGAACTTAAACAAATTGGTGCGCTTGGCGAATATACAGCACATTTTCTTTATACCTACGGTAGTCAACCAATCCCTATCGCCGAACTCGCTCACCCGCAAGCAAAATCAATAAATTTGCTAGACCAAGTTGAGGCATGGATGGGAGAAATAAGTTCTGGTCTACGCATCCAAGTTAATGCACATCTAGATATGGATTTGGTTAACTTAAAATTTAGTGACCCTATTGGATACGGCATTGCTTACGTTTTACCAATTATCGTTGCAATCCTCGCCTCCAGTCCGGGTGCATTAATTCTTATTGAACACCCAGAAACCGGACTCCACCCCCAAGCACAAACAAAGCTAGGTAAGTTGTTAGCGCTGGCTGCTAACTGTGGTGTTCAAGTTGTGGTAGAAACTCATAGCGACCAGATTTTAAACGGCATTCGTCTTGCTGTGCATGGTGGTAACATTGAGTCAGAAGATGTGCAGTTACATTACTTTCAACGTCAAGAAAAACAAGGTCAAGCTTTTATTAAACTTGTGTCACCACGCATTGATAAAGACGGCAGAATTGACCGATGGCCTGATGGTTTCTTCGATGAGTGGGAAAACAGTTTAACAGTTTTATTAGAACCTGCAAAAATATAATTTGCTTATTTTACAAGCTGCGATCGCCCTACCCCCTTCCCCCAATTTCCCCTAGAACAATCCCCAAACTGCCATAAACTCTTTCTACTTATGGACAGTCTGGGGTGGCTTATTTTGTGCCAGTCACTACTCGCGCCAGCTTCGGGCTTGATGAACTTAAGAGTCATGCGATCGCTCTCGCCAATAGCAAGGAAGCATTGTCTATCCTTTTATTCTTGGCTCAAGGTCGGAGGTAGCGCCTAGACTCTGCCCAGATAGCCTTTCTCAAAAAGAATCAGTGCTTGTCAGGGTCTTTTAGATGTCTTAAGAAAGTACCTGCAACACAGCTTGCTTTCATGAGTTGGAATATCTCATAATATTTACTATCAACTAGAGGCTGATAGAGGCTGAAGATTTTGTCCCCTGAAATTTATTGTAGCATATCTGTGTTATAATACTTTTATGTAATACTAGTCTTTAATTTAATGGATACACGCACTTTCAAATTAGAGATACAAGAGTGTCTAAAAAGTATCATCAAGCAAGTTGCATCTTTAACTTTTAGAGTACTAATAGGTGTAGCACAAATATTTATTTTTCTCACAAATTATCTGTTCAAAGTTAGACTTAACTTGACTACATCGATTAGTTAAATTTATAATATTAATTAACTATGAACAAAGTTAAATTAAAAGGTAAGTAAGTTATAATTTAGCTATGCATAGATATACAAGCTTTTTAGATATTTAAGCAGTTAATAAAAGTTAAATTATTAAGACTCTCTGTAGCGTAATTTCCTTCTTGATCTCAGGCTTATACTTTATCAACACTCATTGCGTAAGCTAAACCTAGCCTATATTAAACGTCTGTTCCTTCAGTTCATTATCAGACTATTTATGCTCAATTGAGTCGCTCCTATGCATGAAGCCATCATTTTGAAAAGTTACCTGGATCTGTTCAGTTGGAGGTAATTCAATTTTTTGTGCCTACTTACCTAATTGTGAGAGCATTATTTTGTAAGTATTTCAGCTTAAAAATTCTTGGATGACTACTAATACTACTGAAGCAAAGGCAATTGCGCGTTATGTAAGGATCTCGCCCTTTAAAGTGCGTCGCGTACTCGATCAAATTCGAGGGCGATCGTATCGAGAAGCGCTAATTATTCTGGAATTCATGCCCTATCGCGCCACTGAACCTGTATTGAAGGTTCTGAGAAGCGCTGCTGCTAATGCCGAACATAACGCTGGGTTAGATCGGACTCAACTAGTAATTACTCAGGCTTATGCCGATCAAGGGCCGCAGTTGAAGCGATTCCAACCTAGAGCGCAAGGTCGAGCTTACGAGATTCGCAAACCAACCTGTCATATTACGGTAGCTGTTGCCTCTGCATTTATAAGTTCGCCTCCCTCCTCTCGAAAACAAGGCAAACCACCACAACAAGAACCAAAAGCCAACCAGGAGGATTTTATGAATAAAATTGATGCTTATTTAATCTTTGAGTTTGGACTATTAGAAGAAAGACTAAAAGGAGAGGCTGAAGTAGCTGAAACAACTTCTACAAATACTATTCGCCTTGATATGCTTGTTCGTGTGGAAGATCCTTCATGGAACCCTCAAAACATTCAGGACTATGAAGAAACCTTTCGTTTAGGACAAAGTGTAGGATGCATTGGTAGCAGACATACAATTAAGGCTTTACAGGAAGATCCAGCAGTAATATATGTTGAGGCTAGTCGGCCAGGTTCAGGTTGGGAATGCAGTTTCCCAGACCCTCAATCAAATCAACAGGTTAGCTCATCAGTTCCTCTCTCTGTACCTATTAAAGCAGATCAAGTTCATCAATTTGAAAAAGGTGACAAAGCATTGATTGGTATTATTGACAGTGGAATTGATGTGCTTCATGATGCCTTCCTAGATCCTTCTGGCAGTGAAACGAGAATTCTAACTATTTGGGATCAAACTGACGAAACTAATTCAAACTTGAATCAAACAAATTCTTTTTGCCCATTTGGTAGAGAGTACACAAAGGAAGAAATTGATAAATATATTGAAGCCCAAGCCATACCTCCTACCTTTAAAGATGAACGTAATAGACACGGGACTCATGTAGCAAGTATTGCTGCTGGGAGAAGTGGAGAACACTTTCTAGGTGGAATCGCACCTGAAGCTAAGATCGTTGTAGTCAAAATTGATCCGCAGCATCCCCGTGGTGTACCATTCACTCATGGATATGCTCTTCAATACATTGAACATATCGCAAATAAAGTAGGAATGCCAGTTGTCGTTAATGTTAGTCAAGGGATAAATGCAGGATCTCATGATGGACAATCTAATCTTGAGTGTTTATATAATAATGACTTCTTAAGAAGCGGAAAAAGACCTGGTTATGCTGTTGTAAAATCAGCCGGAAATCAACGGAATACAGAGCGACACGCTAAATTCAATGTGACACTTAAAAGCTCATTCACACTAATATTAAATTGTGGAGAAAGTGTACGAGAAGAGGAATTTATTGAGCTTTGGTTTGATTCAGGTCACAGACTAGAATTCCGCATTGAAAATCCAAGTCATGAGACAACTTCTTGGGTTACTCAGACGAATAAACTTGAGTGTAAAACTTTTTCAACAAATAATGTGTGTTTAATGGACTACAAGCAACTTGCTCCTAATGGAGATAGTGTACTTAAAGTAGCTATTAAAAAAGCAAGCGCAAATTCTATCGAAGGTGGTTTTTGGAAGCTTGCTGTGAGAAAAGCTAGCGGCATCGCAGAACAAGATGACATTCATGCTTGGATTGAAGTAGGTACAACAAGAACAGCTTATTTTAAAAATAGTGATGAATGTGTAACATTGACAATTCCTGGAACTGCGGAAAATGTTGTCGTTGTTGGTTCTGTGCAAAATATCTCAGATGATTTCCCCCTTCATGAAATATCATCTTGGGGGCCAACACGTAGAGGAGGAAGGAAGCCTGATCTTGTAGCTCCTGGAGTAGGAATCTATGCTGCTTGTTCTGGTACTGATAATGAGATTTGCCAGACGAGTGGAACTAGCATGGCAGCTCCACATGTAACAGGAGCTATAGCTCTATTGTTTTCAGCAATAGAAAATCAACTTACAGAGCCTGTAGAACAACTTAATGCTTCACAGATTTGCTCCGCAATTAGGCGAACAACTCAAGACTTTTACGGAAATTGGGATAAAGGTAGAGGATGTGGAGTTTTAGATGTTAGTAAGCTTTTTGAACACTTTGGGCTAATAGGCGAATAAATGTATCACAGCAGTCATAAAGTGATTTAACAGAATCACTTTTGGTACAGTACTTGGTACTTGGTACTTGGTACTTGTTTTGGGATAGGTTTTTATGAATCTTCTTGTTCTATAATTTCCAACACTACAACCTTAATTATTCGCTTGATTTGTTTTCGCTTTTCTGGAGATGCAGAATCGAGTACCTCCATTCCTATCTTTTCCTGCACCATTAGCATATATTCCTCTTCCTCTGGCAAAGGCCTTGAATCTTGCCTGAAAAAATCATAAATTTGAACTGCGAAAGACGCAACTTGAACTAACAAAGCAGCAATCGCTACTCCAAGCGCTGCAACTTCAACCGACTCATCATAAGACGGTGAAAGCTTTTGTTGCCTAGCTCTTTCCAACTCTTTTTCCACAGCTTCTGGCAAGGTTGGGTCAAATTCGCTAGCTAGTTGAGCCGCCACATGACGAGCAATATCTTCACGCTGTAAAGTTACCATAATTATTTAATATCAATATCCCATGCTGTTAATATACATGAAATAAGATTTGAAATTTTCATTTTCTCAAGGGAATTCGACGGAAAAACATTACATTATGAATTTTAGGGTTTGACTAGGCAGCATCAGAGTAGCTAGTGCAAGTGCATGATGTATGGGTGATTCCTCTGACCCAAAAGCGTTATTCGAGAGGGGCATTGCTTGCAGTCGTTGGCATTGCTCTCCCGTTTTCCTCGCTTGAATGAAGGATAAACACAATCAAATTACTGCCACTTTTTTTAATGCTGTCTCCAAACGCCTGGTAAATTCTGAGGAGCGATCGCAACTCATAATCAGTTGCTCCATTGCCCGTGTCATTGCCACGTAAAGTAACCGCGCCTCTTCTTCTGGTGTACCGTGTCCGTACTGGTCAGGCATATAACCAATGCCAGGAATAAACACTACTGGGAACTCTAACCCTTTGCTGGAGTACATGGTTATGAGTTTAATACTTAACTCGGCTGGGTTATAGTTGCGGCTGTCACTGCTGGCGTTTACCCACTCTATTGGGATTTGGGCTTGTTGGAAACTGTTGTAAATGTTTTCGCCCATAAAGTTGGAGCGATAGATAATTGCTATTTCGTTCCAAGGGATATCTCGCTCGTGTAATTGTTGCACTCGCTCTGCAAGGTAATCTACCTCGTGTTTAAAACTGGGTAAACGGATGAGGTCTGGTTTGGGCCCTTGCCGTCCTGCACTAGTCGGTTCTACCAATACTACTTGGTCATCATCCCCGGTGGTAGGAGTCATCACTTCTTTAGCAAATTCATAGGCTACCCCTAACACCTGCTCTGTGTTGCGGTAGTTGAGTTTAAAAATGGTCGTGCGTCCCTGTGCCTGGATGCCTACACTCTTAAAGCTAAATTTCTTAGTGCGTTTTTCTCCGTAGAGGTTTTGGGCATCGTCGTAGAGGATAAGCAAAGAATTGGTTTCGGGGTTGACCATTTGAGCAATCAACTTTAACCACTCTGGTTTAAAGTCGTGACCCTCGTCTAGCATTACAGCGCCATAAGTGCCAGCCGGTATTAACTTGGCATCAACGGCTGTAATTACTCTTTGAACCAGTTCTTCTATATAAGCTTCACCTTGATACTCTCTAGAGTCGGGTCTGGGGATGTCATACTTTTTGAGTAAATCCATGCACCACCCATGAAAATGTCGTACTTTGATGCGACTAACTTTGTTTTGGTCTTGGATAGTTTGCCGGAGTTTGGCAGCAAGAGAGACGTTGAAACACAGTACCAAAATTGGTTTATTACTGACTTGTGCAAGGTGCTGGCAACGGTAGGCTAAAATCATGGTTTTCCCGGAACCAGCCACACCATGAATTACCCGATGCCCATCTCCTAAACTCCGCGCCAATTGTTCCTGTTGCAAGTCCATAATCCTCAGAATGTCGGGGATTTGCAACTGTGGCGCTTCTTCAGTGTCGGTTTCTAAATCAAGCAAAGATAACTGTTTGGCAGTAATGCGTAATTCTGGGAAGATATGCCAACGAATTCTATCTATTTGGTGAAGAGTGAGGGTCTTGCCAAATTGATATGCCGATAAATCCCAAAGTCGTTGCTGAAATTCACCTCCATCTGTGCTTGGGAGCATTTCATCTTTGCAGATAACTAAATGTTCCTCAAACACTGCTGGTAGTTCACTATTGTTAAAATCTTTGCGGGTGATGTTGGTGAATACCACACCGTAACCATAAGAAATGACCAGCTTACCTTGATAATTACCTGCTTGCTGCACCAGGGCAGGGTCTTTTTCTACCATCTTGTTGACTGCTAGGGCATAATCTCTGGCTTGTTGTAGTGGGTGTTTAACTTCTTTGATTCCATCTTCAGTAAGCAGTGTGACTGTGGACGGGTTGATACTCTGAATAGTGTCTAATTTCCAGTCTTTTACCTCCAGAATAAATAAGCCCCGGCTGGGGTGCAGTACTATAAAATCTGGGTGCAGCTGCTTTTTACCTACTGGCACGTCATACCAAAGTAAATAGTCATCCTCTAATTTGTCCTCCAAGCGCTGCGCTAATCTCCTCTCGCCAGGGGTCATCCGCATTGAGCAACTATTAAATGAGGGAATTAGAGTAGCCATAAATGGTAGATGTTTATATGGGTTTTTAAGGGGGACGATGTATGCCTGGGGTTTCCTCTAAGAATTTGGCGGGGGCGATCGCAATCAACGAAATGACTGTTTTAGTCTTCACTCTCTAATTGATCAGGGGAGTTTAAAGCACTTTCCATCAGGTCAACAATGGAGTTTTTTGTGTTATACAGTACAACTAAATGATCTCTTGCCCTAGTCATGGCAGTGTAAATGCCAGCTTTTTCTTGAAAATCCTTATCTAGATCATCTGGGTCTTCATCCGCTTTATCCAGTCCAGCAATGATAACCGCATCAAATTCAACACCTTTTAAGGCATTCCAAGAGTCAACAATTACAAAAGGTCTATCCACTACATTCATATTTCTGTCTGTGGATTTTTTTGGGGCATGATGCTGAATACCTAAGCTTGATAACTCTCTGCCAATAGCTTCTTTTAATCGCCAGTTTTGTGGATGTACCAAAACGCCGATTGAAGATTCTTTATAGCTTTCTAACGCATATTTAACTTGCTGTGCAATCTTAGCGGGCATTGCCTGATCTGAAATTTGCAATAAAAGTGGTTGAATATTTGAACTTCTAGATGTTTTCTTTTTAGGCTGAATAATATCACCAATTCTGTTTCCAGCTTGTCCTTTTTTGGAAACTTTCATATTGGCTTCAGATAAAGAACAGAGTATAAATTCCCAAGCCAACTCTAGTATTTCAGGAGAGTTTCTATAATTAACATCAAATATTTGAGAACGTCCTACAATATCAATTCCTAAACTTTTCCATGTCCATTCTGGCTTTCTTCTATGCGGCTGACCATATACTGATTGAGTGTTATCATACACAAAAAATAGGGAATTAGTCTCATCTAAAATTTCTAAAAGAGCTAAAAACCACTCATCATAAAAATCTTGTGCTTCATCTACTAATATTGCTTGATATTTAAATTTTGAATTTTTAGCAAAGCTTATAATTTGCTTTCTGGATTCGTCATTGTTATCAAATTTATAATCATAGCCTAACTTATTATAAGCCCAACTGTGGAATGTATTACAGGTAACTTTTCTGTTAATACTATTCTCTTTTAATTTTGAGTTGAGCCATCCACTCATAAAACGGTTATAGCTCAAAATCAAAATATTATCAAATTCCTCAATTATTGTCTCTACTCTATTTCTTAATACTAAGGATTTCCCAGAGCCAGCAATACCCCGGACAAGAGAGTGTCCCTTGGTATTCATGTTTTTGACTTTGGTTTGTTCTTTATCTAGGTCTTCTCTCAGTAGTCTTTGATTAACAGTTTGTTGAAAATCAATCCATTGACCCATGATTTTTACTCCAAATAACAAACTTGATAAGTTGATATATCATTTGACACATCTTAACTACATCTAGGCTTGTGCGCTCTCCGTAAAAACAATGAAAAGGCATGGAGTGCAATTGTATTTCGCCCAGAACGAGGAGCGATCGCACCCCTGTACCAACAAAATAAAATACCCGCACTTGTGGCGGGGACTGTGGCTTTCTCTAAGGAATTTTTTAAATACAAATGTACTATAAAGAGTGGCAATAGACTAGCGATCGCAATGCCTCAAATACCATTAGGCCACTGCCAATCATCATAAGCTTGCAGCTTAGAGCCTATCTCTTCATAGGCAGAAGGACTTAAAACACAGTTTTTATAAGGATGTCTAACAATTGAACCAGGTAATGAGAATTGATTGGGCTGGAATGGATTAAAATTTTCTATACTAACAATTTGCTCATAGTCTTTAATAATTGTCTTCAGTAACGATAAGCAGATTACATTAGCTCCTGTTTTTTCTATGAAAATACGAGCAGCTTCTAAGGAATAACCTTGTGTACAAAAATCGTCAATAAGTAAAACTGTCTTACCTTTTTTCAAAGGAGGATTTGTATAAATTTTATTATCCCCATAAGAAGGTAGTTTATTAATATAAATAGTATTCAATTGATTTAAATGATCAATTGTTTCACCCGAACTTCTTGCATAAGCTGATTTCCTCGAAGTAGTATGTCTAAAAATTAAGTCTTTTAAATATTTTTTTCTAAAGCATTTAGCAAAAGCTACTAAAGTTTCTTCCATTACAGTAGGTGTAGAACCCTTTTGATGACCAGGGTAAGGAGCAATATAGTCTATTCGTTCGTGTAAACCAGAAAAGTATACAGCAGAAAGTAAATACTTTATCCAAAAATCGGGGTGGCCTCTGCCAAATTTTGCAGCCTCTCGTGCATCATTAGAATAAATAGAATATTTTTCTTCACGAGTACCATAAATTCCTAGAGCATAGTATTCTAAATTTTGATGATTGATGGCGAAATTCCAAAATTGTTTACGCAAACAAAATATATCAATAAATCTAGCAACGTCTTTTGGTGAATCAAACTCAAAACCATAGTAATTTGTTTGTGAATACCATATAGCATTTAAAAATAATAAACCGCCATTAACTGCGGTCTTCATATCAGCATCTGTATTCCCCAAATAAATAGTTTCATTCTTATTCCAACCCATGACATTTAAAACGTGGTTAATAGAATCTTTTAAAGGTTTACGAGGTGTACTATGAATATTTGCAATAAACCATTGAAATTGCCCCCATTGACTTGTTAGAAAATCTTCTAGTCTTTGACCATTGATAAACCAATCACGATTTGCTAATACAACTGGTTGAATATCATTTTGATGTAGGAAATTAATTAGACGACCTGTTTCATTTAAAATCAATGGGTCAATTTGTGCATCATCTTCCCTGCCAGTCGCTAGGATATTGTCAATTCCTAAAATAATTCCTTTCAATATCTGAACCATATTTATTGAGTTTAGTTTTTAGTTGAAATCAAAAAGGGATAATTGCTGAGGGTGATTATCAAGGGCTTGTTTATTCTTAAACTCTGGAGTTTCATTCTTAGCTTCCTGACCATTTATACTACTCTGCAATTCTTCTTCTGCTTCTTGGGAGTGACCTGCAAAACAATTCTTTTTAGTTAAAGATTCATGGAGAGCAGTTATAAATTTTGGTTCTTCACCTGGAATGGTAAAAATATCCGCACCTAATTTTTTAGCAAGTAACAATTCACTGTGAGAATCAGACCAATCAGGTAATTTAAGGCACACTATTCGCTTTTGAGCTTTGTGTGCAAATCTAACTGTGTGTGATGTTCCGCCTTTTTCTTTCCACTCCACTGGTATAATAACGTCACTCAAGCCTGCTTGCAAGCGATTACGATGCACAAAGTTTTCAGCACTATAGCTTTGGTGTGGTAAATACTCTGAGACTATTGCACCGCCATTCTTGCAAATTTCCTGGCGCAATTTTTCAGAACCAGCAGGATAGTTTTGAAGTATACCAGTTCCAATAAATGCAATTGTAGGAACTTTTGCTCTGATAGATTTTTTGTGAATTATTTGGTCAATACCCAATGCTAATCCGCTAACTGTAACCGCATTAAAGTACTGAAGACAGGCTCCAACGTAATTAGCAAGAAATAACCCATCTTCCGAAGGGTTTCTTGTGCCTACAATAGCTAAAGCTGGTCGATGCAAGATAGAAATATTCCCTTGAACAAACAGCCATTTTGGAGGGTCAGATATTTCATGCAGAGATTCAGGAAAATTCTCTTGCCCAAAATGAATAACCTTTATGCCTTGAGCATCAAGTTGATGATAAAGTTTAACGCCTTGTTTCCATAATTCATCACGCTTTTTTAGCCAGTCTTCGCCTATTTGGTTGGCGATTTGGCTAGTATTTTTACATTTAGCTTGCACCAAATAATTTATAAATTCAGCGCTTGATTCTGCCCTAAGTACCTGCTTAAATCCCAATCCCGATAGAGCAATACTTCTAACAGTCCAATATCCCACACCATGTAGCAATGACAAAGTAAGTAGAGATATTGTCTCACTTACCCAAAAATCTATCTTGCCATTGCCATTACCATTCGTCATAACAAAATAACCGGATTAGTCAGCCTTTGAACTGCTTAACTTCAGCCTAAATATTTTAACTCCTATAGTAAAGCACTAAGTTTAAGTTACACTTAATTATTACATAAGTACTACAATTGTAGAGCATAGCTCATACGTTGTGTGATCTCCTACTTTCCCCTAGAACCAAAGCAGTTAACAAGTTATTCTCGTGGAGATGCGATCGCACTCCTACAACTACTCCATCTTAATCCCCGCCACTTCCATCATCACTAATCGCCCCACAATCCTTTAGAAGATACAAGCAAGTCAAAGTTGCTAAACAGCAATGATACAGAGTACCTAATCTAAGCGATCGCTTAGGTGAGTTGAATAAACTAGTGCTATACCGAAAATTCCCAACCGGGTAGGCTTCTTGAACCGTAGGCATCGCTATTCCCTATACTATTTTAGTACATAAATACTATAAAAAGCTCACCCTATGACTTTTCCAACAGTGAGTATCGAGTATAATAGCTGCGCCGTTTCCTAAAAGTGATGTCCACTACGCCCCTGCCAAACCAGCAACAAGTCAACGCAACTCTCAAACATGAATCAATTACCGGAGTAGTAGAACGCCTGACCTATTACAGTCAAGAGTCAGGTTATACTGTGGCACGTTTGCAACGCTCTGGTGCTAAGGAACTAACTACAATTACTGGTAGCTTTGCAGATATCCAGCCAGGACAAACGCTGCAATTAACTGGTTTTTGGCGCGAACATCCCCAATATGGTTTGCAGTTTCAAGTTGTTAATTATAAAGAAACCAAACCTGCAACTCTCACAGGAATTGAGAAGTATTTAGGTAGCGGTCTAATTAAAGGTGTGGGGCCTGTTACTGCGAAACGGATTGTTGCTCATTTTGGGATAGAGACTCTAGATATTATTGAAAACCAAATTGAGCGCTTGAGCGAAGTCAACGGCATCGCCAAAAAGCGTATTGCCATGATTCAAAGAGCCTGGAATGAGCAAAAAGCCATTAAAGAAGTGATGGTATTTCTGCAAGGTCACGGCGTTAGCACCACTTACGCAGTCAAAATTTACAAGCAATATGGTGATAAGTCCATAGATACAGTTACCCATAATCCTTACCAGTTAGCGACTGATATCTATGGCATTGGTTTTTTAACTGCTGATAAAATTGCCCGTAATTTAGGCGTTCCCGCAGATTCCGAGTTTCGCTACTGTGCTGGACTTGTTCATGCTTTAAGTGAAGCAGCAGAAGACGGACATTGCTACTTACCTCAAACAGAATTAATTGAATCGGTGACTAAACTGCTTACGACTGCTGACCATCAACCAACAGAAGATGCAATCACACAGTCTATCAAAGATATGGCTTTGAAAGATGAGCTAATTAGAGAACGTGATGCTGATAAAACACTCAATTGCTACAAACCTACTTACTTTTACACTGAACAAAACCTAGCCCAATTGGTACGAGAACGCCTCACCTACCCCATCAGTTCTGATATTCCTCGCGTCCGCATTTGGTTGGAGCGTTTTAGCCACGCAGTAAAAGTTTCACTATCACCTGAACAGCAACAAGCAGTAGAGACGGCTGCTTACTCTCGATTCACCGTCATTACAGGTGGCCCTGGTGTCGGTAAAACATTCTGCACTAGCACCATAGTCAGTTTGTGGAAGGCAATGGGTAAATCAATTGCCCTGGCTGCACCAACTGGACGCGCTGCCCAAAGATTAGGCGAGATGACGGGACTGGAAGCTAAAACCATTCACCGTCTGCTGGAATTTGACCCCAAGACTAGGAGTTTTAAACGCGATCGCACTAACTCGTTACCCCATAGTGCAATTATTGTAGACGAAGCTAGTATGCTCGACTTGTTTCTAGCGTATTCTTTGGTTCAAGCTGTGGCAGACAATGCCCAACTGCTGTTAGTGGGAGATATTGACCAATTGCCATCGGTAGGTGCGGGTAACGTGCTGGCTGACTTAATTAATTCGAGAAAAGTACCTGTGGTGCGCCTCACTCAAGTATTTCGCCAAGCTGCTACTAGCAAAATCATTACTGCATCGCATCTAATTAACCGGGGGCAATATCCCAATATCGAATCAATTTCTGACACACCTCAATCTGATTGTCTTTGGCACGGTGGAGGATTACAACCAGAACATGGGGTACAGGCAATTAGCGAATTGATTACTGATTTGGTTCCTCGGCTTGGTTTTAACCCGGCGACTGATGTACAAGTGCTTGCACCAATGTCACGGGGATTAGTCGGTACACGCAATCTCAATAATGTACTGCAACAGTTAATTAATCCACCTAGCCCTGAAAAAATTGAAATTACCAGGGGTGGGACTATTTTTAGAGTTGGTGATAGGGTTATTCAATTAACCAACGATTACCAACGCGAAGTTTTTAACGGCGATGTGGGATTTATCACCACAATAGATACCGAGGAACAGGAAGTAATTGTCCAGTATCAAGAGCGCGAAGTTACTTATGATTATGCTGACATGAATGAGCTTGCTTTAGCCTGGAGCGTTAGCATACATAAGTCGCAAGGTTCTGAATACCCAGTAGTGATTTTGCCTTTGTACACCCAACATTACATGATGCTGACTCGGAATTTACTTTATACAGGGTTAACCCGTGCCAAGAAACTGGCGATTATTATTGGCAGCAAGAAGGCAATCAGTATGTGCGTTCGTTCTACAAAGTCCCAAGAGCGATATACCCAATTGCAGCAGAGGTTACAAGCAGCATTACAATGATTGCGCTCCCACTCTTGACAAACTGTAACTATAGAAACATAAAACCAAGAACCAATGTGAATCAATTAATTCAGCCAAAATCCACCTATTTTTCCATCTTTGAGGCTAAGTTTAGCTAAAACATCATCACTGCCATCTTTAAATGTCAGTTTCCATAAATAAACTTGATACCCTTGCTGATTCAGATTTCCCAAGAAAACTGCTGAATACCCTTTTTTGATGCGAGGAGCCAACTGTCCACTAACTTGTGTAAATGTTTGCCTTGTAATGCCTTCCTTGAAAGCAGCATTTCCTTGAGATATAAACTGAGTATAGTTGTTTTGTTCAACAGCATTTATCAGGCTTGTAAAAGTTATTTGCACAGACTGTTCTGGTTGATTACTATGAGTTGGTTTTACTTGCTCGTTCACAGCTTGCACGTTTTTTACAGCTAAAGTCAAAGGTGACATGATAACAACTGCTGCAACTACCAATCCAATCTTATTCATTTATTTTGTTTACCTCCTTGAAAACTTATTTAGTTAAATATATTCGTAAAAGCAGGGTATTAAACTGGTATTATGCCAAAAATCCCAGAGTGCGATCGCTGTCTCCTTTACGCCCAGAACCCCCACATCATCTGTGTCGTACATCCGACGGGGGTAGATGGTAACAGTTGCCTAGACTTTCGAGAAGACCCTAACGCCGAATCGGTAGAACTGTGGGAGCCAGAAGGGGCAACCTACTATAATGGCGAGTTGATTTTGCAACCCAATCAGCGATGGACTAGAGAGGAACAGTTAGAACTCATCAACACTCACCCAATGTTTACTGGCAAATGCCCCCAGTGCGGTGCATCCTTTGATCGCAACTGGTCAGCACGGGTGCATTGGGATTGCTCGGAATGTGGTTGGATGGATGATAGCGTGTAGAGGTTGTTGCAGCAGCTTCAACTTTTAGGATGATACTTTGTGAGGTGCGATCGCTCTATTATGGCTTATGACTAAAACTAATTCAGAAATCCTAGACCAGCTTCGTACAGCAGCTGATGGTTTACTCATGATGAGTGAATCTGAGTACCCGTTTGAGATTATTTTATGGGAAGGAGTTGCACCCCCCATAACACCTGAAATAGTTTTGCAGCAAACAGATCATGACCAAGATACGCCAGTTGAAATTGTGCCAATTGACGACTTTTTTAGTACTGCAACTACTCCCCAAGATTGGCATGAGGATGAAGAAAAGGCTACAGTTGCTAGGTTCCAAACGCTTGTGCAAACAATTAAATTGAGCTTAAAAAACCCGCAGGTGTATCGCGTGGGAAGCATCGAAATTGATGCTTACATCGTTGGCGAAACTCCAACAGGTAATCTGGCTGGTCTTGCTACTAAAGTTGTAGAAACTTAACTTGACTTACTGATTATCAACTGTACTTTCAATAGTTGCTTGAATATTTGGGGCTACACTAGACAAGAAATCGTAACCCGTTAACTTTTCTAATTCATCAACACTGACTCTGTAAGTTCTCCAGTCATTGTTAATTTCTTGTTCATTTGGTATGTTCACCGCAATGACGCGGGTGTTGGCGGTAATACCTTCAAGCCCAGAGCCAGGGCTGTCTAATACAACAACGACTTTCCAAGTGGATTGAGGAACTGTCACCTTACCCTTAAGAGGTTCGCCTTGACTACCAAAAGGCCCTGCAACAATGTAAAGTTCTTTTCCAAGGCTTACCAGTCCTCGACAATAATCTTCTAAATTCCCCCAAGTGTTCCGGTTGTTGTCCGGTGTCTGGGGCATCATGTTGCTCATTAAAAAGGTGGCGGTGTTATCCTCTACTGTTCGGGTGCGATCGCCCGATGGTGCAATGTGACCCTTATCGTATCCTGAACCTGTGTAAGCACTGGGAGTTATCCGTACCCAACCAGCAGGTAGTGTGCTGTCAGGGCGGAAGTTGTTTTGGCGTTCTGCATCACCCAGCCATGATTTATTTAACTGCCAAGCTACCCAGTTGGCAGTTCCCTTGCTTTGGTTGTAGGAAAGTGCATACTGAAGCTTCACCATTAAGTAATTATCTGGAGTAATGCTCGTTGGAGTTGCACCGCTAGGATTTCCCAGGAGCAAATGAATGCTTATTGATGGTATTGATGGTGTGCTAGTTGTATTAGGCAGTGGTATCTGGGTTTGTGCTGGCGAACACCCAATTAAAAGTGCAAGTAAAGCAGCTACACTCCAAAAATGACGGTTCAGCATAAATTTTCGTACTCTTAAAGATTTATTTCACTTTCTGATTGTATTTCCAGAGTTCTACTTAGTTTTGGTATGACCTGTACTTAACGCAAGCGATCGCCTATGGTGCGTTCGTGTTTCCTCTCTACATGCTGAACACGAAGGCTTATAAATCTGCGATCGCTCAAATGGCGCTTATTGCGATTCTCTTTGAAACCTACGCGATGGCACAGAGTCACTACCGGAGGCGATCGCATACAGGGGTTCCAGTGGGAATCCTAAGAATAAAGGGATTGCTGGTCAAGCTGTATGGAATGGAAAGATTGGTTAAGCGTTGCATTTACTGAACGGTATTGTCTACCATCATGTTCGGGAATCTATGTGATTGTAGATGCAAATGACTATGTTTGGTATGTTGGGCAAGCTGCCAATATTAAGGCTCGTTGGGCGGGGAAAACACATCATCGTTATCCACAATTGATTCGCTCAAACAAAAAACGCTCTTACAGAATCTATTGGAAAGAACTTTCAGTTGATTTGTTAACTGAAAAAGAGAAGTATTATATTCAAATGTTTAAGCCGGAACTCAATGGTTGTAAAGTCAAAAAATATTTGCCTAAACAGCCACAAGTTGAGCGTGAAATAAAAGGTTTATTAAAAATATTAAATAATCCCACATACTTGTTTCCGGTGGTTCGTTCCGTAGTTGCTGGTGGGTATGAAGATAATGGTATTCACTGCATAATTATATTAATCAATGCCAATGATACAAGGCTATTGTTTCAATCGATGCAAAAAAGACATCCTCCCCAAGTAAAGAATGCTTGGGGCTTGTATAAGTCATACTGTGGCAAAAACGAGCAACTTTATCAATCCAGTTCGGTAAGAGCGTATAGTTTTTTTAACTATAGATTTGAATTTCTTGAATTACCAAATATCATATTCTACTTAGAAGAAAATTTAAGCATCTCCGAACGTTATGTAGGTATTATCGAAATGCTTGGGGTACAATTGAAAGCCTTTAAGTATTTAGATATATTCAACGAATTACCAATTGAAGATGAATATATATGTACTAATTCTGAAGGGAAGAAATGCCTGACAAATTTAGATTACCTAAAATACCGCCACCGTGCAATCAAGCGCTTACAGTAGAATGCTTAACCTGCATATTATAGCTTAAGATTGATTTTTATAACAGAAAAGTATTAAAATTTTAAGAACTTCCAGAACTTGAACTGACGATGACGTTTAACCATTCTCTGTATTCAGGTAATTGGTCAGAAATTGCCACTGGAATTAAGCTTGAAGCTGGGTGGCGTATTTTATATCATTAGGGTGCTAAATCAAATGTTTCACTAGGGCAGTTGTCTTGGTTGTAGGTAAGTATGGACGATGTTCAAGAACTAATCGCTATCAAAGAAGAACTGGAGCAAATTAGCGATCGCCCTTAAAAAATTCTTACAGAAAAAAACGTATCTCAAGAGACTTTGGCATCGTTTTGATTTATTAGTATATCTCGGTTTTAGACTTATTTATTCCTCAAAAATGTTTAAGTCTCGTTAACAGGTTTTTCTAAAACATTGGTACTTTTATCTTTAAAAAAAACTGACGAGAAAACTTAGTTTCTCATCAGCCGTGTGCAATTATTTGAGCAAGTCAGGCTACGATTTGCACGCTTCTACTAACAGTCGAATTTCACGAAGCAACAAGGCGAGGCAAACCATTGTTCCAATTGCAATTCCACCCATTGACAACTGCTGTTGTATACCAGGGTAAAGAATCGAGTTAGTTGATTCCGCCGATTGCTCGGTGTAAGTTGTGTTTTTTGAAACGGAGTTCTCTAAGTCTATCTGTGTTGTTTGAGTTTTATTCATGTGTTTTTATTCCACAATTCAAAGTTCTTATCGAACGTACTCTATCAAGCTGCCAAGCTTAATAATTGAATTGTAAAGCTATAAATTGCATTTTTATAAAAATAAATAGGTCTATTAAGATGGTCACATTTCTAATGAAAATCGACCATCTTAACAGACCTAAAGTGATATTTTTTAGATTTGACTAATCTTTAAGTGAACCTTCAAAATTTACTAAAGTAAATCGCTTTTGCTAAGTCTTAGCATGAAGTGAGCATTTAGCTAAATAGTTCACCAATGAAATTTGAAATATGAAAAGAGAGTGCCAGTATTCGTTGAATGAATTCTCAGAGTTATTTACATCTAATACTGTAAGTTTGGCAGCTTGATAAGTATTGGATTTCAAACACTAGAATGATAAAAATTGCACTCTCCAAGGCTTAGAGGTTATTTGAGAAGTATTTTCCTTGTTACTTTAGGCACTATCCTATCCCCCTTTTTAAGGTGGGAAGCGAGTTAAACTACCCTTTTTTAAGGGTGATTTAGAGTAATCTAAAACTTTTGATACCAACAAGAATACTTTTAAAATATTGTCTTAGAGCAAACACTCTGTTGTTCTTGAGTGATGGTTTATAGTTATGTGACGCAAGTAGTTAACAAAGCGATAAACTAAGCTAAAAGCTTGTGTGTTTTTAGGAGAGATGATCAACGAAGAGAGAGCCAATTCCCATTTGTCATATACAAATATATAGTTAAAAGTCTTGTTAAAAGCAAGACTATAAAACCGGAAAAGAATAAAGAAAAGGGAATTAAGATTAGATTTCATCTTTTTTTTCATCTCTTTATTTTGTTGAATCACAACTCAATAAGCTTAATAACGATATTAAAGTAAGTCATATTTTAAGTCAAGCTCATTTAAAGCTCATTTTATAAGTTCACTTTAGATGGTTCTAATTTGACCTCAATTTAACATTTCGTAAGTGGTACAATCAAGCGTAAGCTTGGCAGCTTGATTTGTATAGTAAGCATTGAATGATAATTCGATGACAAATAAACGTAATCGCAACACTATTGCACTATCGAAAGATGGTATAACAGTTGTTCGCAATGCAGTAAATAGAAAAGGTTGGACTCAAGAAATATTGTCTGGGATGGCGGCAACATCTATCTCGACAATTAAGCGTCTTCTTGCTGGAAAAGCAGTTGAGCAAGCTTGTCTTTTGAGCTTATTGCGCTCTCTAAGTCTAGAACTTCAGGAAGATTACATTGTTAGAAAAACTAACTCTGTACACTCTCTTTTACTGACAACAGTTACTCCAGAAGAATTACTTTTTCAACTGGATAACGCATTTAATAACTCTCAATCTCGATTTCTGATGACTGGAAGATTTACCGAAGATAAACGGCCCCAAATCGAGCTAGCACTACGCCACTTACAAAGTCTCTTACTCGACACCGAAATAATTTTTGGTGAAGATAACGGATCAGTTGTAGTTACTGGAAACTTTTCTGAGGAGAACGAAGCACATATTAAGATGACGATATCTTACCTAGAAAATCTGTTTACCTCTTGCAAGGTAACTTGGTAACAGTTAGCTGCTATGCTCAAGCTCTTTGAGGTGCTGTAATGTGTCCATGAAGCTAGGTGGAGCGATCGCTCTGCTCTGGTGTCAGCGCTGTTGAAATTGCCCCTTTTAATCCCCGTTGTAGGGTGTCAGTGTAGAAAAAGTTACGATAGCATCTTTGATGACAATAACAAGCGTGAATTTTGGCAGTAGTCATAGTGCTAGTGACTAAAAATTAGTGATTGAAAACTAGAAAGAATCTTAATATAAAAAAACCACCCACTAGGGTGGCATAAATCACTTTAACTAGTTCGTGTGAGATTTAGCGATCGCGTCGCACTCCTCAAGTTGAGGTAACGAGTTTCGCTTAACCCAAGTCCAGGTTATGTTGTGAATATCGGCGGCTACATCAATTTCTTGCCATAGGTCGAGATTGACTTTCCGTTTCCAGCCTTTAGACATGGTGTTGACCAAGTACTGGGAATCAGAAATTATCTCGACATCACAAGCGCATTTGAGAGCGCGTAGTCCAGCCAAAGCCGCCATTATTTCCATGCGGTTGTTAGTAGTTTCCTCAACACGACCACTAACGGTTTTAGGTGGATATTTCTCTGAAGTTAGAATAGCGGCATAACCACCAACGCCAGGATTACCCGCACAAGCACCATCACAGTAAATAGTGATTTTCATTTCCTTGAGACACAACAACACCACCTACAAGCGACAGCACTTAGCCTAATAACTCTGCCAAAAACTTCACTCTCATCAATGCGATCGCTGCTTGAAGTGGAACTATGGAACGTCCGACTAAATTTATTATTTCTCTTCTACCTCGGCTCATCGGTTGAACTCCAGACTCAACTGGTGGTGAATTTTCTTTCCACCATCCTGAATAAGACAATCCAGCCAAGTAGCTGGAAACGCCATCATCCAGAGGCACAGATAAGGGCTGAGTTTGAGGGTATTTGATAATCTGCCTTGCGATCGCAATGTGTTCTCTAACTTGTTCGTCCCAGCATCGCCACCCTTGCCGTTGCTGCAAGGATAAGTAGTTGGCGTGGGCAACAACAAATACTCGGTTTCGCCTGTGTGGTGCGCCAAGCTCCGCCGCCGAGATAAGCTCAATTTCTGTTTGATAACCTGCCATTGTGAATCCGGCAATAGCCGCTCGAAGTCCTCTGTAGATAAATCCTTCAGGCTGCTCCACAACCACGAACTTTGGCCGCCCGAAGCAGATGCACCGCAGAGATTCATACCACAGGCTTGATTCTGGGTGTTCAAGTCCTGTTCGTTTTCCGGCATTGCTTGTCCCGGTACAGGGAAATGAGATGAAGTAGACATCAGCTTGTTCTGGAGTTGGTTGATAAGTTTTGATGTCTGAGTGAATGGGAATATTCGGGTAGTGCGATCGCAATACTTTCTGTGCAGTACCTCTAATTTCTACAAACTCAAACGTATTAAAGCAATTAAAAGCATAAATATCACTGACGATTTCCGCCGCTAACTCCCATGCCCCAATACCTGCAAAAAAATCAATACAAGTCAAAGGAAATGATAATAAACGCTGTCGCTTTGAGGGAGTGATTTCTATCATTTCGTGAGGTTTACTATCATGCAAACTCAGCAAACATTGAGTAAGTCTGATTTGTTGGAACTAGTAGCAAAGATTAACTTACTTGCAAGTTTAGAACAAGATGAAAATCTTTCTTTAATCTTGTCCGGTGCTAGTCTGTCAATCCAAGACTACTTGTTCCTCAAATCAAAACAGAACATTAACTAATTAGCGCCAACTAATTAAGTGGGGAGAGAAGCAGAACTCCCCACAGTTTTAGAATACAGGGTGTTAGGCTAATTTTAACATGAACAAAATAAAATTTTCAGGCATTGAATGTCAAGTTTTAGAATCTTCACCACATGGTAATTATATTTTGATTAAATTGAGTAAACGCATTGCAATATGTGGAACTTATAGCAATCAATTTAACTGGGAAGAGTCACCAGATTTAGATTCTGGATTTACTAGCTTTATCACTTATATTGGATTAAGGAATGAGCTAGAGTTTCCAAGATTTAGAGACTTGGCGATCGCTCACAATGGCTACTTTGACAAAGATGATGGCAAACCCAGAAAAGCAAAGCGAGTACCAGGGTTTTTACTTGAAATTAAGATACGTGGTTTCCAGCCAGAATCAATTGTTGAGTTAGTGAAATTAGGATAACAAATGGCAATAGCGTTATTGAACAAGCAGTAATGCTATTGCTGTCGCTTTTAGGTTTTGATTAAATTTAAGAGGTCAAGACAATGATTGGAGAATTATTTACTACTGGAGTTAGCATCAAACAGCAGTACCCTGGTGATGAAAACAAATGGATTGCAGTTATTAGATATGAAGATGAAAGCCATGCTAACTTGCATGGTGTACAAGGAACCTTACAGAACAAATACGGTGATGATCTGCTGAATGCTATAAAAACTGTTTTGGCGGATAGCGAAAAGATGGGAATTAAAATGATGACTTTACCTAACAGCAATCCTAGCCTATATGTCAAAAACTTATTTGTAAACAATCAAGAGACTTGGGAACAGATTAATTTAGCTGCTGATGCACTGAACTTTGAGGTTATGAACTGCCTCGATAAATAACAAACAAGCATATAGCGTTATTAGTGAATCAATAACGCTAACTGTTTTGATTTTGACAAATGCTTTATATATTATTGATTTGTAATCAGTGATTACTTGGTGCTGAGGCGCTGTCGCGTAGAGGTGTCGATTTAATTTGGAGATTAATTAATATGACTGCTACTGAAACTATCACAGTTATTCTTGAGCAATTCGACCCCAATAAATTCAGATTAGAGAAAGTTGGTTTTAGACTTTCAGACAAATGCTTTAATGTCTGCGGTGGATGGGGCGATGACGATGATTTACGGTATTCCCGTCTCTACAGAGGTCAATGGACTACTGAACAAGTTCGTCAACAACTTTGGCAAGAAATCAAGCAATATCTACCACGTTACAAAGCTGGAGAATTGAAGCTCTATGGCGAAGAACCAAGGTGGTATCGAGGCAAGTGGTTCAAAGCAATTATGTTCTTAGTTGAAGCTGCTAAAGAGCATGGTTATGTCAAGCTAATTTATGCTAGCGATCGCCCCCACGCAGAAATGATTAAACGCTGTGTTGAGTGGTTATTGACTCAGGTTTAGTGCTTGATACTTGCTGATGAATGTCATGGATACGCTAAACAAATAGTTACAGTTGCCCCTATGTTGGGGCGCTGTAACTATAAATTATTAAACTAGGTGAATTATGAATCTCATCAAAGTTGTAAATGGCAAAACTCACGGCTTTGTCGGTGAAAGTAAAATCTACATTGGTAGAAAAAGCCAACCTTATTCACTACCCCAAAGTCCGTTACACAATCCCTACATAATGGGCAAAGATGGCGATCGCCGCGAGGTCTGCCAAAAGTTTGATTTGTACCTTTGGAAGAAGGTTAAGCTCTGGTCTGAAACTGGTGAATGTGACGACACTGTGATGGAAATTAAAGATATTGCTTGTCAGGTTAAAGAACGTCGTGCCAATAAAAACAACGGCGAGGATGTTGAGGATATTGAACTAACTTGTTATTGTCATCCTTGGCAGTGTCACGGCGACGGAATTATCAGATGTGTGAATTGGATTTTGCAGCAAGGTTTGGTGTAATTGGCTGTCGCTAGAAAAAGTTGATTTGATTTGGTATAACCTAATGACTATAGTAATGATTTCTGGTAGTCGGTCTATTAGAAGCTTGCCCAAAGAAGCGATCGCCTCTATCGACAAAATCATCGAGCTTGGCTTTGAGATAATTATCGGTGATGCCCCAGGTGTTGATGCTTTAATTCAGCAATATCTCAGACTCAAAGATTATGAGAAAGTGACGGTTTATTATGCAATGTTCAACGGTTTGGGATGTCCCAGAAATAGTAACGATTACTCGACTATTGGTGTTGCTGGTAATTACGTCGATAGAGATACTCAACTTTGTGCGATCGCTAATTACGGTTTAGCAATATGGGACGGACGTAGTAAAGGTACTCGTGACAATATTGCTAAAGTCAAGCGCACTAAGGTAATTGCTGTAATTGTCTGATTTAATAGCTTCAACTTCCTGTGGTGTTGGAGCTTTTTATTTTTAGAGATCGCAATGCTTAAGTCAATTAGGTTGCTATCGCTTAAGGAGTATGGTTTTATTTTAAATTTAGGTGAAAATAATGAAGGAAATAATTCAGGGTAAAATTTGTCCTTACTGTAACAAACAAACTGAATTTGTTGATAGCTCTGTAATCTACGGCAAGTCTTACGGAATGATTTACCTTTGTCGTGATTGTGATGCTTATGTCGGATCTCACAAAGGTACAAACATAGCTTTAGGAAGCCTTGCAAATAGTGAATTAAGAATGCTAAGAAATCAAGCTCACGCTCTTTTTGATCCGATGTGGAAAGCGAAAATGAAGCGCGATCGCTGTAGTAAAACTGAAGCTAGAAAGTCTGGTTACAAATGGTTAGCTCAACAAATGAGAATCGATAGAAAAATTACACATATTGGAATGTTTGACGAAGAACAATGTAAACTTGTAATTGAGATTTGTTTGCCATACTACACTAGTAAATGATTTTGTGATAATCCTAATTTAATTTATAGAGCTTAGATAGTTAACGATCGCCCAGATAATACATATACCTAGAGTTTTTCGGTGAGGGCGCTGTCGCGCAAGGGAAGTGACGTTTTTCTCTTTTTGGAGATTTTCATTATGGCTATCAACATTCTTTCTAAATCAGTTAAAAGACTTTCTCAACTCAAAGATGCTATTCGTATCCTTGCTTGGGAACAGTACAAGATTGAGAATAAAGAAGTTAAAGGCTTAGAAGGTTATCAATTATTTGCTGAAGAATGGCAAGCTCACGAGATTCATGATATGAGTCAAATTGAGTTTGATAAGTTCATTGCAAATTTAGGTTATACCGAGGCTGATTTAGTCGCAGAAAGAAGTAGGTATTACAACAAGCGTAACCAAATCAATGGTACAGCTAGTGTTCCTGCGACTCCTCAAGATATTGAAATGGATAATAGTGATAATTATCCTCCATACTAATATCTGCTTTATTAGTTTGATTTGAAAGTCCTAGTTCCCCTTGTGGGAATTAGGTCTTTTTTTTATTCAATTGCAGCAACTATTGAGGATTTATCATGGCAATCAAAATACCAGCAAAGTTTGGTTCTAAATTACCTCCTGAAGAACCTGGATCTGGCGGTGTTAACTTCAATAAACTTAACCAAAAGCGTAGGCTTGAAAGAGAACATATTAAGCCAGTTCTCGAAGAGAATTTATTTGCTCTGTATCATCATCATTGTGAAATATTTATCAGTAGCAAGTACGTAGGTGCTGGTTACGGCATCTACAGCGATCATAGAGATGCTGACTATGATGAAATTGGCAAGATTCTAGTAAAACTGTAGTTAAGAGAGCCTCTAATTTCCTATGTGGAAATTAGGGCTTTTTTTATTCGATTTATTGGTGGCGTTCGCCCAGAATTAATACTATTCAGCTTGCTATTTTTTTAAGTTTATCACTAAGGCTGCTGTCGCAGATGGAATTTGATTTAGTATATGAGGCTTTTATGAACTGTAAACCCAGCGCTCTCAAGTTAGTTAGCAGAGTTAAATCTGAAACTTTAACTGATTTAAAAAGCTTTTGTAGAAGAAGTATTGAGCTAATGTCTTGTGATGTTTCTAGTTATGCTAAAGGTAGATACCGACTTTGGTTGTTTCATGAGTGTAATCTCAAGACTGGTAAAATTACCAAAGGCTATTATGACGATCGCCTATGGAATTTCTGTCAGAGAGTTTATTCTGGAACTAACATCGGGTTACTGACTTTCGGTGGTAAAGTTGGTAATATCCAAAGTACAGGATTGATTCAACTACATCGAGATCATTCTTATAGTCAAGTAATTGCTAGAACTGTAAATCTTGGTAGTTGTATATTTAACTATGATGGTAAAGATTATCAACTTAATGATGGTGATATCATTGAGTTTAATTGTAAGAAGCTTCATGGAGTAACTAAAATCTTGAGTGAAGAAAGATTTAGTATTAATCTCTGGAAGTTGAATGAAGTTAAAGGTTATAAACCAGTAGTTTAGTTTGAGTATATCCAGATCCTATTATGGATTTGGATATATTTACAGTGAAGAATATGGCATAATTGGCCCGGAATTTTATTTACCTAAATTTTTAGTAAATGACAACAGTCTAAATAGATTGTTTTTTTAACGCTATCGCCTATTGACGATGGTGTTTTTGTAATATCATTATGTCACAATATACTGAATATCATGAAGCTCATGGAATGCCAGTAACACAAACCAAATATGAACCTGAGTATTGGGAATTAGAAGATGTTCAGGAATATGAAAAGCGAGATAATCAAATGCAAACAAACTTATCAATGGCTCTTAATAGTGCTTTATCTGCAAAGTTCCAAATCGAAAATCTGAATAATCCAACGACACCTTATAAAGTAAGGATTGAGTTAATTAACAGACTTCTTGACAGCACTATTAAATCTATTCAGCAAGTTCAAGGATTATATGACATAGAATAAACCCACTAGTCCCTAGCTAGGGACTTTTTTTTAGTGCTATCGCTTATTTGTAGTGTTGTCTACTTTCAAGCACTATGAAAGCATTTTTCACTGGACATCGAGATATTTATGATATCAAAGATGGAATTAATCAATTGATTGATTTTGCTTTGGATAAGGGAATAACTGAATTTTTCAATGGTATGGCTATCGGGATTGACCAATTAATTGCTCAAGTTTTGATTGAACGAGAATTAAATTGGACTGCTGTTATTCCTTGCCAAAACCAAGACAGATTGTGGAATCTTCAACAGAAAGTTAAATACAAAAAACTGCTGAAGTCTGCATCAGAACAGATTGTACTTTATCCAGAATATACACCGGGTGTCATGCAAGCCCGTAATCAATGGATGGTCAAGCATTCTGATATCTGTCTGGCTGTTTATGATGGACGGCTGACTGGGGGTACTGCATTAAGTGTGAATATGGCGATCGCTCACAACCTCCCAATCATTAATTTGAATCCCAAAACCTTGGAAATTACGCTAATTGAACCCAGACAACTAAGTTTATTCTGATGCTATCGCTTCCCGATTCCGTTGTGTTTTGGGAAGCAAGTTGGAAAATACTTCTTGTTTTAATTGGATTGTCAGAAATAATTTTGTAGACGCTGATTTTTGGTTAGTTAATAAGGGTAGTTTAAAAGATTTAGGAAAACCCATCAATGAATTTAAACCATATTATACAGGGCTAAAGTGTCCGGTCTTGATATTACCTGATTATGGATATTATCTCTGCGTTTATTTCCAGACAATTGGTTTTTGGCAACAATACGGTATTGGAACAACTAACTACAAAAATCTGAGAATTGCAGATATTCGTAGGGTTTTTAATGAATTATCTAAACAACATTCAATGAATAAAAAAATAGTGAACATCCCTTCATCACTACTGGCGTGATTTTACTGCATTTATTGAAGATAGTGTAACGCTACTCTAATGTTATTTCACAGTATCAGAGCAAGTTACTTGTTATTGATGCTGTCGCTTTTTGATGTTGATTTTTTGGAGTGACTTGCATGGTTTATCTAGAAACTCTCTGTACTTTTACCCAGACTTGCAAGAAGTACAAGAGTTTCATTAATCCCGCAGAATTCCAAAAGTATCAAAGCAGTTCTTCTACTTCAACAATATTAATTATGACAACTCAAGATTTTCTAACCGCTCTATCTTCTGCCTACTGGGAAATTGATTATTACAAATTCCTAAAAATGACTGGATTTGTTGATAGTCAATACTCGCTTGAAAAATTCAAGCTATTTCAACAAAGTGCTAAAGGCTTAACTCAATTTGACGCAAAAACTTTGGAGTCTTTAATTAATACTGAAACAAAAAAGACTGCCGAAGCAGCCTCTGTGTAAAGAATTGTTTTTTTCGATACTATTCTACCATGCAAATTCTACAACATTTATTGACCCTGCGTTCAAAAATTAATGCAATTCAGCATGAAATTGACGCATTAATGCCCGATGCGATTGTCGAAGCTTTGCAAGTTGCTAACGATAACAAAAATCAGACAGTGTATCGAGAAGAGAATAACGGGAAAATTGTTTTGGTATTCAAGAAACAGTTTCCCACTGCCAAGGATGACTTGAAATTGAGTCGATTGGAATCCGATATTACTGGAGCGATAACCAAGCTCAATGAAAAGCATTCGGCTGAGATTCAACAAATTGATTCTGAGATTGGGCAGTTGCAAGAAGCGATCGTCCAGTTGGAGAGCAAAAAGCAAAAACTGTTATCCAGTCGTTATGTTTCTCGGCTTAAAAATGAGTACGAAAAATATCGTCAGCAAACTGCTTTTTTGTCTCCAAATTTGTCAGTTTATTTGAATTAAAATGTAAGCATAATGTAGAGGTGAATTCCTCTACAATTGCATCAATGCTGTCGCTTTGTGGTTTTGATGTTTTAATTATTGAACATGGAAACAACGCAACTCAATGATGTTATTGCAACATTGATTAACCATTACAGCATTGCCGAAGTGCTTAACGAAATAATCAAAGTCTGTGAAATAGCTAACGCTAATAATCCTGGCTTTGGTTGGGATTCAGATAGAGAAGCGATCGCTGGAATATTACCAGTGATTAAAAACTAATTTGTTGATTTTGTTGATTTTGTGAATTTTGAAGTGATGTAGTTTTTGAGGAAATTAGATGACATTCTCAGTATTTGGAACGAAACCGAGTGATTCGATTTGCTTGCCTGAAATTCCCTACTCAGCACGTTTAAACTGTAAGCTTGGCGGTATTTTTGTCGGGGGTCAAGAGGACATTCATCGTAGAACTAGCTCGAATGAAACGGTTGACATTGCAATTATAAAAGTCAGCAAGTATTTTGGTAGTTTAGGTTTGGAATACGTTGGACAATGGATGCAGATATTCTTTATCCCGGCTCCGAATGTAAGTCCCAAAGTTTTACCGACTAACACTGTTTGCGTTGCTTATATCAAAAAGCAAAACATTTCAAATTTATTCGCCAAAGTTCAAGAAGTGATTGGTGAGGAAGACCCAGGTACAGGAATCTTTACTATTGGCTTTGAAAAACAAGCTGGTAAAGATAATTCAACTTACTACACTATTAACTTTGGCTGGCGCAAGCGGGAAGGTGAAGAGGAAAATAAGCAATTGCAGCAAATTGCTGGTTTTCTGCAAAGTAATCCAACATTAATTGACCTTGAAGGGACTCGCACTATGCAATGTTTAGATGGGCTTTCTACGACAGAAGTAGCTGCGATTGTGGGCGGAGTTGAAGAACTAGAACAGTTGCCATCTACGCCTAGTAAAAAGCAATTGAAAGGTACTAAAGGTTAGTATTAGCTACTTATAGTGCTGGGCTGGGAGCAATCCCGGCTCATTTTTTAATGCTGTTACTTGTGAAAAACAATTTTTAAATTAGGAAATATGGTTATAAAGATCGGTTAATTAACCGTTATCGCATTTCGTAGAGATCCTGATGCGATCGCAGTCTTTTTTTAATGCTGTCGCCTATCAGTGATGATTATTTATAAATTACTGCAATGGAAATAGATTTTAGTTGTCTAGATTGCAAACATCACGAGCATTCTTATAACACTCCAACTATGGGAGAAGGCGAACCAGAGTTGGAATTTTACTGTAATCATCCAAAAATATCCGAATTGGAGGTTGATGAGGAATCTGAACTTTTTAAAATTGCTCAGAACTGTTCTTGCTTTGAACCTACTGAGCTATTAAAGGCTGAATTAGATGATACTCATGAACCAACTAAATCATGCTTTCAATGTAAATGGATTTTCGCTAATCTTCCGGCTGAATTATTAGAACAGGAAAACTTTGATGATTCAGAATTTGAATGGCGGTGTGAACATCCTGAATGTGGAGAGGAAAACTCAGGGATACCAATCTCACCAGAGGATCTTGCACCCGATCCAAACTGCAAAGAATGTTACGGACGTGGAATAACTTATGCCGGAAGTGAAGGTTCTTTCTTTTGTGAATGTTTTCCTGATGAAACCAACCATTTACACGTAGCCGAATATCTTGCTAATCATTGTTCAAAATATGACGTTAAATTATGAAATTACTAACAGGATTTATACCAAAAGCATTGTTGACTGCAAACAAGTCTTATCGTCATAAGCTACCAAAGCAACGCTTGTTAGAGGTCATTGAGTTATTAGATGCTCATGGGGAACTGACAGATTATAACGCGCGGTTACTTGAAGCGATCGCACTATCACTGTTCTGGGATGAAAAAGCCTACCTCAAGTTTGAAGCTCTGGGTTCGGAACTGGCTGAAGAACAGTTTAATTTAGCCTTTATCAATTGTGAACATGATGAAGCTATAGCCTCACCAGAAAACCCTAGAAATTGGAAGAAGTAATAGTTAATGGGTTGGGAGCAGCAATCCCAACCTAATTATTAAATGCTATCGCTTGGTGAAATTAGTTATTATGGAGCGCAATAAATGAGTAAAGGTTCTGCTATCCAGTGGACTAAAGACACATGGCCAATTGTAACTGGCTGTGAGTTTGCAAGTAAAGGTTGCATAAATTGCTATGCCTTAAAGGATAGTTGGCGACTCGCGCACAATCCTAATCCCAAGGTTTCAGAACCTTACAAAGATACAGTTGTAAAAACGGCTAACGGCAAGCTGCAATGGTCAGGATTGGTAAAATGCCATCCTGATAGATTGGGCTGGATTCTGAACTGGGGAAGTTGGCAAGATTCTCATTTAGTATTTGTCTGCAACATGGCAGACTTGTTTCATAAGGATGTTCCGTTTGAGTTTGTAGACCGAGCGATCGCCTACATGATTTTGGGTGCTTGGAACAAATACCAAATCCTGACCAAACGCCCACAACGAATGATGGAATACTTCACCGCTCCTGATCGTATAGAGAAAATCCAAAATGCTCTAATTCTGGCTTGGGATACAGTTATGAACAATCCCAGCAGAAAAGTAAAGGCAATGCTTGAAAGTTCACTGCATAGTGACTGGTTGTTAAAACAAACCAAAAATCTCAAGCTACCGCTAGAGCATATTTGGCTGGGTCATTCTGTTTGCACACAAGAGGATGCCCAAGACATTGATTATTTGCTAAAAACTCCCGCAGCAGTACACTTTCTCAGTTGCGAACCTTTACTGGAGGAGGTTGATTTGTCGGAATGGTTAGGCGAGTTTATTGGTGAAGGTATATGTGATGGTTGTGGTGAACAAGGTAAACTCTATGCTATTAACGTTGCGCCCGTAGCTGGGGCGGCAATCTGTACTGAATGTGCGCCGCGTCCTGATTGGGTTATTGTTGGCGGAGAGTCAGGCGCAAAAGCTAGACCAACTTATCTTGAGCATTTACGATCGCTGGTCAAACAAGCTAACTTCGCTGAAGTCCCGGTATTTGTTAAACAACTTGGCGCTAAACCTGTGGCTCATTGGGATGAAGAAAACCAAGTTCTCACCATGCACAAGATTAGCGATCGCAAAGGTGGAATCTTAGAAGAGTTCCCCGCAGAATTGCAAATCAGACAATTTCCCGAAGCCCTATAAGAATTCAAAACGCATTTGGATTCAACCTGTTTTAGTCAATAGTTTTACTAAATGGCTAGGTTTATGGCTCTCTCCATTGGAGTGAGTCTTTTTATTTCCAAACCCCAAGACGTTTTTCTTTAGCAATTTGTTCAGCAAGTTTTAGAGAATCACTATTAGGGCAATTGTCCTGAGCGTTGAACTTAGCAAGTCCCTTAACCAATAATTCTTCTGATAGCATTTTTTCTTCCTCGGAAGCAGTAGGGACAAAGATTTCTGCTGCATTGCCAGAAAATATAGCTGATACAGATTTATTTTCTATTAAGGAATAAATTAGTTTTTTAGCTTCTGCTTGGTTTGCAGTTGCCACGACCACACCGCACAATTTCACCTGCCGAGTTTGATTGTTACAGACGAGAACCAGAGAATCCCCACTTATTACTTGCGTTGCTTCACACAATTTGCTGTTAGGTAGTTCATCTCTGGACAACAGGAACAATATCATTAACCCTAATAACCCTAAACCAAGTAGACACGCAACAATAGCAAGTTTTTTCATCTCTATCTCAATAAAACTGACTTATTTTTAACAATTTTTCATAAAGAATTAATTTCACTTATTAATTCTTTCGATAGGTATAACTTCTTCAAGGTTAAATACCCTAACTCCCAAATCAATACACAATATACCTAGCATTTGCAAGACAATGAAGATAATTAACCAACTTTTCAAACCACCAGGAATATTGTTAATAATTGCAGATACTCTAGATAAACTTTCGATTTTTTCTATATCCTTCCACTTTTCATTATCACCCTCTTGGTAAATCTCTACAGCTTTTAATCTGTTTAAAAACGAATTATGATCTGTGTAGATGATTTTTTCCATTTGTCTTAATTTTACAGACGCTTCTCTTAACTCTACTTCCAGTGTAATTAATGTTTCAATAGACTTACGCTGGTCAACTATAGGGTTTTCCACCAAAGCTTTGACTAACCATTCCAGTTGTTCAGTGCTACGTCGTTCTTCAACAAATTTCACTGCATCAGGAATAGCCTTTAATAAAATTTTATTTCGTTCGCTAGAAGCTTTTAAGTTTTCCTCTATAAGTTTGCGCTCAGTGATATCAATGGCTTGGCTAAAAATCAAGCTCTCCTGCCTCTTAGAACACACAAATAAACAAACTTCGTTATAGTAACATTCCCAATTTAGCTCTGTTCCCAAAGGCGAATCTACAAGATTTTTTATAATTTGTATTTGACTGTCGCATTTACTCCCAGCTGGCATACCCGGAACAGATTCTTTGTTCAAGTTAAATAAATCAGCTAGTTTTTGATTTACAGCAAAATATTTAAGATTCAAATCAATAATTGAGATGAATCCAGGCATTGAATCTAACTCAAAATTATTCATAATTCTAAAAAGATAAAAATTCATTTTATCCTATCAGAATCGTTATCTTTCACAACCAATTCCATCACCATCACGGTCAAACCCATGCGGGTCATTACCGACAACGCGGAAATTACGATATTCTATTTCTCCACAGTCTATGTCAGGCGCACCCACTGGAATACATAAATCAGGATATGACGGGTCACAATTGGAGGATTGCGATACTGGCTTAGGCGATGAATTTGGTTTTGGTTTGCTGTTCTGTCTGCGAAAATCCCAAGGCATCACAGGCTTAGTCTGGTTCCAGAATCCGAGTTTTTTGCTTTTGGCATCTGCCTCCGCAGACAACAAACTGTTTTGGCTAGTAGGACAATTTTTCAAGTATTGCCGATACACAACTGCTTGTCCTTCCTGAACCATAACAAGATTGATGTTGCGATTCTCTACAAATATCTCAGCAACAAACCTGCCATACCTATCTTTTTCCTTGATCGAGAATTTAGCTGGTTTTCCAACTGGTAGTAGCTGCTTGAGCCTATCCCGCGATCGCTCACCCCAAGGAGCCTGTTTCATCTCAGCAGCATCAATACAAGCTAGCCGAATAGTTGCTTTTTTGCTACCAAATTGGGCTGTTACCGTGTCGCCATCACCAACACTGATGATTTTCGCGGTGATTGGCCCAGATTGAGCCAGCACTGGCATTGACACCAAAAATAATGCAGCCGACATAGCAGCTGCAACAACAGTTTTTTTGTTCGTGATTAAACTTGGTATTGTGATATCGTTTAGGAAAAGTACACCTCTGTGAGATAGTGAAATTTCTCCAGGACGAGGAAAGCTACCACCGCCAACTAGAGAAGGCCCGGATGCCGAGTGGTGGGGACTGCGAAAAGGGCGATCGCGTACTAATGAACCACGATTTTTCAATAAACCAGCTACCGAATGAATGCGAGTCACTTCTAAAGATTCGGCAAAGGTTAAGGGCGGTAAAATTCCCGGTAAGCGTCTTGCTAGCATAGTTTTACCACTACCAGGCGGCCCGACAAAAATTAAATTATGCCCACCAGCCGCAGCAATTTCTAAAGCACGACGCCCATGAGCCTGTCCTTTTACATCATGCAAATCTGCGCCAAGGTATGATGCTTTTGCTATCTCCACTGTACTATCAAGCTGCACAGGTTTATAACGCCCCGGATTATTTAAAAAATCCACCACCTCAGATAGATGTTTGTACCCATAAACAGCCAAGCCTTCAACCACTACCGCTTCTTGGGCATTATCAGTAGGGAGAACTAAACCTGCGATTCCCATTTTTTGGGCTGCGGCGGCGATGGGTAAGACACCAGCCACCGGACGCAAACTGCCATCTAGAGAGACTTCGCCCAAAAATAGATAATCCCCCAACAAATCGGCGCTAACTTGCTCAGAAGCCGCTAAAATTCCGACACTAATGGGTAAGTCGAAACAGGGGCCTTCTTTGCGTAAATCTGCCGGAGTTAAATTAATAACTATTTTTCGCATCGGAAAGGCAAAGCCAGTATTTTTCAAAGTTGCTTTGACTCTTTCTCTCGATTCTTGAATTGCTGAATCTGGTAGTCCCAAGACAACAATTCCCGGTAATCCCCCTGACACATCGACTTCTACGCCTACTTTGACGGCATCGATGCCCACAATTGATGCACTCCAGACTCTAGCAAGCATTTCTTATATAACAATAAACCAATAGACATCTCTAGCAGATGAGTTAGTTGGTTGGCATTAGTGAAAGCACATAGATGATTTTGGGCAATTCATCAATTGCCCATCACATTATCGCCAGTGCTGGGGTATTTTCAGATTTTCCGGTAGGATGGTTGTGCGATCGCCAATTGCTTGTTCAATCTGCTGCGATTCTACATTTTCCGAACCGCTTAAGTTTGCTCCACAGAGGTTAGCTTCTTGGAAATTAGCTTCTTGGAGGTTAGCTGTACTCAGTAATACACTGTCTAAATTAGCTCCAGCCAGTTTTGCCCTTTGCAAGTTACTGCCAATCAAGTTTGCATCTTGGAGATTGCTACCCTCAAGGTTGGCTTCTTCTAAGTTAGCATCACAAAGAATTGCTCCTTCCAAGTTAGCATCACAAAGAACTGCACCTGCCAAATTGGCATCACAAAGAACTGCACCTTCCAAATTGGCATCATAAAGAATTGCTTGAGAAAGGTTCGCTTTTCTGAGGACTACGCCTTGGAGATTGGCTTCTGGGAGGATGGCTTTTTGCAGGTTGGCTTCGTAGAGGACTGAACCACAAAGATAGGTTACTGATAAATCTGCTTCCGAGAGATTGACTCGTGTAAAATTGACCCATTGCAAGTTAGCTCCGACAAACATCGCCCTTGAGAGGTTAGCTTCCGTTAAGTCTGCATTACTCAAGTCTGTATTGCGTAAATCAAGTTTCTGATTGATTGGATCTTTGTATGAATCGCGTCGTCCAATGACAGTTAAGGCTGTTTGAATATCTGTAGGAAGTTTGGATGATTGCCTTGACTCGTCCTCATATTCCTGATTCGCCGAGGCATTTTCGCGGATAAAAGCAGCGAGAATTTCCATGATTGTCCAATGGTCTTTTGGAGAATCTTTGGCAATTCGTTCTAAAGCATAAATTGCCGCAAATCGCGTCTCAATCTTTTCATTTCCCAATTGTTCAATTGCTTTAGAAAAGCGTTCGGGAACAATTTCTTGTGGAGTTACTTGGGTATGATTGATGCCATTTCCGATATTTTTATCCCAAGCTAGTGTTCCAGCCAGAAGTTGGGTTAACAGACTGTGATTCTCATCTAGAGAGAGTCTAGAGGTATAGTAAGCATTAATAATTAATGCCAATCCTCCAATAATTATGGCAATAGTTGTTAATGCTTGAGTAATGTATTCGATTTTTTCTTGAGTTGAAAATTCTTGAATGTTTTCAAAAAATGAGAAAATTAGAGTGAATGATAAAATAAATATAATTGAGATAAATGCCAACAAAGTCGTGTGCCCATTGGTCTTTATGAAAGACATGTCATAAGTCTTCATATCCGACTCCTTACGGAAATAAATTTAGGTTGATTCTAAGAGTATCCGTAAAGTTATGATAGAGTAAAAACACGGATAAAATTGACCACCTATTAAATCTACGACATAAAAATTATCCATATACAGTCATCCTCAATCATTCGCGCTCGACAAGATCCTAAACTTTCTAAAGAAGTCAGGGATCGCATTATTCACGAACGATTAGCAGTTGGGACACAACATTTTTCTCTATGAACTGGAGTATTTCAGGCAATTAGAAAAACGATATTACTTGTGAGAAATAGTTTAAAATCTGTAACATTAACCAGGTTTATTTAATTACTCAGGTTGATCGCAAACCCCAAGTAGATTGGACTAAGTTAGAAATCACTGTGAGTAATTCTTCTGCTGCCCACAGGTTAAACGATGTGCTATTGAAACCCTGCTCTTATTGCGTATTGCTGATTGCATGGTTTCTCTCTCAACATTTCTTAAATACTATAGGCAAGATTGCTCTCTTCTATATTCTCCTACAAGCCATAGATAGCAGCAGTATTCTCATCTATTTCTTGTTTTTCGATAAATGAATAAATAATCCAATAAACAAATTTCTCAGTATGTCTGTGTTGTTATCAGACATAGCTTTCATCTTCCTCATTTCCAGAATTGTTACGGAGACTTTTGGTAAAAACTATAGCATTAAGTAAAACTGGTAGAATACGCCCAAATAACTAATGATGCTCTGATAACTTAACCAGACTGCCGCCAATGTGTCGGTGCTTCGATATAATCAGGTAGACGAGTGGTGCGATCGCCAAGTGCATCTCTAATCTGCTGCAATTCTAAGTTTTTTGCTCCTGTCAAAATTGTTCCTTCCAGCTTGACATCACTTAGATTAGTCTGTGAAAAGTTAGCTCCCATCAGGTTTGCCTGAGTTAGATTAGCTTGATAAAAGGTTGCCCTATATAAGTTTGCTCCAATCAGGTTAGCCTGATACAAGTCAGCTTCCGTTAAACTGGCTTCTGAGAGGTTGGCAAAATAGACTTCTGTTTGGTGGAGTTTAGCTGCATTCAAATTAGCCCCAGAAAGGTTAGCTCCATTTAAGTTCGCCCCACAGAGGTTAGCACCAATCAAACCCGTTTGCTGTAGGTTGGCTTTACCCAATTTTGCTCCTTGCAAGTTAGCTAAAAACAACTTTGCTCCAGAGAGATTAGCGACTTTTAAAGTCGCTTGTTGCAAGTTAGCTTTATAAAGGTTCGCTCCCTGTAAATTCGCTGCACGCAGACTTGCTCCAGAGAGATTAGCTGAACGTAGATTTGCTCCAGAGAGGTTGGTACGATTGAGGTTAGCCCAACAAAGGTTAGCTCCGTATAAGCTAGCTTTTAGTAATTTGGTTTCATAAAGAATCGACTTAATAAGTTTAGCGCCACTCAGGTCAGCCCCACTCAAGTCAGCCCCACGCAGGTCAGCCCCACTCAAGTCAGCCCCACGCAGGTCAGCTTGTTGCAGGTTAGTTTTTAGTAGGTCTGCTTGTCTAATGTCGGTATTACGTAAATCAAGTTTCTGATCTTTTGGGTCTTCGAGTAGATTACGTCTGCCGATAACACTCAGGGCTGCTTGAATATCGGTGCGTATTTTTGGCAATTCTTCATGAAGATTTTGATCTACCTGCGGTGTCGGACGCGACCCACCTCTACGCCTACTTGAATAAACTGCTCCTTGATATTCGGGGTTTTGTTGCTCACCTTTTACGTGGTGGATAGGTGCATTCTCTCGCACAAAGGCAGTGAGAATTTCCATAATTGTCCAGTGTTCTTGAGGAAAATCCTGAGCAACTCTTTCTAGGGCATAAATTGCACCTGTGCGGGTTTCAACCTTTTCATGACCAAGCTGGGCAATTGCGCCCATAAAGCGCTCTGCAATCAATCTGTCTTGATTGAGTTTGGCATTTTGCAGGCCAATTTCTAAGCTTTTCTCAGATGCGATCGCACTCTTTTGCATCGCTTGGGCACGCCTTGCTGCATAATAGGTATTAAACATTGCTGCCGATGCGAGAAAAACTATTGCAGTAGTTGTTAAAGCTTGGTTTCTATACTGAATTTTTTCTTGAATTGACAATTCTTTAATACTTGACAAGACAAAGAAAATTACAGTCAATGAGAAACCAAATATAAGTGTTATAGCGATCAACCAATTCAACAGAGGGTCTGTCTTTTTAGAAGACATGGTAAAAATTTTCCTTACAACCTAGAATTATTACTTAGATGTTGGGGAAAAATAGTATAGCATCTAGCAGAAAATTATAATAGGTGTCAAGACACTCGTTGAACTACGGAATAATATCGAATATACTTATAGATTACGGCATAAATAAACCACCCATTCCAAATCAATGGAACCCTTGCAGTACAATAATTACGGATTACACTGAAAATAAGAAATGGTGAGTTGGGAGTATGGAGTTAGGAAAATTAATCAAGCGGATATGATATTAGTATTTTAGTTAGAGAATTTGGTTTCTCTGAGGTTTGCCGCATCAAGTATGGCATCATTTAAAATTGCCCCATCCAATCTAGCTAGATATAAACTGGCACGATGCAGGTTAGCTCTAGAAAAGTTAGCTCTCTCTAGATTGGCTGCACTGAGGATTGCTCCTTCTAAGTTGGCTAGATATAAGTTAGCTCCTTCTAGATTCGCTGCACTCAGTATTGCTCCCGCTAGATTAGCTTCTCTAAGATTTGCCCCAGCAAGATTAGCTTGATAGAGATTTGTCTGTTGTAGATTCGCCCCATTTAAATTTGCTCCTCTCATGTCTGTGAAGCTCAAATCAAGTTGCTCATTTTCTGGGTCTTTGTTTACATCTCTTTTGGCAATAACAGTCAATGCTGCTTGAATATCTACACGAACTTTTGTTGATAGATTGCTTGTTACTTTCTCTTGGGGTATGTAAGGAGCATTTTTTCTTACAAAATTACTCAGAATGTCTATGATTATCCAGTGGTACTGTGGATGATTATGGGCAATTTGCTCTAAATCATTAATTACAGCTAGACTGTTTTCTATTGTGTTATTTCCTAGCTGTTCGCTTGCTATTCTTAAACGTTGTTTTGGCGACTGATGCCGAGTTTTTTTTACTTGCTTCTGGAAAATCGGTATCCACAAGAATATTTTTGATATTTGAATGTTATTTTTTGATAAAATATTTTTCATGATATGAGAAACATTAATAATTACTGAAAATCTCCACAAGGGCTAACAGCCTTTTTTACAATCTGAATATGCTAATTCAATAAACAAAATGAAAAATCTAACTATTGAGCGAATATAGGGAACTCTAAGAAATAAATTATCCAATATTGTGGGGTGGGTAACATGAGCGCCCAGTCTGTATGGCTCTCGTGTCGCCCACCCCACAAGAGTTAATTGCATATTTTTTTATTTGTCAGTCCCTTAACTAAAAATGAGTATTAAAATGCAGCAAAATACACAGCCAATAGTTAAAAAACTGGTGTTAATTGGTGGCGGTCATAGCCATGCTATTGTTATGAAAATGTTTGGAACAAAACCGTTACCAGGAATACATTTAACATTGATTAGTGCAGCATCAAAGACAGCTTATTCTGGAATGTTACCAGGACACATTGCCGGATTTTATAGCCACGATGAATGCCATATTGACTTGCAACCCTTGGCGAACTTTGCTCAAGCACAGTTATGTATTGACACGGTAGTTGCCCTAGACTTGAAAAATAACAAAGTTCTTTGTGCTAGCGGACTAGCGGTAGATTTCGATGTGCTGTCTATTGATATTGGCAGCACTCCCGCCACAATATCTGTATCAGGTGCGGCAGAATATGCGATCGCAGCTAAACCAGTATCGCAGCTATTAGAGCATTGGCGTGAATTAATTGAAGCTGTAGGTAAAAATCCTCAAGAACCAATTAGCATTGCGATCGCAGGTGGAGGCGCAGGTGGTGTAGAATTAGCGCTATCGATGCGATCGCGTTTACACCAGATTTTACATCAAGCTCAACAACCTATTCAAAACCTGGAAATTCATTTATTCCAGCGTGGACAAGAACTGATGCCCAATTATCATCAGTCAGTACGGCATCAACTTCAGCAAACTTTAATTGAGCAAGGCATTAAAGTCCATCTTGGTGAAACTGTGTGTAAAATTGCACCCATAACATCTAAGGAAACTAAAGAAGTATTTGAAATTAAATGTGAATCTGGGTTGAAAGTAGAGTGCAATAAAATCTTTTGGGTAACACAAGCATCAGCACCCGAATGGTTAAAAAACGCTGGACTAGGAACTAATAAACAAGGTTTTATTTTGGTAGAAGATACGTTGCAATCTCAAACGCATCCGCAGGTATTTGCATCTGGTGACATTGCCACAATGGTAAACCATCCCCGTCCAAAAGCTGGGGTATTTGCTGTTAGACAAGGCAAACCTTTATTTGAGAATTTGCAGCGAATTCTATTAGGTAAGTCGCTTAAACCTTATAAGCCACAGAAACAATATTTAAGTTTAATTGGTACAGGAGATAAACGAGCCATAGCCACACGAGGTATCATCACTTTACCACCCCACAAACTATTGTGGCATTACAAAGATTGGATTGACCGCCGTTTTATGGAACGCTTTCGCTTGGAATAATATCATGTCTAGAGACGCGATGAATCGCCGTCTCTACAAACGACTGATTATTGTAGAGATGGCGATTTATCGCGTCTTTGTGATTAGCGGCGTGTCATTCAAAGCTGTTCAATTAGCTCAATAATTTGCTGATAATACTGGATATTTCCTTCTTGGTAATACAAGTCTGCGGATTTCCAGAAATCCGCAATTGCTCTTTGAGAGTCTCCTAGATTGCGGTAGACATCTGCCCGAAGAATGTAAGCGGAAGCCCAATTAGGCTGACGCTGTAAGGCTTGGTTTAAGTCTGCAAGCGCTCCTTGTAAATCTCCCAGCAGAGAACGGCTACGACCCCGATTATACCAGTCTTCGGCAAAGCTGGGGTCGATCGCGATCGCCCGACTGTAATCTTCTATTGCCCCTTGATAATCTTCTAGGGCATAGCGAGCATTGGCGCGATCGCTGTAAAATGCAGCAGATTGGGGATTTATTTGCAATGCTTGGGTGTAATCTGCGATCGCACTTTCATAAGCTTCTAAAGCATAGTGGGTAGAACCTCGGTTGTAATATGCTTCAATTAAATTAGGATTAATTTTTAATGCTTGATTATAATCGGCGATCGCTCCTTGTTCATCTCCTAAAAGACGACGAGCATTTCCCCGATTGCAATAGGCTTGAGAAAAATCAGGAACAAGTTCTATGGCTTGAGTGTTATCGTCAATTGCTCCTTGTAAATCTTGCAAGGCTTCACGGGCAATACTCCGACCATAATAAGCTGCGGCTAATTTATCATTAATTTCTAATGCTCGATCGTAATCTTTAATTGCGCCTTTATGATCACCTAAAGAACGACGAGCTGCGGCGCGATCGCAATATCCTTCTGCTAAATTAGGATTGAGTTGTAATAAACGATTGCTATCTTCAATTGCACCTTGATAATCTCCCAATCGGCGAAGAGCATTAGCCCGAAAGCCGTATACTAAAGCTAGAGTCGGATTTTCTTGTAACGCTTGCTTATAATCTGCGATCGCACCCTGATAGTCTTCAAGAGTACTACGAACTAGACCACGCTCACAATAAGCTTGCACATCATCAGGATTCAGCTTTAATGCTTGGTTAAAGTCTGCAATTGCTTCATGATAGTTTTTGAGGTGAGCTAGCACAAGACCCCGATTATAGTACGCTCCGGCAAAGCTGGGATTGATTTTTAGGGCGTGGTTGTAATCTGCGATCGCACTTTGATAATCTGCTAAAGCGTAGTGGGCATTACCTCGGTTATGATAAGCTTCCGCCAAGTTAGGATCTAATTCTAATGCCTGGTTATGGTCAGCGATCGCTTCTTGATAATTGCCTAAAATCTGGTGGATGTTACCGCGATTGCTGTAAGCTGCGGCAAAATGGGGATGCCATTGTAAAGCTTGCTGAAAATCTGCGATTGCTCCTTGACGATCGCCACGTTCAAAACGAGTTACGCCCCGATTATGATAAGCGTTGGCAATATCAATATTGATGTTATCAGCTAATTGGGTACTCATTTCGATTGTTTGGATATAATCTGCGATCGCCTTATCGTAGTTTTCCAAAGCAAAGTAGGCATTTCCCCGGCTGTGGTAAGATTGCGCCAGATTGGGATCTAATTGTAGTGCTTGATTATGGTCAGCGATGGCACCTTGATAATCGGCTAAAAAGTAACGAGCATTAGCGCGGTTGTAATAGGCTATGGCAAAATTGGGATTGATTTCGATGGCGCGATTGAAGTTAGCGATCGCACTACGATAATCTTTGAGTTGACCAGTTAAAATCAGCCCGCGATTATGGTAAGCTTCGCCATAGTCAGGATTTAGCTTGATTGCTTGGGTGTAAGCTGCGATCGCGGCTTGATAGTCCCCTTGTAGATTGTGGTTTAATCCTTGGTTAAAAAAATCTTCAGCATTCATATAACTTTTTTGGCTTTTGACATTCTCTAGCCTAAAGCATCAGGATTGTTAGCGATATGTTTTCAAAATTATTCCAACTACTATTGTGACTGTTTCGAGGATGTTTCGTTTCAATCCTGCGAACAGGTTTCATTTATTTGAAAGTCTAATTAAAGCTTAACAGTTATGAACAGCATTATTCACCCCATTAGCTTTCGAGTCATTGAGCGCAAAATCACACCCGAAAGGTCTTACTGGCATTTTAGAAAAGGTAAAACTTTTTACAACCCATTAAATTTACCAGATGGTGATATTGAATTCATGTTTGGCACAACTAAAAAGAAAGTTGTTGTTGAGTTATTTCGGATTAATGGCGGAAAAGCCGGCTACTATCTAGCAGACTTACGCCAAAAAAAATACTACTACTGCGGGCAAGATTGGGATAGTGTGAGAGTGCAGTTGCGATCGCTTGGCATTGGCAGAGACGATCCAATGGAGTAGGCTATTACAAAACCCCTCTTGAAAAGTTCTTCAGGAGGGGTTTTAGTTAGTTCTATTTGCTTCTTAATGAAAACCGCTATATCTTAAAATAACGGCACAGTCGGCGCAGATAATCTATCGTCTACCTTTCCAGACTGAGTTTGCATAATTTCAAACTTCCAGTCTGAAGAATAATCAGGCAACTCATAGCCAAAACTTTTAACATGGGCTAACATCAACTCATCTCGTTGATGCCAAACAGCAAATATTTGCCCCCTACTATCATATAGTGTTTCTAAGTCAATTTTATAAACCTCATTTACTCGCTTCAACTTTAAACCCAACAAATTTAACAGTCGGCTAAGTATTTTTATTGCTGAAACCTGCTCTTTCTCCCCAACTAAATTAATCCCAAGCGCTCTTTTAATATGCTTACTATGCTGAAAAGCAACATTTTTTAGTAATATCAAATCTGGCTCATTCTCAATAAATTGTCGTTTTACTTCGAGAAACTGAAGCATTCCTAAAGCTCTCATCGCTTCCACTTTGAGCGTGTAAGTTTTTAAATCTGGGAGAAAAACTTTCCCTTCACCCCAAGACAATTGCTGATGCCATTCTTGCTCGTCTCTAACGTGAAAATATTCGCTTTCGTGAGTTAAATAATAGTGAATTAACAGTTGACGATAATATCCTTGCTCATCCTGCAATTTCAGCCACGGAGTAACTTCTACACCATACCTTTGTCTGAGAATATATTTGTTGATTTGATTACGCTCTCTATCAGTTAGAGAATGCTTCACTAACAATTGCTCATATTCGACATAATCAATATCTTTAGCATTGGCTACAGCAGTTGCTACTGATAATTGATTTTGCTGCTTAATATCTTTGATTTTACGTTTAATTTCTTTAGCTTTTTGACGGCTTTGTGTCCAATCTTTTTGAACTTTGACAATTTCTAAAACTAATCTTCTGCGGGTAGCTAAATCATCGGCGTCAGTAGCCAAAAATGCCAGGCGCAAATCTCGAATAATATTATTGTGAACTGCATTACTCCGCATCTGAATTTGATGCCCATCAGCAACTAAACCATCTTGCATAGATTGCCGATAGAGACGAATAGAAGCATTTACCCTTGCAGATAACTTCGCCCAAGTTCGCAAATGAATCGGGTCATAAACCAAAGGTAAATCCACATCTATTTTATGTAACGGACTCAGCAAAGCTAAGTTTTCTTTTTGATTTTCCTGATACCAATCAGATAGCAAGCGATAATTTGTACTCCCACTACCAATTAGACCAATACCTCGTTTAGCGCACCAGACAACACGCGGCACATCATCTCTGACTCTTGCTAAAGCTTGTCTTGCTTCCGAGTCAGCAATTACCCCTTGAAAAATGCCATAAACTCGGTCGAAATGTTGGACATCAATACTAATTCCTGTACCAAGGCTAGGGGTAACAAAAACGCCATCATATTCCGATATTTTTTGATTAATTGCAGCAATAAAATCAACTGCTGCGTGACCAGGTGTATTTGTAGTGTGACTACTAACTACCAGAGTTTTAGGAAATTGTCGCCGTAATTTTTGTAGTCGCTCTTTTAAATAACGTTCAATTGTTTCACAACTATAACGCCCAGCCCGACTATCGGTAGTAACATAACATTTACGTCCAGCAAGTAAATCTAATTCTAATTGATGAATTAACGGTGTTGGATTCGGCGAATCATAAAAAGTCACATCCCAGCCATGCTGAGGCTTCCATTGGTTGAGAACTACCCAAGGTGTTAATTTAATTCCTGCCAATCCCTGTAAATATTCCAGCGAAACATCTGATAAATCAGCATCTTGGGCAATTACTAACCCTCCAGTTGTTAAAACTGTAGCAATTAGTTGCTGGAATAACTTTAATATTTTTACACGTTTGTGCTTACAAGTATTACTGTTTAACAGATGCCATAGAGATTGCTCTACTTCATCTAAAATTACTATTGCCCCACGCCAGTTTTCTGGGTTAAGTTTCCAAATCGAATCCACACACAAGCCGAGAGATTGCTGAGGAAAAGGAGAGCGGAGGATAGGAGGAGCGGGGGTAAGTGTTTGAGCAATTTTTTTATCCCCATTTTCTTTATTTCTTCCCCATTGGATACCAATCTTTTCACACAAAAATCGTCCAAGTAGGATTCTATGAGTAATTAATAAAACTGGTTGTTTTCTACTTTTCGCTTGCTGAACAACGCTTTGCAATGCGGTAGTTTTTCCCGTTCCTTTGGCTGATTTTACTCCTACTAATCCAGAAGTTGGGAAAGGAATTTCACCTATATAAGGACGGTTGAAGGTGAGTGCAGCCGGAATGCTTAACTCGGTGTGTGGTTTGGTTTGAGCAAGATAAATTTCTAAATCAACACTTTGGCGATAAACTTTCTCGAAACTACTTGCACCTTTAGCAATAATAAATTCATCAACCCCTTTTTCCATTCCTGGAAGTTCGACGACTTTAACAGGGCAATTTTTTTGCTGGAATAAACAACCAAGTTGAGAAATAGCATTATTTACAGCAGCAATTGTCTTCGGTTGAGTTTCAAAATCAAAGCAGATGTAAAAGCTGCGTTTTGTAATTGCAAAGGCTGCTAAATCTGGAATTAGCTGACGACGGGTGACTTTACCAAACTCATCTTTAACAACCCGATAACCACTGGTAATTCCGGGAATGGCAATAGCTATATATCCTTGCGTCAACAAGGTAGCTGCTTTCTTTACACCCTCGCAGATAACCAGGGGAATATTCTGCTGCATTACCCATTGCCAAAAGCCTCCAGCTTCACCATCAGCATTAATGGAGATATTGTCAGGCATCGCCAGATTGTAACGTTCAGCGACTTGCTGCCACACTTGCAACGTTACCCGCAAACAAAACACCCGCGTTGGTGTGCTGGGAGGATGCTCGTATTTGATGGACTTGCCATTGTGATTTTGTCGGGGTTGATTTGGCTTAAAACATCCCCATTCCATCATTTGCCAATTATTCAGAGGGTCTAGTCCCGAACACCACCAACCACCTTCAGTGATATGAGCATAACGCTGCAACCATCCAGCTTTCAACATTCCGGTATTGGTGCGGGGGAGTAGCTCAGAAATCAATAGGTACTCATAAGCTGTTACGCCTTGGAGTGACTTAAAATTGAGTTGCACTAAGTGTAAGTCTATACTACTACTCTTGACTAATTCTTCAAGGTGTTGGGGGTGTAAATAGTGCAGATGCATAGGGAAAGGCTCGGAGGGAAAGTCAATGAGATTAAAACACTAACATGCATCTGCTTTTTTTTTATAAGAGAGATTGCGAGGCTTTAATGATGCTTTTTTTACTTCGTTACAGGAAACACATCGGTTAAAACTCTAATAGGTTATTCTGCCTATTAGATCCCCAAAGTAATATTTTTGTATTGTGATATTTGTGCGATTTTAATTTTGATTTATCAGTAAATTTTTGTGTAAAGGAATGCGATCGCCAGAGGCTAGCTACAGGTATCGGTATGATGAGCAAGGGATACACAATTAATACAATTTCTGGTATTCAAACTCTTGGAGTCACTGCCAATAATGCATTGGGCCACTGTTTATCAACTAGCATCATCAGATTCGAGTTGATTTTGGTCGAAATCACACTGCCAATGAATTCTCAATACTCTATCCTCGAATATGCCGTACTTCTCAAGTACTGAGTGTAAGTCAGCCTTTTGTAAGCTTTCACTCAATTTCTGCTGAATCTCTTGTTGTAACTGCTGTAATATTTGAGGGTCTATGACTGGTTGAGAACTCATAACTGTTTTCTTTCGTGAGGAGTGTACAGTTATTGCTCCAGTTTAGCTAGTCTGGATTACGCTAAATGTCACAAAAATTCATGTTTTCCTGCCAGACTTCTTTATTATGCCCAGTTTCACCACTAATTTTTAATGCCTGTTGCAGCAATACCCTGAATAAACTGACGCTGACCGATGAGAAATAGTACCATTACTGGAACTGTCGCGATCGTCACCGCCGCCATCATCAAGGGCCAATTATTTGTAAATTGCTCTTGAAACTCAGCCAACGCTAGTTGTACAGTCCTTAATTCTGGTCGTGTTGTAAACACTAAAGGCTTAAACAAATCATTCCACTCACCGATGAAGGTGAACAAAAACAACGTCACTAATGCCGGACGGGCCAAAGGTAACATTACCCGCCACAAAATTTGCAGTCGGTTCGCCCCATCTATAGCTGCGGCTTCCTCTAACTCCACAGGAATTGTCTGGAAATACTGACGTAATAAGAAAATCCCAAATCCGTTGACCGCAGTGGGTAAAATGAGTGCCCCATAAGTATTTATCAAGTGTCCCCACTTCAAAACCAAAAAGATGGGAATCACCAATAACTGAAAGGGAATCACTAAAGTTGCTAAAACGACTAATAGCAGTGCTTGGCGTCCCCGAAACTTCAATCGGGCTAGGGCATAACCAGCCAAAGCAGAAGTGACAATCTGAAACGCCGTCACCGCGATCGCTACCAAGGTAGAATTAGCAAACGCCAGTAAAAATTTTCCCTGTTGCCACGCAATGCGGTAATTTGCTAAAGACCAGTTATTTTTGGATAAATTTTCGGGGCTGGCGGCGGTTGGTGCAAAGGAGGTGAGAAAAACCACAAAGAGCGGTAGTAGAACCATAAATGCCCCTAGCAGTAAGACTACTAGGCTCAAAAAATCCCCAGATTTCAGATTCAGGTTTGGTTTAAACATAACTTGAGCCGCAAAGCATTTATATCGCTAGTACTAGAGCATTGCCCCCAGCAACAATTAATCTATAAAGATAGTCTACTTACTTGTTAAGTTAAATTAAACCACAGAGATTGTTACCCTCAGTTCATAGGGTAAATTGAATCCTGGCGTCAAATAATTCAGGTTTACAGGAGTAAACATAACCATGCCGCAGCTTACAGACGAATTTAAAGAATTAGATTTCAAGAGCGAAACATACAAAGATGCTTATAGCCGGATTAATGCGATCGTAATTGAAGGGGAACAAGAAGCCCATGATAATTACATCACATTAGCGGGACTGTTGCCGGAATCTCATGATGATTTGATTCGCCTCTCCAAGATGGAAAGCCGCCACAAGAAAGGATTTGAAGCTTGTGGACGCAATTTAGATGTCACCCCAGATTTGCAATTCGCCAAGGAATTTTTCTCTGGACTACACCAGAATTTCCAAACAGCAGCCGCAGAAGGAAAGGTAGTCACTTGTCTGTTGATTCAGTCTTTGATTATCGAATGTTTTGCGATCGCCGCATATAACATTTACATTCCCGTCGCCGATGCTTTCGCGCGCAAAATCACTGAAGGAGTAGTAAAAGAGGAGTACAGCCATCTCAACTTTGGAGAAGTTTGGTTGAAAGAACATTTCACAGAAGCTAAAGCTGAACTTGAACTCGCAAATCGCCATAACCTACCCATCGTCTGGAAAATGCTCAACAAAGTAGAAGGTGATGCCCACACAATGGCAATGGAAAAAGATGCTTTAGTAGAAGACTTTATGATTCAATACGGTGAAGCATTGAGTAACATAGGTTTTACGACTCGCGATATCATGCGCTTGTCAGCCTACGGACTTATAGCCGCTTAAAAAAGTTAGGAGTGAGGAATGATTCAGTGAGAAATTATGAGTCGTACTCCTAACTCCCAACTCCTAAATCCTAACTCTCCGAAATTTCCACGCTTCAAGACAGCATAAGCTTAATAATCACTACATGTTTGGTCTAATTGGACATCTGACTAGTTTAGAACACGCTCAAGCGGTAGCTCAAGAATTGGGATACCCAGAATATGCCGATCAAGGCCTAGACTTTTGGTGCAGCGCCCCGCCGCAAATTGTTGATACCATTATTGTCACCAGTGTAACTGGGCAACAAATTGAAGGACGGTATGTAGAATCTTGCTTTTTGCCGGAAATGCTAGCTAGTCGCCGCATCAAAGCCGCAACACGCAAAATCCTCAATGCCATGGCCCATGCACAGAAGCATGGCATTAACATCACAGCTTTAGGCGGATTTTCCTCAATTATTTTTGAAAACTTTAAGTTAGAACAGTTTAGCCAAGTCCGCAACATTAAACTAGAGTTTGAACGCTTCACCACCGGAAACACACATACTGCCTACATTATTTGTAAGCAGGTGGAAGAAGCCTCGAAACAACTGGGAATTGAAATGTCAAATGCGACTGTTGCAATCTGTGGTGCAACTGGGGATATTGGCAGTGCAGTGACACGCTGGCTAGATACAAAAACAGATGTCAAAGAACTTTTGTTGATCGCCCGCGATCAAGAACGTCTCAAAGCCTTGCAAGACGAACTAGGACGCGGGAAAATCATGGGTTTGACAGAAGCACTGCCCCAAGCTGATGTTGTCGTTTGGGTTGCCAGTATGCCCAGAGGCGTGGAAATTGACCCTACCACTTTGAAACAACCATGTTTGTTAATTGATGGTGGCTATCCTAAAAACTTAGCGACGAAAATTCAGCATCCTGGTGTACACGTGTTAAATGGTGGAATTGTGGAGCATTCTCTGGATATTGACTGGAAAATCATGAAAATCGTCAATATGGATGTTCCAGCCCGCCAGTTGTTTGCTTGTTTTGCCGAATCAATGCTGCTGGAATTTGAGAAGTTATACACGAACTTTTCGTGGGGACGGAATCAGATTACCGTAGACAAAATGGAGCAGATTGGTAAGGTGTCAGTAAAACATGGATTTAGACCACTGTTGGTTTAGTCATTGGTCATTAGTTATTGGTCATTAGTCATTTGTTATTTGCAAAGGACAAAGGACAACTGACTAAGGACAAAGGATAGATACTCATAACTCGTAATTCATAACCCCTACGATGGCAACTACTGAGCGTAAACCGCTACTGTTAGATTTTGAAAAACCCCTGGCAGAACTCGCAAACCGAATCGATCAGATTCGGCAACTTGCAGAAGAAAATGGCGTCGATGTTTCTGGTGAAATTCGCAAACTAGAGGCACGCGCTATGCAACTGCGTGAGGAGATTTTCAGTACTCTATCCCCATCTCAGCGATTGCAAGTCGCTCGTCATCCGCGTCGCCCCAGTACTCTCGATTACATTCAAGCTATTAGTGATGAATGGATGGAACTGCATGGCGATCGCTGTGGTGGTGACGATCCGGCTTTAGTTGGTGGTGTCGGCCGTCTGAGTGGACAACCTGTGGTGATGTTGGGTCATCAAAAGGGCCGCGATACTAAAGACAATATTGCCCGTAACTTTGGAATGCCTTACCCGGGTGGCTACCGCAAAGCCATGCGATTGATGGAACACGCCAATAAGTTTAGTATGCCCATACTAACTTTTATTGACACGCCAGGAGCTTGGTCTGGGGTAGAAGCAGAACACCAAGGTCAAGGAGAAGCGATCGCTTACAACTTACGGGAAATGTTTTGCCTGGATGTGCCAATTATCTGCACAGTGATTGGTGAAGGTGGTTCCGGTGGGGCACTCGGTATTGGCGTAGGCGATCGCCTACTCATGTTTGAACACTCCGTTTACACCGTCGCCACCCCCGAAGCCTGCGCCGCTATTTTGTGGAAAGATGCTGGTAAGGCTCCCCAAGCCGCCGTCGCTCTAAAAATTATTTCCCACGACTTGAAAAAGTTGGGAATTATCGACCAGATACTACCTGAACCCACTGGTGGCGCTCATTCTGACCCATTAAAAGCCGCGACCACTCTCAAGCAAGTGCTGATGGAAAATTTGGACGAACTCAATCGTTTAACCGCTCCAGAACGCCGCCAACTGCGCTACGAAAAATTCCGCAAAATCGGGATTTTTACAGAGGTTGCCCACTAAAAACACTGCATAATTATTGATTAGTAAAGCAGCAATGCTATAATTGCCTATGTGCTTAAAGATTTTTAACAATCTAGCCATAGGCATTTGCATGTTTGGCAAATCTACTCAATTTGATTGAGTGGGTTTCGTATTGTGTAAATAATCTAATTTAAATGTACGGCGTGGTTTTCCAGACAATGGTTTGTTGTGTTCACTGGTAAAACCCAACAATATGGGTACTATATGTTATGCATCATAGCATCTGCCTAATGAAAATCATCAGATTTTTAGATTCCTTTAATCTATCCAAATCGAGAAATGTAAATAATTGGATGGTAATAGGTTTTGGGAACTGCCAAAAAATTGGGAGACACCATGAGTGTTGAGCAAAGACGACGCGCCCTGATTACTGGGGCAAGTAGTGGAATCGGGAAAGCAACGGCTTTAGCGTTTGCAAAAGCGGGAATAGATATTGCCTTAGTCAGCCGTTCTTTAGATAAGTTGGAGGCGGTAAGAGAAGCCGTAGAGCATACTGGGGTGGAAGCGAAAGCTTACGCCGTAGATTTAGCGCGGATCTCCGAAGTCAAAGACAAGATCCAAGCGATCGCCCTTGACTTTGGTGATCTAGATATTCTGGTAAACAATGCTGGCATCGCCTATACAGGTACTTTGAGCGAAACTCCCCTAGAAGACTGGCAGCAGGTAATTAACTTGAATCTTACCAGCGTGTTTCAGTGCATTGTGGGGATTTTACCTTCAATGCGCGATCGCGGCACAGGCACAATTATTAACGTCGCCTCAATTGCCGCCAAGCAACCCTTTCCTGGTTGGGGAGCATACAGCGTCAGCAAAGCTGGTTTGATAGCCCTCTCTCAAACCCTGGCACAAGAAGAACGCACCCACGGCATTCGTGTCACAGCTATCTGTCCCGGCGCAGTCAATACTGAACTTTGGGATACAGAAACAGTCCACGTCAACTTAGACCGTTCCAAAATGTTAACCCCCGAAATTGTGGCCCAATCAATTCTTTACACTGTTCTTTTACCACAACAAGCAGTTATTGATGAATTGACCTTGATGCCCAGCGCTGGCGCACTCTAATTGCGAAGTTAGGAGTTAGGAGTTAGGAATTATAATTTTTAACTCATAACTCATAACTCATAACTAAATTCAAACCATAACCAAGACTGAATCATGACTATTGCTAGTTCCAACGGTTCCAATTGCTCTCAATCACCCCTGATTCCCGACTTGGCAGAAGCCATAACTCCTAGACCCGATCGCAATACTCATAACGGGCGACAAGCGGATGTGTTCCCGCCAAACGAGGAACAACTTGAGGAAATGAAGGATGCCGTGCGAGCAATCATATTGGGCGTTGGCGAAGATCCTGAACGCGAAGGACTCCTGAAAACACCCAAACGAGTAGCCGAGGCAATGCGGTTTCTTACCAGTGGCTACAACCAATCCCTTGAAGAACTCGTTAACGATGCCATCTTTGATGAAGGACATAGCGAGATGGTACTGGTTAGAGATATTAATTTCTTTAGTTTGTGCGAACACCACATGCTGCCATTTATGGGTAGAGCGCACGTTGCTTATATCCCCAACCAAAAAGTTGTTGGACTGAGTAAGCTAGCCCGGATTGTTGAGATGTATTCTCGCCGCTTGCAAGTGCAGGAGAGGTTAACCCGCCAAATTGCCGAAGCAATCCAGACCGTTCTAGAACCTCAAGGCGTAGCCGTTGTGATGGAAGCTAGCCACATGTGCATGGTGATGCGGGGCGTCCAAAAACCAGGTTCTTGGACTGTCACTAGCGCAATGGTTGGTGTATTCCAAGAGGATCACAAAACGCGCGAAGAATTTTTTAACTTAATTCGCCACCAAGCGGCATTTTTTTGAGTGCTGAGTTAGGGGTTAGGGGTTAGGAGTTAGGAGTTAATTCACAAATTATCACTCCTAACTTCTGAGTAACTCAATGTTCTTTAGACTCTGAAATAGAAGTGCGACTTTATCTAAATCCTTATCTCCTGGTGTCCGTTCCACACTACTAGATAAATCAATGCCGCTAGGATTAAGCTGAATTAGGGCTTCCACAATATTATCGGCTGTTAGTCCTCCTGCTAGAAACCAAGGGCAACTAGGGCTAAATTGTTCTAGCATCGTCCAATCTAAAGTTTTGCCTGTACCACCCAGTTGTTGCGGATGGTAAGCATCAAGTAATAAAGTATCTACGTATTTTGTGTAATTAGCTGCTGTCTCTAGATGCTCAAAACTGCGAATTCTCAGTGCTTTAATAATTTCGACATTGGGCAAAGCTTGACGTACTTGGTTGCAAAAAGTTGCTGATTCATCCCCGTGTAACTGCACACCAGTCAACCTAGAATCAGCAACTACCTGAATAATTTCAGAGATACTAGCGTTGGCAAAAACCCCAATTGTGTCAATATTTGCCGGTAGTTCTGCCACTGCTGCCCGAATTTGGGATGTAGTCACGTAACGAGGTGAGGTGGGCACACAAATAAATCCTAATGCCGTTGCGCCCAGAGAGGCGATCGCTATAGACTGTTGTGGTTGAGTAATGCCGCAAATCTTAACGCGCATGAAATCTAACAAATTTAAACTAATTATCAAAAAAGTCTAAACTATCTAAAAAACTTTTGGGCCTTGTAATTTTATAATCTTGTAGGTCTACGTTCACTTTTCTATTCAGGAGACAAAAGCTTGATTTCCTCTATTTTATTAGCAGTAGTTGCATCTGTTCCCCCTACACCTGTGTGGAATCCCACAGTAGGAATCATTATCAGCATCAGTAGCTTAGTAGTTGTTTTGCTAAGTACTAAGATCGAAAAACCCCTAGTTGGCCCCAAGTTTCCTATCCTGCCAATTAGTATTCCCACATTCGTTGCTGCTATGGCTTTTGGCCATATTATTGGCGTTGGCATCGTTTTAGGATTGACTAACATCGGTCGTCTATAGTTTTGTGATGACAGAGGTGTTACTTGTAACCCCGCTATCAATGCAAAACTCCTAAAAATGATTTTGGGCAGGGGCAGTAGGAAAGAAATAACTTATGACCCATGCCCAATTCCCAATTCCAGAGTTTTGCTCACAGGCGTTAATTGTCTATTCTAGAAATAAGAGCATTTCGTCACTTGTTAATACCGAATTGATGCTCAATATAAATGTGTATACAAATATGCATAGTATCTAGGTATAAGAAGTACTGGCGATATCTAGTTTTAGGGCAGTGCAATGCAAACAAATTGGAAAATTGGGTCATTATTTGGAATTCCCCTGTTTTTAGACCCGTTATGGTTTGTAATTTTAGGGTTGGCAACTCTTAACTTTGGGGTAGCTTATCAAGAATGGGGGCCTGTTATAGCTTGGAGTGCTGGAATAGTTATGGCACTGCTGCTATTTGGTTCGGTGTTGTTACATGAGTTGGGTCATAGCTTAGTAGCCCGATCGCAAGGCATTAGAGTTAATTCAATTACCTTATTTATGTTTGGCGGGATTGCTGCAATTGAAGAAGAATCTAAAACTCCTTTCAAAGCTTTTCAAGTAGCGATCGCTGGCCCTTTGGTGAGTATCATCCTATTTGTCCTACTCCGTCTAACAGCTATTGTGATTCCTGATACTAATCCTCTCAGTGTGATGGTTGGAGACTTGGCGAGAATTAACTTAGTGGTAGCTCTATTTAACCTGATTCCTGGCTTACCTCTAGATGGGGGGCAAGTGTTAAAAGCAGCACTATGGCAAATCACAGGTAATCGTTTTCAAGCCGTACACTGGGCTGCAAAGGCGGGGCAAATATTGGGTTATGGTGCGATCGCTTTAGGGTTTGTTGTAGATTTTGTCACCAGAGAGTTAGTAGTTGGTTTATGGATTGCGTTGTTAGGTTGGTTTGCTGTCCGCAACGCTAACACCTATGACAATATGACTACCTTGCAAGAAAGCCTACTCAAAGTCGTGGCGGCCGATGCAATGACTCGTGATTTTCGCGTCATTGATGCTGACCAGACTTTGCGTTCCTTTGCCGATTTATATCTCTTAGAAACCGCTCCCTCACAGGTTTATTTTGCTGCTTCTGATGGACGTTACCGGGGTCTAGTGTCCATTGACGATTTCCGTTTAACCCAAAGGGGTGAATGGGAAACCCAAACCTTACACAGCATAGTGCATCCGCTGACAGAAATACCTACCGTTGCAGAATCAACAACAATCGCGGAGGTCATTAACAAGCTAGAAAATGAGCAGTTACCGAGAATTACCGTCCTTTCTCCCGCTGGTACCGTAGCTGGTGTCATTGATCGGGGGGATATTGTGCGATCGCTAGCACAAAAGTTAAATTTGCAGATAACCGATGCTGAAATTAAGCGCATCAAGGAAGAAGGTAGCTATCCGCCTGGGTTGCAACTGGGAGTAATCGCGAAGTCGACTACAAATTAAACGTCACATCCTCGTCATAGGTTTGCAATAGATACGTCAAAAGCGTGTGTGATATTTAATTTGGTATTTGGTTACAAAATGCTTTTTTTGGGTAAAAGGTAGGTTTTCCTACCTTTTTTATTTTTCAAAGTATGGCACTACCAAACAGCCCATCGTAGACATCGCCTCAGATGATGGGAAATTATTAAAACTTCAAGTTTAAAGCGAGTAAAATGGAGGAACGTGATATACTACACCTCTCACTTACCCTGGTTTTATGGCACTGCCAATTGTTGCAATTATCGGACGCCCAAATGTGGGCAAATCCACCCTGGTTAATCGACTCGCCGGGGAACAAACGGCGATTGTCCATGATGAACCGGGAGTGACACGCGATCGCACTTATCTTCCAGCTTTCTGGAATGGTCGTGAATTTTTGGTGGTAGACACCGGTGGTTTAGTTTTTAATGATGATACCGAATTTTTACCACTGATTCGCCAACAGGCAATGACAGCCCTTGCAGAAGCTTGTGGCGCTATTTTTGTAGTCGATGGTCAAACAGGCCCCACATCGGCAGATTTAGAAATCGCTGAATGGATGCGCCAACAACCCGTCCCTGTACTACTAGCTGTAAATAAATGTGAATCGCCAGAACAAGGCTTAATGCAAGCTGCCGAATTTTGGGAATTGGGATTGGGCGAACCTTACCCCATCTCCGCGATTCATGGCAGTGGCACAGGAGAGTTACTCGACGAGTTAGTTAATCACATCCCTGCGATTGAAGACATTCCAGACACGAATGAAATCAAAGTAGCAATTGTGGGACGCCCGAATGTGGGCAAATCGAGCTTACTCAATTCTTTTGTCGGGGAAGAAAGGGCAATTGTCAGCCCTATTTCCGGCACTACCCGCGATGCTATTGATACTGTCATTGAACGAGAGGGACAAACCTACCGTTTGATTGACACCGCCGGCATTCGCAAAAAGAAACACATAGAATACGGCACAGAATTCTTTAGTATTAACCGTGCTTTCAAAGCGATTCGCCGCGCTGACGTGGTTTTATTAGTAATAGATGCCGTAGATGGAGTAACCGAGCAAGACCAAAAATTAGCTGGGCGGATTATCGAAGAAGGTCGAGCTTGCATCATCGTTGTTAATAAGTGGGATGCTGTCGAAAAAGACTCTTACACAATCTACGACTACGAAAAAACTCTGCAATCACGGTTACATTTTACCGAATGGGCAGAAACAATTTTTGTGAGTGCCTTGTCAGGACAACGGGTAGAAAAGATTTTAGAATTGGTGAAAACGGCGGCGGAATCACACAAACGCCGTGTCAGCACATCAGTGATTAATGAAGTTTTAACAGATGCCGTCAGTTGGCATTCACCGCCAGCATCCCGTGGTGGGCGTCAAGGGAAGATTTATTATGGTACACAAGTCAGTAGCCAACCACCAACGATCGCACTATTTGTCAACGACTCGAAACGCTTCAACGACAACTACCGCCGCTACATTGAACGGCAATTTCGTCAACAGCTAGGATTTAAAGGCACACCAATTATTTTGCTGTGGCGGAGCAAAAAAGTCCGTGATGCCGAAAGTGGTAATGTTAATAGAGCAACTCGCGTCAAAATAAGTTAGGAGTTAAGAGTTATGAGTTAAGAGTTAAGAGTTATGAGTTAAAGTCAAAATTGCTAACTATAGAACCCTATCGACTTGAGTTTGATAGCGGCAGAAGGTGAAAGTTATGAGTTAAAGTCAAAACTCCTAACTCCTCACTCCTAACTCCTAACTCTATAACTCTAAAATGGATTTATTGCGATCGCTGCCACTTGGACTTTATTTAGAACAACCCCAAACTTGGCTACATAAAATCGATCCGCGAGTCAAGTTCGCCTGGTTGATGAGCTTTTTAACAAGCTATGTTTTAGCCAACAACTTTTGGCGGGTGCTGCTGGTGGTAGTATTGATTCTTGCTACCTTGATTGCGAGAATTCCTCGACGCGTATGGCAGCAGCAAATGGGTTGGTTATTAATGCTATCGTTTTTTGTGCTAGCGATCGCAGCTATCAGTCCTGATGGACTGGGTGTAGATTATCAGTCACGCTTGCCAGCTAATGAACAAATCTTAACCCAGCCCGCAAACTCTAATAATATTAAAGAGCCACCAGCCGAGAAAAAAGCATACAGCTATGTGCTATTTCACAAAGGCCCGGTTAAAGTGACTCGCTACTCATTGAGTTTGGCGGTACGTCTGAGTACACTTATATTTACGGTTATTTACAGCACCAACCTCTATCTGCTGACAACTGCACCAGAAGAAATTACATCTGGGATAGAAAGCTTAATGCAACCCTTACGACGCTTCAAGTTGCCTGTCACAGAAATTGCTTTAACTTTAACCTTGTCCTTGCGCTTTATTCCCTTGGTTTTAGAAGAAGTGCAAAATTTATTTCGTTCCGTGATGACAAGGGCAATTAATTGGAAAAAGCTGGGATTAAAAGGAGCATTCAAGGTTTGGATGACAGTCGCAGAGAGACTTTTAGAAAATCTCCTTTTACGAGCCGATCAAATGGCGAATGCCATGATGGTAAGGGGTTTTACCAGTCCTAATGAGCATCGAGTGCAGTGGCACGACTTACGATTAAAAGGGCGTGACTGGCTGGCGATCGCAATTTTAATCTTATTCTGGGGAATCCGTCTAGCTATAGGAACTCAGGCGTAATTTTGCACCGAGAAAATAGTAAGAGGTAATACAGCAGAATTCAGGAGTCCGAAGTAAAACATTAAATCGCCGTCTCTACCAAATACTGATTATTGTAGAGACGGCGATTCATCGCGTCTCTTGCCTTAACCGAACAGTATTGAGATGTAGGTAACGATATGGTAGGGTAATTTGAACAGCTATCCAGCCATAAAATTGATCCCCTATCATTTCCTGTAGATTTTAGATATTAACCAGCCTTACTCGAACACTACAAACTAATCTTAAGATTTTTGACTGATACCCTTACGAATCTCTGCACAATGCTCAGGCACAAATTCCACCACTGAAAATACTGGATAATCAATAGACCTTTTGCATAAATGGTAGTTTTCTTTCCAGTACCCAATCCCCAATCCCCAATCCCCAATCCCAATTTTGTGCCATTGGGCGACAGTTGTGGCAGTATGGAAAGAAGTTGAAAAATTCGTCGTTGCCGTTGGGAACTTCAAAGGGTGTTTTTCCTTCCTACGTCGAGCTTTCAACAAGAGGATCGGGAATATTTTGTGCCTTGTCCTTACAGATTGGTAAATCGAACTCACCAAAGCAGATGGTGATATTTGTCGAACAGCCTCTACTCTTGGAATCTACGCTTCGCGGCTTCTGTTCCTCTACTCTTTGAATCTACGCTTCGCGGCTTCTGTTGTACTATTGCGCTTCACTACCACTAGCTTCATCTGCCCATTAGGAACTAGATCAAGGTCTTCGTAACCGCAGTTTCGCATTTTAACCAAATATTCTGACGAATGTTGGTATTATCGTCTGAATGTTTGGAATTTACTGCGAAAAGATATATATACTTCCAACTTCCACCTTGACTACACCTTGACTCTTAAATGAATCCAGAAAACGCAGAAACTTACATAAACCATCCAACTTGGGGTTTACTCTACAAAATCTGTATGGTTGATGAAAACCAGGATTTGTTCACCACACTTTATGCCCAGCGCTTATTTTTTTTGGTGGCAAATGACGTTAAAGGTGTCAAATTCCAGTCTCTAGGACGTACTGAGGCAAGAATGATGTTGGAAAATCGCTTACGTACCCTACGGCGTAGTGGGCATTCTCAGGAGTACGATCAGCTTCAGAGTGTTTTCCAGCGCACCTTCCAATGAACAGTTCGATTTCCGAACGTATTGTTACTATTCGCTCCTCACTACCAACGTCAGTCAAACTGATTGCTGTTAGCAAGCAAGTTTCTGCCGAGGCTATTCGGTCTGCATACAACGCCGGAATTCGTGATTTCGGGGAAAGTCGTATCCAAGAAGCTGCCAGCAAACAAGCCGAGTTGCAAGACTTACCGGATATTACCTGGCACTTTATTGGACATTTGCAAGGCAATAAAGCCAAAAAAGCCATTGAGCAATTCCCTTGGATTCACTCCGTTGATAATTTGAAGCTGGCACAGCGCTTAGACCAATTGGCGCAACAGCTAGGAGTGAGTCCCCAAGTTTGCCTGCAAGTGAAAATTCTCCCCGATCCCAGCAAGTCTGGTTGGAGTGTGCCAGAACTTTTAGCTGATTTACCCACACTGAATCAATACAAAAGTTTACAAATTCAAGGTTTGATGACAATTCCACCTTCAGGATTAAAAGATTCCGAAATTCTCAGTGTGTTTAATCGCAATCGTGAGCTAGCCAAAGAAATCCAAGAGCAAAATTGGTCGCATATTAAAATGCAGCACCTATCTATGGGTATGTCAGGCGACTACAAACTGGCAGTGCAAGCAGGCGCAACGATGGTACGATTAGGAACAATCTTGTTTGGCGATCGCTATTAGCCAATTAATCATCAGCCTTACAGGGCAGTATTAATAGAAGCTAAGGATTTGTTGACAAGAATTTTCTTACAGACTGGTGCAATCCGAAACAAAGGATATAGTATTGACAAGAGCAATCGCCAGGGGAAAATGGGGTATAAAGAAGTTTCCTTCGGATAAACCTTAGGATATAATTTTGACTCGTTATTATGTTTAGGCGATGCACAGACCTTTCCAATAAGTGTCGGTTCATCGCCAAAACCCGTAGTATGGGCTACAACTAGCAATACACTTGCTGAAGTATCCACCGATGTAGCGGTCGCTCCTATCTCAACTAATCCTCAGCCAAGTCAATACAGGCTATTCGCACCAGGAGAGTACACACACAATGAACAACATTTTTTCTAAACTCAGAGACTTTGTAGGTCTAAATGAGCAAGTGGAATACGAGTATTACGAAGAAGAACCAGAAACAGAGAATAATAATTACCAAAATCTGTATCAGCAAGAAAATCCCCAACCAGCACCACAAGAAAGCACAGCCGCTCAAAATCGACGCTGGCGGGAACCAGTGCCTACAATGGGAGATGATATGACAGCAGGTCAAAAGCCAATGGGGAATGTGATTGGTATGCCAGGAGCAATTAACGGGATTTCGGAAGTTTTAGTACTCGAACCACGCACCTTTGAAGAAATGCCCCAGGCAATTCAAGCGTTGCGCGAACGCAAGTCAGTGGTATTAAATCTGACAATCATGGACCCAGATCAAGCTCAACGAGCAGTAGATTTTGTTGCAGGTGGTACTTACGCACTAGATGGACATCAAGAGCGCATCGGTGAGAGCATCTTTTTGTTTACACCAAGTTGTGTCCAAGTTAGTACCCAAGGTGGCGTTCTTCATGAAGTACCACAACCACCAGTACGTCCTTCCCGTCCGACAACAGGTACTCCAAATCAAAGCTGGGGCAACGAAACTAACCGGATGGCACAATAAAGTTAAATTAGTAGTTAGTCCTTTGTCCTTTGTCATTTGTCCTGGGTTTTGCTCATGGTGACAAATGACAAACGACTAATGACCAATGACTAATGACCAATGATTAATGACTATAAAATTTGGCTTAATTGGTGGTGGGGTAATGGGAGAAGCGCTCTTATCCCGCCTTATCGCGCGTGGAATTTATCAATCATCAGAAGTCATAGTTAGCGAACCGCTACCTTCACGCTTAGATTTTTTAAAACAGCAATATGGTGTTGCTGTGACTACAGATAATAGCCAGGTTTTCACGGAAGCAAAAGAAGTTCTATTTTTGGCAGTGAAGCCCCAGGTATTTAGTGCGATCGCTCAACAATTAGCAGATATTGATATTCTTAATAGAAAACATTCACCTCTAATCATTTCTATTTTGGCGGGTGTGCCCTTAAATCAGCTAGAAGCTGCATTTGTGCAATTGCCAGTGATTAGAGCAATGCCCAACACCCCGGCCACTGTGGGAGCAGGAGTTACTGCAATTTGTTCAGGTGCATATACCAATGCCAAGCATCACCAAATAGCACAGCAAGTTTTTTCTGCTGTAGGCGAGGTGGTGGAAGTGTCAGAAGGGCTGATGGATGCAGTTACAGGCCTATCTGGTAGCGGCCCCGCTTACGTGGCACTGTTAGTAGAAGCACTTGCAGATGGGGGAGTCGCCGCAGGTTTACCTAGAGCGATTGCCAATCAACTAGCCTTGCAAACCGTACTAGGAACAGCGAAACTGTTGCAAGAAACCAAAATGCACCCAGCAGAACTCAAAGATCGTGTTACCAGCCCCGGCGGTACAACCATTGCTGGGATTGCCAAGCTAGAACAGGCAGGATTTCGTTCCGCTTTAATTGAAGCGGTCAAAGCTGCCACAGAGCGATCGCAAGAGCTGGGAAAATAATTAAGAGTCCTTTGTCATTTGTCCTTTATCCTTTGTGAAAAACTAATGACAAATGACAAATGACTATTAACGAAGTTGACAAAAGACTCGTTAGTATAGTAAACAATCTGGTTGCAAATGTGATTGAGTGAATTATCCTGCACCGTCTCCAGAACTTGACTTAGGGTCTATATTCCCCTTTGATCTGGATCAGTTTCAAAAAGAAGCGATCGCGTCCCTAAACGCCGGACGCTCCGTTGTTGTATGTGCCCCTACAGGTTCGGGCAAAACATTAGTCGGGGAATACGCTATTTACCGCGCCTTGGCGCGAGGAAAACGTGTATTTTATACCACTCCCCTAAAAGCGCTATCGAATCAAAAATTACGTGACTTTCGAGAAAAATTCGGGTTTGATCGAGTCGGTCTGTTAACTGGAGATGCCTCCATTCACAGGGATGCACCGATTTTGGTGATGACCACAGAAATTTTCCGAAATATGCTCTACGGTACACCCATTGGGCAAGTAGGCATCTCATTGGTAGACGTGGAAGCGGTAATCCTTGATGAATGCCACTACATGAATGATCGCCAGCGCGGTACTGTTTGGGAAGAATCAATCATCTATTGTCCCCGTGAAGTGCAACTAGCAGCCTTATCAGCAACGGTTGCCAATAGCGATCAACTCACAGACTGGCTAAATCGCGTTCACGGCCCAACAGACCTGATTTACTCCGATTTTCGCCCAGTTCCCTTAGAATTTCACTTTTGCAATCCTAAAGGGTTATTTCCCCTCCTGAATGATAGCAAAACCAAAATTAACCCCCGGCTTCAAAAGAAGAAGGGGAAAGGGGGAGAAAGGGATAGAGGGAGAAGTGGTAGACCAGAAGCTCCGGGTATAATTTTTACCCTCAGCCAGTTAGAGCAACGGGATATGCTACCAGCGATTTACTTTATCTTCAGCCGTCGGGGATGTGATAAAGCGGTGGCGGAAGTGGGGGATTTATGGCTGGTAAATAGTGAAGAATCCCAAATTTTACGGGAACAAATTGATGACTTTTTAGCCCGTAATCCTGAAGCTGGGCGTTCTGGACAAATTGCACCCCTATACCGGGGAATTGCTGCCCACCACGCCGGGATTTTGCCTGCTTGGAAAGCATTGGTAGAAGAACTATTTCAGCAAGGGCTGATTAAAGTAGTGTTTGCCACTGAGACACTAGCGGCGGGAATTAATATGCCTGCTCGGACAACGGTAATTTCTACCCTTTCCAAGCGTACCGACACTGGGCATCGCCTATTAAACGCTTCAGAATTCCTGCAAATGGCGGGACGAGCCGGGCGACGGGGGATGGATAAACAAGGTCATGTGGTGACAGTCCAAACTCCCTTTGAAGGAGCTAAAGAAGCTGCGTATTTGGGAACATCCAAGCCAGACCCCTTAGTAAGCCAGTTTACGCCCAGTTACGGCATGGTACTCAACTTGCTGCAAACCCACACTCTAGAGCAAACCAGGGAACTGATAGAGCGCAGTTTTGGGCAGTACATGGCCACCTTGCATTTAAGACCGGAATATGATGAGATTGCCGAATTACAAACCCAATTAGCTCAACTACACGAGCAAATCGCCGCAGTTGATGAAAATGAACTGGCTATTTATGAAAAATTGCGGCAACGGCTGAAAGTGGAACGCCAGATATTGAAAACCTTACAAGAGCAAGCACAAGAAGATCGCCAAGAAGAATTGGTGATGATGTTGGGCTTTGCGGTGTCAGGAACTCTGTTGAGTCTCAAAGGCAAAAATATCACCGTGTCTTCACCCGTAACCGCAGTGTTAGTCGGAAAATCGCCTGGTTCTGGTCAAGCTCCTTACTTGGTATGCTTGGGGCATGATAACCGTTGGTATGTGGCAACTACAGGGGATGTAGTTGATTTGTATGCCGAACTGCCGCGAATTGAGGTGCCGCCTGATATGCTACCACCGCCAGAGATGCCCTTGAAGCCAGGACAGTCGCGCCGTGGTAATCAAGAAACATTTGCGATCGCTGCTCATATCCCCAATCCGCTAGAATCTTTGCATCTGGCCCCAGAAGTAGCAGAACAACTCAGTCGCACTACCGCCGTCCAAGAGCAATTAGAAGCTCATCCCCTACATCAATCAGGCAATGCTGCCACGCTTTTCAAGCGCCGCGCCCGCTATGTCGAACTAGAAGCCGAACTCGAACAGTTGCAAGGGCAAGTCGAGCAACACTCACAACGTCATTGGGAAGAGTTTCTGAATTTAATCGCAATTCTGCAACACTTTGGCGCTTTAGATAACTTAGTTCCCACAGTATTAGGGCGAATCGCTGCTGCCATTCGAGGCGAGAATGAATTGTGGCTGGGTTTAGTATTCGCTAGTGGCGAATTGGATAACTTAGATCCACATCATTTAGCAGCAGCAGCAGCAGCTCTAGTGATGGAAACGCCCCGTCCAGATAGTAAGGTTAACTTTGACCTTAGCAATGAAGTGGCAGAAGCCTTAGCAAAATTGCGGGGAATTCGCCGTCAAATGTTCCAACTACAACGGCGGTATAACGTAGCGCTGCCTATATGGTTGGAATTTGAATTAATTGCCATAGTGGAACAATGGGCGCTAGGAATCGAGTGGACAGAACTTTGTGAGAACACCACTTTAGATGAAGGCGATGTGGTGAGAATTTTACGCCGGACGTTGGATTTATTGTCGCAGATACCCCATGTCCCCCATTTGCCAGACTCTTTCCAACGCAATGCCTATCGAGCAATGCAGCTGATTGATCGATTCCCGGTGAATGAAGTGGTTGAATAAACAAGACGCTCTGACGCACACAGACTACTTGAGAATTTATGCGTCTTTTTCTCTCAGGACTTAAGCAAAATTAGACGCTGTAGAGGCAATTAATGAATTGCCCCTACAATGAATTTACATTTAACCAAATAATAGTAGTGGTACTTCGTTAAAAATGCTTTTTTGGTTTTGTATATCTTCTATACGTGATTAATCACGTGTATCTAACAAAAGTTATAGTCGCTATCAACGCTATTCAATCTTAGTACACCAAGTTTCCAGTACCCTGCAACTGACGCAAAGAATTTATACATAATGGGCAGTCGCAGCCAAATACCCTAATTGCAGCATCGCTTTCCTCTTCAGTAAAGTTCAACATGGCAACATTTCGATCTGATACTGATGTGACAATAGTTGAGGAACGTGTAGAGGTATACGGTTGCTTTCTCTCTGAATCTCGAATGCACACAAAATCGTTTCCACCATGTGGGTTAGTGATACAGGTACGACCGTCTTGTGTGTGCATCAATCGCTGCGTAATACTACCACTGGCATGGGCAGGATGAAATGCCACCAGCGTAGACATCATCGACACAAAAATTGAGGAAGTGGAAAGCAAATTCAGAAGAATTTTTTTGTTCATAGATTTCATTGAAAAAATTGTCTACTAGCTTAGGGTATTCGATTCACTTTCAAACTTCAAGTGAATTTTTCCTGAGAATATTTTGCTTGACACTTATTACCTAAGAAAGTTCCATATTTACACAGTTTGATCGCTAATTAGGTAGGTATAAATAAACAATAATACTCATAAGCAAGACTTTTCGCCAGAGGTCACGCTTATATGTACTCAGCGATTAGCTTCATGAAGCTAGTAGGCACTTAATCGATAAACTGGTCTAGCTAAATATTATTACCTTAGTTATTGGCAAAAATGATAAATAGAAGCCAGAAATTGCTATATTTGATGTGAATAATCGAAGTTTTGTATAAGTACTTGCGGCAACCAGGGAAGGAGCTGTTCCTGTTAGGTATGTATTGAAATTAACTAAGAACTGGTATTATAAACAAAGTTACCGGAACATTAAGATTTTTTTACATAAACAACAGGAATATTGTTTATAAAAACACTCGTTGAAAACCCTTGAGTAACAAGTAAGTAACAAGCGGTACACGCCATATTACGTAGTTTCGGCTGCGTGATGAAAACGGGTTGAGTTGTTCACGCCTCAGTCACATTCTGGTAAAATTAGGTTTAACAGGAACGGTAATCAACCTGTATAAAAACCTAAATGCCTAACAGCAATCTGTACCTTGACAATTGAAGATATGGGGTTCTATTCCATAGTTCTAGTTCCTACCCAGGAATAGGTAAAATCTTCATGGGGACTAGGCGATACAGAATTTAAACAAACAAAATTTGGAATTAACCAACTACCGAGGGGCACTCGGAAAGTTAACGCTTGAGGAGAAAACCACCTCTGGTTTAGATACCGCAAGGGGTCTAATCTAAGTGGACTCGTTAGAATCAAGAATCCCCGTACCTTTAGGTCTAGGAGTGTCAAATAGATAGCCTCATCCCAAGCATTAACTGAGTTTTAGCCATATCACCGCCCCGAAAACCCGCAACAAACCTTATTTTTTCTTAGCCAGTAGGTTTGAGAAAATCAGAAACGATTTAATAATCAAGCACTTATAAGTAGATGGGCTGAATTAAATATAATAAGACCCCCTCCCCTTGGCTTTAATCTTACTCCCCTTCTTTGCCAACGGCACGCGACGCGATGCCTACGGCGGTAAACTACGCACTGAAGGGGTTGGCGATCGGGTCTATCGGATATTTTTTACGCCCACTTACTTAGTTATTTGAGTTGACAAGGGAAAACATAAACATGAAATTGGCTTACTGGATGTATGCTGGCCCAGCCCACATCGGCACTCTCCGAATCGCTAGTTCTTTTAAAAATGTTCATGCGATCATGCACGCTCCCATTGGCGATGACTACTTTAACGTCATGCGCTCCATGTTATCGCGGGAGAGAGATTTCACTCCGGTGACAACCAGTGTTGTCGATCGCAACGTTTTGGCACGCGGTTCCCAAGAGAAGGTGGTAGATAACATTGTCCGTAAGGATGCCGAGGAACACCCAGATTTGATTGTGTTAACTCCCACCTGCACCTCTAGCATTTTGCAAGAGGATCTGCACAACTTTGTCGAACGAGCGCAGCTGGAAGCAAAGGGAGATGTAATGCTGGCGGATGTAAACCACTACCGTTACAACGAACTGCAAGCCGCCGATCGCACTTTGGATCAAATCGTCCAATATTACATTGAAAAAGCCCGCAAGCGCGGCGAGTTGCCTGAGGGCAAAACAGCAAAACCCTCAGTTAACATTATCGGTACTACCACCCTTGGTTTCCACAATAATCACGACTGCACCGAACTCAAACGGCTGATGGCTGACTTGGGGATTGAAGTAAATACTTTAATTCCCGAAGGTGCTTCGGTGAATGACTTGAAAAAGATGTCCCAAGCCTGGTTTAACCTGGTGCCTTACCGTGAACTCGGTTTGACTACAGCCCGTTACCTGGAAGAACAATTTGGCACACCTTATATAGACATTACTCCAATGGGTGTAGTGGAAACTGCCCGTTGTATTCGCAAGATTCAACAGGTAATTAACGCTCAAGGTGCAGAAGTTGACTATGAAAACTTCATCAATGAGCAAACCCTGTATGTATCTCAAGCTGCTTGGTTCTCCCGTTCCATTGACTGTCAGAACTTGACTGGCAAAAAAGCTGTGGTCTTTGGTGACAACACCCACGCCGCCGCCATTACCAAGATTCTGGCGCGAGAAATGGGGATTCACGTTGTTTGGGCTGGTACCTACTGTAAATATGATGCAGATTGGTTCCGCGAACAGGTTAGCGAGTATTGCGATGAAGTGTTAATCTCCGAAGATCATGGTGAAATTGGGGATGCGATCGCTCGTGTCGAACCCTCCGCGATTTTCGGCACTCAAATGGAACGCCATGTTGGTAAGCGCTTAGATATTCCTTGCGGTGTAATTGCTGCACCAATCCACGTCCAAAATTTCCCCATCGGTTACAAACCATTTATGGGTTATGAAGGGACAAATCAGATTACAGATTTGATCTACAATTCCTTCACTTTGGGAATGGAAGATCACCTGTTAGAAATCTTCGGCGGTCATGATACTAAAGAAGTGATTACTAGAGGGATTTCTGCTGATTCTGACCTCAACTGGACAAAAGATGGTCAAGCAGAATTGAATAAGATTCCGGGATTTGTTCGCGGTAAAGTGAAGCGAAATACTGAGAAATTTGCCCGCGATCGCGGTTTCAAGGAAATTAACGCTGAAGTGTTATACGCCGCCAAGGAAGCTGTCGGAGCCTAGTTTAGAGTTGAATTGAGAAGATTCAGGGGTGAGGAGTTATATATACTCTTTACCCCAATTTTTTGGAAATAATCCCGCCTCATTACCATAACAGCACTTACGCAGGGAAACACTACGCGATACGCGATCGCTTGCAATGACAAAAAACCTTTCCTTTGCGTAAGTAAATCCTGAATGTTTTCAAGAAATTCAACAAAAATAGATGAAGTTTTGTAACAAAGTGCGTAATTATTACTAGCCAAGCTGATTTTATAATTACGAGAGTTCGCAAGAGCGTTAGAGGCCTAATGCTTTCGTGCCATTCTAAACTCTGTCTGTATCGTTGATTTCTTTATTGCCAAACTGTACTAATTGAAGTCAATTGAAATTAGTACATACAAGATATGTTCACACATTTATCATTCTGCAAGGAAAGTAAAATTCATGGAATCTCAAACTTCACAGCAAGCAGTTATTGATCCTCAAAAATTACAGCAGTTACAAGACGAAATTCAGCAGGAATTTCATGAAATTCTGAAGAATACTAAATTCAGTCAGATACTCAAAGATTACGGTATATCAGCACAAGAAGTTCTACAATTTCAGTACACACTCGATTTAACTAAACTCCAATCTAGTGATACTGGTGGAGACGCGCAAGTTCAGAAATCTTTACTAGCAATTCCAGGTAAACATATCAAATTAGCGGGTTGTACTTGTTGGTCAAACGATCTAGATAGATTTGTTGATTGCCCGTGCCATTAATACTTAACAGTTTTGTAAACTTAAATACCAAAGTAAGCACCTCTAAAATTAATTAGCAATATTCCCAGTAATTAAGTTGGTAATAATGCTACCTACTAATGAGCAAGCTTATTAATATTTAAGTTAAAAATATTGCTCTTAATAGGGGAATTAAAAAAATTTCGTAGAGGCGCAATAATTTTGTGCCTCTAACCTGATATTATTTGGAACGACCAATATTTTCATATTTAAAAAAATACCAAAACGTATATTAACGATTTGAATATCATAGTTTATTGAGATAGATATAGTTATATAGTTAATTTATTAAATATAGTTGCTAATATGTTTAGATTAAGATTTTTTGATAAAATTTTAGATTGAAAATATCCGATAAATCACCGTCAAGACAAAAGACTAATTATTGTAGAGACGGCGATTCATCGCGTCTTTTGCCTGAACCGAGCAGTATTGATAGAGGCACAGCGTCACCATCATTTTTTAGAGGAGTTTATTATTCATCATGAGTATTTTGTGTGGCAGGTTTAAAGGGTTAGGAATTTTAATAAGTGGGTCAATAGCTTTCTCTGGAACTTCTGCTATTGCCCAAATCACCCCAGATGCTACTCTACCTAATAATTCTCAAGTTACAACACAGGGCAATCTCACAAATATTGAAGGTGGAACCCGCTTAGGAAGCAATTTATTCCACAGTTTTAAAGAGTTCTCTGTACTCAACGGGACTACGGCTGAGTTTAAAAATACTGAGGGGATTCAGAATATTATTAGCCGAGTAACAGGTAATTCAATTTCTAATATTGATGGCATCCTTAAAGTTAACAGCGCAGCTAACCTGTTTTTAATTAATCCCAATGGGATTATTTTTGGTACTCATGCTTCTTTAAACATCGGTGGTTCCTTTATTGCAAGTACAGCGAGTAGTCTCAACTTTTCCGATGGTACAAAGTTTAGTACCATAAATCCCCAAGCCACGCCCTTGCTGACAGTAAGTGTTCCCATTGGTTTGCAATTTGGAGCAACTGCGGCTCCCATCCGCAATCAATCCCAGGCAGCTAGTCCTGATGGCAAAATTAATATCTTTCGGCAACCAGTTGGTCTAAGAGTGCTGCCAGGCAAAACCTTGGCACTTGTGGGTGGTGATATCACATTCGAGGGCGGCAATTTAACAGCAGCGTCAGGACGAATTGAGCTAGGCAGTGTAGCTAATAATAGTCTGGTCAGTCTCAAACCAATGAACCAAGGTTGGGTCTTTGGATATGAAGGTGTAAAGAATTTCCAAGATATTAAATTAATTCAACGGGTGACTGTTGACGGGCTTAAAATTCCATCTCAGGTAGATACTAGTAATAGACTTGGTAGCGGCGGTAGTATCCAGGTACAGGGCAGGACAGTAGAACTAAGTGGCAATCTTGTGAGCTTGATAAGTCAAACCAGGGGTAACAGAAATGGAGAAGATATAACCATTAATACTAGGAAATTAATTGTTCAGGATGGCGCACAAGTAAGTACTTCTACTTTAAGTAGCGGTGGAGCGGGAAATTTGATAGTGAATGCCTCTGAGTCCGTGGAGTTAATTGGTAGCACCTTACCAAATACTATTACTGGGTTTCTTGGTATAACGGCTGGTACAGGAAAGGCGGGTGACATTAAAATCAACACTGGGAGATTGCTGATTAAAGATGGGGCAAGAGTAACAGCAGAGTCTAGTGGAATAATAGATAATTCACAAGTGATTCCATCTGAAGGAAGAGGAGGAAACATAATTGTTAACGCCTTGGATTCAGTAGAGATAGCTGGAACCTCAGTGACAGATAACGCCAGTGGTTTGTTTGCTTCGACTCTAAGTTATGGAAATGCGGGACAAGTAAATATCACCACAGGGAAATTGATTATCCGCGATGGAGCTGAAATAAATGTGAGTGTTAAAGTTCCAAATACTGCAATTCCTACAGGAAATGCAAGTAATCCAGGCATACCAGGCGCACTCAACGTAGCTGCTAACTCCATATTTCTGGATCAAGGGACACTCACATCTAAAAGTGATTCAGGTAGGGGCGGTAACATTACACTACAGGTGCGGGACTTGTTACTGATGCGCCGCAACAGCCAAATATCCACTAATGCAGGGGGTGATAAAACTGGCGGTAATATCACCATCTATGCACCAAACGGCTTCCTTGTGGCCACTCCCTTTGGAAATAACGATATCACTGCCAACGCCAACCTTGGACCTGGTGGTAAAATCACAATCACTGCTAAGAACATATTTGGTTTTGTGCCGCGTACCCGTACAGACCTAGAGAGGCTGTTAAACCCTAAAGAGCCACTAGACCCAAATAGGCTGCCAACAAGTGATATCACTGCATTTTCTCAGCAAAACCCTTCATTAAATGGCACTGTACAAATCAACTCACCAGATGCTGACCCCAGTAAAGGATTAGTAGAATTGCCCGTAAATCTAGTTGATGTTTCGGAGCAAATTGTTGCTGGTTGTAATTCTAGTAGAGCAATAGGAAGGAGTTCATTTATTACTACTGGGCGTGGAGGACTAGTAGCCGATCCCACAGAGCCATTGATCGCTGATGATGCCGTGTTGGCAGATTGGATCACACTCTCCCCAGAACCTCAGAATCGTGCTGAAGGTATTCAGAAAAAAGTGGTTGCTCAGGCGCAGCGAAATACAGAAGAGAAATCACAGAAAGTGAAGTCTGTCAATGAACCTACTCAAATTGTAGAAGCCCAAGGGTGGATTATAGATGCTAATGGGAACGTAGTTCTGGTTTCTCAAGTACCCACAGCAATGCCCCATAACTCCTCGCTCACCGCTACATCTTGTGCTGCTCGTTAAAATATTAGTTTGGATGAGTTTGGACTTAGGGACTGACAAATAAAAAAGTATCCAATTAACTCCTGTGGGGTGAGCATCTTGCCATTAGCGTTAAGATGCCCACCCCACAATATTGGATAATTTATTTCTTGGAGTTCCCTTATCAAACGATTTATAGCTACTTATTAGATAATATCTAGGTTGGCTTGTGTAGTATATAAGACAAAAATATAGATATTCAATGCCCTAAAATCGAGAGATGTTAAAGGTTAATTCTACCGAAGTGTATAGGGGGTAAGAATAAAACTATATTTGCCTGCCATAAATTACATCTCTAGATACTAGGCAGTTTCAAAACCAAGCATTTACATCTAATATATAAGATTACTATCTTACAGATTAGAAATTCATAAGTTAAAGAAATGCCATTTTTATATTTTCTTTGTTATTTTGTATTTAACGGGACAGTTCTTCATGATTTGGTGGGTTTAAATAACAATTAGTTAAACAATTTCCCCTCCAAAAGATGGATGTAAATTGTTTGCATTGTGCTTACTTTGCTTCTGAATCTACAAGCACAATCTAAATTGTCCAGACAGATTACATGGTAATATTTTGAATCGGCAAATAGTTCATCTACACAAGGAAAACCTTGCCTAAAGCTATGCTTAAAACAAATAATCAGCGTATTTTTCTGACTGCTTTTATTAAACCTTTAGAAGAAAATAATCAAACACTTAGCAAAAAGCAGTTTACTCAACCTAAATTAGATTTACTGCAACCATTACGTCAATGGCTGGATCAAATTCAGATTCAGAATCGGAAATTAGCCAAATTTATTGCTAAACTAATACCTGCTCAGTGTCCATTCGAGCGTGATATCATACTTTTTGGTCGCAAAATAGGACACATTCCACCAATGTGCAAACTAAATCCACTTTATAATGAACTTGTTTACTTGCGTTTTCGGGCTTTGTGTTATCTAGTAGATCAGTGTGGAGAGGATATTCAATCCTACTGTTGAACATAACTAGAGAAAACACGATATGGAAATTAAAATCGAGCATCAACCTAGACTTGAATATCTCAATGAATTGAGTGTATTTAAATGGGGAATTTGGAAACTTCCTTTTTCCAAATTCCCTTGGACTTATGATTCTCAAGAAACTTGCTACTTTTTGGAAGGTGACGTAGTTGTGACTCCTGATGGTGGACAGCCAGTGCAAATGGGTAAAGGTGATCTAGTTATTTTTCCCGTTGGTATGTCCTGCACATGGGAAATTACAAGGGACGTGAAAAAACATTATTATTTTGATTAGCGATCCCTTATGCTTTTTGATTATTCATAAAACTAAGATTTGATAACTCAATTTTGATTTTTATTAGAGAGAGGCTCGCAACGAGTATCATCAGATAAAGTTGTAGAATCAGTAATTTGCATCTATCAATATCTGTCAAAACTCGTTACAACTCTATCCCTTAAATAATATTGCAGTAGTTATAGAGTCCCGAATTTTCAAAAGAGACAGTTGGCGAATATAGTATTTCACAATCTAGTAAGGGACATCCGCAGGGGCACGGCAATGCCTCTGCGGGTATCAACTTTGAAATTTCTTTAAAACCCAATAGGTTCAGTTAAGGATAATTGGTCTTTGAAGACGCGATTTATCGCGTTTCGACATGAGGGTTTTAGGCTTATTTGAACTGTATTGCTTTAAAACCTCGTTTCTAGCCTCCGGCTGGAAATGCTTCTCCTGGCGGCTCTGCTGCTAGCAAGAGAGGCGGAGCCTCTAGACGGCATTCTCAGTCTCCGACTGGGAACGAGATAATATCTAAAAGCTGGTTCTAGGCTTGCTTTTATGTTAAGTTGACACCTATTGATTTTTGAACAGATACGTAGGGTGCGTTAGCGACAGCGTAACGCACCCTACGTATCTGTTCAAAAATCAAACCTGATTACTATAGTAATTGGGATTAGTTTACTATAAATAGTTTTGATTTTAATAGTATTCTAAAATTACAAATGGCTTTTTTGCTAAAGTTTTTGAGGTAATATTCTATGACTATTTGGGTAAATGAGCAAATCGATCCGTCTGGGATGATTCATGCCTGTATTGCCACTTGTAATGAATCTCAAGCTAAAGATTGTCATGATTCTTTTGAGAATAATTTGACGGAGACGCAAAAGGCCGCAGGTTGGGTAGCGCGTTTGCGGACAGTCGATTCTTGGGATGAAGTTCCAGTGAATTCTTTAAAACTTAATTAATTGGGTGTTATGCAAAGTAGGCTGCATAGCTGAATGCCTTTATTTTTTCTGCTTGCCTTTGGCAAAAGTCTCACAGGCTTTGCTTAACTAGATATCTGTCTAATCAAGTTTTGCTGACAGCTATATCATTTTGGTTTTGACTGCAAATTATATGGGATGGAGGTTATTTTTTGGGATTTTGATTGACCATTTTTCAGGCGCGTAGGCGTAGCTCGCCATAGGCATCGCTTGTCTATGACATCTGCACCTATGCCAACGCTTACAGCGATCGCAGCAAATCCCATTAAAACAGGTTAATAAAGGTTAAAATTCGGATTAAAATTCTCAAATTATTAGTAACTACTTTGAAAAAAAGCAGCATATTAGAGAAAAATGATGATTTTTTGGAACTTTTAAGAGTTATTATCAATACCAGAGATTAAATTAAAAATTTTGTATAAACCGAATCAATTTAGTGAACTATCCCAAGGTTTACACTTCGGAGCAAGCCTGTCCGATTAATTTAGTTGGTGAAGCGGGACAAGCGGTTCAAATTTCAATTCATCCTCCCAGTCAATATATCTGTGCCAACTGCGAACGGATATTACCAGATTGGAAACGACAGCCATTTTTACGGGTAGTGATTGTTTTACAACAATCGCGTTATCAATTAGTTGAAAAGACAGCAGAGGTAGAGATAGAGAAAGAACGCTTGCGAGAAAAGTTTATGATATTTGGCTGCGATTTAGCATTTAATCTGCGCGATCGCAGCTACTTAACTGACTTAATCGACCCTCGTACAGGCTACCCTTTACTCTCCCATCCCGGAGCAATCCCCCACGATGACACAGCAGTTGTCAAAGCTTTGCTTAACTATCCAGTGATCAAAAATCAATGCCGTGTACTAATTCATCCCGATTGGGGTGCAGCAGTTTATCCTAGCATTTTGATATCAGAAGCTCCCCCAATTGTGATCGAATGGGTTACAAAAGGCATAGCAGCTAGGCATGGGTGGAGAGAAATTGATTGTTAGTCATTTGTAATTTGTCGTTGAGCATTGGTTAGGAAAGCCATTGATTTTCAGTGTTTGAGTTAAATATAATGTATCAAAAGATGTGTTATTTAGTAATGACTAAAACACAGCCTAATCACATCAAAATTTGTCTAGCCCAACCGCAAGATAGAAATCAGATTTTTGCAGTGGATATTAACTGGTAAGTGAACTACAAAATAAAGCACCAGATAGAAGAATAAAACTACTTATTAATGAAATATTTACCAGCTTACCCAACTCAACTATTTTTCGGTCGCCGCAGTTTCTTGGAATTAATGGGGCCGAGAATTTGATTCAGACTCCGTAACTGTTCTGCTGTACCCATACCAATTAGCCGATCGCCTGGCATTAACAACGTGTCACCAGTGGGGCCACCGATGAGAGTCCCGTCAAGACGGCGAATTGCCAGGACTAATGCCCCAGATTGCGATCGCAATCTCGCTTTTTGCAAACTCTGACCCACAAAAGGACAAAAAGCCGGGTCGAGTAAAAATTCTTCCATATACAACTGACGGTCTGCACCTGTCAAAATTCCATCTACAAAGTCTAAGACTTGGGGTCTGAGAGCCGCAGCAGCCATACGTTTTCCACCAGTGATATAGGGGGATATGACTTCATCTGCACCACCGCGTCTTAATTTCTGCAAAGCTTCTTCTGTACTTGCCCGGGCGATCGCCCGAACTCCCGAATTCAGTGTTTTAGCCGATAAAACAATGTATAGATTTTCGGCATCCGAAGGGAGTGCTGCAACGATACAAATCGCCCGTTCAACGCCAACTTCTAAGAGTGTGTCATCTAATGTAGCATCACCTTGGTATGCTGTATAACCTTCAGTCTGCGCCCTTTGTACCGATTCCATCTCCGAATCAATCACCACAAAAGGTACACCTTCTGCCCGAAATTCCTTGGCAATTTGACGACCAGTCCGACTAAATCCACAGATGATGTAATGTTCTGATAGGGATTCCATTAACCGCCTCTGTTGCTGTAGCCGAATTCCTTCTTGAAAGTAGCCTTGAATGATCGCTTCTGTAAATCTGTTGACAATGTAACCGATATTGACTACACCCAATAAAATCAAGGCAATTGTAAACAACCGTCCTCGGCTACCGAGTGGGTGAGTTTCTCCATATCCCACAGTCGCTAAGGTGATGACTGTCATGTAAGCCGCATCTTCCCATGACCAGCCTTCCACTAACCAGTACCATAAAGTGCCAATAATGAAAACACCGCCGAGAGCGATCGCCCCAGCCATTAACTCCTTTTGGATACGTTGATATTTTTGCTCAAGTGTTGAGAATGAGGTAACAATAGTACTTTTAACCTACTTTTTCTAGTTTTCTGCTAGCATTCGTCCTTTTTAGTATATTTAAAGTAACTAAGTGGACAAGAGTAAATCAGGCGCATCAGAGATTATTTTATTTTTAATTGAGAAATTTATTTTAGAATATACCCGGCTAAAACTACCTTATGGCTGCCCTAAAACAGTATGGGTAAAACCATTTGAAAGTTAATCTGCTTATTTACCAGCAAAGGAAATCGTCAAAAATGTTACTGCATTTAAGTACTTGGCAAGAAGTCGAAGCTTATTTACAGCAGTCAAAGGGGATTATTTTTCCTATTGGTTCCACAGAACAACATGGGCCAACGGGGTTAATTGGTACTGATGCTATTTGTGCAGAAGCGATCGCAGCTGGTGTAGGTGATGCAACCCAAGCGATCGTTGGCCCTACAATCAATGTGGGCATGGCACTGCACCATACTGCTTTTCCTGGCTCAATCAGTCTGCGTCCCAGCACTTTGATTCAAGTAGTACGAGATTATGTAACTTGTTTAGCCAAAGCTGGTTTTAGCAAGTTCTACTTTATTAACGGACATGGTGGGAATATCGCCACCCTGAAAGCGGCTTTCTCAGAAACTTACGCGCACTTAGAAGATTTGCAGATTCCCAATGCTCAACAGGTGCAATGTCAAGTGGCAAACTGGTTTATGTGCGGTTCGGTATATAAGCTAGCTAAAGAATTATATGGGGATCAAGAAGGCTCTCATGCAACGCCAAGTGAAGTAGCGCTCACTCAGTATGTTTATCCAGAAGCGATTAAGCAAGCATACCTTTCACCAGAAGTTGCAAGGGGACATCGGATTTATAGCGCTGCTGACTTTCGAGTGCGTTATCCAGATGGACGTATGGGTTCAAATCCGGCTTTAGCAACGCCCGAACACGGTAAGCAATTTTATGACTTGGCGGTGAAAGAACTTAGCAGTGGGTATTGGGAATTTGTGAACGCTGAGTAAAAGTCATGGAAAGAGATTGTAGAGATGCGAGTCAAATTGCGTCTCTGCACAACATCTTATGAAAAAAGTTATTTGATAAATCGTAAAATAACACAATGCAGTAATTCTTAAAACACAAAAACGCAGTTGAGAAGGATATCGTGATTAACGGCTACGAAAACACTCTCGCTGATTTAATTGAACTTCTAGAATCATCTCGTCGTGCAGCTGCTCGTTCAGTAAATGCAATCATGACGGCTACTTACTGGCAACTTGGGCGACGGATTGTAGAACTTGAGCAGGGTGGAGAGAAGCGAGCAGAATACGGAGCAGCAGTTATAAAAAGGCTTTCAGGAGATTTAACAGCCAGATTTACCAAAGGTTTTTCTGAGCGTAATTTAGAGTTAATGCGTCGTTTTTATCTGGAATGGCAAATTTCGCAAACACTGTCTGCTGAATCTAATTTATCAACTTTAGCTCAAGGATTTCCTTTACCTTGGTCACATTATGTTCGTCTTCTTTCAGTTCATGACTTGAAAGCTAGAGAATTTTATGAAACTGAAGCACTACGCGCAGGCTGGAGCGAAAGACAACTAAAAAGACAGATAGAAAGTAAATTTTATGAACGAGTAGCCCTGTCAAAAAATAAAACTGCGTCGCTGAAAAAAGGTGAAGAAAAGCAGGTAGAAGATATCTTAACCCCTGAACAAGAACTTAAAGATTCATTTGTCTTAGAATTTTTAGGATTGAAGGATGAATATTCAGAAAGTGATTTAGAACAAGCATTAATCGATAAGCTGGAATACTTTTTATTAGAATTAGGAAGTGAATTTGCTTTTGTAGCTCGTCAGAAACGTTTGCGCGTTGGCGATGAATGGTATCGGGTAGATTTATTATTTTTTCATCGGCTGCTGAGATGTCTGATAGTAATTGATTTGAAGCTGGGGAAGTTAACGCCGGCTGACACTGGACAAATGAATTTTTATGTAAATTATGCTAAAGAACATTGGACATACCCTGGAGAGAATCCGCCTGTTGGGTTGATATTGTGCAGTCAAAAGGATGAAGCTGTGGCACATTATGCATTAGAAAATTTACCCAATATTTTAGCCAGGGAATATCAGCTAAAATTACCTGATGAAGAAAAGCTGGCTGCACAGATAGAAGAAGCCAGAAAGTCTATAGAAGACAAAATGTAACTTTGTCAATTGCCAACGATCAATCCTCCTTTTGCTGAAACTGGCTCAATAACCAAGCTCCAACTTCAGATTGACTCATTTCACGACTTTGGCGTAAAGCTTCTTCTAAAATAGACATCGCCAATCCAGGCAATACCTGTGATTCTTGAATACGTTTACTGCCTTGATCTGCGATCGCATAGGCAATGATTTCGGCATTTTGAACATCCACTACCCAATATTCAGCAACGCCTAATTCTTCGTAGAGCGATCGCTTTGTACCCAAGTCATCCAACAGAGATGTTTTCGCAATCTCAATCACTAAATCCGGTGCTGGGTAGCGATCGAGGTTGACAATTCCTGTACCTGCTGGGATAGTTTGGGCGCGTTCTCTGAGATAATACGCCACATCAGGCTGACAATCCCGAACACCAGTTTTACGAAAGGTGGTTGTGTCTAAACCTGTGGCTGCAATGCTTTTAAGTGCTGCAAATAGAGTCACTGCAAAAATAATTACAACATGGTCTTTACCATGATCAAAACTAACTGGTGGCATTTCCAGCCTCATGTGTCCTTTGTAGTAATAGCTTTTTCCCTTCTCGTTGAGCAAGTTAGCTATCGCTTCCTGATACTCCTGCCAAGAAGCACAAATCCATGTATCTGTCGGTAACTGGGTTTGAGTTTCACTCATTGTCTAACCCTTCTGCGTTCTGTTTCTGATAGTAATCAAATCTCCTAGCTAAATCAGTAGGTAGTTTTTGCCATTCTTCATCAGGGACTTGGGCAGAGATTTCAGCTACCAGTTCCCAAATAGGCATAGCGTCTGGGTCAAAAGACTTGGATATCTCGCTGAAGTTGATGGTAGTTGACAGGTTTTTAGAAACATCTGACGGAGATATCGGCGTATGTTCCGGTTGAAAATTTTGTTTTACCATTGTATTATTTTTACCTGCTTCTTCCATATCTGAGTTTGGATGAGCAGGGTTAGAAGGCGATCGCCCGTTAGTAAAAAAGACATAAGTAAAAAAGACATAAAGCTATTGTTTCTTCTTAAATTTTGGAGTCAGATGCTCTGGAATGTTCTCTAACTGAATTGCATTACAACCAAATTTATAGGCCATTTCAATAGACCTTCCTGCTCCAAGAGCATCATAAAATCCGGTAGCAAACTTGATTGCAGCTGTATCTCCAATTGCGTCACCCATCCCAATTACATAGTCAATATGTTGAACAATTGCCTCTGCTTGCACTTCCGAATAGCAAGCATTGAGGAGAACGCATTCGACGTGTTCAGTACACAGTTCAAATAAATTTGCTAGAGCAGTTGTACTCACTAGCTTTGATTTTCCAGCTTCGTCTTCTATCACTAGTCCTTCATCGCCTGATCCATGTCCACAGAAATGGACAATTTGTGGTTCAGTCTCTAATAAGGCTCGACGTAAATCATCAGTCCGAACAGCCCATCTCTGCTCTAGTTTAAATTGGTCACCCTTCTGAGATCGACGTAATCCCTCATTAATTTCACGCACTTCCTTATCCAGGCGTAATTTTGCCTGATTAACCGGACTTGATGCCACAATCAGAATTGTTTTCATACTCTTTGATTCCTTCTTGCTCACAATTTGAAGAATCTGTTCTGGTTGAGGTGGTTGCCAATCTTTGCACCGCTTAACATTCTGAGCGTTTCGCAACGTTCTTTTAAGCCACATTAGTTTAGGGAACTGGTCAGCAATACGCTCAATCTCAATACACGCCTGAGATGTCCCAGTTTCCCTAAGTTGTGTCAAAACACTTTCTCTTAAGTTAGCAATGCTCTCTTTAACGCCCATATCGTCAGCAAGAACCTCATTGCTGTGATCAGGATCTTCAGCATGAGGATACTGACAAACTAGCCAGATGTATAAATCTGCTAGCTGTGTTTCAGTCAGCTTTAAATGGAAACCATGCACGTAGCGATTAGCAACTGTTTCAAATACTGTCCTTCCAAAGTTTGTATCTTGCTGGATAGCTGACCAAACAATCACCCAGCTATTAGGTTCTGAACATTCGACTAATACCCTACCTGCAACTACAGCTTTATGGTGTGCTTCTTCTTCTAAAGGTAGAGGAATAGAAACAAGAGACTTAGCAAACTCTCTAGCTCCAATCGATTTATGCTTTAAAAGTTCTTTAAATAACTGTTCCAGACATTTATATTTAATTGCGGTATCCTTAGCCTTTTCTAGAAGAACCGCTTGGAAACTATCATCCCAGCATTTTTCAAATTTATTAAGAATGAGTATAGGATTATCTTCCCCGTTTTTCTTGTCAATAATTGATACCAGCGTATTTAAGGTTTCAATAGGAGCTTTCAGATATGCCTGCTTTACTAGCTCTTGATAGTCTTTATAGTATTGTTCTCGTTGAGTGTTGTAAGGAAAGCCAACGATAATAGATGCCCATCTTTGCCAGACAGTAGATAGTAGGGTATCTAAAATTTCTGGAGTTTCCTGCAAAAGCAACAAGAAAGCTTGAAAGCCTGCTGATTCTGGTTCATTAAACAAGTTTGTTTCTATGCAGTCCTTTGCTACTTGACTGTATTCTTCAATATACTTTTTACCACCATTAATGATTCTGTCACGAGTTTTTAGATCAGCTTCTTGCCATCCGGGAAGTTTTGTTAAATCTGATTCAAACCCTTCTTCAGAAAATTGGCTATCTGAATTGAGAGTCATCACTGTCGTAATTTGCAACCAAGCTGATAGATTTCCTGACTCTAGCTGCTCTAGAAATAAAAGGACTCGCTCTTTAGGTAGTGAAGCTATAACAAGGTTTTGTCTAGATTCCTCTTGATCTTGCATACTTTGATACTCCAACTCCAGTATCTCAGCTTGATCTGAGTTTAGATCACTTGTTGCAAAATAAGGTGCAAATTCTTCATGCAAGATATTATTAGTTTGGCTAGCTGTAAAAATAGCATCTTTCTGCTTTACATCTTGACAATTAAATTTCCACTTAATTAGTCTTGCCCAAATTCGCTCTTCTTGAGAATGAATATTTTGAAGTTTTCCGAGCATCCAAAAAACATCTTCTGTTAAAAGAATATTTCTTGTTAATGAACTCCATAAAAAATATATATTTTCTCCTGTTTTAGAGACTATCAGCACTGCCTGTTCGATTAGTTTGCGCCGTTTATTGATATCATTGATAAACGAAGATTCAAATTTTGTTTGAAGTTCGTTGTCGCGAGTGATGACTCTCTGATGTTCTCTCCACTGTATTAGAGCGACTTTAGTAAAACTTTCTGCTATATCAGGCAAGTCAAAATTTTCCCAAGCTTTTAGGAGTATGGCATTGCCAAGTCTTTCAAATGGGTGTCCAAAGCCTCTAATACCTTGTTTTTCTACCCAATTAAGAGCAACTAGCAAATCAGATGGCTGTAGTTTTGGTACTAGTTCAAAGTCAACAAATACTCCATACGAGCTTAAAAAGTTTCTCTTCTTCCGTGGAGTTAAGACATTAAACAATTCCTCTACTAGCAGATGATCTGACCAAATTGCTCTCAAAGCATATCCTTTAAGTTGGTCATCCTCATCTTCTGGAAGTTGTCCACAAGCCAGTGGTTTTAATTGCAATTTTGCACTTGCATTACCAACTGTACAGATTGCGTTTGCAGCACTAACTCTGAGGTAAATTGATTGGGATGAATCAAGTGCTAGGTTTACTAAATCTCCCTGAAGTTCATCTACCTTACAAGCCTCAATAATGTCTATTGCTATACGAGATGCATCAATTTGGTTGCTATAATCCTGAATATAGGGACGTAATTGTTCAGTAAGCCCAGAATGTTTAAGCTTCTCGTATCTTCGGTAATTATCACCGCTTGAATACAATAGCTTTCCCTGCTCGTACTGTTTTAGTAAGTTATCAACTATTGCAGCTTGAAGATTTGCATCTGTGGGTATGTCGCTTCGCAACAGTACATCAGGATCAGTCTTCATTATTTCCTGAAGTACGTCAGTCCTCATACTAGCTAGCCATGCTGCTGTTTCATGAAGTTGTGGAATTAATTTATGTTCAGGATCTTTATATGAAACAATTAGACTCATTACCCGCTCTAAAGGTGTTTGATGCTGAATCAAGTACCATGCAGCCAGAAACTCAGCATAGGTTTGGTGTGCCCATCCCATAAGACTTAATTCGCCACGAGATGAGAATAAACCAGTATCTAAAACTTCTTCAACAGCTTCTTCATTAATTTCAAACTCTCTACCTTCAACGCTTTCGATTCCTTGGCACATCTTCTCAATAAGCACGTAATTGTCATCATCTGGAACATCTCTCTGAATACCAGTCTTGATAACAGATTTCTCGCCAAAAATCATGATCGCTGCAATCCTAGCCGCAACAATCAAACGTTGTTGTCGAAGAAGATTGCCTTTTAGTTTTGATGCAATACGACTGTCATTTCGTTCTTCACATAGCCAGCTACATCCTTCAAGATAAAGTTCATGCAGGCTTTGACTAGGAGGAAATTGACCATTATGACGATGATAAATTTTGAGAAGAAATTTTAATGTAATTGGCTTAATAGCCAAAGGCACAACATTTTTATTTTGAATTTCTTCTAGAAATGCTTCAGCATCGTTGATGCCTTCAATCTTTGCTGCTTTACTAACATCCACACGTCGAAGTGGAGCTAGTTTATAAATCCCTACACCATCCTCACCCCAAATTTTCTTCAGTCCTTTCTCTAAAACAGGTTGCCAAACTGCTGTCCTACAGGCAATCCTAAGATATAAACGCTCCGCCTGACTGCGAATATCTCTTCGATTAAACTTGTCAACCAATAGTGTTGCTAGGGTATCTATCCGTAGCAGACACTCATCAAGACTATCTAGAAAAATATACAACTGATGCGTACCCTTTAGCCAGTCAGTAAACTCTAAACTTTTAAATAATTCTTCAACTAAAAAATCTTCTGTTCTATATGAGCGGAGGTTTAACAGAATAACTTGATTACCTGCTGCTTCAATCTTGCTTATGATTTTTTCTTGTTCTGACTCTACGGCACAGGTTTTACCAATACCTGGTTCACCCAAGAGCGCTAAACATCGTAAGTCTGATATAGCCTCAAAGGTTACTAAATGTGGATTGTATATTTTGCCCCATTTTTCTTCTGGGTCGCACAGATAACCACCATCAGCTAGATTAATAGGACGTGACCGAGGACACCAGAATCGCTTCCATTGGTAATCTTGATTTGGCATTTTCACCGACAAGAGGCTGAAAATATTTTTACTATATTAACCTCACTAACCCTTAATAATGTCACTTCAGATATGAGTGTTCGGGGTAAATGCTTGTGCGATCGCTTTCAAAATCTCAACTTTCAACCTCTGAACTCGGAAGTTGCACCTTTTTGCTCGAACGTTGCGCCTCTGAACTCGGAAGTTGCACCTTTTTGCTCGAACGTTGCGCCTCTGAACTCGGAAGTTGCACCTTTTTGCTCGAACGTTGCGCCTCTGAACTCGGAAGTTGCACCTTTTTGCTCGAACGTTGCGCCTCTGAACTCGGAAGTTGCACCTTTTTGCTTGAACGTTGCGCCTTTGAACTCGGAAGTTGCACCTTTTTGCTTGAACGTTGCGCCTTTGAACTCAAAAAATGAAGCTCAGAACTCGAAATGTCGTGCTTTTAACTTTAACATCCAAATTCTGAACTTCAACGTTGCACGTTTTAAATGCAAGTACTGAGCTATTTTCTACAACGCTGCTTTTTGAGACTTGGATTTTGCAGGTTTACGAGCAAATCGTTGCCCCATTTCCACAACTACTGCATCTAAACCCGCGCCCTGTCCACTGGCTTTTGCATAGTTATACACCTGCAACGCGGCTGCATAAGCTTCACTACCGACTGCAAGAGATGTATCATCGACCAACTCTTGTAACTGCGTCAACGACAATAACACCGGATACAACGCTTCAAATAATTGCACATCCTTCCGCATCTCTTCTAAGTCAAACGATCGCGGTAAAAACTCTGGATTCTGCGCCGCCACCTCTAATGCTTTACTCACAAACGCCCGACTCTTATCTCCCATCTTGGGTAAAGTCTTGCGATCGTCGGCACTCAAATCAACCAAAAATGGTAGCTTTTCTTTAATGGTGGTAATGGCTTGCAACACAGCATCTCTGTCTGTTTGTGCCAATGTTGCACTAATTGGGGTCGTAGACATAGAAATCACTCTCCAGTAAGTTTCTTTCATCTAGAGTGCCCAGATATACAACCAAAATCAATACGCTTGCTTTGCTTAAGACTTGATCCTCCCTATCCCTCCTTAAAAAGGAGGGAATTAGAGCAAGCCTTTATAAGCTGTTGCGCCTGCAAATTGCATCACAAGCATGACTAGGCAAAACCTGTAAATCCTCTCCCTTGCTCCCTGCACCCTGCTCCCCTGCCGCCTCAATGTGCAAACTATAATCACAACAGCTTATTAAGCCCCACTTTTTAAGGAGGTTTGGGGGGATCTTCCGAGTTCATCGTAACAATGACTGATTCGGCATTAACTCGCTCTCAAAACGGCTGTAAACAATTTGGATTGGATACCAAGAAGAAAACCAGTACAAATCTTGAATAACTTTGCCAGAACTACTCTCATCTGCTAACTCAAAGTGAACCAGAGCTAAATTATTTAATCCAACTACTTCTCGTCCTTCCTGAAACCAACGAAATTTCCAAAACATCAGGGGTTGTAACCATTTCCATTTAGCATGTTCGGCTCGTTTCCAGGGAGCTATCAACGATAATATATCTGCTGTGCAATCATATCTCTGAACACTGTTTCGAGGTACCCATTCCAGCACACAATGCCAGTCAGAGTTGGTCAACATCTGGCGATTATGGTGTAATTCTTTCTCTGAAATTTCTACCATATTGGGTGGGTTGTTCCACCCGATCCAATGTCGCACCTTTTCTGGTAGCAGCCAATCTTTCAATCGTGTATGAATCAGCCGCGTCGAAATCTCTTCATTTTTCAAGGCACTAGCGGTTAACTGCACTAATACAGACTGCAATTTGGAATGGGTGTGTGCATAAGACAAGTGAGCAACAGAACTGTAGTGGATATCCCCGGATAAAATAACTACTTGTTGACGTTCCTCAAACAAGGTGGTTAGAAATTTTGCCAGTGCTTCAACATTAATGTTCCAGGCATCTCCAACATCAGTTGAAAACACTTTCTCCTGTTTTAAATGCCAATGATGAATCCAATCAATCACTTGCAATCCAAATACATTGGTGGGTGCAATCACGAATGTGGTTTTAATCTGAGTTTGTTCAGCGATTTCTTGTAAAGGCAAAACTAGTTGTTGTTCAAAGGCTTTTGGACACAACAGCATCGGCGGCGCAATTGGTTTTTGATCGGCTGGATAACCCCGCCAAGTACGTGTATCCAGCACAATTACTTCATGGCGATCGCTCCTGACTGTGTAATGCCAAGTTAGTGCTTCAGGATGTCGATCTAGAATGAATACAGGGCCGTCTCGGACTAAAACAGGTAAGTCTGTGTGGGGATCGTTAGCCGGCATACCTACATAACGCGCGATCGCTTCATCAGCCTTTGCATCTCTCCCTTGGGAAGCTGACCAAGCTTGGGCAGCCGCCAACAGCTTTTCACCTGATTTCCCTTCTACAAATTGCCCTGGTGTATTGCCCCACCCTTGAAACACCGTATAAGCTAACAAGGCATTTTGGACTATTCGTCGCCCCAAGGGACGCCCCAATACTCGCAAACACCAAGCTTGGTTTAAATTCCAGTCATCAGTAACATCATGGTCATCAAAGATGCTGTACATGGGAATATTGGCAAGGGCGCGACGCACTTTCCAAAGCGTATAAATGAATTGTCGCAAATGCTTGACTGCCCGATTCCAGTCTTTGATAGCATGGCGATCGCGCATTACTTGCTGTCCTTTGGGAAATGTTAGCGGCCAGCACACTGGCGACCAAGCTAGTAAATAAGTAGCGTAAAACTCGCCCAGGCTGAAAAGATGACTGGTAACTTTCTCAGCTTTATTATGTAATCCTGCCGTCAAGCCAGCTTGATTTGTCGCTACATCAGCCCGTTCTCCAGGGGGTAGTTGCTGGGGAGTACAATACACTCCATGCACCGGAAGTTGTTCTTCCCAACCCAAAAGGGCATCGCCAAGAGTACTAGCAACCCACAACGATGGATCGGCGATATCATCTCCGTAAATTTGATCTCCCGTGAGGAACAACTGGTGGGGGCGGTTTTGGGGTTGATTTGCTGATGCTTGAATTAAACTGTCGAGAATCGGCAGTGCATCAAACCCATGACCATGAGGTTTACGGCAGGAAGCATGGACAATTTGCAAATCTTGCAGATGGTTTGGCGGCAGAGTAAAAGTTGGTTTTTGATGATCGAAGTAGCTAATGCTGACTTTCGGATGAGAGTTTGAGCATAATCCTTGTTGCATTTGCAGGGTTTGGTCAGCAATAGTAAATCGGAGGTCGTATGCATAGATGTGACCTCCCGTGAGGCAATCTCCAATTTTAGACCGAGCCGCGATCGCAACTACATGAAGATGCTTACCCAGAGCAACGGTAGAGCGTTCTCCCTCAAATAAACAATTTCCTAGTGCTTCACCATCATTTGTTGTGTCATAAACCTTAAGTTCTACCTGACAAGACTGTTTCACTGCTACCCATACCGTCACTGACTCTGGCTCAGTATGTTTGAGGATTGGCCCCGCTAAAATCAGTGGCAGTTGTTGTAAAAACTCGTCCCCAACTTGATACTTCATTGCAAACAGTTGACAGAATGGTGGTGTTTTGGATGATTATGCTTTATTTATAATCCAATCACCAAATGGGGACGAGTGTATTTGGAAGTCCCTTAATTAGTTCCGAGCAATACCTTCTTCCCGCGCTGCACGTTGCACAGCAGCAGCAACAGCAGTGACGACACGCTCATCAAATACTGAAGGAATAATGTGTTCCCGATCCAAGTCTGAGGGCTTGACTAAGGAGGCGATCGCACTTGCGGCTTCTAAGTACATTTTGATGGTAATTGTCTGTGCCCGACAATCTAAAGCACCACGGAATACGCCAGGAAAAGCGAGGACATTATTGATTTGATTTGGGTAATCACTGCGACCGGTCGCAATGATAGCAACATCTTGACTGATTAATTCTGGCTGAATCTCTGGAATCGGATTTGCCATTGCAAACACAATTGGATCTTTGGCCATCGATTGCACCATTTCTGGTGTCAAAACTCCCGGTGCGCTGACTCCAATAAACACATCTGCCCCTTGCATTGCACCCGCTAATGTGCCCTGACCTTTCACCGCAAATTCGAGTTTTTCCTCTGTCAAATCGGTGCGACTGGTAGAGAGAATCCCTTTAGAGTCACACATCCAGATTTTTTCTGCCCCAGCTTTACGAAGTAACCGAGCGATCGCTACTCCCGCCGCCCCAGCACCATTAATCACAATCTTGATTTCTGCTAAGGATTTATGTACCAGTTTCAGCGAATTAAACAACGCTGCCAAGGTGACAATTGCTGTACCGTGCTGGTCATCGTGAAAAACTGGGATATCTAATTCTTGGCGTAATCTCTTTTCAATTTCAAAGCAGCGAGGTGCAGCAATATCCTCTAAATTCACTCCCCCAAACACCGGAGCGATATTCTTAACTGCTTGGATAATTTCTTCTGTATCTTGGGTAGCGAGACAGATGGGAAAAGCATCTAGCCCGGCAAATTCCTTGAACAGCATTGCTTTACCTTCCATTACTGGTAGGGCGGCGGCGGGGCCGAGATTTCCCAAACCCAAAACGGCACTACCATCGGTGACAATGGCAACAGTATTTTGTTTGATGGTTAAGTTGTAAACTTCTTCTGGATCTTGAGCGATCGCTGTACAAATGCGACCGACTCCGGGCGTGTAAGCCATTGCCAAATCGGAAACACTCTTCAGGGGAATTCTGCTGGTAATGCTGATTTTGCCACCACGATGCAAATTAAAGGTGCGATCGTAGACACTGAGTAACTTGATGTCTGGCAATGCTTTGACTGCTTGCACAATGGTTTCAGCGTGTTCAGTACTCGCAGCATCCACAGTCAGATCGCGGGTAGATTCTTTGCGGGTTTGCTCGATTAAATCAATTTGACCGAGATTACCGCCAGTGGTGGCGATCGCCTGTGTCACCGATGCCAACATCCCTATACGATTGGGAATCTGCAAGCGCAGTGTCAAACTAAAACTAGAATTCGGTGTGAGGTTTGCCATATTGATTTATGATTTTAAGTTTTAAATTTTATATTGAATTGAGACGAAAACTAAAATCTGAGCTTTCTAGTCAGTGGAAACAATTTTTATTTATACCAACGCGTCTACTAATATAAATGAGTAACAATTTAGTAATTGTACCCAAATACACCAGATATTTTTTAAAAATTTTATTGTCCCTTAGCTGGTTTATTTATCAACAGTAAAACATCAGACTGTGGTTCATTGTCTAAATCTAAGCGCACAGTAGGATTATCGCCTAGAGCTACGCCTGGGGTGAAAACTTGATACACTCCCAGCCAAGTAATTAACTGTCCATGAGGTTGACCGAGGTGTTTTAACTAGCCATCTCCCATAACTGATTTCAGTTCTTGAGACAGGGAATGTGTGTCTCTGAATGTAGAGGCAGGCAAGTACACTGTAAATTGAGTACCTCTGCCTACTTGACTATAAACATTGACAAAACCACCGTGATTTTTAATAATACCCAATGCCGTAGAAAGTCCTAAACCTGTACCTTTGCCTATCTCTTTAGTGGTGAAAAATGGTTCAAAAATCCGTTGCTGGACTTCCGACGACATCCCCATACCAGTATCCGTCACCACGATCGCAATATAAGAACCTACTTTCGCATTGATGTTTATCTGGGTAGAATGTTCGCCAATCACCAGATTTTCCGCCGCAATCCTTAAAATACCGCCATTGGGCATAGCATCGCGGGCGTTGATTACCAAGTTTATTAGCACCTGATGCAGTTGAGTAATGTCTCCACGAACATACCAGAGATTTTTCGGGATATCTATCTGGCAAACAATGGATTTGGGGAATGTTTGAGCGATAATTTGCTCAATTTCTGCCATCAATGGCTCAATTTGCACAATTATCCGTTTATCTTCAATACCCCGTGCAAAAGATAAGACTTGCTTGAGCAAATTAGCACCGCGTTTCACATTATTTTCTAAAGTTTGCAGTATTTGCTGACTCTGCGAATCGGGCAATTTCCTCTGCAACAGTTGAACTGACATTAAAATTGGAGATAGTATATTGTTGAGGTCATGGGCGATACCACCAGCTAGAGTACCGATACTCTCCAAACGTTGCGATCGCAGAAGTTGAGCTTCCAGTTGTTTTTGCTGCGTAATTTCGGTGTTCACACTCAAAATGGATTTGGGTTGTCCATTATGATGTCGGATCAGTGTCCACCGACTTTCAACGATAATTATTTTGCCTTCCCTGGTTAGTTGATGCAACTCACCCCGCCACTCACCTGTATTTATCACCCTCAAGTAAGCATCTTCTAACTCTGGTGAAATCTCTATATACAAAACTTGTAAAACATTTTCCCCCATAACTTCCTCAGCCTTCCAGCCATATAGACGTTCAGCACCTTGATTCCAAAATAAAATTTGGTTGTGGATATTTCGCACCAGAATCGCGTCAGTTGATACATCCAGCAGCGCTGCTTGTTCGCGGATTTTCTGTTCTGCCTGTTTTTGCTGGGTTATATCTCGCGTCAGTGCCAAATAGATGAACGTGCCATCAGATTCGTTACGCAGTGGTACAGCATGAGTTTCCATGTAGCGATGAGTACCTTGAAATCCCACGATTTCAAACTCCAAAGTCCCCTTATTACCTTGGCAGACACTTTTATGCAGGTCGGCAAAGGCGGCTTTATACTCTGGTAAAATTACAGCATCAATTGGTTTACCAATTAATACATCAGCACTTTCCACTTCCATTATTGCCAACCCTTCTGCATTAATTTCTAAAAGGGTGCCATCTCTGGCAATTAACTGGATGCATTCTGGTTCTGCATCTATCATCGCTCGTAAACGATTTTCGCTTTGGCGTAAGGCCAGTTCCGTTTGCTGAAGTTGCCTGATATAACGCCACAACAAATCATATAGCAGCGCCACCAGCACCAAATCCACAATAGCAGCGATAAAAAATGTCACTATTGCCTTTTGAGAACTTGCTTGTGACTGCTGCATCTCTTGGTGTAACAACTTTTGCTCTGCTTTTAAAGAGTCGTGAATCAGTTGTTGGATTTCTTTACCGATTTGCCGATCTCGATCGGATAAGATTAGTTGCCGAACTGCTTCTAATTCCTGGTTTTGTCTGAGGTAAATTTCTTGTTGGAGAATTTTCAGCCTGGTGGTAATTTTTGGTTCCAGCAAAGAAATCCACTGCTGCTTTTGATGATTTTTAGCAGTTAGCTTAGTGAGAATCTGAATATTGCTATTAGTTTGTTGATCAGCTGCAAGATAGGTTTTTAGATCATCTGCATCTGCTGTAATTAGATAATTACGTTGTGCAGTTTCAGTATCTTTAAGTGCAAATTGGATACTTTCAACTTGGGTAATAAATTGATATGAGTCTGTTACCCGTTGCTGATTGTGAATCAGCTTCACAGTGTTGCTATATGAAACTACAGCATTAGTAAATATAACTGCCAATGCTAGGACAAATATTGCTTTTAGCTTTTGGACTCGATACCATTTTTTGCTCATGCGATCGCCCCTTCTGCCGCAGATTACCTCCATTAGTTAAGATTAAAGATTAAAAACAAATACTGAGAATATTTTAAAGATTCTGATAACATTGGTAGCAAAATACAATCTAATATAGTTGTAAATATCTGGATTTTTTGGGATGATGATTTATACATAATAGTCACAAATAAATCCGCTAATTTTTAATATAAATTCATTGAAAGCGACGGGAAACTCCATCCCGCAAGTGGCGCGGAGAGGGATAGTCGCCCCGTCGTTTGGGGCAAACAGGGCATTGAAAGAGGCAGAGGGGCGGGGTGCGGGGGGCGGAGGGGAAAACTCTTATCCCCTGCTCCCAGCAAGAATTGCCTTATCCCAACGATAATTATTTACGCCGACCTACTTAATAGACATCTCGAGAAATTAAATATGCGTTACCCATAACCCTTGTAGAGACAGCGATTCATTGCATCTCTTGACTTCGAACGTTGAGACTGTTGGGAAATGGTGCAATTGCGATCGCAACAAGTCGTTTTCTCCATGATGCGGCAAAAAGGTACGCAACAGTTTTCTGAATTCTTCAATATATTGAACTAGCAGTCTCCCTAGCAGCTTCTCGCAGCCGCTCCACATCGCGCATTGGTGGCGCACCAAAGAGCCGCTTGTACTCTCGGTTGAAGTGCGAGGCATCATCATACCCTACTCGATAAGCAGCACTGGTAGCGTCAAGGTTTTCCCCCAGCATCAGACGGCGAGCCTCCTGGAGCCGCAGTTGCTTCTGGAACTGCAAGGGACTCATTGCCGTGACAGACTTGAAGTGATGGTGAAAGCCCGAAACACTCATTCCCATTTCTCGGGCGATGTTTTCAATCTTGATCGGCTCGTTAAAGTCTTTACGAAGTCGCTCGACGGCTCTGGCGATGTGGTAAGTATAGCCACCGAGAACTGCAATATGACGGAGCCGATTACCTTGCTCTCCCATCAGGAGTCGGTAAATGATTTCCCGCTTAATCAGTGGTGCGAGAACATGAGCTTCCGCAGGGGAATCTAAAAGCCTGACAAGCCGCACCACAGCGTCCAACAGATTTGCATTCAACGGACTTACGTTGATCGCTTTCACATCACCAGAGTTGCGCGATGAGGGATACCCTGCCTCAACCATCACTGAACCAACAAGGGTGGGGTCGAGATCGAGGCGCAGGCTAAGATACGGTTGCGCCTGGGACGCTTCCAGAATTTGGCTGGCAATCGGTAGTTCGACCGTACCCAGCAGATAATGCATCGGGTCGTACTGATAGCGATCGCTACCCAGAAGAACTTCTTTGCTGCCCTGAGCGATCGCACAAAAGGCAGGGATAGAGACACTATGAAGGCATTCCGAAGGCGAGGAGGCGCGATTGAAGTGCAAACCTTTCATTGGCTCAATCGTCCCATCATGACGAATCGCCTGGGCAATCCGCTCAGTCAGTTCGTCTCTGTAGGCTTGCGCTCTGTCTGCCTCGCGCTTTGCCTGCGGGTTGTTCATTAAATTGATATTGGCAGTGTTCATTTCTAAGTTTGCAGGATTGTACAACAATCTTAGACGATCGTCCTATTGCTTGCCCTTGAAAATGCTTAATATGAAGCTAAAGCAAGGAAAAATGATTTCAGCTTCTTATAGGCACTCTGCATTTTTATTCAAGATAAAACTCAGTTTTGATTGGGCAAGAGACTTGCCTACTAGCCATCAAAATGGCATCAAGGCTAACCTTGCTACTTAAAAAATCCATCCCTATTGATAGAGAAGCGATAAGTGCTCAATCTCTACGATTGGGACAGCCGCCCAAATGGCATCAAGTGAAGGAATTAAGAAAATGGACATTAAACGAAGTGGCTCGCAGCCTTCCGCCAAAGGGCAGGCTGAGTATTTTACCGGCACTGTCCGCGTTGACCCCCTGTTCGAGGCACACGAGCCAGCACGCACGTCTGGTGCCAGTGTCACGTTTGAGCCTGGTGCTAGGACAGCATGGCACACCCACCCATTGGGACAAACCCTAATCGTGACGGCTGGCTGTGGACTTATACAGCGATGGGGCGGTGCGATCGAGGAAATTCGACCGGGAGACGCGATCTGGATCTCGTCGGGTGAGAAGCATTGGCACGGTGCTACAGCAACCACGTCCATGACGCACATCGCCATTCAGGAATGGCTCGACGGCAAGCCTGTGGACTGGCTGGAGCATGTCAGCGACGAGCAGTATGAAGGAATATCTTAATGCTTTTGAGATGGTTTTCCATCAAGGGGAAAAACTGCCAGCAGAGAATGCTGATTTTGGTTCTCGCCCTAGTGATGTCCCTGAGTTACTCAGCCTGCCGTGCCGACAACAGTATGACTAGCAGTGCCTCGTTGAAGATGCCGACTGAAATATCAACCAAGCAGGCAGACAGGATGAAAATAAACATCAAGGCCAAAGATAAAGTAGTTACAGCCACTTTAATCGACAGCAAAACTACTCAGGATTTTATTTCCCTGCTGCCATTAACGCTGACGTTAGAAGATCACGCGAGAACCGAAAAAGTCAGCGATCTGCCAAAAAAATTATCTACAGAAGATGCACCCCCAGGCAGCGATCCTGCTGTTGGAGATATTGCTTATTACGCTCCTTGGGGAAATTTAGCGATATATTATCGAGATTTTGAATACTCAAACGGACTCGCGATCCTCGGAAAAATAGACGGTGGCATCGAGGCATTGAATGTTCCTGGCTCTGTAGAAGTGACAATCGAGCTTGTCCAATCGCAATAAAGAGGGCGACAGGCAGATCACCCTCCTGAGGCGATGGGTCAAGGAACTCAGAACATTTCGCCCCATACCCAATGCAAGTGATATCCAGGTCAGTCCATCTTCCCTAGAGATTGTTTAGTAAAAACTGAAAGTTGGAGACGGAAATGAAACTCCTTGCGACAACTATCGTGTCATTTTCCCTGCTTACTTTGGCGTTTAATAGTGCGGGTCAGACACAAGTCTCATCAGACAATGGCACACGGATAGTGGAGATTACTCGGAAAGGTTCGCAGCCTTCTACTAGAGGATCAACCGAATATTTCACAGGTTCCGTCCGCATCGATTCCCTGTTTTCAGCACGCGACCCGTCACGCACGGCTGGCGCTAGTGTAACCTTCGAGCCTGGTGCTAGGACAGCATGGCACACCCATCCATTAGGACAGACCCTGATTGTGACTGCTGGGTCTGGTTATGTCCAGCAATGGGGCGGACAAATTCAGGAAATCAGACCAGGTGATGTTGTCCGAATTGCGCCCGGACTGAAACACTGGCACGGAGCTACAGCCACCACAGCCATGACGCACATTGCCATTCACGAAGAACTCAATGGCAAACCTGTGGACTGGCTGGAGCATGTCAGCGACGAGCAATATCCCAACTGATCTCCGCATCTAGTGGTTTTAAGACCTTGTTAGGTAAAGAATTGAAGGAAAAAAATTATGACAACGAACGAAAATGGAAAGTACACAGGAAAAGTTGCGTTTGTGACTGGAGCCGCGAACGGCATTGGTAGAGCTACGGCGCTGGCATTTGCCCGTGAGGGCGCTAATGTAGTGGTCGCTGACATTTCAGAACAGGGCAATCAAGAAACGGCCCGCACGATCGAAGAACTCGGCGGACGAGTGCTTGCCGTCAAGTGCGATGTGACGCGAACCGAGGACGTGAAGGCGGCTCTTTCCAAGACCATTGAGACCTTCGGGCGGCTGGACTTTGCCTTCAACAACGCCGGTGTGGAGCAGAAGAATGTAGCAACAGCGGAAATCAAAGAGGAAGAATGGGATCGGATCGTAGACATCGACCTGCGCGGCGTTTTTCTGTGCATGAAGTATGAAATTCCGCTGCTACTCAAGCAAGGGGGTGGCGCGATCGTGAACACATCATCGGGTGCCGGGGTCATAGGCATTAAGGGCGGAGCCGCATACACCGCCGCAAAACACGCCGTGATTGGACTCACTAAGTCGGCGGCTCTCGACTACGCCTCGCAGAACATCCGCGTCAATGCCGTTGCCCCCGGTTACATTGACACACCGATGATGGTTCGCTTCACTGGTGGCACTGCTGAAGGAAAGGAGAAGGTGATTGCGGAGGAGCCGGTCGGAAGGATGGGTCAGCCTGAAGAGATCGCCAATGCCGTCCTCTGGCTGTGTTCGGATGCGGCTGCCTTCGTCGTCGGACACACCTTAGTCGTCGATGGCGGTCAAACGGTGCAGTGAGCTTCGTCGCCAACCGTGACGCCGTTGTGGGGAAAGCTTGAACAAGGATGTGCGCTACGGCTTCGTCATCGACATGGCCCCGCTGAAGGCAGACGCACCAAACCGAAGCTAACCCGCTAAATAAACCCACACATACGGAGAACTCAATGAAACACCTCGTTCTAATACCAACCCTCTTGATTGGTGCAACCTACGCAACGGTGGCATTTGGGCTCGACAAAACACACGTCTCGCGTCAAAGTCCCCAAGCACCTGTACAGCAGTCCTCTGTGGTCGCGGGAGCGGACAACTTCTATAAGAGCGACAAGGTTACTGTGCAGAAAGTTACGTTCAAAAACCAATACAATATGCAGGTTGCCGGGAATCTCTTCATTCCCAAAACTTTGAATCAGAACGCCAAGAATCCGGCAATCATTGTCGGGCACCCAATGGGCGCAGTCAAAGAACAGAGCGCAAATCTGTATGCCCAAAAGCTGGCTGACCAGGGATTTGTCACCTTGTCCCTCGATTTGTCCTTCTGGGGCGAAAGTGAAGGGCAGCCCCGCAACGTTGTTTCGCCGGATATTTATGCCGAGGATTTTAGTGCTGCGGTCGATTTTCTAGGCACTCGGCCATTCGTTGACAGAAACCGGATTGGCGTTCTTGGGATTTGCGGCAGTGGGAGCTTCGTGATCAGCGCCGCCAAGATTGACCCGCGGATGAAGGCCATTGCAACGGTAAGCATGTACGACATGGGTGCGGCCAGCCGTAACGGGCTTGGGCATTCTACGACCCTCGAACAGAGAAAGAAAGCGATCGCAGAGGCGGTTGACCAACGCTATGCCCAGTTCACGGGCGGCGAAACCAAATACACTGGCGGGACGGTGCATGAACTGAACGAGAACTCCACCGCCATTGAGCGTGAGTTTTACGACTTCTACCGCACTTCCAGAGGCGAACACACCCCCAAAGGTTCGTCGCCGAAGCTGACAACGCACCCGACGCTTACCAGCAACGTCAAATTCATGAACTTTTACCCGTTCGATGATATTGAGACGATTTCGCCTCGTCCCATGCTGTTCATCACGGGTGACAATGCACATTCCAGGGAGTTCAGCGAAGATGCCTACAAGCGCGCAGCCGAGCCAAAGGATCTCTACATCGTTCCGAGTGCGGGACATGTCGATTTGTATGACCGGGTGAACCTTATCCCCTGGGACAAGCTTCAGTCCTTCTTCAATCAGCATCTCAGTCGGTAAGCGAGCAACTGGGCAAGTCCGAAGAAAGCGGAACTCAGTAGTTACTCAACAAAAAGAGGAATAAGATGATTAAAGACAAAGTTGTGATTATTACCGGCGCATCATCAGGGATTGGTGAAGCAAGTGCAAAATTGCTTGCAAGCAAAGGCGCTAAAGTCGTATTGGGCGCACGACGCGAGCAACAATTGAGACAACTGGTTGATGAAATTCAAACAGCTGGCGGTCAAGCAGTCTATCAAGTGATGGATGTGGTTAACCCATCTGATAACGCCCAGATCGTCAAGCTTGCCAAGGAAACATTTGGAGGCGTCGATGTTATTTTCTTGAACGCTGGCATCATGCCCACTTCTCCACTTTCTGCACTGAAAACTGATGAATGGAATCAAACGGTTGATATCAATATCAAGGGTGTACTCAATGGTATTGCTGCTGTGTTGCCAACATTTGTTAGCCAAAAGTCTGGGCATGTTATCGCAACTTCATCGGTTGCTGGATTAAAAGCTTATCCAGGTGGTGCGATCTACGGTGGGACGAAATGGTTTGTACGCAATTTCATGGAAGTTCTACGCATGGAGTCTGCCCAAGAAAGGACTAACATTCGTACTGCGACAATTTACCCTGCCGCAATTAACACTGAGTTGTTAGATCAGATTACTGACCAAGATGCGGCTGAAAAAATGACAGCGTTGTATAAGCAATATGGCATCTCACCGGATCGAGTAGCCAATGTTGTGGCGTTTGCGATTGACCAGCCAGAAGACACAAACGTGAACGAATTTACGATTGGCCCAACCACGCAGCCTTGGTAAGGATAGTGCTGGTGGTTAGACTGAGTGCGATCGCGTGCCGGAGGCATATCGCCTGCTCAAGTCCGATGTGAAGTACCGCTTCGCGATCGATATGTCTTCCCTTAGATATAAATAACCGAGGTGAAACCTCAAAGGAGAAATCAAAATGCAAACGCGCAAACTTGGAAACAGCAATTTAGAAGTCTCGGCGATCGGGCTGGGCTGCATGGGAATGAGCTTTAGCTATGGTCCGGCTATGGACAAGCAGGAAGCAATTGCCCTAATCCGAGCGGCTGTTGCTCGCGGTGTAACATTTTTCGATACTGCTGAAGTTTATGGTCCATTTACAAACGAAGAACTCGTCGGCGAAGCCCTTGCTCCCGTCCGCGACCGAGTGGTAATTGCTACTAAGTTCGGGTTCAAACCCGCTGCCAACGGCGAATCGAGGTGGAGTGAGTTGGATAGCCGACCGGAACACATCAAGGAAGCCGTCGAGGGTTCGCTCAAACGACTCAAAGTTGAGGCGATCGACCTGCTATATCAACATCGGGTTGACCCAAACGTGCCAATTGAAGATGTAGCCGGAGCGGTGAAGGAGCTAATTCAAGAAGGTAAGGTTAAGCACTTTGGTCTTTCGGAAGCAGGTGTACAAACCATTCGTCGTGCCCACGCCGTTCAGACTGTAACAGCACTCCAGAGCGAATACTCGTTGTGGTGGAGGGAGCCTGAAGCGGAAGTGATACCGACCCTGGAGGAACTCGGAATTGGGTTTGTTCCTTTTAGTCCTTTGGGTAAGGGCTTCCTCACGGGGAAGATCGACGAGAACACCAAGCTGGATGAGTCCGACTTCCGCAACACCATCCCTCGCTTCACGTCCGAGGCCCGGAAGGCGAACCAAGCACTGGTCGATCTGCTCGGCAGCATGGCAGAACCAAAGCAGGCGACACCGGCTCAGATCGCACTTGCTTGGCTACTGGCTCAGAAGCCGTGGATTGTGCCGATTCCGGGTACCACGAAGCTACATCGCCTAGAAGAGAACATTGGGGCAGCCTCAGTCGAACTCACACCCGCCGATCTGCGTGACATTGATGACGCTGCCTCCCAGATCGCGGTGCAAGGGGCGCGGTATCCCGAAAAGATGGAGCAAATGACGGGTCGCTAAAACGCTGTCCAGAAGAGTTGGAAAAAAGAACGGGTTTGTAAACGGAATCGTTAACCACAGAACTTTGGCTCAAAGGAGTTAAGTATGACTAATACACCGCAAAAGGACAGAACTCAATCCTCACAGAAGATCAGTGAAGCAGCCCACAAAAATCACGAAGAACTGTTTCCAAACTACAAATCGACCCTGAAAGTAACTGACCCTGAACTGATCGAAGTGTTTGATAACTTCGCCTTCGATGAAGTGATTGCTCATAGTAAGCTGGATACAAAGACAAGAGTGATGCTGATTCTGGCATCTATCATTGGCTCTCAGGCTGTGAGCGAATTCAAAGTAATGGTGGGCGCTGCACTCAATGTCGGAGTAACGCCTATCGAAATCAAAGAGATTGTGTATCAGGCGGTGCCTTATGTGGGTATGGCAAAAGCATTTGACTTTATCCATACCACGAATGAAGTGCTGACGAGTCGGGGCATTCAATTACCTTTAGAAGGGCAATCGACCACCAGCCCGGAAACCCGCTACGACAAAGGGCTGGCAGTACAGAAAGCCATATTCGGCGAGGCGATCGATCGAATGTATGAGCGATCGCCTAAAGACCAGCTACACATTCAAAGGTTTCTGTCTGCCAATTGCTTTGGCGATTATTACACCCGCAATGGCGTAGACATCAAAGTTAGGGAGCTGATTACACTGTCCATTCTCATTGCCCTGGGCGGGGTTGAATCACAAATCAAGGGGCACATTCAAGGCAATCTGAATGTCGGAAACGGCAAAGACATACTACTGGATCTAATTACACAATTGTTGCCTTGGGTGGGATATCCTCGAACACTGAATGCTTTGCAATGCTTAAATGAAGTCGTGAATAAACCCAACTCTTAATCACGTTACTCCTCTCTTCAACACCGGCTTCATGCAAGACATCTTCATTCAATATATTTGCCTGATCTTGATCATTCTCGGATTGGTCATGATTGCGAATAAGCTGCGACTGGCTTATCCGATCGTGCTTGTACTGGGCGGACTCGCGCTGAGTTTCATCGCTCCGTTTTCAAATATCACCATTAACCCAGAGCTAGTTTTCCTGATCTTTCTTCCACCCTTGCTGTATGAAGCAGCGTGGCAAGTCTCGTGGAAAGAATTCTGGAAATGGCGAGGGCTAATCATCGGGTTTGCTTTTCCGATCGTCATCTTAACGTCATGCGTAATTGCAGTGGTCTCCAATGCGCTGATTCCCGGTTTTACTCTAGCGATGGGCTTTCTGTTGGGTGGCATTATCTCACCGCCTGATGCCGTTTCTGCGACGACGATTATGCGGCGGGTCAACGTGCCGAAATCCCTGGTCAGCCTTGTCGAAGGCGAAAGCTTGCTTAACGATGCCTCGTCGCTGATTGTGTTTCGTTTCGCGTTGGCGGCAGTTCTCACCGGACAGTTTCAATTTCAAGCAGCAGCCGTCAACTTCGTTTTCGTGATTTTAACGGGAATCGCGATCGGTCTGGTTGTGGGATTGATTTTCTATGGCATTCATCGTTTATTACCCACAACGTCCAGCATCGAAATTGTCCTAACCCTGGTTACGCCTTACTGTATGTATTATGCTGCTGAACACTTTCACTGTTCAGGCGTGCTAGCGGTCGTAAGTGGTGGATTGCTCTTATCCAGCAAGCGCGATCGTTTTCTGAGTTACCAAAGCCGGATTGAAAGCGTAAATGTATGGGCGAATCTGGTCTTTGTTTTGAACGGGCTGATTTTTTTGCTCATCGGACTCGAATTGCCGTTTGTCGTCCGGCAGCTTGGAAACATTAGTTTAGGCAGTGCCGTTGGGTATGGATTAATCATCGCGATCGTGCTGATCGGAACAAGGCTGCTTTGCACACTAGGAACTTCTGTTTTGATGAGAGTCATGAGCCGCTTTATCACGGTGTCAGACCCGAATCCAGGATGGAGAGGCCCGCTGATTTTCGGTTGGGTGGGAATGCGCGGTGTGGTATCGCTAGCATCCGCACTTTCCGTCCCGCTCCTCACTCAAGCCGGACAGCCATTTCCCTACCGTGAGCTAATTCTCTTCATCACGTTTATCGTCATTCTAATCACCCTGGTTTTTCAAGGGTTAACGCTTCCCTGGCTGATCCGCACAGTAAACCTCAAAGATAGGTTCACCCTCATCCCTGAGCAACACCAGCAGATCATCATTCAAAAGAAATTAGCACTGGCTTCGCTTCGATTTTTGGAAGAAAAATACAGCGAAGAGCGGGCGCGAAACGAACACTTGGATAATCTGTTCTCGAAGCTTGAAATCGATCTGAAGGTTTTTGATCGCGAACTCTCTGAATCAAATCTCGCTTGGCAAAACTCATTAAAAGACTATCAATCCATTTACCTGGAAGTGCTGGAGCGACGACGAGATTTACTGAACAAAATGAATCGCCGTGCCGAGTTTGATGAAGCGTTGCTCAGGAAGTATCTTTTATTGACCGACGTGGAAGAATTCAGAGTCCGGGAGATAGGTGCACAAGAATCCGGCACCGAGTGAGAGGAAACGATCAACGGTAAACAATATCAGTTATACATTAAAGGAAAAAAACAATGCAAAAGCGCAAACTGGGGAACAGCAATCTAGAAGTCTCGGCCATTGGACTGGGCTGTATGGGAATGAGCTTTTCTTATGGCCCACCCAAAGACATACAGGAAATGACCGCCCTTTTGGGAGCCGCCATCGATCGCGGCATTACATTCTTTGACACCGCCGAAGTCTACGGCCCGTTCACCAACGAAGAGCTTGTGGGCGAAGCCCTTGCTCCCTTCCGTGGACAAGTGGTGATTGCCACCAAATTCGGGTTTGATATTAATCCTAATTCCGATCCGCGCGGAATGACGGGTGCGCCCGGATTGAATAGCCGACCGGAGCATATCAAGGAAGCCGTGGAGGGTTCGCTCAAGCGACTCAAGGTCGAGACAATCGACCTGCTCTATCAGCACCGAGTTGACCCGAACGTGCCGATCGAAGACGTAGCAGGAGCGGTGAAGGAACTGATTCAGTCAGGTAAGGTGAAGCACTTTGGACTCTCGGAAGCAGGAGTGCAAACGATCCGTCGCGCCCACGCGGTTCAGCCTGTGACGGCACTCCAGAGCGAATACTCGCTGTGGACGAGAACTCCTGAAAAGGAAGTGATACCGACCCTTGAGGAACTCGGAATCGGCTTTGTCCCTTACAGCCCGTTGGGTAAGGGCTTTCTCACTGGCAAGATCGACGAAAGCACGACCTTCGACAGTTCCGATTTTCGCAGCACCTTGCCTCGCTTCACGCCAGAAGCTCTCAAGACGAATCAAGCGCTGATTAATCTGCTCGGCAGCATCGCAGAACAGAAGCAGGCGACACCTGCTCAGATTGCGATCGCCTGGCTGCTGGCCCAGAAGCCGTGGATTGTTCCGATCCCAGGCACCACAAAACTGCATCGCTTGGACGAAAACATCGGCGCAGTCTCAGTCGAGCTCACGCCCGACGATCTGCGTGATATCGATGACGCCGCCTCCAAAATCGCGGTGCAAGGAGCTAGATACCCCGAAAAGCTGGAGCAAATGACTGGTCGTTGAACGGTAAAAAATGTGTTCTATAGTTCAATACAGTTCAGAATGAGCAACAAAACTCTTGTAGAGAATGCGATTTATCGCGTCTCGAAAACCCAAAATTGTTGCCAGTAGCCCTTAACCCAAGCGTATTGTTCTTAGCTAAGAAATCTAGAATAATCAAGTTTTCTCTCAGCCAAAGCCTGCTGCAAACACAACCCGGTTCGTTATTATGCTGACAATTGCGGAAATGGCATTCTTGCGCCAAGGTTTCGATGTCTGCAAAAGTTTCTTGCAAACCTAGTTTTCATGTATTTGAACCACATCTGTCGTCAGGGCACAGCAATGCTGTGCCCCTACCGTGTGGTCTATTTACCTGAAAATAGCTGTGAATTCAGGACTTACAGCAGATTTCAGGTAAATCAGGTACAAAGTTTACTAAAAAAGTCATATACCAAAAGATTTTCAACCCAGTTAAGAGTTCCCTGTCCCCTGCTGTATACCATGTCTGACTCACTTCTACCTTTTTCAAATAGCTCTTTGCCCCACATGTCGCCCATCAAACCCCTGCTTAATCCAACTCAAACATTCATATTCGGATTTGAATAACTTTGGAGCTGCAATATTATTCAATAACTCTGGTGGGTAATGGTCATAAAAATATTTGTCTTCTTCTTGAAAAATAATAATCAAATTATTTCGATAAATATAGCGAGACTTAAAACTATCTCCCCGATGAACAAACTCCGAATTTTGATCGATATGCTCTTTAGCAATATCAATGATGTTACTAATACTGCTTCCATAAAGACCTACTGGGTTTTCTACTTTATGAAATTTGCTCCTGTGAGCAATTTCAGATATTAAGTTATACGAATAAATCTCGTAATTATCTGCTTTGCTAAAAACAAATGGAATGATGAGATATCCTTTATATGAGACTGATTTTTCATAAAGAAGACGACTCATCTCAACCTCCTTTGCTAAAACTGATTTTAAAAAATTCGCTTTCACAGAAAAGTGTTACAACACCAATTATCTACTAAATATACTCACCATAAACTGAGTTGATTAGGGGGATGCTCAAGGTTATTCCAAGGTAGGGGTGGAACTGATGTCCCACTTTGTTCCAATAGCTGTTGGAAGTGACGGGCTGTGCTGGGCGATCGCGCTTCTATTGGACAATGGACAAAGAAATAAATTCGCACTCCCATCTCTAACCATTGCTGAATCTGTCTTACCCACTCTTCCATAAATGGCTGATTCACTGATAAATTCGGATGAGAAATAAACCGAATCAGAGTAAAAGGTGCTGTCACACTCAATTGCAACGGTAATTTAGGTTTACGTCGTTCCGATTGCAATTGTGGGTCATCATCTCCACTATAAATGGGGCGCGAATCTAATAATACTCGTCCTACACTTAACTTTTCTAAAAGTGCCGTCAAATTACTAGCATGGGGTTCCTGGAACCAGTCGGGATGCCGAACTTCCAGCGCTAGGGGTACTTCTGTATGCGGCCAAGCTTCCAGAAAGTTGGTCAAATCGTCAAGTAATGCAGGTGCATAACTGGGTGGTAACTGAGCAAAGATTGGGCCAAGATGCTTACCTAAAGGGCGCATCCCCTCCAGAAATTTTAAAGCAGCCGGAATATAAGGTTGTAGCAAACCTTGATGGGTAATATCTCGTGGTAATTTTAGACAAAATTCAAAACCTGCTGGTGTTTCGGCAGCCCAACGGGTTACAGTTTCTTGGTTAGGCACGGCATAAAAGGTAGTGTTACCTTCTACAGTGGTGAAGCGACGACTGTAGAGATGGAGAAAATCGGCAGTGCGAGTGCCTTGGGGATAGAGTTCGCCCACCCAACCTTTATATGCCCAAACAGCACAACCGATAAAAAAGTTCACAGTGCTTAAAAGCCTTGATGTATCATCACATTCAATTTTACAGGTAGGTTGTAGGCATAGATCAGACTAGTACCGCAAGGCGGAAGTCATGCATTCAAAAGGTTCATATATCAAGGCTTGTATCTATTTGAAATGGTATATTTATTTACGCCGTGCTGTACTAGGTTAGATTTTCAACTTCAAAATGCTTGAGTAATTCATACACTCTATGTCATAGCGCTGCCTTAGCTTATTGATATATTGAACCATCAGGCATAATTGCTCCTGCCAAGTTAGTGCCAACTAATTTAACTAGAAGACGCTCACCAGAGCGAATCCGCGCTCCCGTCAAGTCGGCTCCTCGCAAGTCAGCTCCACTGAGATCCGCTCCAATCAAATTAGCAGCGCGTAAATTCGCCTCCCTGAGATCCGCTAAAAGTAGGTTTGCTCGAAATAAATTTGCTTCAGATAAATTCGCACCTCTGAGATTGACTTTGTGCATAAAAGTATCGCTAAGATTAGCACCGCTCAAATTGGCATAACTCAGATTTCTGCCAGATAAGTCTTTATTGCTCAAATTTGCCCGACTGTAATCTTTGCCACTCAAGTCTGAGTTTTGCTTCGGAGGTTTCTGGGTTGTTGGAGATGGTTTTTCCTGTTGAGGTGGCGGTGAATTATGTGTGTTTTGATGTTTGGTTTTTAGAGAACGCAACTTTTCACGAGCTTCATTTATGGCTTTCAGCTTGTCTTGTGCTTTCTGCTGTAAACGGAGATTTTCTTTAGGAATGCGATCGGGATGCCAAACAAAGACTAAATCTTTGTAAGCCTGGTTCACTTCTTCAAGTGTTGCTCCAGGCTCTAATTCCAAAACTCTATAGTACCGCTCCAGATCGCTCATACGATATTTTGGTGGACAATCAACTTAATTATGAGTGATGGAGCCATCTATCCGCTGCATCTTTTGTTATTGTTTATGGGCATTGGGCATTGGGGGCTGGGAAAGAGGAGGCAGAAGTTCTTTAATTTTGAATTTTGAATTGATTTCTCATCTCCCCATCTCCCCATTCCTCCATCGTGCGATCGCTCTCAAATATGCTGCAACTGGAATCTGATAGACTTCAATAAAAATCCAAACAATAATTGATAGATGTGATAAAAAAGTTAATATCGTCCAAATATATGGCATCCAGGTTATAGGTTCCTTGAGATTAGCAGGAAAATAGTAAGCGACTATACCAATTAGAGTCGTGGGCAAAATTACAAAAACTGCTGCTGCTAGTCCATAACCCCAACCTAATTCCACACCTTCTAACTGGCCTTCTGTCCAATTTAACCCATTCCAACGCCAAGTTAAGGGTGGTTGCCTAGAAGGCATCTTGATTTGCTGTAATTCTAAGTTGACTGTAAAAATTTCTTGACAAAAGTCACAAGCCATAGCTTCCATCAATGGCATGTGAGAAATCTTACCTATCCGACAGACTGGGCAGGGGTAAGCTCCATAATAGTCGAAAGATTGGGCTAAGATTTTGGAACTAGGCATAATGAAATTGATGATCCTAAAAATTTGATCTGGTCAATGAGGACTTTGGTAAGAATAATGTATGGCGATTGTCAATTGTCTGCAATAAGCTTTCAGAAGATGAGGTCATAAGTCAGGAGAATTATATATTTTAACTTTTCAATCTTGGCTCTTTTAACTTCTGGTGGTTCGGAAATATCGAGGGTTGATGTTGGGTTACACTACGTACCTCTACGAGAAAGCAAGCTACCACCCAACATACGAATGATTAAATTTCATACTCTTTTTGTGGCGGACTGTACTTAGAGTCCTTGCTGATTTACTTGAGTTGGCTGTATTCTATCCATTAGAGAAAGTCTTTACATTCTTTTTCACCAGATGTCTAATGACAAGCCGCTTTCTTCGTCTACGCAAACAAGCAATTAGTACTTGACTATATAATTAGTACAGAGCGTGATTTGGAATTTTGCAAAGCTTTACTAGTCTTGATCCCCACAGTTGTACTGAGTCTATCGCTTTTTTATAGTTTGTGGAGGTGTTGACACCGCTTGTTCTTCCTGATAATGTTACATTAGATAGGTATAGTTTTTAGAATTTCCAGCAAAAGCCCCACAAATGCTTAACACAAATTCCTACTTTTATTTTTGGTTTAGGGTGGTTCACCGGGAGTGAATTAAGTTTCCTAATGGAAACCCCCCGGTGAACCGCAGAGCGAACTCTGCGGTTTTTGTTTTTTTAAGGAGAATTTCATTGTCATGACTTATTTCACTAGCTGGTTTTATAGCTTTTACTTTTGGCCCAAACTAAATTCCGGGTAAATAGCGTCATGCCAATGAATCAGAACGCGCCCGGAACTCTTAAAGGTTTCGGGCTTTTTTATTGTTATCGGGGACTGGGGAAGAAGCAAGGGTGCAGGGAGCAAGGGAGAAAAGTTTTCCCCCCTGCTCCCCGCCCCCTGCCTCTTTTCAATCCCCAATCCCTCACTTTTCAGGAGATAAAACCATGATTAACGCTAGACTTGCCGCACAATCTCATCCTAATCACCAGACGATCGTTAAAATTTCAGAAAAAGTCGCTTTTGGCGGTGAAGAACTCGTAATTATCGGCGGGCCTTGCACTGTTGAAACTTTAGAGCAAATGGAGATAGTCGCCCAAAAGCTATCTACTGCATCAGTACAGGGGTTGCGTGGCGGTGTCTACAAACCCCGCACATCTCCTTACGCTTTCCAGGGTATGGGTGAAGCAGGATTAGAGATTTTGGCAAGGGTGCGATCGCATTACAATATGCCGGTTGTCACTGAGGTGATGTCAATTTCCCAAATTGAAGTAGTCGCCGCCCACGCTGATATGCTTCAGGTTGGTAGCCGCAATATGCAAAACTTCGACTTGCTCAAAGCTTTAGGACAAGCTGGTAAACCAATATTACTCAAGCGTGGTTTAGCAGCAACTATTGAAGAATTCGTTATGGCTGCTGAATATATTCTCAGCCACGGAAATCCTGATGTGGTGTTGTGCGAAAGAGGTATCCGCAGTTTCGATGATTACACCCGTAATGTCCTAGATTTAGGGGCAGTGGCAGCACTCAAGCAAATCACTCATCTGCCTGTAATTGTAGATCCTTCCCATGCTGTCGGTAAACGAGAGTTGGTAGCACCTGTGGCTAGGGCTGCGATCGCTTGCGGTGCTGATGGATTAATTATTGAATGTCACCCGGAACCTGAAAAATCTGTTTCTGATGCCCGTCAAGCACTTTCTCTAGAAGATATGGTGCATTTAGTTAATAGCTTAAAGCTTGTGGCAACAGCCGTAGGACGCAGTATATCAGATGTTGGGGCAGGCTTGAAACCTGCCCCGATTTTTTGTGCGGCTTAGATTTCAGTTGGGGCGATTGCTTGGATCTGTGAGTCAAAAAATTTCTTTTGGCTTAAAGACAAACAGCGATCGCTTTCGTGAACTACCTACACTTTTAGTAAATTGTTCAATTTATTTTTACATAATGCCTTTAATGACTAAAAAACAAAAATTTCCTTACCTAGTTGGTTCTAAGTGGACAGCACAGCAAAAAGTTGATGGCTGGAGACACTTCCAAGTTGTCAATCGTAAAAATCAGGCTAAGTGGGTTTACGCCGAAATGGTTGCTGCTTGCGATCCGAAAGTCCGTTTTTGGATAAATGCCAAATTATTACAAGATAACTCTCAATGGCAAGCTGGCTGGCAAACATTACAGGAAATCCACAGACTTGAAACTGAGGTGTCCTGATTACCTTAAATAGTCCGACTGAAAGAAATTTTAGGACTTACGCACACTCTAAAATTGTTCTCTTAGCCCACCTCCGTGGGCTTTGCTTTGTGTAGCCGCGAATTCTATGAGACTTTTGGCGAATTAATAGGGGGTCTAACCCATCATTCCTCATTAGTCTGATTTAAGTCCGTTGAAACGGACTTAAGCTATTAGCCCGAAATTTATTTCAGGGCGGGAAAGCAATGCCAAACCAATGTTTTAGGGGTAAGGGGTCAAACCCGCCGTGAATTGACCAACAGTTTCATAGAATTGCCTTGGCTTTTGGAAAACATTTGGCAAATTAATAATTTTTTACAAAATCAGCCTAACTTACTCTCAAGCAGCAATTAAATGGTCTTGGCTACTATCTGAAAACTAGCGATTTATCTGCGATACCTTCTCTACGAGAGGCTTCGCTAACGCAAATTCCGGTAATATTTCCAGCATCAGGCTGCCTATACTTCTCTTTCACCTCGTCCCTGAGCCCCAATGCCTTGAAAACACGTTGTCATAACATCAGCTAATTCTATGAAAAGCATTCAAAAAAGCCAGTTTTATATTTTTGTATTTTGTAACTATTTTTATAAAAATAATTAATAAAAAGTTTTTTTGAGCTATTTTTAGAGTTTTTAAAGTCTTTAGGGTTCATAAAAACCTAAATAAACTTAATTAAGCTTTAATTCATCGAATAAGACCGTTTTACAGATTATGACCCACTTTCTTTTCTAGGTAATTTGCCCAATAATGAAATGACATCAACAAACCTCACGCATCGCCATCTCAGGAAAGGTGAAGGCAAATGTTTGAGCCACAAGTTTGACAAGAAGCTATAAGAGGGAAACAACAGTGAAACTAGCAGTCTACGGAAAAGGTGGTATCGGTAAATCCACAACTAGCTGTAATATATCCGTCGCCCTAGCTAAACGTGGCAAAAAAGTGCTGCAAATTGGTTGCGACCCCAAACATGACAGTACCTTTACCCTGACTGGGTTTTTGATTCCGACAATTATCGACACCCTCCAAGAAAAGGACTATCACTACGAAGATGTCTGGCCAGAAGATGTGATTTATAAAGGCTACGGCGGTGTTGATTGCGTAGAAGCGGGTGGGCCACCAGCTGGTGCTGGATGTGGCGGATACGTAGTTGGCGAAACCGTAAAATTACTTAAAGAACTCAACGCCTTTGATGAGTACGATATAATTCTTTTCGACGTTCTGGGTGACGTAGTTTGCGGTGGTTTTGCAGCACCACTCAACTATGCAGATTACTGCCTGATTGTTACAGACAACGGCTTTGATGCTTTATTTGCTGCCAATCGGATTGCTGCTTCCGTCCGCGAAAAGGCAAGAACTCACCCACTACGTTTAGCTGGGTTAATTGGTAATCGCACCTCCAAGCGCGACTTGATTGAAAAATATATAGAAGCTGTGCCCATGCCAGTTTTGGAAGTTTTACCTTTGATTGAAGATATCCGTGTTTCTCGTGTGAAAGGGAAAACTTTGTTCGAGATGGCAGAGCAAGATCCTTCCCTAGACTACGTTTGCGACTACTATCTCAACATCGCCGACCAAATTCTGGCGCGTCCCGAAGGTGTTGTACCTAACGATACACCAGATCGGGAGTTGTTCTCTTTGTTGTCCGATTTTTATCTAAATCCGGGTAAACCCCAGGTTCCTAATTCAGAAGAGGAACTAGACTTGATGATTGTATAAATCACCAAGTTCTCAGGATGGGGGACAATAATATGGCTTTCTTTCACAGTTTTACAGATTCAATAAAGCAAAAGTGGTTGCAATTTTTCCAGAATAATCGAGACTGGATTACCCTGCACATGGAAGTAGAATCAGTGTACACCCCTGACGGTGGGAAGCGACCACCTTCTTACCTCATCCTGGGAGTTCTTAACGCCCTAGAGCCAAAGCTAGCGCAGTTAATGTTGCCCTTTGCCAAGCTCAATCCTGACGCCGATACCCTAATTGAAGTGCTGGATTTGCATTTTGACCCAGATTTAGCTCTCGGTAATCGCTTCGTTGGCAACCCAGATGTTGAGAGATACGTAGAAGAAGCGGCAGCTATCGTTTACGAAAAGCCTCAAGATGAAACATTGACACATTCTCATACAAATGGCTTTGCGGCGGCGGTAGTTCCAGAATTCGCAATCCTGGATTCCGATAATGAAAGTCTGGGGATTGGCGAGTTGGAGGAAACTGAAAATGCCTTTGGCGATATTTCCTTAACCAACGGACACGGCTCAAAAAATGAGTCTCTCCAAATCTCTAGTTTAGAAGCAGATGAGTTTGGGGAAATTGCTTTCGATTCAACAGCTGGAATCGAAGTAAAGCTGGATGAAGAAGAGGCGCTTGAAGATAGTCCACTAGATGAGAATGCGTTTAAAGACGTGTTATCAGATGTCTGGGGTGATGAAACAGCTTTACAAAAGGCTGAAGAAAATAACGATTTTTTGGGGGAAGAACTGCCAGCAGGCGTTTTTGATGAATCAGAAATTGCCCGCCTCTTCCCCAATGCTTAATTATTGCCGTTCTTCGCAATTTTAAGTTTTAGATTTGGGGTTTTGGATGAGGAATTAGGGAAATTGTCGTTAGACAGCGGATACTTTTGTTGTCCCAGCCTTCAATCCAAAATTATCAATCTAAAATACTGAAATTGGTTGAACTGCCATTAAATATCAAGGGGAGAAAAAACCAAAATGACTGTCGCTCAACAACCAGAAGCTTTAAGCTTTGAATGTGAAACTGGAAATTACCATACCTTTTGTCCAATTAGCTGCGTGGCGTGGTTATATCAAAAAATTGAAGATAGCTTCTTTTTGGTGATTGGGACAAAAACTTGTGGCTACTTCCTGCAAAATGCGATGGGGGTGATGATTTTTGCTGAACCCCGCTATGCAATGGCAGAGTTGGAAGAAGGCGATATTTCCGCACAACTGAGTGATTATGAAGAGTTAAAGCGGTTGTGTTTGCAGATAAAACGCGATCGCAATCCGAGTGTAATTGTCTGGATTGGCACTTGCACCACCGAAATTATCAAAACAGATTTGGAAGGTTTAGCACCGAAGCTAGAATCCGAAATTGGGATTCCCATCGTTGTAGCGCGGGCAAATGGTCTAGATTACGCCTTCACCCAAGGGGAAGACACAGTATTGGCTGCTATGGCAAACCGTTGTCCTGATAAGGCTCCGGTGGCGGAAACAGAGAAAATTGAACGGAATGCGATCGCTAAATTGCTCAACTTCGGTAAGAAAAAAGAAGATGTCGCCCAAGATGAATCTGAGTACGTGGATCACCCACCCTTAGTTCTCTTTGGCTCCCTTCCCGACCCCGTAGTTACTCAGTTAACCTTGGAACTGAAGAAACAAGGCATCAAAGTTTCCGGCTGGCTACCCGCAAAGCGCTTCACCGAACTGCCAGTATTGGAAGAAGGGTATTATGTCGCTGGTGTCAACCCATTCCTCAGCCGCACAGCTACCACCTTAATGCGCCGCCGCAAGTGTAAACTCATTGGCGCACCCTTCCCCATTGGCCCCGATGGTACTCGCGCTTGGATTGAGAAAATCTGTTCGGTGTTTGGTATTACTCCCAAGGGTTTGGATGAACGGGAAGCACAAATTTGGGCAGGGTTGGAAGATTATGTGAAACTGATTCGCGGGAAGTCTGTATTCTTCATGGGTGATAACTTGTTGGAAATTTCCCAAGCAAGATTCTTAATCCGTTGTGGGATGACTGTTCACGAAATCGGCATTCCCTACATGGATAAGCGCTATCAAGCTGCTGAGTTGGCATTGCTGGAGAAAACTTGTCAGGAAATGAATTCACCTCTGCCAAGGATTGTAGAGAAGCCGGATAATTACAATCAACTTCAGCGAATTTATGCGTTGAAACCAGACTTGGTAATTACAGGTATGGCTCACGCTAATCCGTTGGAAGCACGGGGTATTAATACAAAGTGGTCTGTGGAGTTCACTTTTGCTCAAATTCACGGCTTTACGAATGCGCGTGACATGTTAGAGTTGGTGACTCGTCCGTTACGTCGGAATAATAATTTGAAAGACTTGGGTTGGGATAAGTTGGTTAGAGAAGAGGCGAAGATTTAAGTTTGGATTTGGATTTAGCAACAGTATATGATAAAGGCGAACTTTTTGAGTTCGCCTTTTTTGTCTCACAAAGGCGCAAAGGAAGATCGCCTAAAAATAGTTACAATCAGGTGGATATCGCTAAATCATAACTTAGATAAAATTTAACCATTAGAGTTAATTATGCTTAAGCTAAATCCACAAAAGTTACCATTTCTAGAGTCTATTGGTTGGCAGCTAAAAAATGTATATCAAATGAGTGAGAAAGAGATTGTTCAATTGTATCAACGTAATTGGCATCATCAAACTACCTTCAACAATTTAAAACAAGAAGAAAAGGATTTTGTTCATTATTTAGCAAAAAAATATAACTCTTGGATATTACCGGATTTTGAAATGTTTCATCTTGCTCATCATAATAATATACTTAAAATAGTTAATGCTTTCAATCCAGAAGTTTTCAAAAAAGCTTCTGCATACTTTGGCGGTGGTACACTTTTGGCATTAGAATATGATGAATACAGGCTTAGTAAAGATATTGATTTTCTCTTCCCTTATGCAACTGAAAATTATAGGTATTTAAGAAATTTGATTTACAATGAAGGAATTGTAGCATTATTTCAAAGTACAACAGATATCGAATTAGGTGACAGTACAATAAATCAATATGGTATTCGTTTCCCTATTGTAGTTAATGAAACAACTATTAAAGTAGAAATTGTAGCTAATGGTATTTTTACTTTAGACTCTCCTATTTATCCCAAATGGACAAAAATACCTTGTCTGAGTATAAGCGATAGATTTACATCAAAACTAATGGCTAATGCTGACCGATGGAACGATTCAAGTACACAATCTAGAGATTTGATTGACTTAGCAATATTGCGTGTAAATAACGAAATCCCCGCACGTGCGATCGCTAAAGCTGAAGAAAGCTACGAAGTAAAAAAGCCATTAATTAAAGCCATCACTAATTTCAATGAAAAAGAAAGATATAGAGAGAAATGTTTTCAGGAGTTAAACATACTTGAAGAAAAATTTCCCATAATAATGGATGGAATAAATTGGCTTCTTGTTGACTTTGAATCTATGAATTAAGAGGAATTGTAGCGTTTTTAAACGCAGAGGGACGCTGAGTCTTACTAGATTTAATTTGCTACGAATAAATGAAATGCTGTATTTAGTTCACATGGAAGGCTGTAACTTTAGAGATTTGCATGGAATTATATACATTAATTCTGCACCGTCTGGTTTAATCTCTGTAGACGGAGTTAATTTAAGCCAGTCATGAAAACTGATTCCTAATTGGGATATTGCTTGTACTTCTGTTTGGTAAGATTCAAAGCGGCGATTGGTTTCAATCATAGATTCCATTACTTCAAATACTTGGGGAAGACGTTTGTAAGCTTCTTGCTTCAAATCATCCTGACTAGGCCCGAACCAACCTGCTTGAACCTCAACGCGAGTTAAAATTGCTGCTGGCAATGAATCTAACCATTTGTTAGGGTCTTGTGCCATTTTAAATAAATTCTCTCGTTGCAGATCAAACACAGCATTTTCATCTAAAGTTGGGTCAATCCATTGGTAAATTCGTGTTAGTCTTCGCAAATCAATCTGACCTTTGAACTGAGGTTGTAAATATGCTCCTGGGTTAGAAGTGAGCAAAAGGTCAACATATTTTTGAATACGAGAACGGATAACTCTAGCACCTTCTTGGAACCGACGAAGTGCTGTATCATGTTCCTCTAATTCTAAATAACAACGTGCTTCAGCTAGGTAGGCTAAAGATAAAGTTAGCAAATACTCATCAGCAATTTGGCTTTTTTGCTCAATTTCGATATCTGTATATTCAGTATAAATATGCTCTGCTTCTAGGAAACGATTAATAGCTTGCAAAGCGCTACTTCTACGATTTTCAGGTTTAGTCATCGTGAAGGCATTAACTGCCAAATCAATTGCAGCACGAAAATTAGCATAGAAACTAAGGTCTATTTTACGGTTGACTTTGTTCAATAGTTCTTCCGCTTGTTTTAGGCGTTTTTCTAACTCATTGAGACGCTGTGCTATTACAGCAAAGCCCATTACTGAAACACCTAGATTAAGCATGCTAGCAGCAGTAGTTACTTGCAAAATTCCTTGAATTAATTGCAGATTCTGTCCAATTTCCCCTAACTGATTTTCAATCCCGCCTAAACGTCCATTGACATCGGCGAAGCCTTTCCCAGAAATAGCTGCATTAGCGACTGTTCCAATCAGATTTACCCCTGAAACAGCTATATTACCTAAACTTGTTTGTTCAACTCCGCCTAAGCGTCCACTAACATCAGCTAATCCTTGTCTTGTAGCAACAGCATTTGCCCCAGACGCAACAAGATTTGCACCGGAGAAAACAAGGTTGAGTAAATTGTTAGGGGAAGAACTTAGTGCTGGAATTGGAGAGTTATTGGGTTCCCTTAACCAGGTAACAATATGTTTACTTGTTGCGTCTATAATTACACCCCCAACCCTTACAAAAGTTCCATCTTGCAGTCCTTTGGCAATCCAACTAGCAAGTGTAAAAGTTACTGTCAATGGTATAGTCATAATCTTCTCTTAATTACTAAAATATTTACACTTTACTCAGTATTCCCCTATTGATATGTTGTCTAACAATTCAGCTAATACTAATGCGAGTTCTATTATGTCTAATAGCGATCGCTCTTTTTAACTAGAAGATGCAGAGCGATCGCAGATACAATCATAAGTAAAAGGCAAGCAGGTAGAAAATGGCTGAAATTGACTGCGCTATCACTGAACTAGCTATCGATTCATTACCAGATGAGAAGGTTTTAGCTTTGTGCGATACGCAGATGGAAACTCAGCAGCAAGAGGTTTTCAGTGAGTTGCAAGCGCGTCACTGAGAGGGACAGCTTAATGATGCAGAAGTTCATCTAGTTGATGAACTGAACTTCTGCAAGTCTACCGACGTGGCTTAATAAGTAAAGCAAGAGCTTTAAAAGTGGCTGTCGAATGCGGCTTGAAACCAGCCCTCAATTAAAAGTTACAATAAGGTGGTAAATATCGGAGTAAATAAGAATTATGCTTAGTGGGATTAAACAAAAAGCTGTTGTTGGAAAAGACGGCAGGATTGAACTTTTAACAACGGAACTACCAGAAGGAACAGTCGTAGAAGTCATTGTCCTAGTTGAACCATCAACTGAAGAAGATGAAACTAACTATCTTTTGAAATCAGAGACTAACAAAAAACATCTGCTCAAAGCTTTGGAGAATGTAGAAAAAGGAAATCTTATTTATGTAGATTTAGATGAATATGAAAAAAATTACCTTTGAACCAGAAGCTTTTGAGCAATTAGGTCAGTGGGCAACAGAAGACAAGAAAATTTTCAAGAAAATATTGGAACTGATTAGAGATATACAAAGAGATCCTTTTGCGGGGATAGGGAAGCCAGAACCATTAAAATATGAACTACAAGGTTACTGGTCAAGGCGGATAACAGATGAACATAGATTAGTTTACAAAATCGAAGAAAATTTATTGATTATTTTGACTTGCAAATATCATTATGAGTAATAAAAATTATTGAGGCTGGGATATTATTTTAGTTCAGGCGATCGCTCTTTTTTAACTAAAGTATGTTTGCTAAACAATTAAAACCAAATAGATTTACTAAAATCGATAACTAAAACGAATATTTTATGTTCAGAAATTATACCAATTCGTAATTACGAATTGGTATAATTCCCTTTATTTATAAATTCGCAAGTTGTCGGTAGCGTTTCTGAACTTCCTGAATCGAAAACAAAGTTTCAAACTTCAACCCAGCTGACTGATACAACTCACCTCCCCCTTGCTCTCTGTCTACTAGTGAAATTACTTGATTTACGGTATAACCTGCATCCTTAAGACGCTCAACCGCTTTCAGAGCAGATTGCCCAGTTGTCACCACATCTTCCAAAACTACTACTTTTGCACCTTCAGGTAAACTAGGGCCTTCTATATAAGCTTTCGTCCCGTAACCCTTGGCTTCCTTGCGAATAATCAGCGCTGGTATCGGTCGGTTTTCATAAACCGAAACTACACTCACTGCTGTCACCATTGGATCAGCGCCCATTGTTAAACCACCTACAGCCTGTGTATCTATAGGTAGCAAAGGAAACAGTAAACGTCCGACAGCCAAAGCGCCTTGAGGGTGAAGTGTTACCTGCATCTTATTGACATAATAAGAACTACGTAGGCCAGAAGCGAGAACAAAATCACCTTCTTGATAAGCTAGTTGAGAAAATAAATCTAGTAGCTTGTGGCGCAAAATAGTCAAATCAGGAGTGGTTGCCCAAATATCTGAGTGGGTAAGAGTTTCAGTAGGATACGTCATTACAAAACATTAAAAATTGTGCTACACCAAAGGTTGAACTTATCAGAGTTCTGAACTTAAGCATAAATTAAGATTGCCCAAAAATTGAGGAGTCAGAAACGTGGGTATAAAATTCAAAACCTTTGGTGGTTTATTAGTGCTGCTTGCTGCTGGTATCGCTTTTCCCTCTGTTGCATCTGCCCAAACGGCAACACCCAATTATGAAACGACGAGTGATGTCTTTGAACGAGCTTATTTTAGTCACGATCGCAATTTCTACGAAAATGGCAGCCTCAAGCGTCAGCTAGACTCATTACTCGGATCTGGTTCCAGTTTCGGTGGTTCCTTCCCAGAAAATGAAATTGCTCACGATGCTGAATTGGTTAACACTTTATATCATGATGTCCTGACTCAGCAAGTTGGCAATGATCCTTATATTCGCACTCCTGATTTACCAAATCCTTATGACACATCCCTGATGATGTCTCCTCGTTTGAATAACAACAAACTCAAACTAGGAACTGAATTTAGGTTTGAAACTTTACCATCTCGGTAAGATTAGGGAGCGGGGAGGATGGCAGAATAATTACTAACCAACATTTCAGCAACGCTCACTACAAGTGCCCGTGCCCAATGCCCTATACCTTCTATTACTAATTTTCGATGATTCAGTGCGCCCTGCTGGAATCGAACCAGCCTTAAGGCGAATTATGAGTTCGCTGCCTCCCCAATCGGCCAAAGGCGCATGTTTTGCTGGGTTTCAGGTTGCTATGAGTAAATTGCTTTAACTCTTAGGTCAACTTTTTTTGCTAATTATTAGGGTGAGGAAAATAACTCACGCACTGAGTTTAGCCAATTCCATGATTATATCACAATTTTCCTGCTTGTGAAGAGTGGACAATAATTTCCCAGCTTTTTATACTACATAATTTGATCATAGATATAGTGCAAACTAATATTGATTAAGTTCCTTTAAGGATTGAGGTCAAAAGCTTCACTATTCTTAAATAGACCAGCATTCTATTGTGATAGCTTGTCAGCGATGAAAATAAATTCTACTGTACTTCTTACTTTGATTTTGCTAATTCTGATGATGGGAGCCGGCTCTGTGAGCGCGTTTTTGGGCTTTGAACTAGGGAGTTCAGCACTTAAAGGCGTTACTACACCAGATGGGCGTCCCGCAACCAAATTTGCTAGCAATAAGGCAAATAGCTCCCAACAAGGGGGGCTAGTACTATTAAAAGAGGAAGAGATTCTGAAAATTGTCAAGGCACGAGTTGAGGGTAAGACCAAAGCAGCTAAATCTGAAAAGCTAGAGGAAGATGATGAAGAAACCAATAGCAGCAAGCAGAAGCCAGAGGAAAAACCCCCAGAAGTGGTTGAAGAAAAACCCCTACCAGGTTTTCCCGTTACTGCCCAAAGTCAGGGTGTAACCATGATTGTGCAATCTGCTCACTACTCTGGTGGTGATTTGCTACTAAAAGTGAAAATGCAGAACAAAGGTAAGGATTCTGTGCGCTTCCTATATAGTTTTTTAGATGTTACCGATGACAAAGGACGAACCCTAAGTGCGAGTACAGAGGGCTTACCAACAGAATTGCCTGTAAATGGGCCAGCGTTTTCAGGTACAGTGAGCATTCCCACAGCTTTACTTGATGATGTCAAGAAAATATCACTTGCTCTTACCGATTATCCTGCTCAACAATTGAAGCTAGAGGCATCGAATATTCCGGTAGGAAGGTAGATTGGGCAAGTGGAGATTTTAGATTTTAGATTTTAGATTTTAAATTGGGGACTTGGTACTAAGCAATTTACCTAGATACCCAAAACTAAATCCAAAATCCAAAATCCAAAATCCAAAATCCAAGAATGGGGGACGTGAGTTTTACACGAGCTTTGGCAGTGAGTGGTTTTCCTAATTTAATTTGGACAGACGTGGCGCTGCGGTTGTTATCAGTGCTACTACTGATTGCCATAAATGCCTTTTTTGTGACGGCGGAATTTTCGATGGTCAGCGTGCGGCGATCGCGTATTCACCAGCTAGTTAAGGCTGGGGATATTCCTGCGATCGCAGTAGAAATGCTACAACGCAGTATTGACCGACTGTTATCTACCACCCAGTTAGGTATTACCCTCTCTAGTTTGGCGCTGGGATGGATTGGCGAAAGTACGATTGTGGTGCTGGTGAATGCCTGGTTGAGATCCTGGCCGTTACCAGTTAGCATGACCATCTTCCTGGCACATTCCCTATCAATTCCCATCGCCTTTTTCTTAATTGCCTATTTGCAAATTGTGATCGGAGAACTATGCCCCAAATCCTTAGCCATGTTGTACTCAGAGCAGCTAGCGAGGTTTTTGGGGCCTTCAGTAAAAGCGATCGTGCGTTTTTTTGGCCCCTTCATCTGGATTCTCAACCAATCAACTCGTTTTTTATTGCGGATTTTTGGCATCCAATACACAGGTCAAGGCTGGAGGCCGCCTGTGACTCCCGAAGAATTGCAACTAATTATCTCTACAGAATGGGGATCTACTGGGTTACAGCGTGCAGAGCGAGAATTGCTCAATAATGTTTTTGAGTTTGGCGATGTCATGGCCCAAGATGTGATGATCCCCCGCACCAGTATTATTACCCTGCCAAAAGATGCGACTTTCCAAATATTACTTAGGGAAATGGCTTCTACTGGTTACTCTCGCTATCCTGTCATTGGCGAATCTTTAGATGATGTTCGCGGCATTGTTTATTTTAAAGATTTGGCACAACCTTTAGCTGTAGGAAAACTCAGTTTAGAGACACAGATTCAACCTTGGATGCGTCCCGCCCGGTTTGTTCCAGAACACACACCTTTGAGTGAACTTTTGCCCATGATGCAGCAAGAGAAACCCGCTATGGTCATGGTAGTGAATGAATTTGGCGGTACTGTGGGATTGGTGACAATCAAAGATGTCATTGCCGAAATTATTGGCGACGCAAGCGAACCTGAAAACAGCGACGACTTATTGATTCAGATGTTAGATGAGCAGAAATTTTTGGTGCAAGCACAAATCAACCTCGAAGACCTCAACGAAGTTTTGCATCTCAATTTGCCCCTGACCAGAGAATACCAAACACTAGGGGGCTTTTTGCTGTACGAGTTACAGAAAATTCCGGCCATTGGCGAAATATTCTATTATCAAAATCTCGAATTCACTGTGATATCAATTGTTGGGCCACGCCTACATCAAATTCAACTGCAACGGTTAGAAGAGTTAGGAGTTGAGAGTTAGGAGTTATGAATTTTAACTCCTCACTCCTCACTTTTCAAGAAGCATACGTCAGTGGATCAATAAGTCCCAATTCGGCAAAAGCTGCTAGCCGCAAGCGACAAGAATCACATACACCACAGGCGACATCTCCAGCAGCATAGCAAGACCAAGTTAGCTCCCAAGGAACTCCCAGTTGGTTCCCCAGTTGGATGATTTCGGTTTTTTTCAGGTTGATTAGGGGTGCGACAATCTTAATTGGTTGTCCCTCACGCCCTTGTTTAGTTCCCAGGCGAAAAACTTCTTGCATTGCTTCGATATAGTCGGGGCGACAATCAGGATATCCTGAATAATCGAGGGCATTAACGCCGATATAGACACGCTCTGCTGCGATCGCTTCGGCGTAACCAAGAGCAAAGCTTAAAAAGATGGTATTACGAGCCGGAACGTATGTGACAGGAATATTTTGAGACATTTCATCCAGCGATCGCGACTGGGGTAAATCAATGGTGTCATCGGTAAGCGCCGAACCGCCCCATTGTCGTAAGTCAAAATTAACAACTTGATGTTTTGCGATCGCAGCTTTTTGAGCAACAGCAAGGGCTGACTTTAACTCTTGTCGGTGTCGCTGCTGGTAATCAAAGGAAATAGCATGACATTCACAGCCATCAGCTTGGGCTTTATACAAAATTGTGGAAGAGTCCAATCCCCCAGATAACAGAATTACAGCTTTCATCTCAGTTGCAAATTTTGGATTTCAAATCGCCAAATCAAACCTTAACAAAATGCCAGAAAGCAATGCCAAGAAGAATTTACACTTAGGTCTTACGAATTTTTTACAGTTAATCAAAAGACATATTTTTTTGGAGAAAGTGGAAAATCCCAAACAAACCCGAAATATCTATACAAAAGATATTTGGATTACGGGAACCGATCACAAACTTTGAAATTCTTCATAAACATAGGCTCTATGTTACCATCTGGATGGTTTTAGACGGATCGTAACTGGCTTTCGAGTATAAACGCCAACGGCCGTAGCGTCTCTAAATTTGGTGGTTGAGGAGAGAATAATAGTGCAAGATAGCATGTCAGTGGCAGAACCGAATCCATACACACAGCGAAACCAGCCACGACCAATCCGCATAGGCGTGATTGGAGTGGGTAACATGGGACAACACCACGCTCGCGTACTGAGTTCAATGAAAGATGTTGAACTAGTCGGAGTGGCAGATATTAACGTCGAGCGAGGATTAGAAACTGCCAGTAAGTATAAGGTGCGTTTTTTTGAAGATTACTGTGACCTGCTACCCCTTGTGGAAGCAGTTTGTGTAGCTGTTCCCACCCGTCTGCACTATGCTGTGGGCATCAGCTGTCTGTTAGCGGGAATTCATGTTTTGATTGAAAAACCGATCGCAGCCAGTATTTCAGAGGCAGAGTCTTTAGTCAATGCTGCGGCAGAGTCTCAGTGTATCCTGCAAGTGGGTCATATTGAGCGTTTCAACCCAGCTTTTAAAGAACTGAGCCAAGTACTGAAAACAGAGGAATTGCTGGCGCTAGAAGCCCACAGAATGAGTCCTTACTCAGATCGGGCAAATGATGTTTCGGTTGTGCTGGATTTAATGATCCATGACATCGACCTACTTCTGGAATTAGCTGCTTCCCCAGTCACAAAATTGACTGCTAGCGGTACTCGCTCCTTAGACTCTGGTTATTTAGATTATGTAACCGCCACCTTGGGGTTTGCCAATGGTATTGTTGCTACTCTGACTGCCAGTAAAGTCACCCACCGAAAAATTCGCCGGATTGTCGCCCATTGCAAAAATTCATTTACTGAGGCAGATTTCCTCAAGAATGAAATTTTGATTCATCGGCAAACCACTGCCAATTCTCTCACCGACCACCGACAAGTACTTTACAGGCAAGACGGTGTAATTGAAAAAGTCTACACCAGCAATATTCAACCTCTAAGTGCAGAATTAGAGCATTTTGTCAACTGTGTACATGGTGGCAATCAGCCCTCAGTAGGCGGTGAACAAGCTCTCAAAGCCCTTAGACTAGCAAGTTTGATTGAACAGATGGCACTGGAAGATCGAGTTTGGAATCCCTTAGACTGGCAATCGGAACCAAGAGTACAATCATTGACTCCGACAGCCTAGAAGAAGAGGGGATGAGGGGGATGAAAGGGATGAAAAGGACAAGGTAAAACTTTTTTCCTTCTCTGTTCCTGCTTCCCCACAGCATCAACTCAGAAAAAAACCCTAAAGTATGTTTTGAAATTTGTCATCAAAATCTTTAGATCCTCCCTAGTCTTTCAAAAAAATGACTAAGGGGGATCTAAAAAATTAGAAAATAAAACCTAGTGGTTCATGTCATTAATTAAATTGTGATAAATAAGGGTGAGTAGATCCCCGACTTATTGAAGAAGTCGGGGATCTACTCACCCCGCAAAATTAATGAAACACTTAACTTCCGCTTGTCTGACTCTGTTTTTCAGTTCAAACTGGTTCCCAGCCTCCAGACTGGGAAACCTTCGCTGAGGCTGCGCCTCCTCTTTTTTGGCAAGAGGCAGAGCCTCTCAAAATACGTTACCAGCCTGGAGGCTGGTAACGAGGCTACATAAGTATTTGGGCTTTTCTTAGTGCCATTCAGCCAAGTTACCTTGACTCTAATAATCCAGAACAATTACCTTTTAAAAAAGCTAAGGCGGAATCTCAGTAACAGAACTAGTACAGTAATTTCAGGAATTGACTTAATGCTTGAATGGATAACTAATACTATCAACTATTTTGGCCATTGGGGAATTGCCCTACTAATGTTCTTAGAGAACCTTTTTCCCCCCATTCCTTCAGAATTGATCATGCCACTAGCTGGATTTACAGCAAGTCCATATCAACCAGGAGGTCCAAAGCTGAATATCATTGGTGTGTTTTTTGCAGGACTTTTGGGTTCTGTATTGGGCGCACTTGTTTGGTACTATCCAGGTAAGTTTTTGGGCGAAACCCGTTTGAAAGCTTGGGCTGATAAATATGGCAAATGGCTGGCTATTTCTAGTAAAGATATCACCAAGGCCAAAGTGTGGTTTGATCGACAAGGTAGAAAAGCAGTATTAATTGGTCGTCTTGTACCAGGAATCCGCACCTTGATTTCTGTTCCCGCAGGGATCAGCAATATGCCTTTGCTACCATTTTTGTTTTACACAACATTAGGTAGCGCAGCTTGGGTGGGTTTGCTAACATACTCAGGATACGCGTTGGGTAGTCAGTATGAACTTGTGGACAAGTATCTTGCTCCTGTATCCAAAATCGTACTTGGGGGTTTGGTTTTGGCATTTATTTTCTGGATATCCAAGCGCCAGTTAAGACGTACTAGAAGATGAAACACGGACGCTTTTGGTTTGAAAGCAGTGAAAGCAGGGGTTACATCTGGCCAAAATTCGCCTACACTATGCCAAATAATACTAGATGTGCGTTGGCAGAGCTTACCGGAGATATCGCCGCAATTAATTTTTGGCGTATTTCTAGCTACACTTGACGCAACCTAGAATTTCTGGTTGCTCGCATTTTTGTAAGATGAGCATGACAACTTTTTACAGTTAAGTTTGAACTAGGAGCTTTCATGACAGACCAACCTTCCGCCGCTACCCCTATTAATGCCGCTGCTATACCGATGAATAGAGTGTCGGCATCCACTCCCATAAATGCTGTTAATAATCCTAACCCAAGCACAGGAACGGTTTCAGGAAAAACCATTCTCAGTGTTGATTTAGGCAGAACTTCCACAAAAACTTGTGTGAGTCGCGAACCTGGTAATGTGGTGTTCGTACCTGCCAACGTCAAGCAGATGTCAATAGAGCAAGTACGCGGCGGTGTTTTTGAAGCCCGCGCTACTGACCCCCTAATGGATTTGTGGCTGGAGTATCAAGGCAATGGATATGCCGTTGGTCAACTGGCGGCAGATTTTGGGGCGAATTTAGGAGTCGGACAATCTAAGGTAGAGGCTGCACTGGTAAAAGTGTTAGCAAGTGCTGGCTACTTTAAACTCAAAAATGATATCTCAGTCGTGCTAGGTCTGCCTTTTCTTTCTTTAGAGCAATTTGAAAAGGAAAAAGCACAGTTGATTAGCCAAGTAGGTGGCCCTCATGTGTTGAACTTCCGAGGCGAATCTGTGACGCTGAACGTCAATAAAGTTTGGGTCATGCCAGAAGGCTACGGCAGTTTGCTGTGGTCTGAAGCTCAACCCAAGAAAAACCCTGGCAGTCCTGATTTTACAAAAATATCGGTGGCGATCGTCGATATTGGACATCAAACCGTCGATCTTTTGATGGTAGATAACTTCCGTTTTGCTAGAGGTGCTTCTAAGAGCGAAGACTTCGGGATGAATAAGTTTTATGAATTGGTATCCGCCGAAATTGAGGGAGCCGATAGTCAATCTCTAGCGCTGATTTCCGCTGTTAACAAACCCAGAGGTGAACGCTATTACCGTCCTAAAGGCGCTAGCAAGCCCACCAACCTAGATGATTTTCTTCCTAACCTTACGGAGATGTTTTCTCGCGAAATCTGTAGCCGTGTGCTAGCGTGGTTGCCAGAACGCGTCACCGATGTGATTCTTACTGGCGGTGGTGGTGAGTTCTTCTGGGACGACGTTCAACGTCTGCTCAAAGAAGCAAAGATTAATGCTCATTTAGCAGCACCTTCCCGTCAGGCGAATGCTTTGGGGCAGTATATTTATGGAGAGGCACAATTATCCTCCAATCGCGCTGCTAGGGCATAAAGCTGATGTTCCAATGGTCAAAAAAGGTAGTTAAATCCGTCACGTTCAACCCAGAGCTTGCTGATGAAAGCTTGTTAGCGCAAGTAGAAAGTTATTTGGAAAAACAACCAGACAAGACTTTCAGCGACCTCTGTAAAGAAGCCTTATGGCAATCTTTATGTGTACCGGAACCTGTACAACCTGCTCCACAAACGGCAGTAACAACACCGATTGATCAACAAATCGGTGAACTGCAACGTCAAGTGGCTGGACTTGAGGAACGTTTTTTTGCCAAGGGATCTAATCGTTTGGAGGCGATGGAACATCATCTACTGCAACTTTCTCAACAAGTTGCACAACTGGCGCTCATAGTCAACGATCGATCGTTCATTCCGTCTCCAAGTCAATTAGAAGTAGTAAATAATACTTCTTATACTGTTGCTACCCCTCCTCAAGAGGTTGACCCCGTAATCAGTCGCCTTAGTCAGTTTCTCGATGATTTTTAAGGAACAATCAGGTTTGTGAGCAGTTTTTGCTCATATTAGCAATCCTTAATAGTATTAACTATTAAGGATTATTAATGTTTATATCTAGAAATAGATTTGTGTAGGTAGGGCGATCGCTCATATTAGTGAATCATCATAAAAATCTCAGTTTATCTATTCTGGTATTCTTGTTATGTGATGCCAAAACCTAATTTACAAACAAATTTTGGTTAACTCTTACTTAGATAGCATCATGGCTAATTCTTACACTACTTTCCTCAGAACGCCATAAGAAATTAATTAAGGCACTTAAAATTCCTTTTTTCTGGGCAACCGAGAGCGTAGGAGGATATATTTATATTCAGAAAGCCGCTATTACCCCCATGAGAGAGAAAGAGGCTACACCAGAATTTGCCCTCTCTATGTTGAAAAAAACTAAAAGTGTGAATAGTCAAAATACTTTTCAGATCGAAGCCAAATCTCCGTTAGAAACTCTCTTAAAGATTAAATAATACAATTCCCTACTGCCCAAGCTTCACCAGCAGCTATAATACGCAAATTTGCTGGACTTTGTATTGAATATTATTAGTACATATTATTACTAGATTCTTTTTTTACTCTGCACACTGTATAAATGCTAGAATCCTCAAGTAGACAGTTAGGATACTTAGATGCCAGTTGTAACTAACTCAATCAAGTTTGGTACAGACGGCTGGCGGGGCATTATTGGTGATGAGTTCACCTTTGAACGCCTAGCCCTGGTCGCGCCAGTTGCCGCAAAAGTATTATATGATACGTATTTTTCCACGGTTGGTAGCCGGACAATAATTGTCGGTTACGATCGCCGATTCATGGCTGAAGACTTTGCTCGTGCTGTTGCCGATACTGTCAGTGCTGTGGGATTTGATGTGCTACTAAGCGAGAGCTATGCCCCAACCCCAGCTTATAGTTGGGCGGCAAAAGAACTCAATGCTTTAGGGGCACTGGTAATTACAGCCAGCCATAATCCTGGTAAATATTTGGGTTTAAAAGTCAAGGGTTATTTTGGTGGATCGGTACCGCCAGAAGTCACAAAAGAGATCGAAGAGCAGTTATTGGTGGGAGTACCACTAGCAGCTACCCCAGGTAAGCAAGAAAAATTCGATCCTTGGCCTAGTTATACCCAAGCGTTAGAACGTAAAGTTGATATTGCCAAACTTAGAGAAGCGATCGCATCTGGTAAATTGACATTATTTGCCGATGTCATGCATGGCGCTGCTGCTACTGGATTGGCAAGACTACTAGGCAATCAGGTTAAAGAAATCAACAGCGATCGCGATCCCCTATTTGGCGGCGGTGCGCCGGAACCCTTGCCTAAATACCTTTCAAAGCTATTTGAAGTCATCAAGACTCATAGAGAAACCGATAAATCAGGTTTAACGGTGGGGTTGGTATTTGATGGTGATTGCGATCGCATTGCAGCAGTGGATGGAGAAGCAAACTTCCTAAGTTCCCAAGTCTTAATCCCGATATTAATCGACCATTTAACCCTGCGGCGCGGTTTTACTGGAGAAATAGTCAAAACTGTTAGTGGTTCCGACTTGATGCCCCTTGTAGCGGCACTACATAACCTCTCAGTATTTGAAACAGCAGTTGGTTATAAATATATTGCTGACAGAATGTTAGCAGCAAAAGTGTTATTGGGTGGCGAAGAGTCGGGAGGAATTGGCTATGGCAGCCATATTCCCGAACGTGATGCACTGCTGTCAGCCTTGTACGTGTTAGAGGCGATCGTCGAATCTGGTTTGGATTTAGGTGAGTATTATCGATACTTACAGAAACAAACCGGGTTCACCTCAGCTTACGATCGCATTGATTTACCCCTAGCAAATATGCAAGTGCGATCGCGTCTTTTGCAACAACTGCAAACCCAACCCTTAACGGAAATTGCAGGGAAAGCAGTGATTGATTGCCAGACAATTGACGGCTATAAATATCGTCTAGCTGATAAAAGCTGGTTAATGATTCGCTTTAGCGGGACTGAGCCAGTTTTACGCCTCTACTGCGAAGCCTCGACAATTGAGCAAGTGCATCAAACTCTTGCTTGGGCGAAACAGTGGGCGGGGTAAAATTTATTATTAGTCATTTGTCCTTTGTCCTTGGTAAATGACCAATGACTAATATACCAATGACCAATGACTAATTACCAATGACCAAATTACTTGTAGTAGCCACAGGAAATCCAGGTAAGCTGCGAGAAATGCAAGCTTACCTGGAAAATTCTGGTTGGGAATTAACCCTCAAACCTGAAGAATTGGAAATTGAAGAGACGGGCGAAACCTTTGCCGCCAACGCTTGTCTAAAAGCGTCACAAATTGCTAAAGCTACGGGAAATTGGGCAATTGCCGATGATTCAGGCTTGCAAGTAGATGCCCTAAATGGCGCACCAGGGGTTTATTCTGCACGTTACGCCAAAACCGACTCAGAACGCATTGCTAGGATATTGAGCGAATTAGGCAATGAGGTAAATCGGCAAGCTCAATTTGTCTGTGCAGTAGCGATCGCTCGTCCTGATGGTGCGATCGTATTACAATCTGAAGGTGTTTGCCACGGCGAAATTCTCCATGCCCCTCGTGGGGATAGTGGTTTTGGCTACGATCCAATTTTTTATGTGCAAGAGTTGCAATTGACTTTTGCCGAGATGACGCGGGAGTTAAAGAGGTCAATTAGCCATCGAGGCAAGGCTTTTACAGCTTTACTTCCACAGTTGGAGAGAGTTAATAATTAGGAGAGACGCGATTAATCGCGTCTGTACAAGAGTTAGGAGAGATGCGATTAATCGCATCTGTACAAGAGTTAGGAGTTATGAATTTTGCTAAATCTTGATTCATTATTCCTGACTTATAACTTTTAACTCTTAACTCTTAACTCCTAACTTTTTTAAACTGCTTCTGTGTTCTTTTCGCCAGTACGAATCCGAATCACCTGCTCAACAGGCGAGATGAAAATTTTCCCATCGCCGATTTCACCAGTGCGGGCAGCAGCAATAATTTTGTCTACCACCATATCAACCTGATTATCGTCAACTACAATTTCCACTTTGAGTTTTTGCAGAAACTCAACGGTGTACTCAGAACCGCGATACCGTTCAGTTTGACCTTTCTGCCGTCCGAACCCCCGAACTTCAGAAACAGTCATGCCAACAATACCAGCGTTAACTAAAGCGATTTTTACCTCATCTAGCTTAAATGGGCGGATAATAGCTTCTACTTTTTTCATCTTTTTAACTCCTGACTTCTACTAGCTTCGTTTATATATCTAACCAGATCCACTGTCTGAAGCTGTAACCAGCAGTGCTTTTCCTAAAAGATATGTAATAATTACCACTTTTTAAAAATGTAGATACTTTGCTTAGGGTTTGGGACATGAGAACCAGTAAGGATTTATTTGGATAATCTTTGAAGTTCTAGCATAAGTAAGTTGCTGTAAACTTAGCATTTTATGTAGCTTTTATAACTCAATAATATATCAACTCCGCCATTTAGCAAATTTGGTCGGATATTTAGAGAGTGATTGCAGACAAATTGCACGGTAGCCCGAAAGCGTGCTAATGCTGCTGACTGTGGGAATGTCAACTAACGTTTCTGATGTTCAAACAAGGGACGCACAACGAAATATCCAGCACTAAAGGCAGTCAGCATAATTAACAAGATGGTAATAATTAACCACCAGCCATTGATTCCCTTGGTATCTGGCTCAGTAGTGGAATAATAATAACTTACTTGTTGCTCTTCTATAAAAACTGGTTCTGGTATGGGGAAATTTGTTTCCGTTGCAGGTGTAGAAAAGTCTTGGCGGCGACTTTTTTCGGGTGGGGCTTTGGGTACAGATGGACGCGAACGAGAAACCTGCTGACGTGGACGCGCTGATGCTACTGGTTGTTTGGCAGCACTTTGAAAGTCACCAGAAGCTTGGTTAGCTTGATGATAACTGGATGTAGTATGGGAATCAACAAAATTTTGCAAACGGGAAAAAGATTCAACTACTTTGGTAATTTCTTGGCGCAATAGTTGATTTTCTTGTGCCAAATGCTGATTTTGGGTGGTGAGTGCATTTAGCCTCGCCTGTGCTGCTTGCAACTCTGTTGACAATTCCCTATATACAGATAGTGGTACAGAGGGAGGGTAGGCTTGAGTAGTCGGTATTGGCGAATTTCTGTGAACAGAACCTATGGTTGTTCGCATTGGGGGGTTGGTATTAAAAATCAAGGTAATTAGATCGTACAGAGATGCTAACAGAGATAGTCAGCCCTCAAACTATGCCCAAGAATAATAGAAAAATGCCGAAAGGGCAAAGATTTCTTATTGGGGATTGGGTATTAGGGATTAGGGATTGGGGATTGGGTATTAGGTACTAAGAAAACTTTTCTCTAATTCCCAGTCCCTAGTCCCTAGTCCCCAGCCCTCAGTCCCAATAATGGAAAGAAGTGTCCCACAGGGCCTTGCCCTTCACCAATATCTAGGGCGTAAGTAAGTGCAGTAGTTACATACTCCTTTGCCTGTTGTACTGCTTGCCACAAGTCTTTTCCCTTAGCTAGATTAGCAGCGATCGCAGCCGATAGTGTACAACCAGTACCGTGGGTATTTTTTGTTTCTACTTGCTCGCAAGTCAAAACTTCCAACTTGTCCCCATCAAACCAGATATCAACACCACGCAAGTCTCCCTGCATACCTCCACCCTTGACTAAAACAGCCTTCGTCCTTAAAGTCTTGTGAATAATTTCAGCAGCCTTCTGCATATCCTCCAAAGAATTAATTTGTAAACCGCTCAAAATCTGGGCTTCATAGCGATTAGGCGTGATTATAACCGCTTTAGGAATCAGCGTATGGCACAGAGTCTTCACTGCATCATCATCAATCAATTGTGCCCCTGTACGTGACACCATTACTGGATCAACAACTAGATTCTTGATTTGTAAAGCTTCCACTTGTTGGGCCACAGCAAAGATAATTTCCTGATTAAGCAACATACCCGTTTTGGCAGCTTGTACGCCAATATCCTCAACTACTGCCTGAATTTGCGCCACAACAGCCTCCCTTGGCATGGCATCAACCCTCCTCACTCCCAAAGTATTTTGTGCCGTGACACAAGTTATGGCACTAGTACCGTGGACACAGTGAAAAGCAAAGGTGCGTAAATCAGCTTGAATTCCTGCACCCCCACCGCTATCTGAACCAGCAATGGTTAAAGCAACAGGTATTCTGGACTTGATATCAGTGTTCATATTATGAAGATTAGGTAAATTGGCGTCACGTCGCTTTTCTACGAGACGCCAAGGGCGAACGTTCCGAATTCAAAATTCTTGCATTATTGATCCCCTTCAAGGAGGCAGTTCTTGCTGGAGGGAGGAGGCAGAAGGAACAATTAGGTGGGGATTCAGACCCCCCATGCCAGTTCCTTTATGCAGGGTTTCCCGTCCACCGGACTGGCTCCAAATTGCGCTGTGTAGACGGCGGGGTTTTAGACCCAAGTTCGCTACGGTCACGGGCTGTTCTTGCTGGAGTTAGTATTCCCTCCAGCAAGAACAGCCCTCTACCTCTCCTGATAAATAAATTTATGGGCTTGAAAAAGGCATCGCTTTCTTTAAAAATATTTAGCTCAACTTCATCAAATCCTCGCACAAAGCGCTTTCTATTCTGATATCACTCTGGAAATTAACAGGACTCCACCAAATATTTCCATAGTTTTTTGGATTTTGTTGTAAGAAATCTTACTATGTTCCGGGCATTTACTGATAACAAGTGCTATTTGTAAAGGTTACTTTTAACTAAGTTCACAAGGCTCAGTTACACCGCTTATAACAGGTTCGACTAAGTTGTTACATTAGTTCCCCTAAGTTAAGGGATCAACCTACTAAAGTTTCAACCAATTTAACTTTGACCACTATAACTTTAAGTCCCCAGTTATCAGTTAGGGGTGCATTTTACCATGCCAATTTGGCAACCTCCTGATCTAAAACAACGGATAAAGTTTAGAAGAATTATTATGCCAAATATCATCGCCATATCAAATATAGCAGATGGTAAAACTGGCTTGCAAACAGATGAAGATCCGATTCAATTTTACTCGAGCCAGCCTTGTTAATCAGGCGATGTTTGACAACAACCCTAGAGACGAAGCATCTACCTACTAATCGTCCGATTACCCTCAACAAAACCCTGGCGATTGACGGTATTAATACCCCTGGTTCAAGCATCAAGGTAGACAGCAAAAAAATTCAATTTTACAACAGTGTTTCTAGAACTGATGCAATCTTAAGTTGCGATCGGACAACTATGACTGTCTTTAAAAGTTCGATAGATGACCTATTCAAATAACTACTTAGCAACTGAAAAAAGTTGTTGAGAGTGTACTACCAATTCACCTTATACACATTTGAAGTAAACAGATGGCTGGCACAACATACTACATTTCTGGAACAGGCAATGATAATAGCAATGGCTTGACTACAACAACTCCCTTCCGCACAATAGCCAAAGCGCTTTACCTTCCCCAGTTGAAAGCAGGCGATACAATCCTTGTCATGAATGGGACTTACGGTAGCGTAGGGATGATATTTAATAAAAATGGCTCACCAAACAACTGGACAACAATCAAAGCCTATGCAGGAGCTACGCCTAAGATAAAAACGACGGCAAGTGGGATGAATATATTTAGTTCATCATACGTTAGGGTTGAAGGACTTGTCTTTGAAGGCAATCGGCAAAATATTACTCTAGACTACGCCTTACAACAGAAAAATAATCTCAGCAACCCCTTAACTAATGCCAATGGAATTTATGTAGCATCTTGGAAAAATAGTCAGGGAGTGGGTGGTAGTAATCCTCATCACATTGTCATCACTGGTAACACAGTTAGTAACTTTTCAGGTGCGGGTATTGCAATCAGTGATGCAGACTACATCACAGTTGAGAAAAATATTGTGTCAGGAAATGCTTGGTATTCGCCTTATGGTAATCAGGGAATTACTGCTCTTCGTAGTTTTAATTTGGATAACAATACTACTGACTACAGAATGATTTTTGGAGGTAACATTGTCTACGATAATCAAAGTCTGGTTCCGTGGTACGCAGCTGGTAAAATAACTGAAGGCCACGGTATCATGCTTGATACTACTATTCAAGCTAAAGGCGGTGTACCTTATACAGGGAAAGCTTTGATTACGAATAACATAACTTACCATAATGGTAGTTCTGGTATTAATGTTTTCAAGGCTAACCATGTAGATGTCATTAACAACACAGCCTATAAGAATAGCCGTGTTCTCACAAATAATGGAGAAATTGGTGTTTCTTACTCAGATAGTGTACGTGTCTACAACAACATTTTGTATGCAGGCAACAATCAAAATGCCAATTCCATCAAGTACGCTACAAATGTAACCTTTGATCACAACCTTGTTTATAACTCCAACATATTTCAAGCTTCAGATAATTTAAAGGCCACAGGGTTGGTGAATATTTTGGGTAAAGATCCCCAATTTGTTAATGCGGTTCAAAGTAATTTTGCGCTCAAACCTGGAAGTCCTGCGATCAATGCTGGCTCAAATGCTTTCAATAGCATCACTGGTAATGGTACTGGCATTGCAGCGGTTGATCTTGGTGCATACCTTCATATTGGTACATACCAAGTTCCTACCCCAGGAATTCAAGCTCTCAATGGCATAGTTGAGATTGCAGATGGCAGTACTACCGGGATTAATTTTGGTGACACCATACTTGGCAACACCCTAATAAATAAAGCCTTTGCCATCAATAATACTACTACACCTGCACTCAACCTGAATAATCTTCAGCTTATCGAAGAATTTAGTTTGGTTGGTACTCTTCCGACGAGTCCCGCATTGCTCGCAAGTTCCGCGATTTTTGTCCTCATCATCCTTGCCCGAAATGTATTTCGGGCATTTTTGAAAGATTATTTTTGATGCAGTGTGAAAAACCGGAATCTAGGTTTTATAGAGAATAGCGATCGCAGCTACTACAGATGAAGATACGATTCCATTCGACCTCCAGTTTTGCTAATCAGACAATATCTGATAACCAATCTATAAATCATCAAATAACTACGCGCTAATCGTCCGATTACCCTCAACAAAACCCTGACGATTGACGTTATCAATATCCTTGCTTCAACCATCATCGGTTGACAAGAGAAAATTTTTCAGTTTTACAACAGTGTTTCTATAACTGATGCGATTTTAAGTCGCGATCGGATAACTGTGACTGTCTTTAACAGTCCAAATAGATGACCTATTCAAATAACTACTTAGCAAGCAAAGAAAGTTGCTGAGAGTGTATTACCAATCAATTTAACTTACACACATTCGGAGAAAACAAATGGCTGGCAAAACATACTACGTTTCTGGAACAGGCAATGATAGAAGTAATGGTTTAAATGAACAAAACGCGTTTCGCACTCTGACAAAAGCCGTGTCTCAACTGCAAACAGGTGACACACTCTATGTCATGAACGGAACTTATGACAAAGGATTTACGCTTTTTAACAAAAATGGCTCATCAGACAACTGGACAACAATCAAAGCCTATCCAGGAGCTACGCCTAAGATAAAAACGACGGGAGGTGGGATGAATATATTTAGTTCATCATACGTTAGGGTTGAAGGACTTGTCTTTGAGGGCAATCGGGAAAACATCACTCTAGAATATGCCCTACAACAGAAAAATAATCTCAGTAACCCCTTAACTACTGCCAATGGAATTTATGTAGCACCTTGGAAAAATAGCCAGGGAGTAGGTGGTACTAATTCTCATCACATTGTCATCACTGGTAACACAGTTAGTAACTTCCCAGGTGCAGGTATTGCCTTGAGTGATACAGACTACATCACAGTTGAGAAAAATGTTGTCTCAGGAAACGCTTGGTATTCGCCTTATGGTAATCAGGGAATTACCGCTCTTCGCAGTTTTAATTGGGATAACAATACTACTGACTACAGGATGATTTTTCGAGATAACATTGTCTACGATAATAAAAGTCTTGTTCCGTGGCATGTAGCTGGTAAAATCACTGAAGGACACGGTATTATGCTTGACACCACTATGCAGTCTAAAAGTGGTGTAGCTTATACAGGCAAGGCATTAATTGCAAATAACATAGTCTACAACAATGGTAGTTCTGGCATTGACGTTTTTAAAGCGGTTAATGTAGACGTTGTTAATAACACGGCTTACCAAAATAGCCGTGTTCTCACAAATGATGGAGAAATTGGTGTTTCTTACTCAGACAATGTACGTGTCAACAACAATATTCTGTATGCAAGCGACGGTCAAAAAGCTAATGTAATCAAATACGCTACAAATATAAATTTTGATCGCAACCTTGTTTATAACTCTAATGTCTTCCAAGCTTCAAGTAATCCAAACGCTACAGGGTTACAGAATATTTTGGGTAAAGATCCTCAATTTGTGAATGCTGCTGGAAAGAATTTTGCACTTAAACCTGGAAGTCCTGCTATCGATGCTGGTTCCAATGCCTTGAATGCCATTACTGGAAATATTCCTCTGGATGGTGATGGCAATGGCACTGCATTGGTTGACATTGGTGCATACGAAGCTCCACGCATCATCATTACTGCTCCAGAAATTCAAGTTCTCAACGGTACAGTTGATATTGCAGATGGCAGCACTACAGCGATTAACTTTGGTGATGTCACCGTTGGTAATACCCTGACCAAAACCTTTACTATCAAGAACACCGGTACAGCTGCACTCAACCTGAGTAATCTTCAACTTCCCAATGGATTTAGTTTAGTTGGGACTCTTCCGACGAGTGTGGCTGCTAATGCTTCTACGACTATATCGGTGGCACTCAACACCACTACACCCGGCACCTATAGTGGCACTCTGATTTTAGGCAACAACGATAGTAACGAAAGCCCCTTTGACTTTGTTATTAGTGGCATAGTTAAACCCAGAGTTATTAATGGTACATCTGGCAATGACATCTTTATTACCCGAAAAAACAATGGCAATGACATCATCACCGATTTTGGTGGTGTAGGTACTAGCTCAAACCCCTCATCTGTGGTGATTACCAAAGTAGATACCTTGCAATTTATTGGGGCTGGCTTGACTGCAAGAAATCTGCAATTAACTCAAAATGGCGATAATTTAGAAGTCACCTTTGAAGATGTGGCTAATACCAAAGTCAGTTTACAAAACTTTCAATTAGAAAACCTGGAGAACTTAGCCGCATCGACAACACAATCCGCCATCGGTAATATCCAATTTGACGGACAAGCCAGTGTTAGCGACAGCTTTGATATAATTAGCGCCAACTCTAATCCAACTAGCATTTTCAACACAAATACCGTTACTTTCCTTAATGACTTGAACAATAACATCGTCGGTTTTGACAACTCAAATGATGTGATTAATGGTCAAGGGGGCAATGACATCATCGATGGGAAAAGTGGTGATGATCTGCTGCGGGGTGGTGCTGGCAATGATCTTCTCACTGGTGGACAAGGCAATGATACTCTTGTGGGTGGTATAGGTGCTGACTCTTTCATCTACAACACCAATGCTGCTTTTATTAGCGCTGCTGTGGGTATTGATGCGATCGCAGACTTCAATCACTCTGAAGGTGATAAGATTGTTCTAGATAAGACCACCTTTAATGCCATTACTTCTGTTGGTGGAACGGGTTTTAGTAACGCCAGTGATTTTCAAATCACTAGTTTAGGGGCAGTTAGTAATGCTGTAATTATCTACGACTCTACAACTGGGCAATTACTATACAATCAAAATGGTAGTGCTGCTGGTTTCGGCAGTGGTGGTCAATTTGCACAACTGACTGGTAAGCCTACTCTTACTGCTTCCGATTTCATCATTCAAGCATAATCCAATACGGTTTAATTAAGGGTTATTGATGTAGATAATTGGTTTTTGAAGACGCGATAAATCGCATCTCTACATCAGGGTTTTGTTGCTCTATCTGAACTGTATTGACTTATAGGGGACGCAATAAACATATTGCGTCCCTACAATTTATTGACTTGCAATCTGCTGTAGTTTAAACCCATTGCACAGGATTTAATTTATAGTAACGTTGTAATTGCTCATAAAGTGCCGGATGCTTGGACAACAATTGGTGAGGTTTTTCAAAGAATGTCTCAGTCGCCACGGCAAAAAATTCTGCGGGATTTGTTGCGCCATAGCTATCCATTACCGTCTTTACGCCTTGTAGAAGATCGTTACAAAGTTGCTGATATGCTTCTGTCATCACCTTTGACCAAATAGGATAGTCTGAGTTATGTTGCAGTATAGGAACTCCCTCAGCTTTACCATCTTCTTGATCCAACTGATGGGCGAATTCATGAAGTACAACGTTACGTCCATCCCTCCAGTTAGCAGTGTCTTGTTTCACTTGTTCCCAAGATACTACTACTTGATCAGTTGTCCACGATTCGCCTAATCTTGCCACACGCCTTTCTTCAACAACATAATTTCCAATAGCAGTCGTTTCCTCTACAAAATAAGCATTGGGATATATCAGAATTGAACGAAGTCTAGGAAAGTACTGCCCACGTTCATTAAGTAGGAGTAAACAGGCAACAGCCGCAAGAGTTAGTTTCATTTCTTCTGTAACTTGTAATCCTCTACAGCCAATAAATTGCTTTTCTGCTAAAAACACTTGAATATGTCCCTGAAGTCGTCTGATCTCATCAGTAGAAAGACAAGGATAAATAGGAAGATTATTCTCAATAATGGCACTCCAAAGGAGAGGAAAAGGACGATGCTTAAGACGGTTTCTTCGCCTTTTAACTAGAATGGGATTGACTAAAATCCCAACAATAATTAGCCCAATTGTGAAAAAGATAACTATTGTTTTAATCATTAATTTTTGAACAGGTTACAAGTGGTGAGCCGAAAGATCGTCATAAAGGCACTTGTTTTGTATTGTCGGTAGCAAATACTGAAAAATGTTAAGGCTATTGCTGTGCAGTCAAAGGCACAAATAAAGTGCATGGAAAAACTCTTGCCAGTTGGAGACATTGAGCAAAATAAGCTACTAGCTACAATAAGCTAGATTGCTTAATCCGGGAGTATTTACTAAGTCAGTATTGGCTATCCAACCATTACCAGATAACTCTCCAGGGAAACTTCTGGAAAGGTCGATTTCTACCCAAATGTAATTTTCAGATTTGTATGACTTAACTATATTACCTGTAACCAAGTTTACAAACACGACTGCGTTGGGATTAAGTGTTGTAATAAAAGCTCCTTTTGTACTTGGTTGGCGAAGTAAAGTTACAGGTTGTACAATTTGCCGACATGCACTACCAATGGTAGGTTTAGTCCACAGGGTTTGAGCGTTGTTCTTCGTCTGACAAAATGTAAGCACAGCAGTTTGAATAAATCCTGAAGTAGGAGATTTGATTCTGACAAATCTATCTCCACTAGCTGGTATATATGCTAAATTAATCTTTGTTTTTGCCGACAATATTCTGATAGCCTTCGATGATGTTGAAGGTTCTTGAAAAATTGGAGTATCTACTTTAGTTGCACGACAACTCGACTGTGAAGAATTGGAGGTAGTCTGTGTGATTTGAGCAAATACAGGTACACCCAGAGGGAACGTAGCAATCTTTACTAGAGTAAAAATATACAATAACTTCTGAAATTCCACGTTGTTTCCTAAATATCACTTATAAAAAACTCTACATTAGATTCGCAACTTATAAACTCGGACGTTAAAAGAGTCTAAAAAAATTATTTTTAGCTATTAGACATCATATAATGACTGATTACTACTAATTACCAACTAGGCCCAATCTCTTAATTATGAATAAATCCAATAATACGGGAATACTTGAAAAGTTGGTCAATACAGTGATGGGAGTAAAAAGTCTTAATCAACAACGGTCTTCAAATACATTAATAGCTACTACACAAGAATTAGATATCAGAGCAGTTTTAGTTTATACACTAGGAACTATCTTACAAATATTAGTGATGATTGTTGTGTTACTGTTTATGGAAAAATTAGTAATGCTGATTGATAACAATTCTTATTTTCCTAATTGGTTAAGTACTATATTGACTGGATTATTTTTGGCGCTATTGAGTATCCGTTCCCGAATTTTTTCTCTTTTAGATAATACCCGTTCTCGTCAGACTTATGACCAGGTAATCAGACCAAGATGGTCTCCTCCACCTTTAGCATTTCCTATAGTTTGGATGATAATTGCGGTTTTACGGGTAATTTCTTCTGTATTAGTTTGGCAGCAAATGAATCACCAATTTTTAGTGCTACCTTTAATTTTGTTTGTGGTACATCTGGCTTTAGGAGATACTTGGAACACGATTTTTACTGTAGAACGGAGATTAGGTGCAGCTGTTCCTGTCGTTATTTTAGGCCCTTGGTTATCTGCTGTAATGGTGACGGCAATTTATTGGCGAACTAATTATGTGGCGGGAATGACTTTATCATTTTCTTGTGTATGGCTAACTTTAGCGGCTGTATTGGTATTTAGAATTTGGCAATTAAATGGCTCTGAGCCACTGTATCCTTTAAAACTAACGCTTTTGGAGAAATAAATCCTCAAAATTCACCAGGACAAGAAAGCAAGCAAGGAAAAATATCACTTGACTTTTGAGTATGTGCCCAGAGTCTCGCTTGAACAGAAATATCTTCCGCGATCGCACTGCTTACTATACCAGTCCTTAATCACTTGTGAATTTTCACAAATCAGATGAGATTGCTAGATGACGTGAAAAGTCAGGGGACTAAATCAGGAATTTTGCGGAGGTTGAAAGTTAATCAACAGAAAGTAGTATACTTCTCTGGGTTCGCCTAAAGCTATCTAAAAGTTTCGTTTAAAAACAAAGAATTTTGGGGTTGCTCTAATGCTAAGTCCTGTGGTAACAGTCAGTATCTTTCAAAAACAACCCGATCCTAAAGCATTTTCGGCAGGCCAAGTCATCTTTGAAGAAGGACAGCCTGGTGATGAAATGTACGGCATTCTCGAAGGAGAGGTGGATATATTAGTCAATGGCAAGATTGTAGAAACCATTGAAACAAGCGAAGTTTTTGGTGCCGGGGTACTTGTAGGAGTAAAAAATAGAACTTACTCAGCTATTGCCAAGGTAGATAGCAAGCTAGGTTTCCTCGATCGCGAAGGGTTTCTCTTTGCCGTTCAGGAAACACCCGTGTTTGCTCTACAGGTGATGAAAAGTTACTCAGAACGTCTGAGTCGCTTGCAGCATATCATCTAAAGCACCTTAAAAGGTAGGAGTAAGAGGTGCTGACAAGTGTATGTTTCCCACTGGGAAGCGTCCAGTAGAGAGCGGTTTGCAGGACACCAAACCTCTGATTTTGTCAGATAGTGCGGTGTTCTCCCAAGTGGCTTCTCTGGCTTCTGCCTATTTTGGTGAAAAATGCGGAATTTACCTGAGGTAGCAATGGCACGTAAACGGTTGATTATTGAAATGGGGATGGGAATAGATCAGCATGGACAAGAACCAACAGTAGCAGCATCTAGGGCAGTACGTAATGCGATCGCTCACAATGCTTTACCTGGTGTTTGGGAAGTTGCAGGTTTAAGTCATCCCAATGAAATGATTATAGAAGTTCAGGTAGCAGTGCCATACCCCGAACAAGTTAGGGAAGAAGAGGTACTCGCGGTTCTACCATTTGGTCGAAAAACTCTCATCGTAGAATCTGGGGGGATGGTAGTTCAAGGACGGGCTATTCCCGAACTTAATGATAAAAATGACGAAATGTTGATTGCGATCGCAGCTGTTACAGTTCTAATCGAAAATGATTAACTGAGGCTCTGCGCTAAACTAAAAAATATTGGGATAGAAATCTCTGGCAGTAAGTTCAATACACCAATAATCTTTACCACTGCGGCGATCATGTCTCAAGAGTATAACGAATCACTCCAACTTCAGGAAATCACCAAACTCAAGCCGAAACACTTTGCTGATTTAGTCCGATCGGCACAATTGGTTTTCGACCCCACAGCTGGAGTTTCGGGAAGAAATATCACAGTTGACTGGGAACAATTCGGAATTCCCCATGATGTAGTGGATAATCTCAAATTACTTGGTCAGCAGTACCAGTATGCATCTCCTCACATCCCCGTTGAAGTCATTTGGAGTAAATTAACTCCAGAAACTCGTATTTGGTTTGTTGAAAATAAAGATCGGTTGTGGCAGCTTGAAGAAGCTTTCCCAGCCCTCGATGAAGATTAAACGGCTGAACCGTTTAGAAAGGAATACCAAATTATTTATAGGGGTACGACGGCTGTTGTACCCCTATCCCTTATATAGAACCCATTTGAGATCTATACAGGATGGCAATCGAATTTGGCTGAACTACGAGCTAAGTTACAAATTTTATAGATTGATCGTCAGGATTTTTTTCTTGCTTTTTTTGTCGCTCAACACGACTGTATTGTAGGGTAATGTATCCGTTCCCAGCGGAATTGGCAGCTTAAAACTGGGGCTTTTATGATCGAGTTCGCCTAAATCAATGCTTTTCGTTATATCGCCATCTGTTGCAAGATTTGCGGTAAGTTCGCCTTTATAATCTTCAATTAAAAAGTCTCTAAAGAAAACGACTGCCCCACCCTCAGGATCTATACCAAGGATGACCGTACCGCTGAAAGTTGTGCCTTTTCGTTCTTCATCAACCGTTGCCACTGTGATTTCCGAGGGGTCTTGACCGGACTTATCTGCCATAAACTTTTTTCTCTTGCGAATTCTCAACAATTGAAAATGATTTTACAAGAGCGCTATGGGCGATCGCAAAACTCTCAGGACGTATTTCTGCATCGGTCTTGCAAATGTATAGCCAAGTTACTTCTGGTTATACGCCTAATTGGAAGATTGAGTAGGGGCTGAAAGCAGCAACGCTTCGTTGCTGCTTTTTTTTACCTGTTCACGCACAAGTCCTAAGTAAGACACTCATCAGTTCCTCGAATACCCCAGCAGCTCGCCACCGAATGCAAGTGCCAATAGACGGTGGAATAAGGGGGGAAGTATGCAGGGTAAGTCTTGCCAATTGCACCCATTTTTCAGTTGGTAGAGAATTCCATTGAAGATCTCTCGCAATGTCGGGTTGGTCGGTCGAGTCTGCTTCTTAGTTGGTAAAATCTCAAGCAATAAGGGTTCAAAAATTTCCCATTCTGCATCAGTTAGGTCGCTGGAATACGCCATTAGCATTGGATTTTAAATGCTCAGGAGTACCTTAATTCAAAATCTCCTAAGATGTCAAATGGGTTCTATATAAAAATTATTGTTTGAATGTAACACGCGATAAATTTAGACTTAGTAGACTGTGGCATTGTTAATTTGACAGACTACTAGTTATCTTGTGCGATCGCATTAGTTTGAGTACATCAGTTAAATTAATAAGAAAGCTTGTATAGATGAATCAAAGCCCAAGTGTGACTCCCAACCTGGAAGAACATACTCATGAAAATCCTATTGTTACCAAACAGCAGTTATTTGCAAAGCAACTAATTGTCCTTGTGTTGGAAATGCTTCTGGCACTACTTCTGGGTTTACTCCTTGCCAAGTTCCAAATTGGCAGGATTGCCTGGATATTCGGGGGGATTGCCGCTGGTACACTAGTTCTTCAAGGGTGTCGAATTTTTTATCAATATTCCCCCCAACCTAACCGCACTGCTAGAAAAGTCGGAATGGCACTTGTCGGCTTAACTGTTGGCGCTTCTAATACCCACGCTAATCTAGCTAGTGTTGCTTCTAGTATTCCCATTTTTATTTTTCTTACCTTGTTTCTGCTGCTGAGTGGTAGCTGTATTGGTTACATTTACTCCCGTATCAGTAAAACCAACCTATTGACAGCAATGCTGGCTACAGTTCCAGGTGGTGTAGGAGTTATGGCAGCGATCGCTGCTGATTACAATAAAAATGTTAGCTTGGTTGCCCTAGTTCAGGCGATTCGCGTCACCTCTGTAGTTGTTCTAATTCCCTTCATTGCTAAGACATCAACTGGTAGTTACTATCCCCAAACACTCTCAATCAACAGTACTTGGCTCAATCTCGATCCATCTCAACTAGAATTACTCTTGTTAGTACTGGTAATCACTGGATTAGTAGTTTATCCAGCGATATTGTTTAAAATTCCTGCTGGTGATTTCTTTGGTGCATTGTTGATTGGCATCGGGTTTAATCCTTTGCTACATTCGCTGCCTTTTGTGGGTGATATTAGCTTTAGTCCGCCGCCTTTAATCAACTTATTGGGTCAAATGCTCTTGGGAATTACCATTGGTGAATATTGGGGAGATAAACCCAACTTTAGAAAGCAAACTATTGGCTATGCCTTGATATCTGTAGGCATGACCCTCGTAGCCGGAGCGATCGCTGCTATACTTGCGATGCAATTAACCTCTTGGGATTGGTTAACCTGTCTGCTAGTCACAGCACCAGGAGGATCGGCAGAAATGATCCTGGTTTCTCTGGCATTGAACCATAATGTTGAAATTGTGACAACTGGTCATTTAGTGCGACTAATTGCGATTAATAGTTCCCTACCACTTTGGTTGTTTTTATTTCGCCGTCTGGATGAGCAATTTTCTGAACCAGTTTAATTGATTTGGGGGTTGGGGACTGGGGATTGGGCGAAAGAGTTAAGTAGTTTTTATGCTTGCTCACGAGTATTAAAGGCTCGTTGACGGAGTTCAAAGACTCATTAGCGGAGTTCAAAGGCTCGTTAGCGGAGTTCAAAGACTCGTTAGCGGAGCTAAAAGACTCGTTAACGGAGTTCAAAGGCTCGTTAACGGAGTTCAAAGGCTCGTTAGCGGAGTTCAAAGACTCGTTAACGGAGTTCAAAGGCTCGTTAACGGAGCTAAAAGACTCGTTAACGGAGCTAAAAGGCTCATTAACGGAGTTCAAAGACTGATTTTTATATTTCAAAATATATCTTTTCTGCCCTTCTACCTCTCTGCTTTTCTGCCCCTTTTCCTTTAAACTATCAGTTTTAAGGCTTATTCTAAATCTAGATGTTGCCGTTTTTGTCAACTACTTTTAAGAAACTAGGGCTTTGGGAGTTAGGAAAGAATGGAAAGAACTGCAAACCCAAGAGTCAAAATTTGCTGTATCAGCAGCATAGAAGAAGCATGGATTGCTATTCGTTGCGGTGCATCTGCACTCGGTTTGGTTTCTTATATGCCGAGTGGCCCTGGTGTCATCTCTGAAGAACTAATCGCCAAAATTGCGGCTTGTGTACCACCCCCAATCGCTACTTTTTTACTTACTTCTAGCCAAGATGCCCAAGAGATTATTCAGCAGGTAAGGCGCTGTGGGACAAATACTGTGCAAATCTGCGATTGCTTACAATCAGGAAGCTATCAAGATATCCGAGATGCCTTACCTGGAATCTCCATTGTCCAGGTAATTCACGTCACTACCGAAAAATCTCTAGACGAGGCAATCAGTGTAGCGCCCTACGTAGATGCAATTTTATTAGACTCTGGCAATCAATCACTGCTGATTAAAGAGTTGGGCGGTACAGGACGCTTACATGACTGGAACTTGAGCGCTAAAATCCGTGAGCAGGTAAACGTGCCAATTTTCTTAGCTGGAGGGTTAAAACCTGAAAATGTTGGGATCGCAGTTGATCGAGTTGCTCCTTTCGGACTAGATTTGTGTAGCGCGGTTCGTAGCAATGGCAAATTAGATGAGAATAAACTGAAGCTGTTCTTCGAGCAATTAAAATAGGGCATGGAGCATTAGTTTTTGACAAATGACAAAGATGCAACTTGAATTCTGATAGCTTATTCTTTTGTTATCCAAACACAAAGGATGCTCTAGATGGTTGCCCAAATCCAAGAACTTGAAGCCCAGCACTGGGTTAAAACTCGTTCTTCCCTCGATCCTACTGAATCTACTTTCCTGATTTGGAAAGGTAAAATTTACGCTTTTATCCCCGGTGAGAAAAGACAACTCCTGTTTAAAATCCTGGGATTGAGTCTTAGCCGATGTATTCCCACAGCAGAAGGTAGCTGGGATTTTACTTCTAGGGAACTAACTTACTACCTCAACCCAAAAACAGATGAGGTTTTATCCAAATGGGAGAATCCTTGGACAGGCGAGACAGTTCCGGTGATTCACGTTGCCAATAATCCTGTGCAGGGAAGGTTTGAGGGAAATTTCCCCGCACAAGTAGATGGTGACAGCACAACCTTTGTTTTTGATATATTTCCCTATTACCCTAATCCCTTAGCAGACGATCCCAAATTTGCTGAATATAGCCCAAATCCAATTTATCAGGCAGCGGAATTGTTTAAATTAACAGTGCCAACCGCAGATTTATTCAATCCAGCACTTTCCTCGGTTTCTGAACTCAAACTGAGTTGGGATAGAATTGGTCAATGGCTTCCTTGGATGAAAATGGGCGATCGCCCTGGTCAACTGATCTATAGTGCTGTTGGTAGCAAAGTCAATGGTTTAACAGAACTGCCCTCAGTGCTGCAAGACGAAATTAATAACCGTATTCCTCTATATAAACAAGCCCCAAAAGAATTGATATATGGAGAAGATATGACTTCCTGGTTATACTTCCAAAAGCATTTTCCAGCTTACTTGGCTGGTGAAATCTTCCCGCTTCCCCAAGCAGAAGAGTTGTAAACTAGCTGGAAAGCAACATCTAAAGTTGGTTTCTGAGGATAAAATCAACCTTCACTGTTGCGTCAGCTTCCCGCAGGGTACGAGATTTCAGTGACTCCAAATTATAGCGGTTCTTAATTGCATAGAATACAGACCATTTGTAGGGGCACAGCAATGCTGTGCCCTATTGTATATTGCTTTTTTATAATTTCAAATCTTCACGCCATGTAAAAATAATTTGCTCCTCAGCTTGCCTAAATTCAATATTAAATTTATCAAATACAACTTCTCGCCCTAAAAGCAATTGTTCTCCGCCTGTATTAATTTGTAACCATGCGACAGGAGTAATAAAATTGTGTTCATCAATTGTCATTTCGACATTACGTAAAACGTACTCAATGCCACCTATAGTTTCTGCCAACAAAGTTGATTCTGAATCAGCCAAAGCATAGCCTAAGTCTTGACCAACTTTTAATGAAATTAAACTTAATTCAGCACCACAATCTACTAACATTGTTGTATTAGATTCTATATCTCCGTGTTTTAAAATTACGCTATAATTTGGTTGCCAATCATGGCGAACAACGGTGCGGAAGCGAATTGGTAAAATTTCTATAGAAGCAGTGCGACGCGGAACTAGGTAAATTAAAAAAGGCTGTTTTGCAGCATTAGCTAATGCTAAAACTTCTCGTAAGTTTTCGCTATGAGCAATTATTCCATTTGTATTGTAAGCGATATATTGATTTTTATATAAATCTAATAACATCTGGCGGTTACGATTCAACCACTTAAGTATTTCGTCTCTTTCTCTTTTAGAGGGCGTTGTGTTCATATATTTAATGTTTTTTGCGTATATAGAACAGCTTAACAATACTATTTTTGTTAGTTGTATAAAAAATATTATTTGTTTTGATAACGAAATAAACAGTATTATTTTGGAAGGAATTAATAAAAAGATTAAAAAGACAAAATACTCTGGTGAATATAGATTTGAAACCTTGGAAAGTTTTAGAATCGATGCTATTAAATTGTCTTTAATTTTGAATTTTGTTAGCGTTAGCGAGTCCGCGTATCCTGACAGGGAAGCAAGCTACGCTTTTAGCGTCTCGTAGAGAGCATCATTTTGAATTTTGAATTGTTAACTTTACTTGTTGTTGCGATCGCACCTACTGTATCTCCCACCATAAAAAAATAAGTCTTTCCCCACCAGTGTGGATGCCGGGTTTGGAACTAGGCTTAGGACTCTGGCAAGGTTCTTACCAGGGAATTGAGATTATGGCTACGTTCGTATGATGCTAGTGAGAATTGGCTTCCCACACCCCTAGAAAAACTAGAACGAGAAAGTCAACATGCTAACAGATTAGCAGCACAACTGCGAGAGTTTGGCGTTAACCCTGATGAGTTATGAAGATGCAAGGGGCATATCGCTATCTGCCCCTAAATAGCTTTACTCACAACGCTTGTAAAATCTCCTCATCTACAGAGAAATCAACATCAGCTTTGTCTTTTGCATTAGCCAAATAATCATTTTCCAGAGAGTCTTGTAACCCAGAAATCAAATCATATTCAGGATGCCAGTTTAATTCTGTTTGCGCTTTATTCACCGAAGCAAAGAAATGCTGCACCCGCATTGGAAAAGCTTTGCGCTTGCCAAAATCAAACTTTTTCGGGTCGTAGTGGACGATTTTTACAGTATCGGGTGATTTACCAGCCGCTACAGCACTAGCACGAGCTAAACCGTCAAAAGTGACAAAGCGATCGCCAGAAATATTATAAATCTGTCCTATGGCTTGTTTATTGCCCAAAACCCTAGTCATTGCTAGTGCCAAGTCTTTTACATGACCTAGCTGGGTGATATGCAGGCCATTTCCGGGGATAGGAATGGGGCGATCGCGTACAATTCTGTCAAAAAACCAGCCTTCCAACTCATTATAATTACGAGGCCCATAAATATAAGTAGGGCGAATCGAAGTGAAAGGCAATCCCAATTGAGCTAAGTAAGTTTCTGTTTCATGTTTGCCCTTATGCCGACTTTTGGGATCTACTGGATCGCCCTCTATATGGGGCAATTGGTCAGATTTGAGATAAACTCCCGCAGAACTCATATACACAAAATGTTGCACTCGGTCTTGAAAAATCTCTGCTAGTGGTTGAGTATCAGTAAGTTCACGCGCGTTATTGTCAAAAATGACATCAAAGTTTTCTTGTGATAACTTTGCCTTTAATTGAGTAGCATCTGTGCGATCGCCTATAATTTGTCCTACTCCCTGTAAAGAAGGTGCTGGTCGATTCCCACGATTGAACAACACCACCTCATGTCCTTGTTCCACTAGTAATTGAGTTAAATAGACACCAATGAACCGAGTACCACCCATAATCAGAATTCGCATAAATTCACCCTTTATATATCAGTTTTCATCAAGAGATTCGGGAGTAGAGTAAGGGACTGGGAGCAGGGAGAAGAATTTTCCCCTCCGCAAGAGCAGCACCCTGCCCCTCTGCCTCTTTTCAATGCCCAATGCCCAATCTGAGATTATCAGGTTGCAGCATCCATCTGGAACCTCTCAGAGAAAGATACCGTCTTATGTGCTAATCTGGGGCGCTTCCCATTCATTAATCACAAGAGGAAACTTTTCAGTCGGAGTCTAAGAAAACTATCTTCAATTTTGAATTGTTTAGCTGTGCCCTTGAAATATGCTCTAGTTCATGAGTGGCTGACACCCAAAGCCACTGGTGGTTCAGAACTCGTTGTACGAGAAATTTTGAATCACATTGATGCTGATTTGTATGCTCTCATCGATTTTGAATCCAGCAATAAAGAAAGTTATTTATATAAGCGTCAAATTGGCAAGACGTTTCTCCAAAACTTTCCCTCTGCCCACAACGGTATACAAAGATACTTGCCTTTGTGGCCTTTGGCAATTGAACAACTTGATTTGCGGCATTATGATGTAATTCTGTCTTCATCTCACGCTGTTGCCAAAGGAATCCTGACCGCTCCCGAACAGATGCATATTTGTTACTGTCACAGCCCTATGCGCTACGCCTGGGACTTGACTTTTGATTATCTGCGCCACAGCAAACTAGGTAGTGGCTTACCTGGGTGGGTGACGCGATATTTATTACATCGTTTGCGCCAGTGGGATGTATTGAGTGCCAATCGCGTTGATTACTTCATTGCCAACTCACAGCATACAGCTCGGCGGATTTGGCGTTGCTATCGGCGAGAAGCAACAGTCATTTACCCACCAGTGAATATTGCAGAATTTCCATTTTTGTCTGAGAAAGAGGACTTTTACCTGACAGTTTCTCGGTTGGTAAGTTACAAGCAAATATCGTTGATTGTCAAGGCTTTTAATCAACTAAAACGACCGTTAGTAGTCATTGGTACAGGAGATGAAATGAACAAGATTCGCGAGATGGCAAACTCCAACATCCAAATACTGGGATGGCAACCTGATAATGTGGTAAAAAAATATATGTCTAAGGCTAAGGCGTTTGTATATGCAGCCTGTGAAGATTTTGGGATTGCCCTAGTGGAAGCACAGGCCTGCGGCACGCCAGTGATTGCTTACGGTGCAGGAGGCGCTCTAGAAACAGTGCGAGATATCCACTCTTGTGTGGATACAGGGACAGGTATATTTTTCAGAACGCAAACAGAGGCGGCTTTAGTGGAGGCAGTAGAAAAGTTTGAAATATATCAGGGTTCGTTCAGTTCCGAGTATATGCGATCGCACGCCGCACAGTTTTCACCGCAAATCTTTGCCGAGCGTTATCTAGACTTTGTAAACAAATGCAACGAAAAAAGACCGTTTTCGCAATGATGGTCTTGGTTAGCGTCTTATTTTTTTAGGCTTTTGGCAATTTCCCCCAGAAGAACCTCATTTTGGCTTTAATATTGGGACTATGTGTGGTGTGGATTATTAAGGAGTATGATGACTGCCCAGAGCTCACTCCTCTCCGGCAAGCGGGGCGTACGACAAGACACTAAAGCGTCTACGCGTACTTTCTTAAAACGCGGTCAAAAAACAAAGACGCCAAAAGTTAAACCCAAAGGTTTATCTTTTCAGGGTTTAAACGGAGAGTTTGCTAAACGACTGTTCGATATAGTGTTTTCACTGTCGATATTAATTTTGTTCTTCCCCGTCTACTTAATTTTGGCTTTGCTGATTGCCTTCAGCTCAGAAGGCCCAATATTTTATGTCCAGGAACGGGTAGGAAAAAATTACAAAGCGTTTAATTGTATTAAATTCCGAACAATGGTAAGCAATGCAGACGAAATCCTCATGCAAATGATGGAAACATCGCCCGAATTGCGACAAGAATTTGAAAGCAGTTTTAAGCTGAAACAAGACCCCCGAATAACCAAAATTGGTCAATTTTTGCGAATTACTAGCTTAGACGAATTTCCCCAGTTCTGGAATGTTTTAAAAGGGGACATGAGTGTAGTCGGCCCTCGACCCTTAGTAGCAGAAGAACTGCCAAAATACGGTTGTCACATTGATGAGATTTTAACAATCCGTCCAGGAATTACTGGTTTGTGGCAGGTATCTGGGCGTAATGATATTCCCTACTCTCGGCGAGTCCAAATAGACCTGCATTATGTCAAATTTCGGAATTTCTGGCTTGATTTATGGATCATCTTGAAAACTGTTGATGTGGTCATTTTGCCCAAAAATAACGGGGCATACTGAGTAGCTACTTAGGGTCGATTCTGTGGGGCAGTCAATGCCCCTAATTAGCAATTATTTCTTTAAAACTAAAAAATTGTTTATATTTTATGTATTTTTACTTAACTCAGAATTCTCTGAGTGTTTATCAGTGATTCCTTTTGCCCCGATTTAGACTTTTGCCAAAAGTCTAAATTTCAAATACCTATTTGATTCAGTCTTCACAAAATCAGAGATATGTGAAGTTTTGACAAAAATAACAAGATATACGAAAAGAATCTTAATTTATTTGGTAGAGGAAAAATATACGTAATTATAATAATCTTGCTCTATTAAGGTTAGACTTACGTGTTAAATTACTTTTTATTAAGTATATTTATTTACGGAAAAATTTTCATAGCAATAATAACTCGTAGGTTTCCCATTAGGCAATTGAGCAATTAGTTGCTAGGTTGTATCAGATTGGCTGTAATTTTTTAATCAAAGACAATAAGGTATAATTGAGCATGACGCAACAGAAGCGAGCGTTAATTACTGGTATTACTGGTCAAGATGGTTCATATCTGAGCGAGTTTTTGTTGGAACAAGGTTATGAGGTTCATGGCATCATTCGTCGGACTTCTACCTTCAACACAGACCGCATCGATCACATTTACGAAGACCCCCACAAAGATGGAGTGCGGTTGTTTCTTCACTATGGAGACTTGACAGATGGTACGACGTTGCGGCGTATTTTAGAAGAAGTAAAGCCAGTAGAGATTTACAACCTCGGCGCTCAATCCCATGTTAGAGTCAGCTTTGATTCACCAGAATACACGGTAGATGCTGTAGGAATGGGAACGCTGCGTCTGTTGGAAGCAATTCGAGACTACCAACATCGTACTGGTATTCAGGTACGATTTTACCAGGCAGGTTCTTCAGAAATGTATGGTTTAGTACAAGCAATACCTCAAACTGAGACAACGCCCTTTTATCCCCGCAGTCCTTACGCATGTGCGAAAGTTTACGCCCACTGGCAAACTGTAAACTATCGTGAGTCTTATAATTTATTTGCTTGTAACGGTATACTTTTTAACCACGAGTCACCACGGCGGGGTGAAACCTTTGTAACCCGTAAAATTACTAGAGCCGTGGCTGGCATCGTTGCTGGTAAGCAGAAAAAGATTTACATGGGTAATCTAGATGCCAAGCGAGATTGGGGCTATGCGAAGGATTACGTCAAAGCAATGTGGTTGATGTTGCAGAAAGATCAGCCAGAGGATTACGTAATTTCTACTGGTGAAACTCATTCAGTGCGCGAGTTTTTGGAACTAGCATTTAGTTATGTGAATCTCAATTGGCAAGATTATGTAGAGTTTGATGAGCGTTACCTCCGTCCATCTGAGGTAGAACTGTTGATTGGCGATTCTACCAAAGCACGCCAGAATTTAGGCTGGACACCATCAGTAACCTTTGAAGAACTAGTTTCATTAATGGTAGAAGCAGACTTACAAGCATTGGGTCACACTTCACCTAATGGTAATGGTTTGCAATTTCCAAATGATATTGCGACTATTCGTCAACAACTGGGCGCTTTACACTTCTGATTTGCACCAGAGAGGATAAAAATATGACTGCCTTAGAACTAAAAAATAAACACATTCTCGTCACCGGTGGGTCGGGGTTTCTAGGTCGTCAGGTGATAGATCAACTGTGTAAAGCTGGGGCTGATCGTGAGAAGATTACGATACCGCGATCGCACGATTCCGATTTGCGTGTATGGGAAAATAGCCAACGTGCAGTTGACCAGCAAAACATCATTATTCACCTAGCAGCTCATGTGGGTGGTATCGGTTTAAACCGCGAAAAACCCGCAGAGTTGTTCTACGATAACTTGATTATGGGAACCCAGCTAATTCACGCTGCCTATCAAGCTGGAGTAGAAAAATTTGTTTGTGTTGGTACAATCTGCGCCTATCCTAAATTCACTCCCGTGCCATTCAAAGAAGATGATCTTTGGAATGGCTACCCAGAGGAAACCAACGCCCCTTATGGAATTGCTAAAAAAGCACTTTTAGTTCAATTGCAATCTTACCGTCAGCAGTACGGTTTTAATGGGATTTATCTACTGCCAGTAAATTTGTATGGCCCAGAAGATAACTTTGACCCTGGAAGTTCCCATGTGATTCCAGCATTAGTTCGCAAAGTTCACGAAGCCCAAATTAAAGCAGAAAAGCAACTTCCAGTTTGGGGTGATGGCAGTCCCACCCGTGAGTTTCTGTATTCAGAAGATGCAGCTCGGGGGATTGTTTTGGGGACTCAATTATATAACGAATCGGAACCAGTTAACTTGGGAACCGGTGATGAAATCTCCATCCTTGATTTAGTAACTCTAATCGCCGAATTGATGGAGTTTAAGGGGGAAATTGTTTGGCAAACTGACAAGCCTAATGGTCAACCCCGTCGCTGTTTAGATACTGAACGGGCAAAGCAAGCCTTTAATTTCATGGCTCAAGTGAGTTTTGAAAAAGGGCTAAAAAATACCATTGAGTGGTATCGTCAACACGCTGCATAACTATGTACTGATGAGTATAAGGTACTTAAGCTGGGCAATGCTCAGCTTATTTATTTGCAGCTATAAATTTTCATGGACAAAGTTAATCATCAATTAAATAAAGCAGAACTACGCCGCACTTTACTCAAAACACGTCAATCAATGTCCGTTGGAGAATGGAGAGAAAAAAGCGATCGCTTATGCTCTCATTTACAAAACTCTACTTTGTTTACGCAAGCAAAAACAATCCTCGCTTATTTCAGCTTTCGCCAAGAACCTGACCTCAGTCCCTTATTTGCAAACACTAAATATCGTTGGGGATTTCCTCGCTGCGTTGAGAAATCTCTGTGTTGGCATATTTGGACACCTGATGATTCTGTCCAAAGTGGCGCTTATGGTATTACGGAACCTCACCCCGACGCTCCAATTTTAGATGCTGCGGAAGTAGATTTGATTCTCGTTCCTAGTGTAGCTTGCGACTATCAAGGTTATCGCCTCGGTTATGGCGGCGGATATTACGATCGCTTGCTCAGTTTACCGCAGTGGCAGACAAAGCCAACTATCGGAATTGTCTTTGATTTTGCCTATTTGCCCCAAATACTTATTGAACCTTGGGATAAACCACTACAAGCTGTTTATACGGAAACCGGATTGACTCAGAAAGGCTGAAGGATTCAGGATAATGAAGACACATTATCAAATGTTTTATGACTAACCCAACATTATCGACCACTGAGCAGGAAGCAATAATTGACGAGATTATAACAGGTAGTCTCCAAGCTCAACAAAAAAATGGCCCAGATCTCCGCCAAATTCATACCAAAAGTCATGGACTCCTTTCGGGAGAGTTTATTATTGAACCGAATCTTCCTGAAGGCCTGAGAGTAGGTTTATTTAAAACGCCCCAAACCTATCCTGCATGGATTCGCTTCTCTAGCGGTGGTTCGCCTCAAAAGCGTGGTAAATTCAACTCCGATAGCCAGCCTGATGTTCGCGGTATTGCCATTAAGGTGATGAATGTGGAGGGGCAGAAAGTGCTGGATGATGAAGAAAAAACTCAAGATTTTATACTCAACAATTATCCTACTTTTTTGGCCAAAGACGTTCGTGATTACGCGGATCTCTCCAAAGCAGGTAGTGGACAACTTACTCCAGAACGGCTGGAAGAACTTGGTTACGCTTTTGCTATCTTGCAAAAAATTGGCAGTCAGAAGGTAGGAAATCCGCTTTTGATTCAATATTGGAGTATGGCTCCGTTTAAATTTGGTAGTCGCATTGTCAAATTATCTGTCAAATCTCAACAGCCAGAACAACCACCAGAAACACTTCCAGAATCGGAAAATTATCTGCGAGAAACGCTAGTCAAATATTTGACTCAAGAAGGTCGAGAAGCCTCTTTTGACTTCTTCATTCAGTTTTATGTAGATGATGAAAAAACGCCGATTGAAGACCATATTAAAGAATGGCAAGAAGCAGATTCACCGTTTATTAAAGTTGCAACTGTCCGCATTCCTAGTCAGAAATTTGACTTTGAAGAACGCAAACGCTTAGATGAGGGTTCGCTATTTTCCCCTTGGCATACACTGCTAGAGCATGAGCCTGTTGGAAGTGTGAATCTCTCTCGCAAGAGGCTTTATAGCGAACTTGCAAAGTATCGACGAGAACAAATCGCCCAACGTTTGCGGGAACCACAACCTTATGTAGCAGTTGAAGATTAACTACTGTGAATTGGCTTCAAACTGTAGGATGATAGGCTATAAGCTTACTTGATTAGATACGATTTTTGGTGTTGCTAATTTGATGTATAAAAGTTATAAATTTTGCAACCAAAACTCTTGTAGAGGCATAAAATTTTATGTCTCTACATCTATCTATATGGATTTAGATTCTGACTTATTGAATTGAAGAAGTCGGCATTGCTTTAACCAGATTTTTGATGATAGGCTACGATAAAATTAACCAAATTCTTAAGTAAAGCCATGTCTGATTTAATTCAGTATGTCACTAACGCATAGAGAGAAAAAGTTGGAGTACTATTAGATTTAGAAACTTACCAACAGCTAACCAACTTATTTGTAGATTCTGAATGATTGATTGGTTTAAATCTAGATGAGTTGCAAGCTTTGGCGGAAAGTTATTTATCTCCCAAAGCTCAGATACAGTTACAGGAATTATTAATTAAAAACTCTGAACATGATTTGTCACATGATGAAACCAAAACCTTAGACAGATTATTGGCGCAGGTTGACCAATTAAATATCCTTAAAACTAGAGCTAGATATACCTTAAATATTTTTAAAAATAAACAGTAAGTAGGGTGAGTGTTTACATTCCTAAAGATAATTTCCTATATTAATCAAATGCTGAACTGGAAAAAATCACGATCGCAGATTCTACTAATGTATGCAGTGTTGGGAGCGATCGCACTGTTGATGCTCTTTCCTTTACTATGGCTAATTAGTACAGCCTTAAAATCGCCTACGGAAAATATTTTTCAGTCGCCGCCACAGTTGCTACCCAGTCAACCGACACTAAATAACTTCTCTAGTGTGTGGAACTCTCTACCTTTTGGGCAATACCTGTACAACAGTACTTTGGTGTCAGTAATGACTGTAGGCTTAAATCTGCTGTTTTGCGCTTTAGCTGCCTATCCGTTGGCAAGGTTGTCGTTTGTGGGGCGAGACTGGATTTTTGTAGCGATTGTCTCCACGATTATGATTCCCTTCCAAATCGTGATGATTCCTCTTTATATTTTGACAGTCCAGTTGGGTTTGACAAATAGTTATTTGGGGATGATTTTTCCCAGTTTAGCTTCTGCCTTTGGCATTTTTCTGTTGCGCCAAGCTTTCATGAGTGTCCCCAAAGAAATAGAAGAAGCCGCCCGTATGGATGGCAGCTCAGAGTTAGGATTGTGGTGGCATATTATGTTACCGGCAATTCGCCCAGCACTGGTAACTTTAGCTATTTTTGTATTTATTGGTGCTTGGAGTGACTTTTTGTGGCCTTTAATTGTCATCCAAGACGAAAATTTATACACTCTTCCCTTGGGAGTCGCAAAGCTAGCAGGTACATTTTCCCTTGATTGGCGGTTAGTAGCTGCTGGCTCAGTCATTGCGATCGCCCCAGTATTATTATTATTTCTGTTTTTACAACGCTACATTGTACCCACAGAAACAGGTAGTGGTGTCAAGGGGTGAAGGGGGCAGGGGGCAGGGGAAGCAGGGGAAGCAGGAGGAGACAAGAAGAATAACCAATTCCCCATTCCCCAATCCCGAATTCAATAAGCACCAGTCTTTTTAAATACCACCCAGATAGTTTTAATAATCAGACTCAGATCATAAGTTACAGACCACTTGCGTTGATAATCTATATCCATTTTGACAATGGTTTCAAAGTCTGTAATGCTCGAACGTCCATTAGCTTGCCATTCTCCGGTAATACCTGGTTTGACTCGTAATCTATCCCAGTGGTGTAGATCGTAATGGCTGACTTCATCAGGAGTCGGTGGACGAGTACCAACTAAACTCATATCCCCTAACAAAACATTCCAAAATTGAGGAAATTCATCTAAGCTAGTACATCGTAAAAATTTACCTACAGGAGTAATGCGAGGATCGTCAACAGATTTAAAGATGTGACCTTTAGCTTGATTTTTAACCAAATGCTTGAGTTTATCAGCATTGACAATCATGGAGCGGAATTTCCAGATGCGGAAAGTTTTTCCGTTCAAACCACAACGAATTTGAGAATAAAATATTGGACTTGGCCCATGAATAAAGGTAACAATCACCACAGGAATTGCTACCATAAATGTGATTATCAGCCCCACAATGGCTCCAACAATGTCAATTAATCGTTTTCTCACGCTCAAAGTTGACGGGTGTGAAGGCTGTTGCAAACAATTAACTGAATAAAGGTAAAGATTATTCACAGGGGCTAACTTATTTCATAACAGGAATCTTTTCATTAGTAGTCTAGACATAGACATGATTGTTAGGCGATTTTTAGTGCTTTTGTCCCTACTACTGAGTGTTACTATACATAGATTTCAACCAATGGAAAAACCGAAAAATCAAATTTTACAGAATCTTTCAATTAAAGTCATAGATTGTGAATCTACAGTATTTTTCTATATTACCTAAATAAAAATCCTACTATCGTACACATCCAAAAAATTACTGTGCTGAAGTACTACTAGTATCGCAAGGCGGAATTAAAAATGAAAAATGAAAAATGAATACAGCGTAAGCGTTTCATTGATTTGGAATAAGTGGTTTATTTACGCCGAACTGTACTAGTACTTTGCTAAATTCCAAATGCTCATAACATAGGCATTTGGAATTTTGGGTAGTATTCTTATTTCTAGCGTCATGTACCAGTTTCAATGAGCAACCTCTAAAGCGAGATTAACTGTATATGCTTCCTCCAATGATTGCTGATTACTAGCTTTGATCGCATCTAGATAGCGACGCAAAGATAACAGTTGTTGGGAATTTGGACGATAAGTAAGACTCCCTTGTTTTTCAAAAAGTGATGCAGTAGCGATCGCTTGATAGTCAGGATTTTCTTGCGAACTCTGGGTGAGCCAGGTTGAATCTGTGATTGAAGGTATTAAACCCGAAGGCAGTTCACCTTCCAAAAAAGCCAGCAGCCTTTGCTGACAAATGCGAGTATTGATCCCACGACCCTCAAATAACTGAATAACTTCACCGAAAGATAAGGGTCGATCTGGTAGCAGCCGCAGCAATTCTGTAAATAAGAAATAATCAGTGTATTGTTGCCTGGGTATATCTAAAATTTGGGGATGCAGAGGCAGCATCGCCAAACCATAAGCAACCCGACTGCAATTAGGAGCGCCGTTGTCACCGAGATATGAATCTTGAATAATCTTAGCGCTGGGGAGTTTTTGGCGTAACCAGCGATTCACCGTCCCGACACAAGCCACCCCGCCAGTTAGAATCGCTTGATTAATGGCTTCTGTGGGAATGCCACGAGCTACCAATAACTTGTTGAGTTCTCGATTTAGGCGGCGCACAAAGGGGATAAATACCTGGCTTTCTAAGTCTCGTCGCTGCAAAATCCACTGCTGATCAGCTAATTCTAGGGTAAAAGAGTCTTGGTGTTGCAAAATCAGCTTTAGTGCTAGTGCTGCATCTAATACCGCCTGTCCCAGTAGAGAACTTTCTAGACGTTGCTGGAGGCGAATTCGAGCGGTGATATCTGGTTCTCCGACTCTGGGTAGTTCTAATTCTTCTAACCCTAAAGTCTGCCAATGCATTTGATCTAAACCGGGAATTGACGGTTGCCATTGCCAAGGATTACTGGTGGTAGTTTTGCGCTCGCTTGGTGTTTCTGAGCGTGATTGTCGAGATTTCGGTGGCAATAGCAGCTGGCAAATAATATCTTCTTCAATTCCTTTACCAGCATAAGCAAAACTGTGGAGCATGAAATCATTGTATGTCAATTGCGCCAAGCTTTCTGGTACATTCACCAGCAGCATTTCTGTGGCAGTTGTCCCAATGTTAATCACCAGGGTGTTGCCAATAATCGGCTGTTCGCTAGTTTTTGCTGGACGATCGCCTTGACCATCGGTTAATTTTACTTGCTCACCGTTAGCTGCATCGAGTTCTGGGAGTAGACTAGCGATCGCTTCTTCAACAAAAAAGACTTGCTGCGGATGTTGAATGAGCTTGCTAGTGAGTAAAGCTTCTCGCACATTAAAGCGGTATTGTTCCGACCAGCTAGATGGACAGGTGCAAATGACACCCGCAATATTATTGATAATCTGGGGAAAATTTTGTTCGCAGATCCCAACTGCGGCAGCCATTAAACTAGGGGTGGTAGAAGTTTTTTCAGATTTGAGGGTTAATAGTAGCTTAGAGAGCGATCGCACAATCCAAATCAAAGGGCCTGCCGAAAATTCATTTAATTGCAAAACAGGTTCCCATTTCTGTCTTTCACTCTTGTAGGGAATAGCTACTTGCAAATAGGGCTTCAACTGCGCCGAGTAGAGATTATTGATCGTCGAATCTGCTGTTGATCTCGGTGTTGCAGGAGTGGTGGGGGAGCGATCAGGCACTTTATCTTGAGCAACAGCCGCAGGTGTCGTCTGCTCATGTGTTTCGGTACTTTCGTTTTCACCGTGGGGTATAGAAGCTGTAGGCAGATAAACTTCTGTTGGCAAACGAAACGATTGCTGGAACGAACTTGTTCCCGGTGGATTTTCTGCTGACCAGTAGATAGGATGTACAACAAAAGTAGAGCGATTTAATAAGGCGGCAGAAATTCCTGTTGTACCTAAATCAATTCCTAAATACCACACTGGTTCTATAACATTAGGTGCAACCTCTGGATTATTTATAGAGTTGGAAGTTGTTGCTGAAGAACTTTCTTGAACAGGAGTTACGACTTCCTTTTTTTTGTCAGCTTCTATCTGGGGAACTGCCAAACTGGAGAAAGCAGCCGTTGAAGTATTTTCAGCTATTTGGAGATTTTCAGAGGAAGTTGTGGGGATTGTGTCTTGAGTTGTATCAAGTATTTCCGAGAAAATATCCAAATTGGTGGCTGGTTGTGAATCAGAATTTAGCTGCCGATCGAAATTAGCCAAATCCCGATCTAATTGCTGCAACTGTTCTTCATCTAGGGAAATATCAGGTACGGCTGGAGCCTGGTTTGACTCACTAGAAAGCAAGTTTTCTTGGGGTGAAGCAGCAATGTAGTTATCTGAAGTCGGTTCTGGTTGATCGTCGTTAATTAATACTTCCGATGTAGCGATATCTTCTTTGTCAGTCGTTTCGCTTTCCTGTAGGGATACATTAGGCTTCTCTTCTCCTGTCGGAGACGCTGCACGAACGGGAGGTTGCGCGTAGTTTTCTTCCTCGTCAGGATATGCCAACGTGATTTCTGCGACTTCTGGAGTAACTGGTGCTGTAGTTGTGACATCCTCCACGAAAGATAATACTTCTAGCGATCGCTGCTCACTACTTGTATCAGGCAATAGCTCAGTTAGGGTATTAATTGTATCAACACTAGCTGGCTGATTGTCGAGTTGCGTGGGTAAATTGTCTATTTGTGGGGTAGAGAAGCTCAGAGGTGAGTCTAGATCGGTATCCTCTTCAAAAAATAGTTCTTCTTGTGGCTCTGATGAATCTGTAGTTTCTCCTAAAGTTTCTTGGGTTGAAAAACCCGTATCTGGTAATACAACCGCAGAATCCCCAGTTGGAGTTACAGACGGGGAGTCTGTGAAAGCAGATAAGTCACTTGTCGCAACATCGAGGCTGGGATTATTAACATCACCAGCACCAAACAAACTGGCGTAAAGTTGGTCTACTTCATCACCAATTAACGCAGAAATATCTTGCGGTAATTCGGTCGGGGTTTGAGAAGATTCAGACGAGTCTAAACCAAGTTGCAACAGCGCTGCATCTAAATCTTCCGTGACTGTAGTCTCCTGTTGCTCAGAATTAATAATGAGTGGAGATGAAGTTTCTGGTTGTATCACTTCCAAGGGGTGGGGCGCAACTTCAGCAGCGATCGCGGTTGGTTCAGGCAATGATGGTAGTGTCTCAGATTCTATCCCTAAAAAAGATTGCTGGGAACTAGGGGATTCTTGCTGCAAATGCTGGGTCAAATTATTGAGAAAGCTGGCCATCAGCTGTTCACCCTGCATCCCCTTGCTATGCATTCTTGCCAGTGCTTGCGACAGAGATTCGTAATAAGTATTAATGTTGCGCTGTAGTGCCTCAAAGACTACATTCACCGTCCCATCTAGTGATAATAGGCGCTGATCCAAATCCCTAGCTAGCTGGGTTAACCGCTCCACACTATCTGGTGATTCTAAGAAAGGTTGAGTTGCAGAGGTTGCGTGATCAATTTTTCCTGAAGAACTGACGGAATTTTCCCCCGTCTTTCCGACCACTGGTGTTAAAGTTGGCACAAGTCGACTCATGAGTACTTGTAAAAACTCGGTAATCATTTGCTCCTGGTTAGTCAACTGCTGCGCTAGGGAGTAGTTTTGCAAACGCTTTTGTTCTAGCTGGCGAATTTCCTGTATCAGGTTGGCTCGTTCTTGTAAGAGCAATTCTAATTCCGATCGCAACGGCTGAATCAATCTCGAAAATTCATTTTTTAATTGTCTGGCGTCAACAGTACTTTGTTCCTGATTGGGTGAGAGCTGCGGTAGTGGATACTGGTTGCGATCAATAAATTTTGTTAACAAAGGGGATCGCGATTCTTCAGAAGACTGATTTGGGATGCCGTTCTCTAATACTTCTTTTTCTTGTAACCTCACCAAAAAGTCGCGAATTCGTTCTAAAACTTCTTTAGGCTCCTGCACCTGACCAGAAAAAAATCTAGATAGGCGCTTGCCACCACTGGCAAGTAAATTGTCAATGTCTGCGATCAGCTTTTGAATTTCATCAGTACTGGAAGTCACTTTTATTACCTTATGGAGAAAATTGTCTCAACTAATATAACAAGTACTTTACAATCACTATTCGCGCAGCGTCTCCCATCAGACAAGTTTTGAGTGGCAAAAACCGCTGCTTGGACTTGTGACTGTCATTATGTTATGGATTACTGGCAGCCGTGGCAATCTTCAGTCAGCCTAGAAGCTTCGTTTTAGAGGTGATTAGTTGCCTATTTTTGAAAATCGCTAAAATACCTGAGCAATAATTTACTCCCTTTAGTATCATTGATGTTGTTTGCCTATATTCTGAACTAATCAAGTTTGCAGTGCAGCTAGCCCCTAAGTAATACAACCGCCGGCTATAAACTACTTTTTGCAAAACTTTTACTCCGTTTAAACTTATAGGTAAAGATTATTTAGAAAAATGTTCTCGCCGCTTTCTTGTGTAGCATAGTTTAGTTTTCTCTTTGAAAGGGAACTGTGCAATGATCGCTGAGGCTAAAAATGGCGCTCTTGTTTGTTGTGTGTACATAGCAGCTTGAATAAAGATGTTGTAATGGAAGACCGATATAGCTTGCAAGCACAGGCTAATCCCTGGATGATCACCTCCGCTCCCTTTTTTCAAGGGTTGCCAGAAACGGCTGTGGAATCAGCCCTCATCCATCTTGTCACCCGCACTCACCCAGCCAATCAGGTAATTCTGCTGGAAAATGACTGGGGCGGTTCTGTGTATTTTATTATGGACGGATGGGTAAAAATTCGCACCTACAATCTGGAGGGTAAAGAGGTAACGCTGAATATTCTTGGCAAAGGAGAATTATTTGGTGAGATGGCGGCGCTAGATGAAGTGCCTCGCTCTACAGATGTGATTACCTTAGCACCAACGGTAATAGGCAGTATGCCTGCTCAAGATTTTGTCAAGCTGCTTCAGATAGAACCCTTGGCAGGAGTTCGATTGGCGCAATTAATGGCCCGACGTTTGCGGCAAGTAAATCGCCGATTGCGGTTGCGGGAATCTGATAGCCAGTCAAGGGTAGCAGATACGTTGTTATTTTTGGCAGAAGGACAGGGAAAAAAAGGGCAAACAGGAACAGAAATCCCCAATTTACCTCATCGGGAATTGAGTAGCTTGAGCGGACTGGCGCGGGAAACGGTGACGCGAGTCTTGACAAGGCTAGAAAAAAAAGGCTTGATTAAACGGGATCAAGATACTATTTGTATTCCCGATTTGTCAGCCTTAGAAAGAATGATCGTTTAGTAGGTAACGCCCTTTCCTTCTCCAACTTATCTACGAGATGATCGAACAGCTAAGAAAAGTTGTCGAGAAATGGGTACTGGGTACTGCAAAAGAAATTCTTTTAAGATTTGGTTGAGATATAAATCCCCATCCAAATTTTCCCAGTTACTAATAGTCTGTCCCATTAATTTTGCAGGGCTACTAGATCCCTGACTTCTTTAAGAAGTCGGGGATCTGAACACCACTAACCTCTCAAAACTTTTGGGACAGACCACTAGCCTTTAGTACACTGCGGCATAAATAAACCACTTACGTTGTATTAATTTTTAATTTTTAATTTTTAATTCCGCCTTGCGGTACTAGTCCCCAATCCCCAGTTTAAGAACTTGTCAGATATGAGTATTTTAGATTCTCTCCCAAATGAGCCAGAGGAAGATCCATCTCCTGAATCTCCAACTCCTCAGAATCATTGGTTAGATAAAGAACAGCAGTTAATGCCTCCTCAACTCAAGGCTGATGCGCCCTTAAGGATGGTAGAAACGGCATTTTTAGCCAGTACCGCTAGTTTAATTTGGTTTATTAATTTTTACTTTCCCTTGGGGCCAGTTTTGCGGATATTTTTTCCGGTGCCGATCGCTTTAGTTTATCTACGTTGGGGCAAACGTGCAGCATGGATGGCAGCACTCACCTGTGGATTACTGCTGACAGTACTTATGGGGCCAGCCCGTAGCTTGCTGTTTGTCATGCCCTACGGGTTCATGGGCGTGCTTTTAGGAGCGATATGGTATCGTCGTCGTGTTCCCTGGATTGTTTCTATCACCTTGGGTACGCTATTGGGTACTTTGGGAGTTTTTTTTCGGCTATGGTTGCTGTCTGTTTTGTCAGGTGAAGACCTGTGGATTTATGTGATTACCCAAGTGACAGAGTTCATTGAGTGGGTATTTTTGAAGCTGAGTTTGTTGGCGAGTCCCAGTGTATTTTTGATTCAAGTAGGAGCGATCGCTTTAATCCTACTTAACAACTTTATCTACCTTTTTGTAGTACACCTGGCAGCATGGTTGCTTTTTGAGCGCTTGGGCAACCCCATTCCCCGCCCACCCCACTGGGTACAAGTCCTCATGGATTATGAAGGATAGTGAGGAGTTGTGAGTTAAAAGTTATAAATTAAACTTCTAACTCCTAACTCCTAACTCCTAACTTTCCAAATGATTCGTATTTATACTCAAAAAGAACAAGGTGAAGAATGGCTACGACGATATCGTGGTTGTCTACCCGTATTTGCCTGTGTTTTAGGATTTACTGAAACTGGTTTAATTCCTGGAATTTCAGCAGCCGGTCGCACTCCAGAGGATCGGAAATATACTGCTTGTGCTGATGCCGAGTTTTTGTATTACGGGCCAGAACATAAAGCCCAATACCCCCTACCACCATTAGCGGCTGGGGCTTCGCCCGTGCTGATTTCTCGCGCCGTCTTTGAGTCACTAAAAATACCAGTTCATTTATTTAATGCTGGTTTATCCCAGCCTCCTGCCGTGCCAGTAATTGATTTGGGTGGCGCTCCTGCTAAGTGTTTAAGTGGAGGTGCTGCTATGGAAATCACAACTGTACACCACTTACTTGAACAAGGACTACTTTGGGGAGAACGCCTTGCTGCCAATATCCAACAGGGATATCTGATTATTGGTGAGTGCGTCGTCGGAGGTACTACAACTGCCCTAGCAATCTTAACTGGTTTGGGTATAGATGCTGCCGGAAAAGTTAACAGTAGCCACCCTGTTTGTAACCACACACAAAAGTGGGCACTAGTGCAAACTGGACTGGAGAAGATGAGGGGCAGCAGGGAGCAGGGAGCAGGAGGCAGGGGGCAGGATGAGATATTCCAATCGCAAATCCAAAATTCTGTAGATCCTCTAGAACTCGTCGCCGCCGTGGGCGATCCCATGCAAGTAGTGGTAGCTGGGATGGCGATCGCAGCTAGTCGTAGTTGTGGTGTAATGCTGGCTGGAGGGACGCAAATGTTAGCGGTTTATGCACTGATGAGTGCGATCGCTCAAGCTTACGCCTTATCATGGCAGCCAGAAGAAATAGTTGTAGGCACAACTCGCTGGGTGGCAGAAGACCCTACTGGCGCTACAGTTGATTTAGCCCTCAACTTAGGAAAAACCAGCTTAACTGAGAGTGGAAGAACCCCTCCCTTATTAGCAACTCATCTTAGCTTTGCTGATTCTCGTTATCCCCAACTGAGAGCTTATGAGCAGGGCTTTGTGAAAGAAGGTATAGGTGCTGGAGCCGCCTGCATAGCCGCCCATCTTAGCCAAGATTGGCAGCAACATCAACTTTTGGCAGCCATTGAAGCCCAATTTGAACGACTAAGTACTGCCTTGAACCAAAGTTAAAGTCTTGTTTCTTGAAGAGTCAGCAGTTTGCCAAAATAGTCGTAATAGCTTAATGGTTGATTCGGTGCGGGTTGCAAAATGTCAATTTTTGCGAAAGCTGTTTGGTTTGTAGTTAACCAATTTGATAACAAGAAAAAGCACTAATGATAAAAACGCAGATTAACAAGAAAATCTTGGTTTTGCAACGATAGAATACGTTAATTACATTAGTCTCAGAGTTGTTTTTTTTATTTCATAGTGAGGTATTGACTAAAAACCTATAGGTAGATATATCACACTATTACGTAAAGATATGTAATAGTGTGTTTAACTTTTTTATCTATTTGATGGCTGGATTAATTACTTGTATCTAAGTATATGCCTATAAAACCATCACTCGATATTTAACCTAAAGGCTTGTCTTCCCTACCTCAATCCATTTTTTAATTCGTTGAACTCAGGTTAAATTTAATGAATTCTCTCTCTAAGTAATTGTTCTTCTAAAGCCGCAATGCGATTGTATGCTGCTGTTAATTGTGCTGTCAGTCGTTGTATTTGAATTTCTGGTGTGATGTTATCTCCACTTTGACGATGCATGTCTAGATAAATACCATCTGTCAATACATCCTTGTGTTCCATTTCTGGATTTAAATTATTACGTCCTTTGAACTGATAGCCCCCAGCCACCCCATTTCCGTGATAATTATCCTTTGCTTGTGTACTCGCTAAAGAACACTCTGAAAAAGCTTGAGTGACTTTACCATCAAGCTGCTCAATTACTTGGCATAGGGCATCCAGCTTTTGGCTTAAAGTCAGGATTTGCTGCTCTAATAGCTCCATTTAATACCTTTATCCGTATATTTTCTCTATGTTATTCAATTTACTCCCAATCTTAACGATACTTATGGATTATTTAAGTATTGATAATTTTTGATGGAAATCTAAATATAAGTAAAGTTTCACCATAAGCACCACTAGGGAATTTTATGGTGAAACTTTAGTTTTTAGGCTAGCTTTTTGCCAAAAAACTCGCTAATTTAAGTTAAATATGCAAAATTATCGGTTTTATAAGCAAAAAATACCGATAATTCTCCAACTCCACTTTTTCAGGTAGTCGGCGACTGGTGAATCTCTGCTTAATATTAGGTATAATCAAAAATCTCAAATCCCAAATCAATGGATCGACGGTCTTTTTTGCTAGGTACAAGCACATTGGCACTTTCACAACTGCTTTTTGGCTGTGGTGGAAACAACCAGACGCAACTAAAAGTACAGTTATTAAAAGGTTCTATACCTGGTCAGGTGGTGAATCAGTTCCACAAAGATTTGCAGCAACAGGTGCAGTTAAAGTTTGCTCCAGTTGAGCGGATACAGGATTTATTTCAGCAATTACAAAGTTGGCAGCAAAAACCCAAGACTACCGATGAGCAGGGATGGAGACGCTTTATACCCTTTAGGCAAGGTCAAAAAACACCTGAGGCAGACCTAGTAACATTGGGGGATTACTGGTTAACAGCCGCTATTGAGCAGAAATTGATTCAACCACTCCAAGAAGTACAGGGAAACCAATTAAAACAGTGGTCTACTTTAGATGAAAAGTGGAAGAAATTAGTAACGCGCAACGACCAAGGTAATTTGGATACTCAAGGGAAGGTGTGGGGTGCGCCTTATAGGTGGGGTAGTACGGTGATTATTTATAACCGTGACAAGTTGCAAAAGTTGGGATGGACGCCCAAAGATTGGAGTGATTTATGGCGAGACGGTATGCAGCAGCGCATTTCCCTACTCAATCAACCACGAGAAGTTATTGGCTTGGTCTTAAAGAAGCTCGGAAAATCTTATAATACAGACAATCTTGACCAAGTACCAAACTTGGAAAAGGAATTACAGACATTAAATCAACAAGTGAAGTTATACAGTTCCAATCACTACTTGGAACCTCTAATTATGGAAGACACTTGGCTAGCGGTTGGTTGGTCAAGTGATGTGCTGCCAATTTTGGGACGTTATCCGCAACTTGCCGCAGTGATCCCTCAGTCAGGAACAGCGATGTGGGCAGATTTATGGGTACGTCCCGCAGGGATTGCTAAAGGTACTTTATCAGATCAATGGATTGATTTTTGTTGGCAACCAAGCACAGCTAAACAAATTTCGGTGCTGACTAAAAGTAATTCGCCAATCTCTACACATATTACCGCTTCCGATATTCAAGAACCATTATGGAGTTTGTTAGAGAGCGATCGCAATGTTTTCGATAAAAGTGAATTTTTACTTCCCTTACCACCATCAGCAATAAAACAATACGAGTCTTTATTCGCCAAAATTAAAGTTTAATTGGGAATTGGGCATGAGGCATTGGGTATTGAAAAGAGGCAGAGGGGCGGGGTGCTGTTCTTGCTGAGGGGAAAACTTTTCTCCCTTGCTCCCTTGCTTCTTCCCCAGTCCCCAATCCCCAATCCCCAATCCAAAGATTACTAGTACAGGACGGCGGAAATAAGCCAAGTATTAGATGGCCAAGACTTTACCCTTATATGTCTACTTAAAAGGTTTGGCCATTGTTTTATTAAAATAGTCGATAAATTCAAGAATTCGAGTTTTGAGGTCATCATCTGTCTCTTGTTAAAAACGCCACCAAGTTCTTTGGGCGTAACTGATAATCCCGATCGCGATCGCCCCTAGTAGCAGTAGCCAAATTATGCCACCTGGAATAAAAGTAAGAATACCAAATCCTCTCAGTACCCAGACGGCGACACTAATGCCGAGAAGGATACCAAAAATCTGAATTAATCTACGATTTAAAGAAGATTGACTCACCTAATTTTCCTCTCAACTCAACAGAACATTACACTTGATATTGACAATTAAGATATGAAATTACGATGAAGTTGCAGTTTCATCAGAAATAACAGGTAAAAATGGAGAGACGGTATCCAAATTTTGGAGTAAGGTGCTTGATATTAGCTTGTGTTTGTGCCATTCTAGCTGTTAATAACGCAGTTTTTCATCTACAAGTATTCTTTCGATAAATTTCACTTAAGTATCAATTGTGTTGATTGTGATAAGAAACACATTTTTTAGAGTAACGTGAATGAAATAATTAGCGGAAAATCATCGTTTCCGGAAAAGATAAGCATTAGACTGGAACTAAATTAAATGGGTTGGATCTAAATCAAGCTTTATGGCTTGTGGTTTCAACTCAATTTAGGTGGATGAGTTGAGGAGTAACTTAAATCATTATGTCTGCGTCTTATATATCAGACTCAATTATTGCAGGTTCAGATATGGCTTGGAGTCAAGACAAGCAAAAGTTATTGATACAGGGTGAAATTTTGGTAGAAACGCGATCGCACAAGTCATCAGGTGGCTCAGTGACAGCGTGGATGTATGTGCCGATGGTGCGATCGCATGTTTGGCAGCAATTAACTGATTACCCCCGCTGGGTGCAATATTTTCCCGATATCACTAAGAGTGAGGTAGTACAAAAAGGTGAGGTCAAACGTCTGTATCAAGCAGCACAAAAAGCCTTTTTCTTTTTCACGGCTCAAGTGGAAATTTACCTCAACGTTGTAGAAGTGCTGGGGCAGCAAATTCAATTTCGTATGGTAAAAGGGACTTTTGAGGATTTTGACGCAAATTTAGAACTCAAAGATTGCGGTAACGGCACAATACTTGCTTATACTGTGCAAGCCACACCTCTGATTCCAATTCCATCTATTTTCATTCAACAAGCAATGAACTTAGAGTTGCCTGCAAATATGCGTAAAATGCGACAAGTTATGTGTAAGAATAATTGAAGAAGAATTCAGAATTCAGGAGCGGAGCCGGAGACGTTTCCGTTAGCTCCGGTCAGAATCAAGATGCTTGATAGCGACGCGCAAAGCGAATCCTTGAGCGTCTGACTAGCTAACGCAATCAGTGGTGGGTTCCAAGAAAATCGGCGCGATTCCCGCCGATTTAGTCATTGGTTATTCATTCTTAGTCATTGGTACTAATAACTTCGATTTCCCTACGGCTTTTTATGAAAAAGAGCAAACGCGCAGCATGTCGCCATACAGGCGATCTTTTTGTAGCTGTGGGATGAGTTAAGTCTCCAATGATTGCCGTCTTATGCTTGAAATACGAAATCGATTTCATGAATCGATTCATAATCGATTGAGGTAATCGTTGCGGATACTTAGAAAAATAGAAAATTCTTAATGTAATAAAAAGTATGATTCGATTCAAATGTATTTTCCATTGCTCAATTAATGGGAGTGTTTTAGCATACTCCTTAAACAAATGTTGGATTCGCGTTTCATTTGTTCCATTTATAGAATCATCAAAAGTTTTCGTTCCTGGATAATATCTAAAATTTCCCCAAAGTTCATTAAAATATTTCACATGAGCTACTTTAACTGCTTTCAGTAAGAAATCTATATCCATTACATAATGCTCTTCAACTTTGTAGACTCCAATTTTTTGATGTAATGATTTGTGGTAGAAGTAAGCCGATGGATTAACCGGAAAAGTAACATCAATCATGCCATCATCATTAATTTGCTTTTCCATCAATAAATCAACTGGTTGTAGTCGTTTAGGTTTATTAATCTGAATTAAGTTGTTTCGATGATCCCATATATTACAATTACCAACAATCAAAGTAGGTTCTGGTAGATTTGTAAAGAGTTCTGAAATGCGGCTAAGAACATTTGGCTCATAGAAATCATCAACATTTAAAATGCCTATAATCGCTCCTTGCGCCATAGCAATTCCTTTATTCATCGCATCTGATTGCCCCTGGTCTTTTTCAGAAATCCAGCGGATGTGGGGATGTTGATTGGCGTAATGTTTGATAATATCTATTGTCTTGTCCGTTGAGCCACCATCGGCGATGATATGCTCAACTTCTGCAAAATTTTGGTTGATGACATTTTGAAGGCAAGATTCTATAAATTTCTCACCGTTATAAACTGGTGTAATTATACTAATCATTAGTTATCAAGGGGGACTGGGGACTGGGGAATGGGGACTGGGAAAGAGTTTCCCAATTCTTTTGATGAACATAATTTAGCGCAATACAGTTCAGTTAAGGGCTACTGGCAACAATTTTGAGTTTTCGAGACGCAATAAATCGCTGTCTCTACAAGTGTTTTGGGCTTATTTGAACTGTATTGTAATTTAGGGTTCCCACTTTTCCCCTAAAATAATTCAAAAACCCGATCTCTATCAGAAAACGGGTTTTTGGGTGTGATTTATAAGGTGTAATTATCCAGTAAAGACCTCAGCGGGTAAACGGCTAAACGATAGCCTTTCATTCTGCACATCTACAAAGATCGTGTTACCGTCGTTGAATTCGCCGCGCAAGATGGATTTAGCAATTTGCGTTTCTAACTCTCGCTGAATCGCTCGCTTCAATGGACGCGCCCCATATACTGGGTCGTACCCTACTTCTGCTAAAAAGTCAAGTGCAGCATCCGAGAGTTTCAGGGATATTTTGCGATCGCCAAGTCTTTGGCGCAATCTTTCTACTTGCAATAGCACAATTTGCCGCAATTCCCTCTTATCTAAGCCGTGGAAGATGATGATTTCATCAATTCGGTTGAGGAATTCTGGACGGAAGCTATTTCGCATCGCTTCCATTACCCGACGGCGCATTTCGTCGTAATGGTTGTTATCTCCGGCGACATCAAGAATGTACTGCGAACCGATGTTACTGGTCATGATGATAATAGCGTTCTTGAAGTCCACCTTATGACCTTGGGCATCAGTGACGCGACCATCATCAAGAATTTGCAAGAAGATATTAAAGACATCCGGGTGCGCTTTCTCGATTTCGTCGAAGAGAATCACTGAGTAAGGACGGCGGCGAATTGCTTCTGTAAGTTGTCCGCCTTCTTCATAACCTACGTATCCTGGAGGCGCACCGATTAAGCGGGAGACGGCGTGTTTCTCCATATACTCTGACATATCGATTCGCACCAGCGCATCTTCACTATCGAACATATATGCCGCCAACGCTTTCGCCAATTCGGTTTTACCCACACCTGTCGGCCCAAGGAAAATAAAGCTGGCGATGGGACGATTGGGATCGGCTAATCCAGCGCGCGATCGCTGAATTGCATCCGCTACAGCTGTGACTGCTTCTTCTTGGCCAATGACGCGGTGGTGCAGTTCATCTTCTAAATGCAACAGTTTCTCTTTCTCAGATTCCACCAATTTGCTGATCGGAATCCCTGTCCATTTAGAAATAATTTCGGCAATATCTGCTTCGGTGACTTCTTCCCGTAATAGTGATTTACCACTTCTTTGAGCGCTTGCCAATTCAGCTTCTACTGCTTCTAATTGACGATGCAAACTGGTTAAATTGCCGTATTTCAACTCAGCAGCACGGTTAAGGTCATAGTCGCGTTCTGCTTGTTGAATCTCTAAGTTAACCCGTTCAATCTCTTTTTTCACAGACTGAATTTTGTCAATAATATCTTTTTCAGACTGCCATTGAGTATTCAGGGTTCTTTGTTCTTCTTTGAGATCGGCAATTTCTTTTTCTAATCTTTCTAGGCGTTCACGAGAAGCGGCATCACTTTCTTTTTGCAGCGATAGCTTCTCCATTTCTAATTGCAGAATCTTCCGATCAATTTCGTCGAGTTCTTCTGGTTTGGAGGTTATCTCCATTTTTAATCTCGCGGCGGCTTCGTCTACCAAGTCGATGGCTTTATCAGGGAGGAAGCGATCGCTAATATAACGACTCGACAATATCGCCGCTGCAACTAAAGCACTATCAGAAATCTTTACCCCGTGGTGGTTTTCATAACGTTCTCTCAAGCCGCGCAAAATCGAAATACTATCTTCTACACTGGGCTGATCGACATAAACTTGCTGGAAGCGTCTTTCTAATGCCGCATCTTTTTCGATATATTTGCGGTATTCATCTAGGGTTGTCGCCCCAATACAACGCAATTCGCCCCGCGCCAACATCGGTTTTAATAAGTTACCAGCATCCATCGCGCCTTGGGTTGCACCAGCGCCGACAACGGTGTGAATTTCATCAATAAATAAAACAATATTGCCGCCAGACTCGGTAACTTCCTTTAATACTGCTTTCAGGCGTTCTTCAAATTCACCCCGGAATTTTGCCCCTGCAATCAAAGCACCCATATCTAAAGCGATTAGCTTGCGGTCTTTGAGAGATTGAGGTACATCACCGGCGATAATCCGCTGTGCTAGTCCTTCGGCGATCGCAGTTTTACCAACACCTGGTTCGCCAATTAGCACAGGATTATTCTTGGTGCGGCGAGAGAGAATTTGCACCGTCCGACGAATCTCATCATCTCGCCCAATTACTGGATCGAGTTGACCTTTACGCGCAGCTTCGGTGAGGTCACGCCCGTATTTTTCCAGTGCTTCGTATTTGCCTTCTGGATTTTGATCGGTCACTTTTTGGCTCCCCCGAATTTGTTTAATAATATTTTTTAGCTTGCCTTCGTCTAAACCGAATTCTTGGAATAAAGCTTTGCCAAAGCGGTCATCTTTAGCGTAAGCCAGCAATAAGTGTTCAATTGAAATATATTCATCTTGAAACTCTTTGCGATATCCATCGGCTCGATCTAGAAGTGTATCCAAGCTGCGCCCTAAGTATACCGAGGTACTATTACCTGATACTTTTGGCTGACGTTGAAAAAATTGTTCAGTGCGATCGCGCAGTTTTTGAAGATTAACACCCGCTTTGGTGAGAATTCCAGTTGCTAGACCATCTTGTTCTAGCAACGCCTTCATCAGGTGTTCGCTTTCAATTTGCTGTTGTTGATATTGTTTAACAATATCGGGGGTATGGGCGATCGCTTCCCAGGCTTTTTCTGTAAATTGGTTAGGATTAGTAGGTTGCATAGGCTTTTTCAGGAACGTAGAGGCGCAGCAGCTTGTCAGAGGCTACTACCAGAACACCAACTCAATAAAATTTCTGTTCTCACATAGATATTGTAAGAACAGCAGAGCGATCGCCTAGATCGGTGTTCACGTCTTGTAAAAGTCGTATTTTCCCGTAGTTCCGATTTTCCCATGTGCAATTCTTGTTCATTGCACAACAAACAGAGCAACTTATAGAATAAAAAATAGATACGCGCTGCCCATAACCATTACCATAGAACTCATGCTGTCCTGTGCAGGAGAGGCAGGCATTAATGAACATGACTAAATCTTCCCTTGCCACCTGCTGATGTTGGTTAGCCTTACTAAGTATACTGAGGCACTAAACTCTATGACGCAAGGCTTCGATTTTCTCAGCTTTTCAAAAATTAAATAGGAATCCGGTGTTGCTCCCTTTGTGGGATGAATTGAGATTTTTTTGGAGCGAGCGCTCTAAATTAAATCAGTCAATTCTTGCCCAAATCTTTTCAAAGTTCATCGTCAAGATCAACTTTACCTTGCAACCATAATTCAATAACCTCTCTCAAATCTGATATTTATTTATCCCTATCTATCTGGTTTAATACAATAGATGAAAAAAGAAAAACCTTGGTTTGTATTTTCCGAAAATCCAACACTGTTAATAAATTCTAGTTTGCTAAATTTTTTGGTTTTTAAACTATAGGGCATGGGAGAGACAGCTAAGGTTTTTTTGATAATAAAACCAGCTTTTTGAATTTTTGCAATCAATTCATCAGGTGTATATTCAATCTTATGTTCAGGATGTACAAATCCTCTACGTACCAAAAGCTTTGTAAGCTGGCGATTTGGGGTATCTAGACAAAATGATCCACCTGGCTTAATGACTCTAAAGACTTCTTTAATTACTTTTTCGGCTTCTTCTTCTGTTACATGCTCAATGCTTTGTCCTGACCACACAAGGTCAACGGTATGTTCTGGAAAATAAGATAAATCTGCCATTGAGCGATAGATATAATTAATTTTTGTAAGATTATCTGGAGTTATGAATTGCTGGGGATGTTCCTCAGAATGCAGATAGTAAATTCTTTCCTCCTGTGGTAGATCAACAATATCCAACTGTTGAGGTTTGTAGGGATAACCCATGACCATGAGGGAACCTTCTGGGGAACCAAGGCAAGAACCTCCTAAATCGAGAATATACTCAGCAGGTGGCAATATTTCTTGTACCAGTTTGAGTCTTGCAAGGTGATGTGACTCGATGCCTGTTCGAGCAAAGAGTTTTTGTTCAATCCCAATTGGTAACATTAAATAAGAAAGAATAATCTGAATTCTTGAAAAATTGCCTTGGTCAAGATTATCTGTGTAGAATGAAAGCTCTTCCTCTGAAATTGGAACAGATAAAAAGTATGCATATACTAAATTGACAAATTCTGCATTATTTGGTGAGCGCCAATTAGATAAGTAGAACAACCCTAGAAAAACAGAAAACCGAAGTATACGCATTATATCTTCAGGATAATATCTGGCATACCTGAAAATCTTAGAAAATAAAACACTATATTTAACTATCATTTTATTTGGATATTTAGTCATAGTAAGCACTTGTATACGAATTCTAAATTATATGTGAAAATATCTGAAAAATTTCAATTAACAATAGGATAAGCTGTACCCATACCTCTGACGCGAAATTTAGCCCAATAATCGCTGCCAAGTTAGTTCCTTTGTGGTTTCATCCCCATGCCAGTGTAATAAATTTGCGGCTTGACTTTTGCCAATTTCTGGTAAACCAATCGCTTGTCTAGGTGCATCTGTAGCTAGTAAAATAGCAGTCTCCACATTACAAATCCCCCACTTCACCAAATTCTGTACTCCTACTAATAAAGGTAAAGTCGTCCCCGATAACGTGCCATCGGCGAGTCGTGCTGTACCATTTTTAATTTCAATTTGCCGACTGTCCCAAGGATACACGCCATCGGGTAGCCCCAGGGGTGAAAGGGCATCGCTGACGAGGAACAACCCTTTTTCGTAATCACTGGCACGGAGTAATATTTGCAGCATCGTGGGCGAAACGTGTTCACCATCAGCAATAAAACCACACATGACATTAGGATGGGTAATTGCTGTCCCTAATAATCCTGGTTCGCGGTGATGCAATGGTGGCATGGCATTGAAGGCATGAGTTACCATCGTTGCGCCGAGTTCAAAGGCAAGTTGCCCTTGGGCAGATGTTGCCTGAGAATGCCCTAAACTAACGGTAATCCCCAAAGAACGCAAATATGGAATTACTTCACCAATGGGATCTAACTCTGGCGCTAAGGTGATGACTTTCACGATATGGGCATAGTCCCCCAAAACCCGTTTTACCTCTTCAATTGTGAGGGGTAACAAGTACTCTGCCGGGTGTGCGCCACGCTTTTGGTAATTCAAAAATGGGCCTTCTAAATGTACTCCCAGAATCTTGGCACCTGCTTGTTGACTGGGAATAATATCAGCAATAACAGCAAGCGATCGCTGAATCTTTTCTACTGAAGTTGTCACAAGTGTCGGCAAAAATCCATCTACCCCGACATCCCACAAAAATTGCCCTATTTTCTGGAGTACATGAGCATTTTCAACCTTCAAATCAGGAAATGCCAAACCCAATGCACCGTTAATTTGCAAATCAACGCCACCCAATGAAATCCAGTCGCCAGCTACATCTATTACGGATGCACGGCTATCCGCTTTTACTCCACCCATTGGCAAAATTTGCTCAATTATGCCCTCTGGATTAACCAAGAGCATCTGCAAATCTTTGTAACCAGGCACTCTAGCATTGATAATATCTACAGGATTTTGTGTTGCTTGGATCATCACACTGGCGAGAAGAGAGCTAAATCTCATCCGATTTTAGATGAAACAATCAGCGATTAATCCAAAATCCAAAATCCAAAATCCAAAATTCTATGACTCCCTTAGTTGGTATTATTATGGGCAGCGATTCCGATTTGCCCACTATGAAAGATGCGATCGCAGTTTGTGAAGAATTTGGCGTTGAGAGTGAAGTGGCGATCGTTTCGGCTCACCGTACCCCAGAACGCATGGTGCAATATGCTCAACTTGCACACCAACGCGGCATTAAGGTAATTATTGCTGGTGCTGGTGGTGCTGCCCACCTCCCTGGAATGGTAGCGTCTTTAACTCCACTTCCGGTGATTGGTGTTCCTGTACCCACTCGTAACTTACAAGGTGTAGATTCTTTGTATTCTATTTTACAGATGCCTGGTGGTATTCCTGTAGCAACAGTCGCGATCGGTAATGCCAAAAATGCCGGTCTTTTAGCAGTCCAAATCCTCGCAACTCATCAACCAGAATTGTTAGAAAAAGTGCAACAATATCGCCAAACCTTGTGTGAATCGGTAATTGCAAAGCAAGCAAAATTAGAACAATTAGGCTATGAACAATATTTACAGCAGATGTTTTAACAAAAATTAACACCATCACCACAGGGGAACAAAGAAAGAGAAAGTCTTTTCCCAATGCCTCATTCCCAATGCCCCATGCCCAATGCCCCATAACAAATGACAAACCAAACTATTCGCATTGTTGCCCGTATTACTGCTTTGCCTAACAAAGTAGAAGAACTAAAAGCTGTACTGTTGGAACTCATTGAGCCAACCCGCCAGGAAGCAGGTGCGATCAAGTATGAACTTTTGCAAAACCAATACGACCAAACAGACTTTACTTTTGTAGAGGAATGGACTTCATCAGAAGCCCTGAATACTCATCTAGATTCACCCCATTTCCAAGCGGCAGCAGCTAAACTCGAAGGTTTAGTGACTGCTGCACCAGATATTCGCCGCTACCATCTTGTGGCATAGTGCGATCTTGCTAACTACAAGCAGACTCCTTATTTTTGGCGATAATTTGGAGTATCTCAGCTTTAAATTCTAAGATTGAAGCGATCGCTCCAGAATCAAGGCAGCATTCTGAAGTATCTTGATCCTGAGGCCTTAGTCAAAAATTGAGAGCTGCAACATCCATGTGCCAACTGCTCGGAATGAATTGCAATGTTCCAACGGATATTTGCTTTTCTTTTGAAGGGTTTTCTGCACGGGGAGGAAAAACGGATAATCATAACGATGGTTGGGGCATTGCTTTCTTTGAAGGAAAGGGATGTCGCATGTTTTTAGATGCTCAACCTTCTGTTGCTTCTCCGGTAGCGGAGTTTGTACGAAGTTATCCCATTCACTCAACCCATGTCATAGCCCATATCCGCAAAGCTACTCAGGGTGAAATTGCCCTACACAACTGCCATCCTTTCCGCAGAGAATTGTGGGGTCAGTATTGGGTGTTTGCCCACAATGGTAATTTACCAAATTTTGATCCAGAAAATTTGGGCTTTTATCAAGCCGTAGGTAACACCGATAGTGAAAAAGCATTCTGTATGATGCTAGAAACATTGCGATCGCGCTTTCCTGAGGGTAAGCCTGACATAAAGAAACTATACCCTGTGCTGCAAGAAATTACTGATTTGATTGCAAAATTGGGTATATTTAATTACTTGTTATCAGATGGAGAACACTTTTTTGCTTATTGCTCAACCAATCTCAGCTACATTGTTCGCCAAGCGCCCTTTGCTGCTGCCCATTTAATTGACCAAGACATGACCGTAGATTTTCGAGAGGTGACTACTGAACGCGATCGCGTTGCTGTCATTGCGACAACACCCCTCACTGACAACGAAGTTTGGACAAAAATTCAACCGGGAGAATTACTAGTTTTTCAGGACGGGTTGCCTATGAAATATGCATTCACTTAATAATAAGTAGTTGTTGAATTTTGCCCATTTAGATTATTTCTAGATGGGTTTTATTTTTCACGGTGTTCATATTAAGTAATTTGTAGCTATTTCCAGATAAATAGACTCGCTCTAGCAATTCTATTTAATTTACTTTTTACTGAGAGGCTCATATCCCCGACTTCTTGAAGAAGTCGGGGATCTTTTTGTTATAGATGTACATTAATTTGTAACTTACCAATTTATATAATTTTTGCCCAACTTAGTTGTTATAAGCTTATATAAAATACCGATTTTATTGGTATAAAATTTATGTCTTTACACTGAAATATATTTATATTAATATAGTCAAGAAAAGGCTGTAACTCATATTAAACAAGAGTTTTAGATATTTTTGTTTACTGCAAACATCATTGCAGAAAATGTATTCTTAACAACATAAAATAAAATTCTCTGATGAATGCTAGCCAATTACTGCTCCTCATTGCAATTTTCTTTCTCACAAGTATCATAAGTGTCATTACAGGAAGCACTTCTTTAATTACTGTCCCTGTAATGTTGCAATTGAGTATTGAACCGCGTATTGCTCTTGCCACTAATATGCTGGCATTAACCTTTATGAGTGTTGGTGGCACATTGCCTTTTATTGGTAAAAAAGCAATTGACCGTAATCGTTTGCCAATCATGATTGTCTTAACGCTTTTAGGCTCAATTATCGGTGCATTACTTGTTTTAGTTGTACCTTCAAAATCGATGCCTCTAATTATCTCGATTTTGATGATTGTGGTTGCCGTGTTTTCAATCACCAATCGGAAAGCTGGAATCGTTTTAAGAATAGGGAAACCGTCACCAATAGCAGAAATTGGTGGATATATAGCAACTTTTGTGCTTGGTGTTTATGGTGGTTTCTTTAGTGGTGGCTATGTCACTATGCTCACAGCAGCTTATGTCAGCCTATTTCGGATGACATTTGTACAGGCGATCGCAAACACAAAATTTATCAATATTTTTTCTTCGCTGATTGCCACCATTATTTTCTTTACACAGGGAATAGTTGATTACAAACTAGGTATTATTCTGAGTATTACTATGTTCATTGGTGGAATTGTTGGATCGCGGTTTGCCCTCAGACTTAGCAACTTCTGGTTACGGCGTATATTTCTCACCACAGTAATTGCTCTTGCACTCAAGACGTTATTTGATTTTGCTGCATATTCACCAAAAATCTAAATACTTAACAAGCTGTTCATAAAAATTGCACTCATGAACAGCTGTTGAATAAAAATCTAGATCAGAAAGACTATATTAGCGTTGCCCACTTTGTATTTTGTCGAAGATTGCGCCGTCCTCGAAAAACTTCTTCTGAATCGTATCCCAGCCTCCTAAGCTCTGAACGTTATAAAGCTTAGATATCTTAGGAAATTTATTCTGTACTTCTTTTGTTACAGCAGAATTAACAGGTCGAAAACCAACTTTGGCAAACTCACGTTGAGCTTCTGAACTAAAAAGAAACTTGACAAAAGCTTCCGAAACCTCTCTGGTGCGATGCTTATCAACATTTTTATCCACAACTGCTACTGGCCCATCTATAGAAATGTTCACCTGGGGAACCACATAAGAAGGTGAAGTTTTTCCTTGTTGTGCTGCTAAGATAATCTCGTTTTCGTAGTTAAGCAGAACATCCCCTTGACCTTTCTTGTAAAATACATCGCTAGATTCCCGTGCATCTTTGGGTAACACAGGGACATTCCGAAAGACTTGGGTAACATAGTTAAGAGCTTGCGCTTCACTTCCACCATTTTTAACGATCGCGCCCCATAAAGCCAGGAAGTTCCACCGCGCACCTCCTGAAGTCTTGGGGTTGGCTGTAATCACCTTCACCCCTGGTTTGGTTAAATCACTCCAGTTCTTGATGTTTTTCGGATTACCTTCACGAGTTTCAAGAGCAACTACCGAGTGGGTAACAATTGAGTTATTCGGAGCTTCCTTTTCCCAACCTGGTTTAATCAGTCCGGCTTGTTCAATTTTTTTGGTATCTAAACCTAGTGCCAAAGCGACAATATCCGCATCTAATCCGTCAATTACTGCACGAGTTTGAGAGCCAGAACCACCATAGCTCTCTCTAATTACTACATCTTGACCTTTTTCGCGTTTCCATTTGGCTACAAATTGCGGAATGATTCTCTCGTAAGCAGCTTTGGTAACTGCATAAGACACCAGAGTTATTTCAACTTTTTTACTGCCTTGACTAATCAATTGAGATTTTTGATTAACAGAAATATTCTCAGAATTAGTAGCCGCCGCATAAACAGGAATAAAGACGCTGAAACTTAAGCCAGTTGCTAACAACAGCGCTGAAGTTTGAGTTGAGACAGGTTTTGTATGGGAAAATAGTTGCTTAACTATGCCTAAAATTTGTAACTTTTTGAATTGCAGATGTGTCATGGAAGTTGGATGTTGTGTAGTTGCTTGATCAAACAACGGTAATTCGGTCAAATTACCGTTGTTTGTCTTGAGAAAGAGATTATCAGATTAATTCTGAAAATTCAACTATTTTTTATACTAAAAATTTTGGTTTTTCTACAGGAAAATTCGTAGTAAGATTATGTAAAATATATCACGAGAATATTCAGTAAAAGCCGAAGTCTTTGGCAGAGATATGTTAGCGCAGCAGGACGTTAGCTTAAGGGGGCGATCGCGATCGCGTCTCGTAGAGAAGGCCAAGTCTAATTTTGCGTCTTTACAAGAGTTCTGCATAACGCATATTTAATTTCTGGAAATGTCTTAGCAAGAACAAATTGAGGGTTTAAGCAGACTTATAAATATTTTATTTTTTTAGAGAATGAAAGAGCATTAGAAATTAAGGACTAGGGAACAGAGGATTAGAGGATAAGTTTCAGAAACTCAGTCCCCATAAGAATTTAGCGGTTCCTGCTGTAGTCCCATGCCCTGGAGCCTTTGATGCCCAATACCTAATTCCATAGCAAGTTGCTTGATATCCCAGAGAGATAATTGCGATGCCTACGGCAGGCTGCGCCTACGCAATTTGATAGTTGAAATTGAAAGCATTTTTAATTGTTCACAAAACTGGTAGGGTCTCCATGTTCTTGGTAAAGAATATGGGGTTTTTTGGTGTTTACAACTAGATACATGGAATCATCCAGTATTATAAACAGTATATAGCTGTATTCCCATCAGTTATCTGTAGATTTCGTGGAGGAAATGGAATGAGTTTATGGCAACGCTCAGTGAAAAAATTACAAGCGATCGCTGAACATAGAACGTATCGGTTCAGACTAAATTCGCTCAAAGGGTTTGTATCACTCTTTTTGGTAGGGACTGTATTGAGTGTAGCCCTTGCTGCCTGCTCTGGTGGAGGAACTGGGAATACTTCTTCCTCTGAAACCCCTAATGCTAGCGCTAGTCCTGTGGCTGCAAGCAAAGATAATGTTGAATTAACTCTAGTTTCCTTTGCTGTCACCAAAGCAGCTCACGAAGCAATTATTCCGAAATTTGTAGAACAGTGGAAGAAAGATCATAATCAAACTGTCGTCTTTAAGCAAAGCTATGGCGGTTCTGGTTCCCAAACTCGCGCTGTTATCGACGGTTTAGAAGCAGATGTTGTTCACTTGGCGCTAGCTGGAGATACGTCAAAGATTGAGAAAGCTGGATTGATTCAACCAGGATGGGAGAAAGAAGTTCCCAACAATGGTATTGTCTCCAAATCAGTTGCAGCATTAGTTACTCGTACAGGCAATCCTAAAGGCATCAAGAACTGGGCAGATTTAGCCAAAGATGGTGTCAAGTTGATTACTGCTAACCCCAAAACATCAGGCGTTGCTAAGTGGAATTTCTTAGCCCTATGGGATTCGGTGATTAAAACAGGTGGCGATGAGGCAAAAGCTACTGACTTTGTGACTAAAGTTTATAAAAATGTGCCAATCTTGCCTAAAGATGCACGGGAAGCTACTGATACATTCACCAAGCAAGGGCAGGGTGATGTCTTAATCAACTACGAAAACGAAGTTATTTTGGCACAGCAAAAGGGCGAAAAGGTTGAGTATATCGTTCCTGATGTGAACATATCCATCGACAATCCGATCGCCGTGGTAGATAAAAACGTCGATAAGCATGGAACCCGCGAAGTTGCAGAAGGTTTTGTGAAATACCTCTATAGCCCAGAAGCACAGCAAGAGTTTGTCAAATTGGGATTCCGTCCTGTAGATGAGACTTTAGCCCAAACTAAAGAAGTCACAGACAAATTTCCCAAGGTGAAAACTTTGGGTACAGTTGCAGACTTAGGTGGTTGGAGTGAAATCGATAAGAAGTTCTTCGCAGATGGAGGTGTGTTTGATAAGATTCAAGCCGCAAATAAACGGTAATTAGTCATTAGTCAATAGTCGGTGGTTAGTAAAAAAACAACCGACTATTGGCAAAAAACTTCTTTGTGAATTTTAAATTTTGAATTTTTGACTATGACGACTGTATCTCCTTCTGTGGAAGTTGAACGCAAAACACCGTTTTTGAAGAGATTGGAGCGGGTTTCTTGGACTTGGGTAGTCACCATTGTATACCTGACAGTTATGTTGCTGATCCCCATAACTGCTATGTTCCTGAAAGCGGGTACAGAACCTCCATCTAGGTTTTGGGCGATCGCAACCAGTGATATCGCATTAGCAACCTACAACGTAACTTTTTTCACAGCAATATTTGCTGCCTTACTCAATGGCGTATTTGGAACTCTGATTGCTTGGGTTCTAGTCCGCTACGACTTTCCCTTCAAGCGCTTGATTGATGCCACAGTAGATTTACCCTTTGCACTCCCAACATCGGTAGCAGGGTTAACATTGGCAACAGTTTACAGCGATAACGGTTGGATTGGTTCGCTACTAGCACCACTGGGAATTAAGGTAGCTTTTACCCGCACGGGAGTAGCGGTAGCAATGATATTTATCTCACTACCTTTTATTGTGAGAACTGTGCAACCTGTACTTCAGGAAATGGAACATGAAATTGAAGAAGCCTCGTGGTGTCTAGGTGCTTCTCAATGGCAGACATTCTGGAAAGTGATTTTGCCACCTTTATTTCCCACAATTTTGACTGGTGTTGCCTTGGGTTTCTCCCGTGCAGTTGGAGAGTATGGTTCGACTGTAATTATCTCTTCCAATACGCCCTATCAAGATTTAATCGCACCCGTGCTGATTTTCCAACGATTAGAGCAGTATGACTATTCTGGTGCAACAGTAATTGGCATAGTTTTACTATCAATTTCGTTGGTACTGTTATTGGCAATTAATTTCTTACAAGCATGGGCAAGGCGATATGACAGTAGATAAGCCAAGTTTTCATTCATCTGCATCTGTATCAGATACAGCCAAGCCTAAAGAGCAGAAGAGTTGGGTGCCAATAGTTTTGATTGGGATAGCGATCGCCTATTTAGCCTTAGTTCAATATATCCCGGCAATTAATGTATTTGTCCAAGCTTTTAGCAAGGGTGTTGGGCCATTTCTATCCAACCTGACGCGACCAGCTTTTCTCCATGCAGCTTGGTTAACATTATTGCTGGCTGTGATTTCTCTACCTTTAAATACTGTATTTGGCTTATGTGCAGCTTGGGCGATCGCTCGTCATAAATTCCCTGGACGCGCCATAGTTTTGAGCATTATTGACCTACCATTTTCGATTTCGCCCGTAGTTGCAGGATTAATGATTGTGCTACTTTACGGACGCAATGGATGGTTTGGCCCTTGGCTCCAAGCCCATGATATCAAGATTGTCTTTGCCTTTCCAGGTATGGTATTGGCTACAGCCTTCGTGAGTATGCCCTTTGTGGCGCGGGAAGTAATTCCTGTTTTAGAAGAGTTTGGTAAGGATCAAGAAGAAGCTGCTAGAACTCTAGGTGCGAAAGATTGGCAGATATTTTTGCGCGTCACTCTACCTAGTATCCGTTGGGGCTTACTTTACGGTTTAATTTTGACCAATGCCAGAGCAATGGGTGAATTCGGCGCAGTTTCAGTAGTATCTGGCAACATTGCTGACCAAACCCAGAGCCTACCACTGTTTGTAGAAGATGCTTACAAACAATACGAAACTGAAGCGGCTTTCTCTGCGGCTGTACTATTAGCATTGCTAGCAGTCGTAACCTTAGTGCTGAAGGAAATTCTGGAACGGAAAACCCGCATTAAAGACGTTGATTAGAAAAATCCAGAGATTATAGTTATCCTTTGAATAGGATACAAGCAAATCATGGGAAATGGTACGATCTACCTAGTACCTATCAGGAAATTACCATTAGGACTGAGGGTAGTTTTGTACCAATCCCAATCAGGGATTGAAATAATTCAAATATGACTACTGATAATACACTTACAAATAAACGGATTCGACTCAGAATTCCGAAAGATTATCACCAGGAACCTGTCATTTCTCGCCTGGTGTCTAACTACGGACTGATTGTGAATATTACGGCAGCAATTTTGGGAGCCAATGCTGTCGGTGATGGTTGGTTTGACCTTGAACTACAAGGAACAGATGCACAAATTCAGAGCGGGTTAACTTATCTCCGCGATTTGGAATTAGAAGTCTGGGATGATAATAAAGCAAGTGATTGGTAACGAAAGTTGACCAAACAAGGCAAAAGTTAAAAGGCACTCATAAAGAAAAAGAAAATGTTTTCAGAGCGACTAAATTCATTTATGGAACTAAGTAAAAACATTTGTTTCAAGCAAAGAGTGCTTGCACAAGTAAAAAGTCAAAATAAATAAATAAATTTGTCTTTATTTTTACTTTTTACTTGGTTATTTTTACTTTTTCAAACGTCTTTATTAAATCCCCTCAATTTATTTATGGGGATTATTTTTTTGCTTTTACTTTTTAAGCTCTTAAAGGTTGTTTGAAAAGTGTTTCGCTGTGACTTTAGGCACTTTAGATCCCCCCTAACCCACGCCAGTCGCTCCACTTGGGGAGACCCCAATACCGCGCTGGCTCCCCTTAAAAAGGAATCAAAGTCCCCCTTTTTAAGGGGGATTTAGGGGGATCTAAAATTTTTGATACCGACAAGAGGACTTTTCAAACATCCTCTTAAAGATTGGGGAACTCCAAGAAATAAATTATCCAATATTGTGGGGTGGGCATCTTGCCATTGGTGTCAACTTAACTTGAAACGGGCGGTTAGAAACCTATACAAACAAAACCCACCTCCGTGGGTTTCAAGCATCTGTCACGATCATTTTTCAAATTGTATTACTTTACGTAAAGTGAGCAAAAATTACGTGAATTTACCCATTGTTTTTTTGTGGTCTTTGTGAGACTCTCCTTTACATAACAATTAAATGCGATAAACCGATAGATTTACCGTATTTTATCAAAACCAGAAATATGAAAATCTTGATGAGACTGACATTCAACCAGGTACAGCATCAGCAAGAGTTTCTGCCGAACCCAAAAATTGCGTAGGCGTAGCCCACTGTAGGTATCGCGATTGGGAATTAATCTGATGTCTGAAAGTAAATCTTTAGAACCCGCTTCAGTCCACAGTCGAATCCTTGTGCCTCAACGGTATCATAGGCAACCTGTAATTTCTCGACTGGTGTCTCGTTATGGTTTAACTGTCAATATCAAAGCTGCATCCCTGACATCCGACAGTGACAGCGATGGCTGGTTTGATTTAGAACTTTCAGGAAATCCTCAAAAACTGACAAATAGCCTATCTTACTTGCAAGGATTGGGAGTGAATTTGCTGCAACTAGCGATCGCCAACCAAATTCAATCCAACCAGCACACTCTACCTTTCCCAAATCCAGCTAGCAAACTGAGTCTCAAAGATTCTACATGGCTGACAAATCAATGGCAAGAACAATTCCAGCAATGGATTTCTCTGGGTCAAACCAATCGATTGCGTTTGCAACTGTGCATCTTAAAATCTTATTACGAAGAACCGGTGATTTCTGAGTTAGTTTCTCGTTATGGATTAACAGTCAATATTACCAGTGCCATACTTCAACCCGATACCCAAGATGACGGCTGGTTTGACTTGGATTTGTGGGGGAGAACAAAGCAACTTTACTCTAGCCTGAGTTATTTAGAAAAACTGGGACTACCGATTTGGCTGGATTTGTCTAGCATTTATAGCGATCGCTAAGTTAATAATTCGTAATTTGTAATTCAAGGACAATTTGGCTGGATTTGTCTCGGTAGCGATGTCTACAATGGGCTACGCCTACGCTAATTAAAAAATTATCACTATCCAATGGTAGCACGAAATAACCAAAAAACCAATTCTCACACCAGATTATCACTGCTTTTTTCATAGACTGAAAAAAGCCAAGTCACTCAGATTCGTCTGCGAATACATATTCCCAAAAGCTATCTACAAGCGCCCGTAATTTCGCAGTTAATTTCTGCTTACGGGTTAGTAGTTAATATTACCAAGGCTATGCTACAACCAAATACAGATAGCGAAGGATGCTTTGACATTGAACTGCGGGGAACAGTGGCACAAATTTCTAGTGGTTTAGCTTACCTGGAATCTCTAAACCTTAGAATTGTCGGCAAGCCCAATGCTGACGGCGATAGCTGGTGTTACTGAAATAATCTAAATTTCGTAGTACCAAATTTCTTCTTCTTTTAGGACAATTCGATGCAGAGAGAGACGATCAATCAAGCCCTCTTGCTCAAACTGTCCGAGAACGCGAGTAATGGTAACACGAGTTGAACCAAGCATTTCCGCCAGGTCTTCATGAGTCAGACGCATATCTATTAAACGCCCCTTCTCAACTTCCGAACCAAACTTTTTAGATAACCATGCCAACAGCTTGATGAGCATAGTATCCACTTTTTTATGGCTACGAATGATCATCAATTCTTGAGCTTGTTGGATATGGGCAAGTAGAGTTTCTGTTAATTCAGTCCACTGTTCTAAAGGTAAGACTGTCGCCTCTACTTTAGTTAAGCATTCCATCTGATAAGGTTCTAATTTTGACAAAGTTCTACCAACAACGTCCCCAGGGCCCCACAATCCCAGAGCAACGGTTGTACCATCTTCCAAATAGGTAAAAGTCCTAACAAAACCCGTTTCAATCTTCCAAAGACCGTTTTGATGCTCTGGTAGAAATGACCTACGGGCAAAAATTTGCTTAGTATTATTACTGCTTAGACTAGATAAGCTTGTGTACAAAGACACCATATTACAAACACTCTTCTCCGATAAACTAACCGTAGTATTACATTTATATCAGGTTATAAGAACCTATGGGTATTTTAAAATGGGGAGTTGGGAGTTAGGAGTTATTTGCCCAATGCCCAATTCCCAAAATTAAATTCCTGCACCATCCAGAAAATCTTCAATCATCCCATCAGAATTTTTGCTCTTAGACTTGTTGGTTACTTCGTCACCAAGTTCAGTTGGGGATAAACTTGATTGATCTGACAACTGCTCGAACTGTTTCTCTAGAGACTTGACACGTTCAAATAAAGCACGGATAACTTCAGCTTCTACGTCGCGGACTTTATCATGATCCAGCACATTGGTAGACGAGTTGTTCTGACGAGTCACACGCCCTGGAATCCCAACTACAGTAGTGTTACTGGGGACATCTCGTAGTACTACTGAACCGGCTCCAATACGGACGCGATCGCCAATTTGAATATTTCCTAATACCTTTGCACCCGCTCCCACAACCACATGAGAGCCTAAAGTCGGATGGCGTTTGCCACTTTCTTTCCCAGTGCCGCCAAGGGTCACACCTTGATAAATCAGAGCATAGTCACCCACGATCGCAGTCTCACCAATCACTACTCCCATCCCGTGGTCAATAAACACTCCCTGACCAATTAATGCCCCAGGATGAATTTCAATTCCGGTTAAAAACCTACTAAGATGAGAGATGAGTCTTGGTATAAAGGGAATTCCAATTTTATATAGCCAGTGTGCCAATCGATGGCATATTAAGGCTTGGAGTCCAGGGTAACAGAACAATACTTCTAGCCAGTTACGGGCTGCTGGGTCACGCTCAAAAATGGTTCGCAAATCAGTTAGTAGCATACTCTGTTGAGATTTTTGTTGGTAGGTGAGGTTCTGAAAACAGAAACTCAGGATGATTCCCACAAAAAGATTCAAGTAATTTATGGGAATTGTGTCAGATTGCAATCTACGGTAAGTCGATAGAGTATAGTGTTTTTGTGGGTAATAAGTGGGATGCTATCACATTCCACAGTTGAAAAAAATTAATTTCGCGTAAACTGCGATAAGTCCCTCAAATCACCGTAGTATATTGAGTACAGTCTTGAATAGCCAAAACTACGCTCTCTTGGATCTGTCTTCCAAAGTGGAATATGCACTGCTGGCACTTTTAGAACTGGCAAGCCACCACGGAAAAAAACTTCCTTTAACCATGAGCGAGATCACTGCCAAGCAACCTATACCTGAGCGCTATCTGGAACAAATTTTGACCAACCTCCGGCGTGCAGGTGTAGTGCAGAGTCAACGCGGCTCTAAAGGAGGTTTCGTTTTAGTTCGTGAACCTTGGCAGATTACAATACTTGAAATTGTCACTTTGGTAGAAGGTGAGCGGAAAGAGAAAGATACATCTGACTCTCCGACTCTGGAAAAGACTCTGGTTTATGAAGTTTGGGAGCAAGCTAATACTGCCTCAATAGAGGTTTTGGGTCGTTATACACTCCAAAACTTGTGCGACGAAAGAGAAACTCGCGCCCAACAGAGTCCAATGTATTATATTTAGACACGACGGAGTACCCCCATGCGGATAGCGAAAGATATCACAGAGTTAATCGGCCGAACTCCTTTAGTTCAATTAAACAAGATTCCCCAAGCTTCAGGAGCGGTTGCTCGGATTGTGGTGAAGCTAGAAAGCATGAATCCAGCATCTTCTGTGAAAGACCGGATTGGCGCGAGTATGGTGGAAGCGGCAGAAGAAGCAGGTTTGATTCACCCAGGGAAAACCATTTTAGTAGAGCCGACTTCTGGAAATACAGGAATTGCGCTGGCGATGGTGGCGGCCGCTAAGGGTTATCATCTCATTCTAACGATGCCTGACACAATGAGCCACGAAAGACGCTCTATGCTCAAAGCTTATGGCGCTCAATTAGAGTTAACGCCAGGGGTAGAAGGGATGCGAGGAGCGATCGGTCGTGCAGAGCAGATTTTAGCTCAAACGCCCAATGCTTATATGTTGCAGCAGTTCCGCAACCCTGCTAACACGAAAGTTCACGTCGAAACCACAGCAGAAGAAATTTGGAATGACACCGATGGAGAAGTAGATATTCTCGTGGCGGGAGTGGGTACTGGTGGGACGATTACGGGAGTTGCAGAAGTTATTAAAGGACGGAAACCGAGTTTTCAAGCGATCGCAGTTGAACCAAGCAGCAGTCCAGTATTAACAGGTGGTAAATCAGGGCCTCACAAAATTCAGGGTATCGGCGCGGGATTTGTCCCAGCAATTTACCGTCCAGAAGTAGTAGATGAAGTGATTCAGGTAGCGGATGAGCAAGCGATCGCTTACAGTCGTCGCCTCGCCAAAGAAGAAGGATTGCTATCGGGGATTTCTACTGGCGCTGCTTTATATGCAGCTATTCAGGTGGCACAACGACCAGAAAATGCAGGTCGCCTCATCGTGATGATCCAACCTAGCTTTGGTGAACGCTACCTCAGTACCTCACTATTTAAAGACCCAGAAGAAAATGAGTGGTTGAGTAAAGTTTAATTCTCCATACCAAATTTTAGATTTTAGATTTTGGATTTTAGATTTTTATATCTTGCACCAGGCGACTAGAAGTCGCGGCTACACTAGACAAAACCTGCCTCCGCAGGTTGAAAAACCTTGATTTTGCGTTAGTTTGCGTAGATGGACTTAGTTTGTATAGCCCCGATTTCTAAGGGACTTACCAAATAAAAAAATATTCAATTAATTTTTGTGGGGTGGGCAACATGAGCGCCCAGTCCATAGGGCGGGCGATACGCTCACCCCACAATATTGGATAATTTATTTCTTGGAGTTCCTTAATCGCTAGGGCTAGGTGCAAGATGTGAGGATTTTTAATCTAAATCAAAATCTAAAACTGGCTTGGTCAACTACTAGAATTTTCGCTAATTTCACCGGCACTTTGATTATTTTTTACTAAAATCATTAAACAGACACTACTAGCAGCTAGCTTTATTGGACTTAAAGCTTCACTTTTTAATACAATAAAAGTGCCTAATGCTATAAGAACAAAAGGCACAAGATTATTAACGTAACGAGTCAATACATCAGCTATGACTCTGTTATTAATTAATCTGTATGCTGCGTAGCACCAAACTCCTAATAATAGAAAAAATAATCCAATAATTACTAAAAAACTCTCTAAGTTGCAGCTAGCAAATAAAGGAATATAGACACTAATATTATCGCTACCATTGGCAATTGTCACGGCTGCCATACTATAAACTTGCGGAGAAAAAAAACTAGTATTTTTTGACGCTTCATCTGCTTCTGTTGTATCTACAACTTCTTTTGTTGAATCTTCCTCCCGATTTACTAAGCTACTGATACCTATAGACATTGGTAGTAAACCAAGTAATCCAATCCAGCTTTTTGAGAATACTAACCCACCAAATAAACCAGGAAGACTCAGAATTAACAGAACTGTAAAACCTAGAAATTGACCAGCAACTATATGCCGGGGTCGAAAGTTAGGATCTCTTTGGGAAAAAAACAACAATAGAATAACAATATCATCAATATTAGTGGCAATGAACGTAATCGCCCCTGTAGTAATTGCAGTAAGTAACTCGTTCATATTTTAAAAGAAATATAGACATACTTCGTCTAATGCACAATTTTTTTGCTTGCCATTGCTTGCATTGGAATCTGAATTTTTGCAATAAATCTCGTAAATCGGTGAAATTCATTGAATAATCACTTTCTCTATATTAAAGCTTAGTTGTGCCAGAAGGTTAATTTGGTATGGTTATAAATCGTAGATTCTAAAAATCCAGCATGAGTAAGCTAGAGACAGCTTTCAGTGAAGGTATAATTGCCTTCATCGCTACCAATATAGATGACATCATTATTTTGTTAATATTTTTTTCACAGGTAGATGGTAATTTTCGGCGGCGGCATATCTTACTCGGCCAATATCTGGGTTTTGCAGCCATTATTATCGCTAGCTTACCAGGATTTTTTGGTGGATTAGTTATACAGCGAGAATGGATAGGATTGCTAGGATTGCTACCAATTGGGATTGGTATTCACCACTTAGTATATAAAGAAGAAGATACTATAACAGTTCAGACAGTCAGTAGTGATTTTAACCAGCCCACATCTACTAACCCGGTATTGTCTTTTATTTTGAGTGTTTTACACCGCCAAACTTATAAAGTGGCAGCAGTCACGATCGCTAATGGTGGTGACAATATTAGTGTATATGTCCCTTTGTTCGGTGGTCACAATCTTGCCAGCTTGGGAGTAATTATAAGTGTATTTTTTATCATGGTAGGGATTTGGTGTGCGATCGCTTATTTTTTAAGCCGTCAACCTACCATTGCTAATATTTTAAGTCGCTACGGTAACGCTGTTGTACCTTTTGTGTTAATTGGCTTGGGTCTGTTCATTATGTATGACCGAGGTACATTCACTCTACTACCTTGGGTGAGAAGTTAATCAATGGTGGATGCTGGCTTGGGGATTGAACGATTAGGAATACTGAAAAACCTCAATTCTGCCAATTGTAACTTCAGCGATCGCTAAGTGAAGATTTATATCGTGAGCCATTAGGCATAATCGCACCTTCCAGGAAAGCGTTACTCAGTTCAGAGTCGCTGACTTTAGCATTCTTGAGATTAGCACCAGTTAGATAAGCTCCTTCCAAATTGGCACCACTCAAACTAGCATCTCTCAAATCTGCACCACTCAGATTGGTATGACTCAAATCTGCACAAATCAAATTAGCGCCACTCAAATTTGCACTACTAAGATTAGCCTGATTCAATCGAGAAAAACCCAGTTTTGCATAACTTAAATTTGCACCACTAAGTTTAATCTGACTGAGATTAGCATTATCTAAATTGGCATAGCTGAGATTGGCATTAGTAAAATCGCTTTCCATTAAATTAGCTTTACTGAGATTGGCATGGGAGAGATTAATATCTACTAACTCTGCACCAGGAGCATCCAAACCTCTTAAAGAAACACCATCCTTATTCAAATCTTGCAGCGCCAAAATTCTGGCATAACTAACTTTCACACCGTGTGCTGCATCAATCGTACTCCAGGCTTGATAATGAAATTGTTTTCTGCGATCTGGAGCTTCCTTAATGAATAGAACTAGCGCCACCACCAAACTGATAGTGTCAGCAGCACCCAAAGCCTTTGCCAGCAGCGAATTATCATCGACAATTACAACAACTACGGTAAAAATGACTACTGAAACTATACAGACTAACCATGTTGGTGCTATCCAGAAAGTATCAATAAGTTTCTTGAAAATTTGTTTGAGGACTAGTCGGTGGTAAATCACTTAAATAAAGTGCTAAAGGCTCCAATACATATTGGTGGCACACTACTAAAACAGTTTCACCCCGTTGCAAGTGCGGTACAATCCGCTCATCATAGAATGAAGCAGCGCGTCCGTAAACTTGGGCAATCTTTTCGCCAGCCGGAGGTGCTTCGTTATGGGAATGCAACATTTCCTCAAAGCCTTCGTAGCCAAGAGCAAGACGAAGTAGATTTAGGTTACGACCAGCAAAAATGCCAAAGGATTTCTCGCTAATCCGATGGTCAATCTCAACAGGAATATCGGGCGACTTCATCGCCTGACTTTCGGCAAGAGCGATTTCACAAGTTTGCCGCGCCCGTCTCATGTGAGACACGTATACTGCGTCAAACTTAATACCTTTTTTTTTAATGTCGGCACCTGCACGGCGTGCCTGCAACCTACCAAATGCGGTGAGGTCAACATCCAGGACTCCTGCAAAAATGTTGCGTTCGTTGCTGGTGCTTTCACCATGCCGAATAAAATAGACGCGTCCTGGATAATCATCCTTAGACGCGCTGGCAGAATTATTAGTTTGTAACACAGTTGCAATTGTTAATAGTTTTAAGTCCGACTACCTTAACCTTCTTCCATTACTTTCGCCAACTAAAAATCGAAGCTAACTTTTAAACCTTATATTAGGAAAAAAGTTTAAACCTTGATTTTATAACACAATGTTGTTAATCATGCTTTTTTTGTAAAAAGTCTTATGGAATAAGAATTATGATTTTATTCTTTGGCCAAAGGATTAAAGAGTATTAAAGTACAATAAGGCTAAGTGACAAATTTATCAATGGCTTTTTTAAAAGTTTTTTGGCAAGTTAAATAAAAATTGAAGAATATTTAAAAACTATAGAAACACCTACTAGTAAAGGTTGACGGAAATAAACAGATCGTATTGCTGGAAAAATTGATTGTCAGGTTAATAACCGTTTTGTGGGCGTTAAATCCAATATTTTCCGAGCGCACCCGCATAACGTGGGTTGTAAGAGAGGGTAAACGAAAGAGAAAGTGATAAACACTAACTCTACGTTTTTCGATTCGACCATGACCTTTATTGATTATGAAAATAGTAGAAGCAAAACTTTATGTTAAACCCAGTTTCAAAAACTGATTAGATTAACAGTACGAAAGTCAGTGACCAACCATTGGCAGATTTTAGCGCCTAGTAAGGACTTTTCAAACATCCTCTAAGAGTGTCAAACCTGATGAACTAATTTCCAACTCACCATCATCAAAATGGCATAAATGATAAACCGTAACGGACGTTGTGGGGCTATCTGGCAGACTTTAGCACCTAGTAACACCCCTGGCACAGAGCCTAGCCATATAGGCACTACCAAACTCCAATCAACTGTTCCCAGGCTGAGATGACCAAGGGCTGTAAACAGCAGTAAAATTGCTGCGTGTGAAATATCAGTACCCACTAACTTCCGGGCATCAAGGCGGAAAAACCCAATCAGCACTAGGGCAAACATTGAACCTGATGAGACGCTAGTTAGACCGACAAAACAGCCTAAGATTGCTCCCAAAGTAATTGTTATAAATCGACCAAAGTTAGTTTCTAAGTCTAACTTTGGCAGTTCGGGTAAATTAAATTTTGGGAAAAAAGTCAATAACAACAATTGCACTAGTGCTAAGGCTGTGACTAGCAAAATCATCCCGCCAAGCAAACGGAGCAAGATGCTATCTATGTTGTAGTCACCTGTATGTTTAATGAAGTGCAAAATCCCCACTCCGAACAATGAGCCTGGAACACTCCCGAAGGCCAGCCATTTGACAACTTCTGTGTCAAGGGTTTTCTGTTCCCAATGCTTGACGCTACCAACAACTTTCATCAATGTAGCGGCCACAACATCAGAACTCACAGCGATAGAAGGCGGAACCTGAAAAACAAAAATCAACATTGGCGTGATGAGAGAGGCTCCACCAATTCCCGTTAAACCAACGATGATGCCAACAAAAAAGCTTAAGAACGGTAGTAATAGATAGTGCATACTCTTCGGGGGTTTCAACAATTAGTTATTAGTTATCAGAATCTTGTTGAGTCTCCCACTTCTACAAGTGAGCAGCCTCAGTTAAGGTTTAAATCCCCAAACGAAGCCTTGATAACTTTTTACTGACTTAACTACGAGCAGCTAGAATTTAAATTCAGCTTTAGCTTCACTGCTAGAAAGCAGCAAGTCAGCCAAACTATAGCCCAGTGGTAGACAGAGCTAGTTATGATGAGTTATTGTGTTTCTCAAGAGATGAGTGACACAAAGGTTATCCAGCTAAAAGTTAGGGCAGAGGATTCCTGGATAACTTCAAACCTATCTGGAAGTTTTTGCAAGCATGACAACTCACATTTAGCTCAAACAGACTTTGATAACTGCTTATGGGTCAGTTGCTCTGCTAAACTCAACTTCTAACTAGGTTTTTCTGCGGTTTTACATGTAAAAGCACGTAAGGCGATGCACTTACCGTATTTTACTCGTAATCATGATTAAACGTCCAGCGTATTTGCGTTGTATATCGCTCAATTATCTAGTTAATACTCCGCAGTCAGTTAAACTTCTTAGGACTGGTTGTTAGAAAAATTACCTACAAGTTAATCACCATAGGGATAATTCACCAGAAGAGGACAAGGAGAATAATTAAACTACACCATTCCCTAGACGTAGGTTGGGTTGCGCTCCGCTCCACCCAACATATATCAGGATGTTGGCTTTGGCAAAGCCTCCAACGCCACTTACTACAACGCGTACACCCATGTGATGGAACAGTATTTGACTTATCCAGTTAATGCACCACTACAAGACAGATTAGCTGAATCAATTTTGAAAACGCTAATTGAGGAAGGGCCAAAAACGCTAGCGAATCCTCAAGACTACGATGCACGGGCTAATGTGATGTGTAAATGGGTTAATTGGTGCAGGAGTACCCCAAGATTGGGCAACTCACATGATTGGGCACGAATTGACAGCACTGCATGGTTTGGATCATGCTCAAACTCTGGCTGTTGTACTACCTAGCACTTTACCAATTAGGCGCGATCGCAAATGGCAAAAACTCTTACAGTATGTCGAGCAAGTTTGGGGAATTGTCGATGGTAGTGAAGAAGAACGGGTTACTGAAGCGATCGCTAAAACTCGTAATTTCTTCGAGTCTGTTGGTGTACGCACGCGCTTGTCTGATTATGGTGTTCGACTCGATACTATTCCTGTAATTATTGAGCGCTTTGAAAAACGCGGTACTGTAGCTTTGGGAGAATATAAAGATGTTAATTCTCAGGTGATTGAACAGATTTTAACTCTCTCAGCATAGGATTAGAGATTGGGTATTGGGGACTGGGGAATAGGGAAATAACTAATGCCGAGTGCCTCGTTTATTGACTTAGCGCTGAAAAATGCTTGACTTACAGGCAAATCTCATGGTAATTTAAACAAACCGTTCGGTCTGTAATATTTTATTTACAGCAATCCCCAATCCCCAATGTCCAAAGGCGAAGAAACAAAAAGCAGAATTCTCCAGCAAGCAGCCGAACTGTTTAACCAACAGGGGTATGCAGGATCGTCGATGTCTGACATTATGCGTGTTACTGGATTGCAGAAAGGAGGAATTTATAATCACTTTCAAAGCAAAGATGATCTCGCGCTACAGGCTTTTGATTTTGCGATCGCTCATATCAGACAGCATACTAGATTAGCATTACGAAGCAAACGCCACGCAGTAGAACGGCTGCAAGCAATCATTGGGGTATTTAGTAGCTTTACTGAAAATCCACCGATCAAGGGAGGGTGTCCATTGCTGAATACTGCTGTAGAGAGTGATGATGCTCATCCGGCATTGCGAGAACGCGCTCAACAAGCGATGAACTCGTGGCTGCATCTAATTTATCGAATTATTGAAACGGGAATTGAAAAGGGTGAAATTCGCCCGGAAGTGAGTGCTGATGAAATCGCTACCATCATCATTGCAACGTTAGAAGGAGCCGTAATGATGAGCAAGCTTTATGGAGATTCAATTCACATGCACAGAGTAATTAATCACCTGAATCAATACTTGGAAACTCACCGAAACAGTACTCAGTACTCCTGAACTTTAAAGGTATGGCACAAATCAAGGTATATGGTTTAGCAGAAAAATTAAATCCTGTAAAAATAGAGCTATCAAATATAATCCATGCCTCTGTTATTCAGGTTTTACAGCTTACCCCTGAAAAAAGATTTCACCGTTTTTTCCCATTGGATAACTCAGATTTTTACTATCCATCTGATAGATCAGACAACTATCTGATTATTGAAATTAGTATGTTTGAGGGGCGAACAGTGGAGACAAAAAAACAGTTGATTCGCCTGCTGATTGAAAATATTAATGAAAAATTGAATATTGCTGTGTATGACATTGAAATCACAATTTTTGAAACGCCTAAATATAACTGGGGTATTAGAGGTTTACCTGGTAACGAGCTAATCTTAAACTACAAAGTAGAACTTTAAAACTATATGTACACAATGTATTATTAGATAATTAAATAATTATTCATATCTAAAATAGATGAATATTTTTACCATTTTGCCAACCAATCGGTCTTAAAAATTTTGGGAGAAATAATGCTAGTAAATAACAACTTACATAGACCATTTGAAGTAGTATTGGCGATTCCTGTAAGAACTTATGATATTGATTTTATGGGAATCGTGAGTAATATTGTATATATCAGATGGCTAGAGGATTTACGTTTAAAATTTTTAGATGAACATTGGCAACTCAATCAACAAATTGAGCAAGGATATACACCGATTATAGCTGGAACAGAAATTGAATATAAACGTCCGATAAAGATGATTGATAAAGTAATTGGACGTTTATGGCTGAGTAATTTAGGACGGTTGAAGTGGACTGTGCAAGCTGAAATTTTATCTAACAATGAGTTAGCAGCAGTAGCTATCCAGAAGGGTGGTTTTGTCAATTTGCAAAATAGTCGTCTTATTCCTATTCCAGAGGGATTACAGAAGAAATATTTACAGTATCAACAAGGGATTCAGAAAATTTAACAATTAGGAATGCCTTTGATATTTTTTTGAGTTATTACAGACTGTTCGGTCTGTTATGAGTAAACGCTTTAATTTCCTGAAGGAGATTTGAAATGAGTAAACCAAGTATCCTAGTTACAGGTGCTACTGGACGACATGGTGGCACTGGCATTCGCATTGTGGAAATTTTGAGGAGCCAAGGCTTCTTTGTAAAGGCTATGGTTCGCCGCAAAGACGAGCGTAGTTTACTTCTTGAAAAGATGGGAGCAGAAGTTGTGGAGGCAGATTTTCACAACTATCCCTCACTTGCTCAAGCGCTTGCAGGTGTAAAACAGGCCTACTTTTGCTATCCAGTAGCCAGTGGTATTGTTGAAGCAACAACTAACTTCGCCGCCGTGGGGCGTGAATCTGGACTAGAGTATGTTGTCAATAACTCAATGGGAGCATCACATCCAGTTAGTCCCAGTCCCTTGGCAAGAGCGCAATGGATGTCAGAGCAAATTTTGACCTGGGCAGGGTTCGATTGCGTACATCTGCGCGGTGGGTTTTTCTTTGAAAACATCTTGCTTTTTAGTGAGCAGTCCATCATCACTCAAGGGCGAATTGCTAATTCCTTTGGAGATAATTCCATAACATGGCTGGCAGCTGAAGATATGGCACAAGTGAGTGCAAAACTGCTCTCGACAAAAAATACTTCCTTTGGCTCTGTTGTGCCGATTACTGCAAATGAGCGCATACCTTTGGCTGAGGTGGTTCGCATATTTTCCAGCGTTCTAGGTAAACCAATTCAGTTTGAGAATTTAGAGTTTGACGAGTGGCGCAAGCACCTTAGAGAGAATCCTCGGATTAATCCAGAAATGATTGAGCATCTAATTGGATTGGCAAAGCTGATTCAAAGGCAAAATGCTATGCCGCTTGTGAACACTGTGGAGCAGATTACAGGCAAACAACCAATATTATTGGCTGAATTTGTTCAAAAGCATCGTGAACGCTTACTCAACAAAATTGCTCAAGTTAATTCGGCAACATTTGAATAAAAATCTATGTTGAGGATAAATAACTAGTTATTAGCTATTCTGCCTCCTGCCTCCTTCATTCCCTAAAGCAGGTAAAATTGCAAGTGTTGGGGGGATAAAAATCATGGATGCTTCTCTGGCTGAGGCGGAGAAATGACAGTGACTAAATTGGTAGTTTTGAAATTTGGCAAAGGGAGCTTTGAGACTGGGTTTCCAGTTACTCTCCAGATTGGAGAAGAAAACAGTCGCCCTGAGAGTGAAGTTATCGGCGAACTTCCGCCAGAGAGAGAATTACCGCTAAATTTCAATTGTTGGCAAGGGATTTATCGTAACCTAGATTTTGCTGCTCGTCCTAAAGGGCTACCAAAACAAAAGCTGTTAATTTCAAACGATCGAGAATGTATCGAAGTAGCTCAACAGTTACGCGATCGCTTTAACTATTGGTTGCAATCAGAATCTTTCCGCCCGATCCGCGAGAAATGGCTCGAAAAGCTTCAGACATCTGATATCATTCGGGTAATCTTGCAGACTCAAGACTATCAACTTCAAAAGCTTCCTTGGCATGTTTGGGAGTTAATAGAGCGTTACCCAAATGCAGAAATTTCCTTCAGTGCCACTATCTATGAAAAAGTCAATTTTTCCCCAATATCAACTGCGAATGTAAAAATTTTGGCATTATTAGGCGATAGTTCTGGAGTCGATATAGCCACAGATCGTTTACTTTTAGAGCAACTACCTAATACAGAAATTCACTTTCTTGTCGAACCATCTTGTGAAGACTTAACAGATAATCTCTGGCAGCAAAATTGGGATATTTTATTTTTTGCCGGACATAGTTCAAGTCAAAGTACAGGAGAAACTGGCCAAATCTACATTAACCAAACAGAGAGTTTGACAATTAGTCAGTTAAAGTATGCTCTCAAGCAAGCAGTTGAGCGCGGTTTAAGGTTAGCAATTTTCAACTCCTGTGATGGTTTAGGACTAGCGCGAGAATTTGCTTCTTTGCAGATTCCCCAGTTGATTGTTATGCGTGAACCTGTACCAGACCGCGTAGCGCAGACATTTCTCAAACATTTTTTGCAAGCTTATGCTGGAGGTAAATCGCTTTATCTAGCAGTGCGCGAAGCTAGAGAGAGATTGCAAGGATTGGATGGACAATTTCCCTGTGCAAGTTGGCTACCTGTGATTTATCAAAATCTCGCGGAGATACCACCAAGTTGGCAGGAGTTGATTGGGCATGGGGCATTGGTTTCTCCGACTGAAATTCAAAATTCAAAAAATGTCGGTAAGCATTCAAAACTTCGTTTTTTTTGGGTTGGTTGTGCGAGTTTAGTCATTAGTAGTTTAGTTGTCGGTGTACGATATTTGGGAATGCTGCAAGGATGGGAGTTACAAGCATTCGATCAGTTGCAGCGACTACGCCCAGACGAACAGCCTGATTCTCGCTTGTTGGTTGTGACAATTACGGAAGAAGATGTACAATCACAGTCTCAAGAAAAACCTCAAGGTTCTCTCTCCGATGAATCGCTGTTGAAATTGTTGGAGAAATTAGAAGTATATCAACCACAAGCAATAGGATTAGATATTTACCGCGATCGCCCTGTTAAGCCAGAGTTACCAGAACTTGCAAAACATTTACATAACAGTAAACATCTAAGTGCAGTCTGTCGAGTTAGCGATCGCCAATCTGAGCATCCCGGCATCAAATCCCCACCGGAAATACCACTAGAACGCTTAGGTTTTAGTGATTTAGTCCTCGACCCAGATAACATTGTCCGTCGTCATTTGCTAGCATTAACACCGCCGCCCTCTTCACCTTGCAAAGCCCAATATGCTTTCAGCGTACAAGTAGCACTGCATTACTTAGCTGCTCATAATATTTCTCTAAAATTTAGTAGCGATGGTGCTTGGAAACTGGGTAAGACTACTTTTCAACCACTTACAGCACACACCAGCGGCTACCAAAGTATTGATGCTTCAGGACACCAAATTTTGTTGAATTACCGCACCCAGCGATCGCTACAGAAATTTGTGCCGCAGGTGACATTAACAGAAGTACTAGCAGGAAAAATTAATCCTAGTACAGTAAAAAATAAAATTATTCTGATTGGTACAACAGCCGAAAGCTTTCAAGACTACTCATCCACACCTTACATCACAAATGAAGGTGCGATCGAGAAAATACCAGGTGTGATTTTACAAGCGCAAATGATTAGTCAATTATTAAGTGCAGCTCTTGATGGGCGATCGCTTTTATGGGCTTGGTCGGTTTGGCAAGAAATAATCTGGATTTGGGGATGGTCGATAACAGGGAGTTTATTGGCTTGGTACGTTCGACCGTTATTTTATTTAGGGATTGCAACTTCAATTGCGATCGCCAGCCTCTACGGAGTATGCTTTGTTATTTTAATTCAGTGCAGCGCTTGGATACCGTTAGTTCCCTCTGCGATCGCTCTCATTAGTAGTATTATCCTAATTGCCTATTGGATAAGAGATTTTTCCCACTCTGCGTAAACTACACATATTTTTGTGATTACTAAATTAGGAGGCAGGAGATAGGCCAGCCAATACGGTTCGGTTAAGGTTTTTTGATGAAAATTCTAGATTGCAAAGACGCGATAAATCGCCGTCTCTACAATAATCAGTCTTTTGTCTTGACGGCGATTCATTGCGTCTCTTGCTTTAACCGAACCGTATTAAATTACGAACTACGAATTACGTTAGCGAGTGATCGTTCGCTTTTAGCGTCTCGTAGAGAGCGTCATTACAAATTACAAATTATGTTTCAGCGACTAGCTTTATTAACTGCATTCAGTGTGATTTTCATTAACTGTCTGAGTACTTTGCCAGTCTTAGCGCAAAAATCAACGTCAATTCACTTTAACGCACCACCGCCACCACCCAATCGCGGTCTACCAGGAAAGCGAGGGGAAGGAGCCTCACGGGGAGATTGTAATGCACTTGGTTTACCTTTAACGGCTCTTGTGCCAAGCTATGAACAACGCTTGCAAGGTGCAGGAGAAACTACGATTACTCAGGTGTTGGGCTTAACTAGTGTAGAACAGCCCAGCTTTTGGTTCTATGTTCCCTATAACCAATCTTCGATTCAGGCGATTGAATTTGTTTTGCAAACCGATCAAAATAAAACAATGTATCGCACAAATATTTCAGTACCCCCAATACCTGGAATTGTTCGAGTGCAACTACAAAACACTACAACTTTATTAGAAACCGACAAGCTATATCACTGGTTCTTCAAAGTTATAACTACATGTAACTCTAGCCAATCAGTAACATTGAATTTTGTAGAAGGCTGGGTGCAACGTGTGAACTTAGATGTAGCATTACACGAGCAATTTAAACAATTGTCACCACAGCAACAAGCAGCTATCTACGCAAAAAATGGCATTTGGTACGATGCTTTGACAACGCTAGCAGAACTCCGCCTTACAGGTTCCCAGGATTCGGGACTAACTGAAGACTGGAAAAATCTACTGAAAGTAATTCAATTAGAAGAAATGGCTACACAACCCCTTCTCTAATGTGAATTAGACTTGAATTTTCACGGAATAATTATTTTTTAAATCTCACTTATAACGGAATTACGGTCATTAAAAAGAGAAATAAAATCAGCGTCATTACGAATTATCTTGGAGGATAATACTGAGGATTCATCACTGGAGATTGATAACCGTTTGCCGGTACAGTACTTCCCATACCGTTGGGTACAGGAGTGACAACAGGAGGCTGATAAATGCTCATGGGAACTGTGCCTGTTGTACCGTTAGGAAAAGCAGGATTCATAACCTGGGGCTGATAACCATTTGCGGGTACTGTATTTGTAGTAGTGCCGGGTGTGACAGCATTCTGGCTAAACTCTTGGTAAGCTAAACGAGAAATTGAGCTAATCAATTTTTCGGCGCGAGGATCGTTTTCGGGGCGTTGTACCATAACGGAAGCGATGTAGCGCTTGCCAGTTGGAACAACAATTAAACCTGCATCTGCCAACATTGTGCCGATATCGCCCGTTTTGTGGTATGCTCTAGCGCCTGTTCCTAAACCTGAGGGTAGGAGAGTATCTTTCTGGGTGCGGCGCAAGATATCGAGCATGAGATCGCGTGATGGCGCACTCACTAAATTTCCCTGACTTACAATCGCCATCAAATTTCCTAATTCCTTGGGACTAGTAGTGTTTGTCCCTTGCAAATCTGGGAGTTGATTGCGGATTACCGTGGTTGTCAATCCCCAACTGCGGAAACGCTGGTTTAAAGCGTCTATTCCTCCCAGTCGAGCAATCAGCATATTTGTTGCTGTGTTGTCGCTGATTGTAATCATTTTAGTGACAACTTCCAGAGCGGGGTACTGGGTTCCCGGTGGTTTGTATTGCAGATTTCCCGAACCGCCAGCTACCATATCCTGTTGCATGGTTAGCATTTCATCCAGGTGAATTTTCCCTGCATCCACATCCTGGAAAAAGGCAACCAAAATCGGCACTTTAATCGTACTGGCTGCCGGAAAACTGGTAGAGCCATTGATATCTACATAACTACCTGTATCCAAATCTACTAAGAAAACTCCGGGTGTGAGATTTGGGTTAGTGGCCGCCAAATTTTGCACGGCATTTTTCAAAGAGGTAATTTCTTGAGATAGATATAGACTTGAAGACGCAACTGGAGGAGTTTGGGAAGGTTGTGGCTGCGATCGCACCACATTACTATTAGATTGCGATGTCGAACTTGTGCTGATGCGATTTGCTGGGTCTAATACTGACAACGCCGTGCCCACAATTGCACCCATCCCCACACCCACAATCAATAATCGCAAAACATACAATATGGTTTTGGCCATTGGCTTTAACCGGGTTTTCCGCGATGAGCGCCTGTTTGGTTTTGGCTTTTCCATCCGCACTGTTTTAACCATCACAGCACCCGGTCGGAAGGGAGGAATTTTTCCCTTTGCACTAGGTATTGATTTTACTGCCGTTGGCATGACTAACCCCGATTTTACCCTACGTGTAGCACCAGGGATTGGGGGAGAAATGATTTGATTTTTTGAGCGTGTTAGCGCCCCTTCTCGTCCATTTGTAGTTGGCGGCTGGCTGTTAGCTTTAACTTTCTTCTTCACCACTTTTTGAACTTTTTGTGGCGGCTGGCGGCGATTTAAGGGTTGACGCCGCGAGAAAGCTGTTAGTTCGTCACTTGACTCTGACACAGTTACTCCTTGTGACCCACTTGACTGTTTTCTTGCAGACTCCTGACCGAAGAGGCAGGGGAGCAGGGGGCAGCGGGCAGGGGAGAAAGATACTCGAATTCACCTGCAAAGAGGGTTTCAAGCCCCTAAATTTATTTATGGGGTTGTCCCCCTGCTCCCTGCTCCCTGCCCCCTTTCCTCTTCTCTGACCCAAAACTTAATCTTTAAGCAATATTAATACTCAAATTCTACTTTGCCACTAAGTAACATTTTTGTGTTTAGTTTAAGCGATATTAAATATTTTGGGGGGATGATTGCGTATATATTAAACGAATAATTACAAGTTTTCACCATCCCTCTGGTTTTTCAGCGCCCATTCTACCTGCTGCAAAATTCCTCGCAACATGGCTACTTCCCCAGTCTTCAGGTGAGCGCGATTATATAGTTGGCGAAATTTGCCCATACGACTCGCTGCTGTATGGGGATACACATAACCAATTTTCAGTAATAGTGATTCTAATTGCTGGTAGTATCCTTCCACAACATCTATGGTTGCGAGTTCCGTTTCGGGTAAGGTTTGGGTATCAAGTTGCTGGGCAGATTGTGACAATTCATAACAACAGATTGCTACAGCAGTAGCTAAATTCAGGGCGACATAATCTTGACTTGTGGGAATACCAACAAACCTCTGTGCATAATTTAATTCTTCATTGCTTAATCCTCGGTCTTCTCTGCCAAAAATCAGGGCTGCGGGTTTTTCTGGTTCCTCCAGTAACCAGGGTAGTGCAGTGCGGGGGTTTTCTAAGGGTGTTTCTAAACTGCGAATGCGGCCAGTGGTAGCGATCGCCCGTACACATCCGTGCAATGCTTCTGGTAAGGTTGCCACTATTACCGCAGATTCTATAATTTCCTGAGCGTGAACAGCCATCATCAAAGCTTCCGTCGAAAGCGGATCGCATTGGGGGTTCACTAATACTAAATTATATAGACCAAAATTTTTCATTACCCTGGCGATCGCGCCGATATTTATCGGCCCAGCTGGTTCTACCAACACAATTCTTAATCCAGCCAAGCCCATTTTTTGCCTCCTGCGATCGCACCAGTACTTACAGACTAATTTTCAGCGTTATGCTTATGCTGAAGAGTTTCCTTGAAATCATTTTAGCTGTGTAAGTGAATGCCTGCGTCAGGTCTGAAAAGTTCAGCGCAATCTTTGCCGTTGGGCTAGTCGTTCGTCGCTATTTAGAAGTTGCCTGCTTTAATCATCACAACTAAGTGTTCAATACGTTCATACTCATCTAGTTCTTTCAACTCCGTGGGTGTAAGTTCACCTGCGTTACTGCGTGTTAACAAGGTACGCAACCGTTCTTGCATTTCGGGAGTAGGTTTAAATTCAGCAATTTGTTCAGGAGTGAGGTTGCTAGTCAAAAAATTTAAGATGTATCGGTAAACCTGTGCTGGTACAGCTGGTTGTTGGAGACTCAATGCAAGTAGTTCAGGTAAGCGTAGACACAAAGTGGCTTGCCGCAAGGCATCGCCTACTTGTGCTAGTTGTAGAGATAATTCCTCTGATACTTCTACGGTAATTCTTGGCATGGGGATTGCATTGGCAATTTACTTATTATTAAATGATATATCTCGAAATTTTTCATTAGTCTGGCGATCGCGCCAACATTAATCGCCCCAGCTACTACCAAGACAATCCTTAATCCACCCAAGCCCATCTTTTACCTCCTGCCTTTCTTCGCAATAACAGACTAACAAAATATGTCTCACATTCTTGTCGAAAATCTCAGGAAGACTTTCTTTGTGTCTGAACGTTCCTCTGGGCTTTTCGGTTCAATACGAGGACTTGTGCAGCGAAAAACTAAAGAAGTTTATGCCCTCAAAGGAGTTTCGTTTTCCCTGGAACGGGGAGAACTTGTAGGATACATTGGCCCAAATGGAGCCGGTAAATCGACCACGATTAAAATTTTAAGCGGTATTCTCGTACCTTCTAGTGGAAAATGCCTAATTGGCGGACGAACTCCTTGGAAAGATCGAATCAAGCACGTTAATCGTATCGGTGTAGTGTTTGGTCAAAGAACACAACTCTGGTGGGATTTGCCAGTGATTGAGTCTTTCGATTTGCTGCGGGATATTTATCGCGTTCCCCAATCTGAGTACCGCCAGACACGCGAAGAAATGATTGATTTGCTTGGTCTTGGAAGCTTTCTCTCGACTCCGGTGAGACAGTTAAGCCTTGGTCAAAGGATGAGATGTGACTTTGCAGCCGCCATGCTTCACAGACCGGAAATTCTTTTTCTTGATGAACCCACCATTGGGCTTGATGCAGTTTCAAAACTTGCAGTCAGAAAATTTATCAAAGCGCTGAATAAAACTCATCAAGTGACCACCATCCTAACTACCCATGATATGGATGATATCGAGGCATTGTGCGATCGCATAATTATTATTGGTGGAGGTGAAATCCTTTGTGATGGAACTCTCGCAGCACTGCGTTCTCAAGTTTCCTCGCGTCGGTACTTAAGAATCGACCTAGCAAAGGATGATTTCTTCTTTGAGCAAGAAGGAGTCAGTATTATCTCTAAAGAAGGTCGCACTGTAACTCTATCCTTCGATCCCACAAAGCTTTCTGCTGCGTCTTTAATTAGCCAAGTTACCTCGCAATACGAAGTAGAGGATCTTTTTGTGGAAAATCCACCCATTGAAGAGATAGTTGCTGAACTTTATGCAATTTCAGCCGGAATCGTCCCATGAAAGCATATTGGTCACTGTTTGTTGCTAGATTTACACTGCTGTTGCAATACCGTGCTGCTGCTTTGGCTGGCGTTGGAACTCAGCTTTTCTGGGGGTTAGTGAAAGTAATGGTTTTACAGGCATTCTTTACTCATGCAACCTCTGCTCAACCTATCACTTTTCAACAAGCTGTAGGATATGTGTGGCTGGGACAGGCATTTCTGATGGCGATTGTCCCTTGGGGAGGTGATAGAGATATTCAAGAACTCATCCGAACTGGTGCTGTCGGATACGATCTTCTGCGACCCACAGACCTTTATAATTTTTGGTTTACTCGCGCTTTGGCACTTCGCACAACGCCCCTGATACTTCGTGCTATTCCGCTTCTTGGTGTCACAATTTTTATTTTTCCCTTTTTAGGGCTTGCCGAATGGTCGCTTGCTTTTCCACCTTCATTAGCTTCTTTTTTTGCCTTTTTTATCTCTTTTATTGGCGCAATTTTACTTTCGTCTGCATTAACTATGCTTCTGACTGTATCAATGATGTGGACAATTTCGGGCGAGGGAATTAATAGTATTCTACCTACTCTTGTAACTATCTTCTCTGGCATAATTGTTCCATTGCCACTTTTTCCTGAGTGGAGCAAGCCTTTTTTGAATGCACTTCCTTTTTCAGGACTAATCGACAAACCTTTTCGTCTTTTTACTGGTAATCTTCAACCAAACGCACTATTTAATATTTTGCTGCATCAAACTTTCTGGATAGTTGTCATTGTTATTATTGGGCGTATCCTTGTGAAATATGGCATTAAAAAGCTTGTAATTCAGGGGGGATAAGTAAATAATTCGTACCTCGGCTTCTCTACGAGATGCTACGCGTAGCTTGCTTCTCCGTAGGAGTACGCTCGGCAACCTAATTCGTAATTCGTAATTTTTTTAGCATGAATATAGGTTAGGTAATTTATTTAGATAAAAATTACAAAGCGACTATGAATGATTTTTTGCTTTACCTTCGATATATTTCTGTATCTTTCAAGTCGCAGATGCAGTACAAAGTTTCTTTCTGGCTGCAAGTCATAGGGCAGGTTTTAGTAACTGCCGTTGAATTTTTTGGAGTCTGGGCACTTTTTAGTCGTTTTAATAGTATTGGTACGTGGGCTTTAAATGAAGTTGCTCTCTTTTATGGAATAATTAATATTTCTTTTGCTTGTGCTGATGCCTTTGGAAGAGGCTTTGACTCATTTTCAACAATAATTAAAAGTGGAGACTTCGACCGTTTACTTGTTCGTCCACGCACCACAGCACTTCAACTTTTAGGTAAAGAGTTTACTTTGAAACGAATCGGAAGATTTTTTCAAGGAATGGTTGTTATGGGGTGGTCACTTTCATCACTCCACATCCCTTTAACTTTTAAAACTTTATGGCTTTTGGGTACTTCATTTATTGGTGGAGTTGCACTCTTTGTTGGCATTGTTATTATGCAAGCAACCATCACCTTTTGGACTATTGAATCTCTCGAAATTATGAATATCCTCACTTATGGAGGAGTCGAAACGGCTCAGTATCCTCTTGCAATTTATAACAAGTGGTTTCAGCGATTCTTTACTTTTTTGATACCGCTTGCTTGTGTCAGCTATTTTCCTTTACTTGCTGTACTTGAAAAAGAAGATACTTTTTTAGTGCCTTTGTGGTTTTGTTATGTTTCACCAATCGCAGGCATTATCTTTCTGATAGTTGCGCTCAAGCTTTGGAAGATAGGAGAGCGATACTATTGTTCTACTGGCAGCTAGTACAACAAAATTTTAACTGTATACTCAGGCGTATTTTAAATGGGCAGATTGTCCCTACAACGTTTCTGGCCTTTCCTTTGCGGGAATGATTGGGGTAATTATCGGTCATAGCGATCGCATTGCCTGGGGTGTCACCAATGTACAATCTGATGTGATGGATTTATACCATCCAAGGTTATATTGCTACTGCTTGAATACCACCAGATGTTATGGGACTCAAAGAACGTTACAGAAAATACGACTGTCACACTGAAATTAATTCCAAAATTAGTAGAGTAAAGGACGACACGACTATCTAATTTAAAATGGCGTTATTTGCGTGTAATTACATACACATTATCGAAAAAATGAAGTATAAAGTAACAGGGCAGAAAGAAGGTTAAAACAGAAATAAATATTCTTTTTAGAAAAAGTATTTTCGCAGATCATCCATTCTACTGTCCAGCTTTCACGAAACATAGTTGGAGATCATAGAACCTATGCAACTCATATTTAAGCAAAGTTTTATACTTTCAGTTACTACTGCGATCGCTTTATTGTTTGCAGGTTGTGGCGAAAGTAAAATTGCTCAATGTAACAAAGTCATAAAAGTTGCCAATCAGGCATCTACTCTAGGTCAAGAATTCGCTAAAAATCCCAATCCGGCAAAAGGTTCCAAAGCTTTAACTGAACTTGCTGGTAAAATAGACCCACTTGCCACAGAGATGAAAGCAGTAGAAGTTAAAGACGAAAAATTGCAAGGTTTCCAAGGACGCTTTCTCACACTCTATCAGAATATCAGTAAGGAATTGAATAATGCAGCAACAGCCATAGATAAAAAGAATCTACCAGCAGCAAAGGGCTTTTTAGTATCTCTGCAAAAAAGTAGTAGCCAAGAAAGTTCAATAGTCAGCGAAATTAATAGCTACTGTTCTGGCAAATAATCAATTCTGCACCAAATCCTTGTAACAGATATAGCGCTTAAAATAATTTGTAATTCCTAATCAAATTAGTTGGGGTATAAATCCCCAACTAATTCAAGACCACCAATTTTATTAGCGCGGACTTAAACCTAAAAATTACATTAGCGCACTAATAGCAAGTCCGCCAGGATCATTCTAATTAGTTGGGCGATAACCACCAAAAACAGCAAAGCTAAAATTTTTGTACCAGCAATCAACATTTTGAAATCCAGCCGCTTCTAGCCAGCTAAGTTGAATATCAAGGGTTGCCATGCGATCGTATTCCATACGTTTTTGTGCAGCTTTGAGATCCTGCTCTGAGATATTCTTGGCGCGGACAGAATCTAACCAGTGTTGACGATAAAGTTTTTCTAAATCAGGCGTTTTGCCAAGAACCTGATCGGCGTTGACAAATATACCTCCAGGATTGAGAACATCATAAATCCGTTGATAAAGAAGTTTTTTATCAACATCTGACAGATGATGAATTGATAAGGCTGAAATTACAATATGATATGAATCACCTAAATTAGTGTGAACGTAATCACCAATTAATATTTTGGGAGATTTACCCATTTGGCTAAATCTAAACTTAGCTTTCTCTAACATCTCAGGGGCTAAGTCTAGTAAAGTAAACTCTGCATTAGGAAAGACGGACTGAACCATCCCTGAGTAAAGTCCAGTACCAGCACCCAAATCTAGAATCTTCAGCGGTGTGGTGTCGTCACCTGAGATAATTTCAACGGCTGTTTTATAAAAGTCATCAAAACGGGGAATTAAAATACGACGTAAGTTATCGTAATCTACTGCGGCGGAATTAAATGCTTCTTGAATATTCATTGTCTAATTTTTAACAGTGGTAAAACTTTTTGTTTTAATAACTCAATTAAAGCTGGTTCCATATATTCATAGTCATCTGGGATATCTAAACATATAACTCTTTTATCTTTAAGCAAGGGCTGAAAGTTTTTCGAGAGTTTATTTTTATGAGATTTTTCCATCACAAAGATAATATCAGCCCATTGAATAGCCTCTGTTGATAATGGTACTTCAGCAGAATGGTCTTAGAGGTTGTTTGAAAAGTAGTTAGCTGTGATTTTAGGCACTTGGAGATCCCCCCTAACCCCCCTTAAAAAGGGGGGAACCGGAATCAAAGTCCCCCTTTTTAAGGGGGATTTAGGGGGATCTCCAAGGGTTGGGCGTATACAAAAGAACTTTTCAAACAACCTCTAAGCTTGCGGAGTCCGTTTCAAGTCCTTCATATTCAGAAAACACAGCCTCGGCTGTAGGACTTCGTAATTTATTCTGGCTACAGATAAATAAAAGCTTTTTCATTAATTAAGTAGCCTCTTGCCGATCTAACTCTAAAAAAAGTTCTTTATCTTTGACAAAGATGGAAAATCCAAATGTCTCACCATTTTCAAAATAACAAAGCTTTACCCCTTTCCTTGCTAACTTAGATAAAATCACTATGGTACTAGTTAACCCTCCCAACCTGAATGAAAAGCGATCGCTCCCCTTCCCAACCCTCCCTTCAACGTCCTGAACTACTTGCACCAGCAGGTAACTGGGACTGTGCTAAAGCTGCTGTGGAAAATGGAGCAGATGCGATTTACTTCGGTTTGGATCGGTTTAACGCCAGAATGCGGGCACAAAATTTTACTGAGGCAGACTTACCCCAATTGATGACATTCTTGCACCGCCGAGGCGTAAAGGGTTATGTCACTGTCAACACACTAATATTTCCCAAAGAACTAGCAGAAGCGCAGCAATATCTCCGCACAATTATTGCCGCAGGTGTAGATGCGGTGATTGTCCAAGATATTGGGATATGCCGCCTCATCCGTCACCTCTCCCCTGATTTTCCTATCCATGCTTCCACCCAAATGACCATCACTAGTGCGGTGGGGGTGGAATTTGCCAAATCCCTCGGATGTCAATTAGTTGTGCTGGCGCGTGAATGTTCTCTCCAGGAAATCAATAAAATACAGCAGCAGATTGCCCTACAAGAAACTTCGCTGCCCTTGGAAGTGTTTGTTCACGGTGCTTTGTGCGTGGCCTATTCTGGTCAGTGTTTGACTAGTGAGGCTTTAGGTGGACGTTCTGCTAACCGGGGTGAATGTGCCCAAGCTTGCCGGATGCCCTACGACTTAATCGCTGATGGGGAAGTTGTAAATTTAAAAGAACGCAAATATTTACTCAGTCCTCAAGACTTAGCAGGGTTAGATGTTTTGCCCGATTTGGTGAAATCAGGAGTAACTTGTCTCAAAATTGAAGGTCGCCTGAAAGCTCCAGAGTATGTTGCTAATGTCACCCGTGTTTATCGGCAAGCCTTGGATGGAGTGATGGAGGAGATCCCCCCTAGCCCCGCTTCAAAAGGGGGGGACATAGCCCCACTTGTTAAAGGGAGTTGGGGGGATCTTCCGCTTAATCAACAACGGGCAACAGATCAAGAATATTACAACCTAGAAATGGCATTTTCTCGCGGACTCTACACGGGTTGGTTTGGCGGGATTAATAATCAGGAATTAGTTCATGCCCACTTTGGTAAAAAACGTGGGGTTTATTTAGGTGAAGTCAGCCGCATTCACAACGAAGAAGTAACAGTCAAATTGGAAGCGCCTCTAAAACCAGGGGATGGAATTGTGTTTGACTGCGGTCATCCAGAGGCGAAGGAAGAAGGCGGCCGAGTTTATGGGGTAGTTTCCAAAGGTAAGGAAAGTGTGCTGACCTTTGGTAGAAATGACCTAAACTTACGCCGAGTGCATATAGGCGATCGCATTTGGAAAACCAGCGATCCAGAACTCGATAAGCAATTACGTCAAAGTTTTGCAGGCGAGAACCCCCAATTTCAGCGTCCGATTGACTTGGAGATTTATGGCGAAGTTGGTCAGGTGTTGATTGCGATCGCCCGCGATAAATTCGGTAATATTGTCCAAACTGAGTCTGCAATTTCACTCGTAGAGGCACACACTAAACCCTTGGATACAGACCGTTTACAAGAACAATTCGGTCGTTTGGGTAACACCCCCTTCTGTTTGGGAACCCTAACCAACCGCCTCAACGGTGCGATTATGCTACCCGTCAGTGAGTTGAACCGGATGCGGCGAGAAATAGTTGCACAGTTGGAAGAATTGCGGAGTCAACCCAAACGCTGGCAATTACTTTCTAATATCTCTTTCCAAGACTTACTCCCCTCCTCATCTCCCTCATCTCCCACCCTACGGGAAGCTAAAGCTACATCCCCCTCACTCATCGTCTTAGTACGAAACCTCAAGCAACTCCAAGCCGCCCTCAAAGCTGGTGTTGAAACACTCTACTGTGAATTTGAAGATCCCCGCGCCTACCGAGAGGCAGTACAGCTAGTACGCCAATCCAGACAACAATCCCCACTCCCCACAATTTGGGTTGCACCACCCCGAATTACTAAACCAGGAGAAAACTGGATTTTGCAGCAAGTACGTGCTTGTGAAGCAGATGGCTATTTGATACGGAACTATGACCAACTGCAATTTTTTGCCGCAGACCGTTGTATCGGAGATTTCTCACTCAACGTTGCTAATCCCTTAACAGCAGATTACTTTCAGCAACGCTTTGGTTTAGAACGACTGACGGCATCTTATGACCTGAATATTACTCAACTTCAAGACCTGCTCACCTGTTGTCCTCCCCAGTGGTTTGAGGTGACAATCCATCAGCATATACCGATGTTTCACATGGAGCATTGTGTTTTTTGTGCCTTTCTATCAACGGGTACAGATTATACAAACTGTGGACGGCCTTGTGATAAGCAAGAAGTTAAATTAAAAGACCGTGTAGGCACTGAACATATCCTCAAAGCAGATGTCGGTTGCCGCAATACTGTATTTAACGGCACTGCTCAAACCGGAGCCGAGTACGTACAACGTCTGATAGAACTGGGATTGCGTCACTTCCGCATTGAGTTTGTGGATGAGACACCAGAGCAAGTGAGTAAAACAATACATCGCTACCGTCAACTACTGCAAGGTGAAATTACAGGTTCCCAACTCTGGCGCGAGTTGAAGTTGCAAAATCAACTGGGCGTGACTCGTGGCCCTATGGGAGTGTCTGCACTGCGGTCATAATTGATTTTCTGAACGCCCAGCTTGAAAAATCTGTTCGGCGGTCAAGTTTAATTCTGGGAATGTAGGGGATATGATGCGGTCATTTCTCCGAAACAGATTAACTTGATACTCACCATCCACTAAATAGTAAACGGAAACAGTCGGTTGTTTGGGATTACCTATATACCTTCTACCGCCCAAAGCTAAATAATCAGTAATCCAGTATTCAGGAACGCCAAAAGTTTCGTAGTCAACCAGCTTGTGTGCATAATCATCTTTCCAATTAGTGCTGACGACTTCAATAACTAAGGGAACCGACGCAGCTTGAGTAACTGTTGAAGACTTTTTCCACATCGGTTCTGCTAAAAGATTCTTTTGATTTATCACTATCACATCAGGCGAATAACCTGATTCTTTGTCAGGAACCTTGACTAGTGCTTGCTTGGGTATAAGGTAAGGGAGACTCAGCCGTTCAAATTCCACGTTTAGTTTTTTAGCTAAAAAACCGTTAATCTCTTCATGATCGCCTACTGGCTGCATTTCAACAATTACCCCATCGTGTAGTTCATAACATCCGCCGTCTGGCTTCCAATTGAGGAATTCTTCAAAAGCGATCGTTTTTGGTAAGGCTTGAAACATCACACGTACTCCTATCCTCTATTTATATTTATATATCTCAAAATTGTTTTCATTATTTTTCTTATTGTTGTAAGCCGCCATATTCACCACTGCTGGGCAGTTTGTTTAACTATCTCCACAAGCCTCAGCACGGTTGGGGATGTCTCGTTTTTTCGCCAAATCATGGCGATCGCTACGCCAACGTCTGCAACCAACCCTACTTTTGGGCTAGGTTCTTGTAATGTTTTATAAACTACGCCAATGCGTTGCAGGTTTTGTAAAGATGCTGGGACGATCGCAATACCCATCTCGGCTGCTACCAAACTAACAATCGTCTGCATCTGAATGGCTTCTTGAACAACCTTGGGGCTAAAGCCTGCTTGCTGACACAGACTGATAATTAAGTCATAAAGTCCTGGTGCTAATATCCTGGGAAATAAAATAAATGGTTCATTGGCTAGCGATCGCCAATAAATATCAGATTGATTCGCTAACAAATGTGCTTCAGGTAATGCCACCATCAGAGGCTCTTGAAAAATTGTTTCGCAACTAAATTTATTGTCTTCCACAGGTGGACGCAGAAATCCTACATCCATTCGACCTTCTCGCAACCACTTTAACTGTTGATCTGTAGTCAGTTCATGCAACTCGATGCTTACACCAGGAACGTGACTCCGAAAAGTTCGCAGGATCGTTGGCAAAATATTATACGCCGCCGAACTGACAAAGCCGACCACCAATTGTCCAATTTCGCCCCGACTTGTTTGCCGCCCGACTTGGATTGCCTGTTGTAATTGCCTCATAATTTGCTGAACTTCACCCAGAAATACTTGCCCCGCTTCTGTTAAGCGTACATTTCGTTTCGTGCGGTAAAACAGTTCAAAACCCAATTCCTTCTCTAGTTGACGAATTTGTTGGCTTAGGGGAGGTTGAGCAATATGTAATCGTTCTGCTGCCTTTCCAAAGTGTAGTTCCTCTGCCAAGGTGACAAAGTAGCGCAGGTGTCTTAGTTCCATTTGTTACCTGAATTCATATCTTTAAAATATTAGTTAAGGTGAAAATATATATTGGACATAATTAAAAATCTTTTTTACTGTGATGAATAGGCGGCGATCAACCCAAGGCACATGGTTGATGATCGAAAAATTAACACTCTGTAATTTCACCATTTATGAACAATCTATCGATCGCTAATAATAATTGGGATACTGCTCTTTATGAAGATAAACACACCTTTGTCTGGCAGTATGGTGAAGACTTACTCAAACTCCTTAACCCCAAATCAGGAGAATCCATTTTGGATCTTGGCTGTGGTACTGGACAACTCACAGACAAAATTGCCCAAGCTGGTGCTGAAGTCTGGGGAATTGATAGCGCACCTGCGATGATTGAAAAGGCAAGAGAAAACTATCCCCATATCCGCTTTGACGTTGCGGATGCGACAAATTTTCAAGTTGAACAGCCCTTTGATGCTGTGTTTTCTAACGCTGTATTGCATTGGGTGAAAGAAGCAGATAGCGCGATCGCTTCCATACACCAAGCACTAAAACCCGGAGGGCGTTTTGTCGCAGAATTTGGTGGTAAGGGAAATGTGCAAGCGATCGTCACAGCCTTATACAGCGCTTTAGAATCCATTGGTATCCCCCAAACACAAGTAGAGAATCCTTGGTATTTCCCCAGTATTGGTGAGTACACCACTCTACTAGAACAACAAGGCTTTGATGCCACTTATGCTATTCTATTTTCTCGTCCCACTCCCTTAGCAGAGGGAGAAACTGGCATCGCAAACTGGATTAAAATGTTCGCTGGCTCTTTCTTCGCCGGACTTTCACCTGAGCAACAAATAAAAATAATTCCCGTCATTGAGGAATATCTGAAGCCAACACTATATCAACAAGGAATTTGGACAGCAGATTATCGAAGAATTCGCATCGTTGCCGTTAAAGTTTAATTTGTGCGAATTTTAACTTATACTTTCATGACAAATTATGAATTAGTATCAGTTATGCATATACCCAAATTGTTAGATGCCTTCTCTAGGAGACGCTCCGCGAATGGCGGGCGCAGCCAACACCAGACATCATTTTCATTACTATTAGCCATTAGCCTTACCACTTTACTAGCTCCGCCCTCACTAGCACAAACGCCCCTAATACCGTCACCTTCTAGTGCGCCTTTAGAACTAGACTTATTGACCAAGCCAAAAGACTATGTAATCACAGCTACCACCATTCATCCAGAACGATTAACCGTTCCTAGTTTATGGTGGGCACAACAAAACTCTGAGAAAAAGCTATTGGATAATTGGATAGCATATCCAGCTTCAGAAAAAGAACCTGCACGAGTAGACTTGATCGTAAATCAGCAAATTTGGAGCTTACTAGAGTATGTAGAACGCTACGACTTTGTAAATCGCTTGGGTACTGCTGCCCGAAACTTTGGTTACAACGTCCGAGTGTTCAATTATCAAAAAGAACCCTTAGCAACCTACACTTGCAACTTTAGTACAAGTCCAGCTTTATGCAGTATCCAAACGACTGTTAAGAACAAGATAGGGTTCCAGCGTTCACTTTAGTAAGCACGGCGGAAATAAACCAAGCATTATTGTGAGAAACTAAGAAAGTAGAGTCAGCAGATTATAGAAACACTCGGTAAGAAGCGGCTAGCCATAGTCTCCAGTGAAGAATTGTAGCATCCTTATTTTCACTTACTGCCAAAAGTATTTAATAGGCAAGCAATGCCAACAATTTATTAGGGAAAACAAACATGGCAAAGTATATATGTACTGTTTGTAACTATATATATGACCCAGCAGAAGGCGATCCAGATAGCGACATAGCACCGGGAACAGCCTTTGAAGATATACCAGATGATTGGTTATGCCCAGTTTGTGGTGCCACAAAAGAAGAATTTGAACTAGTTGAAGAGTGAAGATAACCGCTAGCCTAGTAAAGTACGTGCTATTGAGAAATTTTAGAACTTGCTACCGTTACAAATTGTAGTTATTGGGGGTGGGGCCGCGGGATTTTTTGGCGCGATCGCTTGTGCTAAAGCCAATCCTCAAGCCGAAGTTACTTTACTCGAAGCCAGTCGCCAACCCCTCGCGAAAGTGCTAATTTCTGGCGGCGGACGCTGCAACGTGACTCACGCTTGCTTTGAATCTGAAGAATTGGTGCAAAATTACCCCAGAGGTGCAAAAGCTTTGCGGGGTGCTTTGACTAGGTTTGGGCCTCAAGATACAGTAGCTTGGTTTGCTACTCACGGAGTTTATCTCAAAACTGAAGCTGATGGGCGGATGTTTCCTGTTACCAATACTTCAGAAACCATTGTGGAATGTTTGATTAAAGCGGTGGCGAAAGCTGGGGTAAAACTCCGTATTGGTACGCATGTAACTTCGGTGAGAACCTCAGCAGATGGGGGGTTTGATATTCTTTTGAAGTCGGGAGAAACGATTAAATGCGATCGCCTACTTCTGGCGACTGGTAGCAGCCTTGCAGGTTATAAAATTGTCCGAGAGTTAGGTCATGAAATTGAACCGCCAGTACCCTCATTATTTACCTTCAACATTGTCGATCAAAAATTGCGGGAATTGGCTGGAGTTAGCGTCAACCCTTCCCAGTTGCGCTTATCTACGGGTGGAAAATCCCAATTACAACAAACTGGGCCATTGCTAATTACCCATTGGGGTTTAAGTGGCCCGGCTGTTTTGAAGCTTTCGGCTTGGGGTGCGAGAGTTCTACACGAAAACCGCTATCAAGCCACATTATTGATCAATTGGCTACCTGGTTTGCACCAGGAACAAGTGCGAGAAAAAGTTTTAGCAGTTAAGGATGAATGGGGAAAGAAAACGATCGCATTGCATCGCGGCGTTGATCTCCCGCATCGTCTCTGGCAATATATCATTGCCCGTGCAGGTATTACCATAGAAGATCGTTGGGCAGAAATATCTAGTAAAACTTTAAATCAACTAGTGCAAGAACTTACTCAGGGACAATACTTAATCAACGGCAAAGGAGCCTTCAAAGAAGAGTTTGTTACCTGTGGCGGTGTCAACCTCAAAGGAGTCAACTTCAAGACGATGGAAAGTCGGTTAGTTCCTGGTCTTTATTTTGCCGGAGAAATCTTAGATATCGATGGCGTTACTGGTGGGTTTAACTTCCAAAGTGCTTGGACAACCGGTTATTTAGCAGGCATAGCAATGGCAAATAGCGATTAGTATCATCACAAGAATTATGACAGTTTAAGAGAGTTAGTAGTAAGCACTTTACTGCTTAGAAAATAAGGAATAAAGTGCTTACTAACAACTTATTCAATTTAAATTAATGTAGCAGATTACTATAAAGTTTATTGTTGAATTTTATTCTCAAAAAGATAACTTGCAAATTTTATCTTAGTCCCCTCTTTATCAAATATTCAACTTCTTCTACAAGTGCCTCTATCCAATCCATTACAGATTTACTGGACTCTTTGATTGTGATGCCATCGTCATGTAGAAAATAAACAGAACAGTCATCTTGTCCATTGGCAATAATAAACCACGGATCTCCATGTAAAGCACAGATACAGAAAGCTTTTTCTGGTAAGCGTGTACATTTTTCTCCCTCAGCAATGGACTCAATGATAATCTCTTGCTGCCACTCATTCATTTTAATAAGTTGGTCGAAATAAAACTCAAATTCCGATCCTCTAACAAGCTTTCCAGCATTATGCCCAAGTAAGCCTAAGATTTCCCTGTAAGTTCTTGGTAAAACTCCATAATTACTCTCAATGTATGCAATTTCCTCTGGGGTACATCCTTGTAGCTCTTGCTCATTGTTTACTACTCCACTAGTAAACAAACGCTCTTTTAATTCTTGGATATTATTAATCATTTCAAAACTCGAACTTTAGAGAAAATAAATAAACTCTATCTTAATTATTAATTATGTGGCTAGTACAAAGTACCAAAAATAAAGCTGCTATTCAAAATTACTGTATTAGATCAGAAAGAGGGTTAAAAACAGCAACGAAATACTTATCAAGTTAGATTTTAGCATTAATGTGTACATTGTAGCATAGTCCTACTCTTAAAGCTTACTAGCAACAGAGTCTCCGTGTTAACCTCAGCTATTTACCTGTTCTTTAAGAACAAGCGATCGCTACTTAACTATATTTACTTATCAAAATTCGTACTAATGTTCTAGCATTTCCCACCTTGCCACTATACATTCACACCAGCCACCCTAGAGAAGTCAAAATTTTCAGGGTGTATTCGTTTTTTCATAAAAAATATATGAACACTGCTAAAAATACGGTGTCTGAAATTACGTTGCAGGGTAGCCAGTATATGTTGCATGGTTTTCCAGTGCTTGGTGTTCCAGATGAGGAGCGTGCCGTAAAATACTTTAGTCTCAATCCATTTCTACCAAATGCCCAGAATCGTTGTCCAATTGAATGTGCCTATTGTGTCTGTCATCAAGACCGTGACTGGCATCACTATCCACAAAATTTTCAGGATGTCTCAGCACCAGTTGACCTGCTTGATTCTTTGCTAAACTGCATTTTTGCTACCCAGGAGGGACAAAAGGGCTTTCCGATTTCACTATGCGACTACTCTGATCCCTTTATTCCAGCCCATCGAGAACGCGTACTATCAATTTTGGATGCACTGATTGACCGCAAAGCTGCCAACATAGTTTACATCACCACCAAAGTCCATCCTGGTCAATCTTTTCTAGAGCGACTCAAAAAAACTTTAGAGCGGCCTCATTCACTTCGGGTTACTGTCTTTGTTAGTTTACCACCCTTAAAATCAGGCTATGAGCAAGCCTCAATTCAAAGTCGGATACAGTTGTTGCAAGATTTAGTAAACCTTGGCATTCCATATTGTTGGTATCTGCGCCCACTGGTTGAAGAGTGGTTTGATGAAGCTTTAATGTGGCAATTAGCACGCATATTATTACCCCATGTTTCCCATCACGTTATTTTGTCTGGGCTTGTCATGTCTGAAGAGATTGAAACGAGTCTGTTAAAACAGGAATTAATCGTTCCTGAATGGGATCGTACACAACCAGGACGTAAGCAATACTTGTCATTGGAATTTGAGTCAAAATTGCGCTCAATTCTCAGCACTGTTGCTAGCGAGCAAAATACTTCTCTGGGCCCAGTGATGGGACATCGGCTATGCGGTAGTAACGGTAATCAGGCCTATGGCTGCTTGATGTGCGCCAAACAAAACCGTTATTGTCAGCTTTTTCAACTTCATCACTATGGTGAAACGATCGCCGCTGAAGATAATCAACGCCTCAAGACACTACTGAGACAAAATTCCCAAAAAGTAGGCTCATCTTTACAACGAGAGCCATCGACAGAAGAATGTCGGTGAAGTATTTCAACCTGAAGCGAAGTAACTCATCCCCGGCTTCAAGCCGGGGGATTCGAGTCATTAGTCATTAGCACCAATGACTAAATCGGCAGGCGGCTATCCCGGACACCCCTCTTGTTGGGATGGGATTCCCGCCGATTTTCGGTTAGGAAGGGTCTATGTATTGGAGCATAAAGAGGGAGAATAGAATGATCTTGCTATCGTAGATCAATTTTGAATACACCCAACAATGAAGTTCAGCGAAATCCTCCGCCAATTTGGTGACACGGCTACCCATCATAGCCTGACTAACGACTCAGACCGTGACCCAGAGATTACAGGGGTAGCAGCTATTGATGAAGCTACCAACGGTACTATCAGCTACGTTGAAGGGGCAAAATTTGGGTCTTTTATCAGCAAAACCAATGCTACTGCTTTAATTTTGCCCCAGGACGAAAATTTGCAGGTGCTTGCAAACGAGAGCGGTATTCTCTGGATAGCAACCTCAGATCCGCGACTGTTATTTGCCAAAGCGATCGCTCTTTTTTACCAACCATATCGCCCCATTCCAGAAATTCATCCCACCGCTGTAATTCACTCTACGGCCAAAGTTGGCAGTGATGTTTATATTGGCCCCCATGCTGTGATTCAACAAGGGGTAGAAATTGGTAATGGTGCAATAATTCATCCTAATGTGGTGATTTATCCAGATGCCAAAATCGGCGATCGCACCATCTTACACGCCAACTGTACCATCCACGAACGCACCCGCATCGGTGCCGATTGCGTCATTCACAGTGGTGCTGTCATCGGTGCAGAAGGCTTTGGTTTTGTTCCTACCCGGACTGGTTGGTTCAAAATGCAACAATCTGGCTACACAGTTCTAGAAGATAGCGTCGAAGTTGGCTGCAATACTGCCATTGACCGCCCAGCCGTTGGAGAAACACGCATCGGTAGCAGTACAGTCATTGATAACTTAGTCCAAATAGGTCATGGTTGCCAAATCGGTTCTGGCTGTGCGATCGCCGGTCAGGCTGGTATGGCTGGCGCTGTCAAACTTGGGAATCGGGTAATCTTAGCTGGGCAAGTAGGAATTGCCAATCAAGCGAAAATGGGTGATGGTGCGATCGCATCGGCTCAGGCTGGCGTTTTACACGATGTTGCACCGGGAGAAACTGTCTCTGGAACTCCAGCCATTGCTCACAAAAAATATCTCAGAGCATCTGCTATTTATAGTCGCCTGCCAGATATCTATCAATCGCTGAAACAATTGCAACGTAAATTCAAAAATAGCAATGATTAAAATGATATAGCAGTTTTCTTTTGCATGAAGTACAAAGCTCAGATTCCCGATTTCTTCAAGAAATCGGGAATCTTTTTATCGTAAATTAAAGGGTTTAAGAACCTGCAATCTACATGTAGCACCCATTTCAGTCGGGGTTTAAATTCCCATCTGAAATGTCTTTAATTTTGAATTGTTAATCGTATGCCACCACCAATAAATTAAAGTCCTAATTTTTCCAACACTGGCTTTGTGGAGACAACATGACGTTCTAAACCCAGTTCTTTTGGACTAACCCCAAGTGCTAAAGCAATCAACTGGGGTAAATGCAACACTGGTAAACCTAGCTTCTGTCCAATCACCTTTTCTACCTCTGGCTGACGGGAATCTAAATTTAAGTGGCACAGAGGACAAGGCGTAACTATACAGTCAGCACCAGATGTTAAAGCATCCTGAATATGCATCCCCGCCATTTTGAAAGATTGGGTAGTGGCATAACTAGAAAGCGGCCAACCACAACATTGTGTCCGACCTCGGTAATAAATAGGTGTTGCACCCACCGCCCGAAATACATTTTCCATTGCTTCTGGTTGGAAGGGGTCGTCATAAGGCATAGATTTTTGGGCGCGGAGGAGATAACAGCCATAAAAAGCCGCACATTTTAATCCACTTAACTTCTGGGTGACTCGTTTGGTAATTTCCTCTAAACCGTAATCTGTTACTAAGGCATAAAGAAGATGTTTAACGTCAGTACTACCGCGATAAGGCGAACAACCTTCTTTATGCAGTAAGCCATTAACTTGTTCAATGTAGGCAGGATTAGTTGTTTGGCATTCCTTTAGGTGTTCATTCACATGACCAATGACACCTTGACAAGTGCTGCAATGGGTAAGTAAGGGCAGATTTAATTCTTCTGCTAAAGCGATATTTCTGGCGTTGACTGTATCTTCTAGTAGTTGGGAATCTTCTTTAAATATGCCGGAACCGCAGCAAGCAGCTTTTTTAAGTTCAACCAATTCAATACCCAGTGCTTGGGTAAGCGCTTGGGTTGACTGGTAAAGTTCCCGACAGGCCCCTTGGGCAACACAACCAGGGAAGTAAGCGTATTTGAGTCTCTGAGATACCATAGAAGTATGCTTGGGTTAGAGCGATCGCTCTAAACAATAACTGTTTTATCATCCCTTGTTAGCATTAAAGTTCTGATGTTTGACGTTTAGCAACCCTTTAACCATCTAGGTTAAAAGCTGTAGCATCGCCATATTCTGATTGCTAGCAAGGCTGTAAATACCGATCGAGACATTGTAAAAAATTTTAGCAATAATTGGAAAAACAAAGTATTTACACAGTATCGGTGATGGCGTAGCCTGCTCCACTGCCAAATTTTTCCAGAAAGCTTACCCCTGTTTATTTTAGGAATGGCAGAGGTTTTCTCACAGAAAAACTCTTGACAGTATACGGGCGATCGCGCTTGACGATAAGATGTATATGCTAAAAACAATATCTCCTCTAAAGAGTAGATCGTAGCAAGTGGTTAAGGACTTTTATTTATGAGCCAAGTGGAACTTTTTGAAAAGGTCAAGAAAATCGTCGTCGAACAATTGAGTGTTGAACCCCCTGATAAAGTCACACCACAAGCCAAGTTCATGGAAGACCTGGGAGCAGATTCCCTGGATATTGTTGAGTTGGTGATGGCCTTGGAAGAAGAATTTGAAATCGAAATTCCCGACGAAGCTGCCGAGCAGATTACATCGGTTCAAGACGCAGTAGATTACATTAATAACAAAGTTACCGCATCAGCTTAATTGGGGATTAGGGATTGGGGAAGGTGGGGCCCCCTCTGGGGATAAGGGGTAATGGGGATTGGGAAGATTTTTCCCCGTACCTAGTCACCTTTGGATAACGCTCTTAACGTAGCTAATGCCAGTCGCTCTAAGTCTGGAAATCCGACGCCAGTCGTTCATAAAGGAAACCTTTAAGACCGTGCTGGCTCACCAGTACCTAGTCGCTAGCCTCTAATTTTTTGCCTGCTGCTTTTTCGCCATTTTTAACTGAATCATGACAGATCATACACGTAAACGCGTTGTTGTAACTGGTGTTGGCGCGATTACACCTATAGGTAACACAGCAACAGAATATTGGGATGGATTATTAAGTGGACGCAATGGCATTGACTACATCACATTATTTGATGCGTCTCGCCATGATTGCCGGATTGCTGGTGAGGTGAAAAACTTCGATCCGCATGATTACTTGGAGCGTAAAGAAGCCAAGCGCATGGATCGGTTTTCCCAGTTTGGGGTTGCGGCAGCACAACAGGCTCTATCTAACGCGGAGTTTGTGATCAATGACCTGAATGCAGAGCAGGTCGGTGTCATGATCGGTTCTGGCGTTGGTGGCATTAAGGTATTAGAAGACCAGCAAACTATCTACCTCAACCGTGGCCCCGATCGCTGTAGTCCATTCATGATCCCGATGATGATCGCCAATATGGCCGCAGGATTAACGGCAATTCACACGGGTGCGAAAGGGCCAAACTCCTGCCCCGTAACTGCTTGTGCTGCTGGCTCCAACGCCATTGGAGACGCTTTTCGCTTAATTCAAGGGGGATATGCCCAAGCGATGATTTGCGGGGGAACAGAGGCAGCTGTCACACCATTGTCGATAGCTGGGTTCGCCGCCTGCAAGGCACTCTCTTTTAGCAATGACGATCCAGCCCATGCTTGCCGTCCCTTTGACCGCGATCGCAACGGATTTGTCTTAGGTGAAGGTTCAGGAATTTTAATTCTAGAAGAACTACAACACGCCATCAGTCGCGGCGCTCACATTTATGCTGAAATGATCGGCTATGGCATGACCTGTGACGCCTACCATATCACCTCCCCTGTACCCGGTGGACTCGGAGCGGCTAGAGCCATCGAACTAGCCCTCAAGGATGCCGGCATAACTCCCGAACAGATTAGCTATATTAACGCCCACGGCACTAGTACCCCAGCTAATGATTCAACTGAAACCTCAGCAATCAAAAAAGCCTTGGGAGAACATGCTTATAAGGTGGCAATTAGTTCCACCAAATCGATGACAGGTCATCTATTGGGCGGTTCTGGCGGGATTGAAGCAGTAGCAACAGTACTCGCGATCGCTAATGACCAAATTCCCCCGACAATCAATCTGGAAAATCTCGATCCAGAGTGTGACTTAGATTACGTGCCTCACTCTAGCCGCGCTCAAAAAGTTGAGGTAGCAATATCCAATTCTTTCGGGTTTGGTGGTCATAATGTCACATTGGCTTTTAAGAAATACGTTTAAAAGGAGTCAGGAGGCAGAAGGCAGGGGAAGAAGCAAGGGAGCAGGGAGCAAGGGAGGAGAGTTTTCCCCTCTGCCCCCCGCACCCTGCCCCTCTGCCTCTTTCAAATGCCCAATGCCCAAAGTATCAGAACATTCGGATATAAAGTAAGCGTTCAGCATGACCCAATTATCAGCTTGATTTATCACCACAAACTCAGGAGATCCCGCTTGTCCATCCACAAGCGGGAGTGGGATGATGAAGATAGTGTGGGGAATCTAAAATTACCCCAGCAAAAGAATCTACGAAGAGTCCTAACCCGTCGCTAAAAACAAGAGATTATGACTGTTGCAACCCAATCCGCCAAAGAATTGTCCGTCGAAGAACTGGCTATTAACTCGATCCGCTTCTTGGCTATTGATGCCGTAGAAAAGGCAAAATCGGGACACCCAGGACTACCAATGGGCGCGGCTCCGTTTGCTTTTGTACTTTGGGATCGCTTTTTACGCTTTAATCCCAAGAATCCCAAATGGTTTAACCGCGATCGCTTTGTCTTGTCTGCCGGTCATGGCTCAATGTTGCAGTACGCCCTGCTCTACTTGACAGGCTACGACAGTGTAAACATTGAAGATATTAAGCAATTCCGTCAATGGGGTTCTAGAACTCCTGGACACCCAGAAAACTTTGAAACAGAAGGTGTGGAAGTCACAACGGGCCCCTTGGGTCAGGGAATTGCCAATGCAGTCGGTTTAGCGATCGCCGAAGCTCATCTGGCTGCTAAGTTCAACAAACCCGATGCTAAAATTGTTGACCACTATACTTACGTAATCGTGGGTGATGGTTGTAACATGGAAGGCGTTTCTGGTGAAGCTGCTTCTTTTGCGGGACACTTGGGATTAGGTAAACTAATTGCTCTGTACGACGACAACCACATCTCGATCGATGGTTCTACAGATGTATCATTCACCGAAGATGTTTCCAAGCGCTTTGAAGCTTATGGCTGGCACGTCCTCCATGTCCAAGATGGCAATACCGATTTAGCCGGAATTGAAAAAGCGATCGCTGAAGCAAAAGCTGTCACCGATAAGCCAACTTTGATTAAGGTGACAACCACCATCGGTTTCGGTTCCCCCAACAAAGCAAACACAGCTGGTGTTCACGGTGCAGCCCTTGGTACAGACGAAGTTGCCTTAACTCGGAAAAATTTGGGTTGGGAATACGAGCCTTTTGAAGTTCCAGAAGCAGCCCTGAATCACTTCCGCAAAGCAGTTGAGCGCGGTGCTAATTACGAAACTGAGTGGAATAAAACATACGCCGACTACAAAGCGAAGTATGCCCAAGAAGCAGCTGAATTTGAAAATTACATTAGTGGCAAACTAGCCGACGGTTGGGATAAAGTACTACCAACCTACACCCCCGAAGACAAGGGAGTACCCACCCGTAAACACTCAGAAATTTCTCTGAACAAACTAGCGGCTGTTGTCCCTGGGCTAATTGGTGGATCGGCTGACTTAACCCACTCCAACTTAACCGAACTCAAAGGTATCGGTGATTTCCAAAAAGGAGAATACCAAAACCGTAACATCCACTTTGGTGTCCGGGAACATGGTATGGGCGCGATCGCTAATGGCATAGCCCGACATGGTTCGGGGTTGATTCCCTATGCAGCCACCTTTTTAATCTTCACCGACTATCAGCGTGCTGCCATCCGCTTATCTGCCCTCTCCCGCGCTGGCGTGATTTGGGTAACAACCCACGACTCAATTGGACAAGGTGAAGACGGGCCAACACACCAACCAATTGAAACCATCGCCTCCCTACGTGCTATTCCTAACCTGACAGTAATTCGTCCCGCAGACGGAAACGAAAGCTCTGGGGCTTACAAAATAGCAATTGAAAGGGCAAGCCAAAACGCTCCTACCCTATTAGCGTTCACTCGTCAAAATGTCCCCAATTTGGCAGGTACATCGGTTGAGGACGTGGCTAAGGGTGGATACACCGTGGTAGATAGCGAAGGTACGCCTGATATCATCCTGATTGGCACTGGTTCCGAATTGAGCCTCGCCGTCACCGCAGCCGAAAAACTCAAAGCTGAAGGCAAGAAAGTCCGTGTTGTCTCACTACCCGCATGGGATTTGTTTGACGCACAAGATGCAGCTTATAAAGAGTCCGTTCTGCCGAAAGCTGTCACCAAGCGTTTGTCTGTAGAAGCAGCTAGTAGTTTCGGTTGGCACAAGTACGTTGGTACTGAAGGCGATACTGTTAGTATCGATCGCTTTGGTGCTTCCGCTCCTGGTAATGTTCTCCTAGAGAAATTTGGTTTCACAGTTGATAATGTATTAGCTAAAGCAAAGGCATTGTTGGGTTAATAGCAACAGAATATTCTCAAAATTTTGTGGGGTGGGCATCTAGCCCGCCTTTTTTTACATGGAGGGGGCACTGAGGAAGATTAACTATAATTGAATAAATCACTTAAAGAATTTAGAAGAAGTTATGCAGGAAGTTTCGGGTAAAAGAGATATAGCGATCGCACGGTTATCAAAAATCGTCGATAAGTTAATTCAAAATAATAGTCTCTATCAAGAAAGATTAGATAAACAGGAAATTATTCAACATTTAGTTAATTTGTTGGATAAGTTTTCACCGGAATTTATAAATGCTCTTTCTGATGGTGAGTTAACAAACAGAATTGATAGTATTTTAGTAATAGAGGCAGTTTCGGGGACATTAAATGATTTAACACCAGAGCAAATAGAGATGTTTGATGCCGCAGTAGAAAGGAGGTAGGAATAAATAAATGGGCTATCTTCTCGACACGAATATATTAACGGCTATTTTGAAGAAGAATCAAAAGGTAAATAGTAAGCTGGAGGAGTTGCGTTTTCTGGGAGAAGATGTATTTATAAGTTGTATAACCTATTTTGAATCAAAAAGAGGATTGCTTTATGCAAATGCAACCAGACAGATATCTGATTTAAATAAATTCTGTGGAATTTATAGAATTTTATTTTTAGATGATTTAGAAATTATAGAAAAATCCTGCGAAATTCATGCAGAATTAAAAAGAAAGGGTAGGAAAATACAAGAGGCTGATGTATTGATAGCGGCTACAGCGATCACACGTGGTTTAATTTTGGTTTCTAATGACTCTGACTTGCTGCGAGTTGAAGGACTAAGCTTGGAGAATTGGCTATCAACAGATTCTTAAAAATAAGAGCTTCGTCTTTAATTGTATTTACATTTGTCCTTATGACACTCGTGTTTATAAACCGGATTTTTCTGAAAACTCGGTTTATAGTCCTAAATTCCTACTAACTTGTCTAAAATAGCCCTAGCGCGAGAATCGTTTACTCCTCCTGCTGTCCGATAAAAAACCTCCCATTCATCAGAAGTAATTTGTAAATACGATTTGTATTTATCTGCTGATGCTCTCAGCTTTTGTTTGTAATCTGGATAGGAATAAATTTTAAGGTAGCGCCCACGATTACCTGTGCGACGAACCTTTATTTTCCACTCACGATTATAGCTGTCACATAAAACTGCTTCTCCCAAATAATGTTTACCGTTATGGCGTGTGTTGTCGAATAATTTACTAGCATCTTGGGCAATTTCTTTACCAAGCAAATATAAATCTAATATCATTACGTTTTCCTCCAAAAGTATTTCAAAATAGGGATTTTAAATTTAATTCCCCTGATTGCTCAATTTAAAAACAATTTGAAAGCGAACTTAGTGATCCAAAAACTGACTTTCTCATCCCGTAAATAGCTAATCCAGCAACTACAGCAGTCCCGGCAAATCCTACTAAACCTATTCCGTAAGCAGTTCTTCCAATTGCTAAACCTGCGCCTACTGTTGCAAAGGTAGATGCTTCATTAATATTTTGAATGATATTCACGTTTTTGAACTCTAAATGACTTTTTATCAGCTTATTTAATTTTTTGAGGTAATGCTACCAAATAAATACGTAATTAAAATCAAAATTTATTATTGATAGCGCTTATTGTTGACAGATTCTACTGAGTCAATCTTGCAGAAGTTGCATTCTGATGGACATGGAATTAGGAATTTGGCAAGGTCGCTATCAGAATCTAGAATTATCCTGGTTGTGCTGGTGGGATAGTCAGGGTAAGTTGCAACAAACAGGATGGGAGCGATCGATGTCTACGACGGGCTAGGACTACGCAACGCTTGACTGCTAAACTAAGAGAATTAAATAATTCGTAATTCGTAATTACGTTTTATGACGGGGATTTAGACCCCGACACAAAACGTTCTGCCCGTAGAGGCAGGGGACTTAAACCCCCAAACTTTGTTAAGTATTAACCCCAACGAGTTAGTTTAATTATTTTGCCAACTATCTTGAGATAGATAGAGTAAACACTACGCGCTTTTTCACGGAAAATCCCTTGGTAGGAATGAAAAATCCCAACTGCATATTTTATTTATTTTGTCAATATGTAATCCCTACTATGTCTAAATCAGCAAGGCCTTCTGTAGAGTGAATCTATATTCATGCTTTCAGTGGATGTAGTTAGACTTTGCAAATGCAATGATATATGTGTACTCGAACAATAAAGAGTTGCTGTTATTCAGATGAAAAAATCAGATTTTATCAGATTCCAGTAACTTTGGTTTTTAGCCAATTGTTTGATGTTTTGAGAAGGTAATACAATGAATAAAATCCTAAAACGCACACTTCTACCCAGCCTTATGGCTGCAAGTTTAGCTGGTGTAACTTTAGTTCCCGCAAAACCCGCTGCTGCTGATGACCAAGTACTGAGAGATGCAGGTATTGGTGCTGTTACCAATGTTGTCACTGGAGCTGTTAGGGGAAATGGTGGTGTATTAGGCAATGCTGTTAAGGGTGGTGTGACTGGTGCAGCCGTAAATGGCGCAAATGGTCTGAGAAACACTCGCGGTCGCCGTCACCGGAACGCCGCTCAAGATATCGGAGTCGGTGCAGGGGCTAGCGCAGTAACAGGCGTAGTTACTGGCGATAGCAGAGATACCCTGGGCAATGCTGTTGATGGTGCCGCTGTCGGTGCAGCAATCCATCTATTAACCAATGGTAAATAATTCGTAAAGTCATCAGCGGAAATATTTTCCAACGGTTAACGAACTTATCCCTCCCTAGTTCCTCTCCCTCCTAAAAGGAGCAAGCCAACCTCTCTTCCTTAGTAAGGAAGGGAGGTTAGCAGGTTAGATTTATATTAAGATATATGTCAACTGTCAAAATCGTATGATGTTAGACTTAATACACCTAATACTAAGACCTAGCCTTCAACGCCTTTCTAAAGTTTCGACGATAGGATTGATTTGTAATAAACAAAGCTGGCCATAGCAAAGATAAACGAATCCGATTACTCAAGGCTGGATTAAAATTAGTCCGCTCAAACCCATTCCAGAATTTCAAAACGCCGACTCCGTAAACGACTATCAAGGCAAAAATAATAAAGTTACCCATTCCCATCAACTCCGTTAGTAACTGACAGAATTTAACTTAAGTTTTACCACACGAGGTAAGCACTTCATAACCAACACCGAGAAGGTATCAATAAACTCCTCAGTCTCTAACATCTAAGTTAAGTTAAATACACATTCTCTTATTCCAGTGTAGAGTAGCTTCACCCTTTGCAACTAGTTATCAGTGGTGGCAAGCTAGTCAAAGGACATAAAAAACATCATTTCATCGATAATTTTTTGTTTAACATTGTTAATTAAAAATGAAATTTATTTAGCTCAAAAATGTTGCCACAGATTGCTATTACAATCTGAGGTAAAACTTATTAATGTATCAAATAATCTCCTGATTCTTTAATTTTTGCCAATTTCTACTTATCGTAGCTTTCTGGTATACCCACTGATGATAAACCTGCGATCGCTCGTAAATTTTGGCAACGAATCAACTCGGTAAAATTGAAACTGGCACGCCCTTCAATTTTGGCTACCGCTTCAATTGCAGATAATAGGTGCTGTGCTGCTTCAGCTTCCGAATAACCGCGTCTCTGTGCTATTTTAATTGCAGCAGCATCGGCATTTAACTCTGACTCTTGAGATTTATTAGTACGCCAGATCCGAAAAGCTGCGATCGCACTTAATCCCCCAGCTACAGCTACACCCACTACGTCTGACTGTGCTGCTTCCAAGAATCCGCCTAACAACCCGGCTAATACCACACCTTGATAAATATCGGGTTTAAACCACTTTACCCCCGTTAACCAGCTAACTATTTGCAATAGCAGCAAGTCTCGTTGCGCCTTTGTCAAGCGACGCCACAAATCGAAATTAATATATATCGGTCGCGCCTGATTCCAGGGTTGGGGAAAAGAGGCGTCAATCACTTTTGCCTGTTCTGGCTTACTAACAAGTTTTGTCGTCATCCGACCAGAAGCAGGCATCACATCTAACAAACGGCGAATTTCAACATTTGGCTCCATAAGTTTAATTATTAGCCATAATGTGCATAGTAACTAGTTATGTAAAAAATAAACTTTTCGTGTTAACCTTTGACTTGTGAGATGCGATCGCGGTCTTGAATAGATTCAAATCAAGCCATAAAAATATTGATTAAGCAGTTTGATCGTGTGGCGGAATTTTATAGTATTGGTTTGCCGCCCAATTCAAAACCTCAAAGTTTTGGATCGCAATTTAGACTACACTTGTAACTACATGGATGCTTTTGCTCCCCTCCCGCCTGAATGGACAAATCAGGCAGTACACGCATACAATTTTTGCTGTCCTAACTGCCGCTCAAGTAGCTTAGAAGCTGAAAAAGTTTGGCTAAATCGGCGATCGCCTGTACTTACAGAAGACCGTCGTCGCAAATGGCAAGAGTTCTACTACTGTCACTGTGGTTCTGTATGGTGGGCTTGGAGTAGCGATCGCCCCCCAAAAGATATACCCAATCAGCCAGATTATAATCCGATATAGCTAATTTTCTTCCTAAACAAAACCCCACCTTTCCGTGGGGTTTTGTTTATTTAATTTTCAGTTTTATACTTCATCCCCAATTTTAGAAGGTGAAGGTAGTACGTAGAGTACCTACATATTCAGTGTCGTTAGCGTTGTTGTTCTCTGGATTGAAGATTACTAATAACCCAGGGGTAACGGCAATATGATCGCTGACCTGGAACCGATAAAGGGCTTCTGCATGATAAGTAGTGCCAGCTTCCTTAACAACACCACCGCCGCCGCCGGTGACTTTGGGTGGTTGACCGAAGATCAGACCCAAGAGATTACCTTCTCTACCGAAGTCTTTTACACCAAGAGTAGCAGCCCAGTAAAAAATATCTGCATCTCTTCCAGAACCGTCTAAAGCATCGGCAACAGTGTAACCAGCCCAACCACCAAGAGTAAACTTAGAACTTGGTTGGAAGTTAAGTTCTACACCGTAGTTATTGGAATCAGTGCGAGTACCAGCGCCAAAAGGAATATTGGCAAAGGCACTACCTGTACCTTTGAATAGTCCACCACCGGCAGTGGGAGCAGTTTGATAAGTGCGGGCGTAGCTGAAACCGATATTGAACGCTTTGCTGGGTTTGAAAGATAACTGACCGAAAATGGTATTGTCACCATCAAACAGCCCATTATTATCTGTAGGGTTAGCGGCACTACTAGTAAGACCGTTACCAGCTAGATAAGCGCCTGTCAAGCTTATAGGGCCATTAGGATTAAAGCTAACTGTCAAACCAGCACCACTAGCACCTTGGCGATAAATCGGGCTGAAACGTCCGTAGCGAGAAATCGCACCTCTACCAGAACTAGAAAAGTCGGGGTTGAAGTTATAAGCATTCTCCCATAACTCACCACCGCTGGCGTCAACCTTGACACGTATTGCGTCACTAAAATTGAAAGCATAGTTTATTTTATCTATGCTCACACTGTTGTCCGCAGTGGCTACATCATAGCCCAAGCGGGTCTGGTTAGTACCAGTACCAGTTGCACCAGCGTTACCGATCGCACCAGCATTGGAGATAATATTCCCAGCAGTTAACCGAATTTGTAACTGGTCTTTACCAGTGAAACTGCTATACAAGTTCAAACGAACTCGATCCCCAAAAGTTGTGTTGGAATTCAAGTCGGTTCGGGGGGATACAGAACCAGAAGGAAGCGCTCTAGTATCACCAAAAGCCTGTGAAATGTCGAAAATTGCTTCCCCAACCAACTTGGTGGTAGTAGAGAACTGATTAGCTTCCAATTCAGAAGTACGGGCTTCTAAACCATCCACACGACCGCGCAGAGTTGCTAGTTCAGCAGAATATTCTTCTTGTAAGCGCTGTAAAGTAGCTAAATCTTGTTTGCTGACCAAATCGGCTGTAGCTGTTGCAATTAATTCGTTAACCCGATCTAAACAGGCATTCAAACCTGCGGCAAACTCGTAACGGGTCAAAGCACGGTTCCCACGATAAGTACTGTTGGGATAACCTGCAATACAGCCGTAGCGCTCAACCAAGGATTGTAAAGCTTGGAATGCCCAATCTGTGGGCTGCACGTCCGAAAATTGCGAAACTGATGTTACTTGATCTATATTATTAGACTCTTGAGCTTCAGATAACTGGGAAACATTTGTTTCGTTAACTTCAGCAGCTAAAGCACTATTCGCAGCAAAAAATGCAGCAGCTAGAACAACTGGACTAACCTTAAAAAGATTCCAGAATCGTTTTGTCATGTTATCTACTCTCACTCACACCTACTAATCCAATGACGGTAAAATGCTTAAAGCACTTTACTTTCAGGAATTTTACACACAATCACAGCGACTATTATACCTCTATCCTGTGAGAAATACAAGTCATTTAATATAGTGCTGAACTATAATTTTTAATTAATTTATTTGGTAAGCGCAAAATAATGCGGCGTTTGTGACGTAAGACTGTTCCTTCTTCCTCCAACTGTTGTAGGAGTCGGGTAACTGTTACTCGTGTAGTATTTAACACTTCAGCAATATCTTGATGGGTAACATTTAAATCAATTAATTTGCCCTTATCTATATCACGTCCAAATTTTTCACTTAACCATACCAAAAACTGCCATAAACGCAGCGAAATTGGTTTGCGATGCACAATACTTAGTAGATCCTCTGCCTGTTGAATATGAGACAACAAAGCATTAATATCTTGATGCCACAAATGAGGTGGCACAATGCTTACTTCTACGCCAGTGAGGCATTCAATTTGGTAAGGCTTGACCCTAGACAAAGGATAGCCAATCAGATCCCCTAGCCCCCAATAACCAAGAGTGATGAATGTTCCATCTTCACTCCAGGTTAAGGTACGAACTGCACCATGCTCAATACGCCAAAGTACATCATTTTGAGGTGGAATTACTTCCCGACGTGCAAATATCTGCTGGGGTAATTGTCCGCTGAATGCAGAACTATTTGATACGGCAGAAGAGTTTGAAGTAGGACTTGTGGAATACATCATTAACCGTAACTACACAATTATCAGGGAATCTTGCTATTTTTAATGATTAAGAAACTCTAATAATTTGCATCAAAATCTACCTGTATATATGAAAGTTTATTCTTCTCCATTAGAGCTAGAAAGTAAGTCCCAATATTCTGATACCAACAGCTTCTTATTTGGTGTATCTATCAGTGAGATAGATCGGGAGTTTTTAGTTATTTACTTGTTACTTTAATTGTGCAAGTTTAAGAAAAGGTAAGCTTTTAGTAAAATATTTAGTTAAATTATTTTTTTTACAGCTATTTTCAGGTAAATAGACCACGCCGTAAGGGCACTGGATTCAGAACCCCAACTTCTTGAAGAAGTCGCGGATCTGGCCGACACGTCAATTAAGAACGTTGGCCAGTAACAATATATGCCACCCTTTGACCAATATTAGTGGCATGATCTGCCATACGTTCCAGACAACGAATTGCCAGTGCTAGTAGTATAATTGGCTCGACAACACCAGGCACATCTCGTTGTTGGGCTAAAGTCTGATAAACGCGATCGTAGGCATCATCTACAGTATCATCTAGGTGCTTTAAACGGCGTCCACCGGCTTCATCGAAATCTCCCAAGGCCTTTAAACTAGTTGCTAGCATCGCCTGAGCGTGAAGGGACATAGCTTCAATTTCTGGCATTGACGTATGAGGCGCATAAGGAAAAATTTTAATCGCAATCTCAGCTAAATCCTCAGCATAATCACCAATGCGCTCTAAGTCTCGCACCAACTGCATAAAGGCACTTAAACAGCGCAAATCTGGAGCCGTAGGCGCTTGCAGCGTCATAATCGCCGTACAGTCTGACTCGATTTGACGATAAAAGCGATCGATTTTTTTATCTAATCGGGGAAGTTCTTCAGCTGCTGTTAAGTTACGAGCAAATAACGCTTGGTGGCTGAGGCGAAACGATTGTTCTACCAAAGCACCCATGCGTAATACATCCCGTTCTAAGCGCCTAATGGCGCGTGCTAGTTGTGGTCTTTGAGGATTGGGAGTATAATCGACGGCTTTCACACCTGTTGTCTCAAAGGTGAAGATATTACTAACTATAGTCTTGGCTTAGGGAGTTTGCCATAACTTCAGGAAATTGGATCTGCATCCACGCACCACCGGTTTCTGGATGGTTCATCGCTTTGATTGAACCACCGTGGGCGATCAGAATTTGCTCAACGATCGCTAATCCTAATCCATTGCCAACGATCGCCCCAATAGAGTTACTATCTTGGGGGGAATGGGTTCGGGCTTTATCTCCTCGATAAAATCGCTCAAAAACGTGGGGTAAATCTGCCTCGGAAAACCCGACTCCAGAATCAATCAGATTTATTTCCAAGATTTGGGAAACAGCATCGCTCTCATTATTATCTGTTGAGCGGATTTTTGCTTGGACGTGAATGCTTGTATCAGAAGGACTGTACTTAATGCTGTTATCTAGCAAGTTGAGAAAAACTTGGTAAATCCTGGCTTTATCTGCCTTAATCCACAGATTTTCAGGGCCAGAATAAGAAAAAGACAGATGTTGACGCCCTGCCAAGGGTTCTAGAGTTTCCCAAACAGATGTAATGAGCGATCGCAATTCTACAGCTTTGGCTTGCAATTGGATATTTGGGTTTGCTTCCATTTGGGTAAGGTCTAACCAGCTTTGCACTAAGTTAATCAGTCGATCGACTTCCTGCATCAAACGGTTAACCCAACGATTTAAAGGTGGTTCTAAGCGGTTTTGTAAAGTTTCTACAACTAAGCGAATCGAAGTTAGCGGCGTTCTCAGTTCGTGTGCTAAATCAGAAAAAGAGCGATCGCGTATTTGATTTATATCTAATAGGGGTTGACGATTTTCTAAAAAGACTCCCACTTGTCCATTGGGTAAAGGCAAGCTAGAAGCCCGCAAAGCCAGAGGTTTGATTGTTGCCATCTCTGCTGCATCATCACAAGATGGATGAAATATCCATTCTCCCGTCTGTGGTTTTTGCAAATCACGAGTTTGCTCAATTAAATGGTCGAGTTCATAAGACCGTACTAACTCCAATAACAAGCGCACCTGTTCTGGTTGCCACCTTTGCAGATACAAAATTTCCTGCGCCTGTCGATTGCACCACAGCAGTTGATTTTCCTCATCCACTTGCAAATATCCCACTGGTGCAAAATCTAGCAGGTCTTGGTAAGTTTGCAACGACTGCTGTAAATCTTGCCGTTGCTGCTTCACCATCGCTATTTCTTGCCGCAACCCAGGAATTAACAGCAGTCCCATTTTGTGAGAATGGGAGGTTAACGGTCGGAGTAAGCGCCCCAGGTAGCGGTTAAGTTGAACCTGTTGCCAAATCCAAAACCCAATGCCTACCGCTAAACCCAGAAAAAATCCCAATAAAAGCATTTGAGTTGTTAGTTTTTTGGTGACTACTAAAAACTAACAACTATCCCAACTAATTATCCAAACCTATAGCCAAAACCTCTTACAGTCACAATATATTCGGGATGGCTAGGGTCTTGCTCTAATTTTTCGCGCAACCACCGAATATGAACGTCTACAGTTTTACTATCGCCGACGAAATCCGGCCCCCAAACCTGATCGAGCAATTGTTCGCGTGACCATACCCGACGGGCGTAACTCATAAACAGTTCCAGCAAGCGGAACTCTTTGGGAGAAAGACTCACTTCTTGACCGCGAACCAGCACGCGACATTCTTGGGGATTCAAGGAGACATCCTTAAATTTTAATACTGGTATTTGGGGTAAATTACTTAGGCGTTGGCGGCGGAGTAAAGCGCGACAACGAGCCACTAATTCACGCATACTAAAGGGTTTGGTCAGATAGTCATCAGCGCCCACCTCTAACCCCAAAACCCGGTCAGTTTCACTACCCTTAGCACTAAGGATTAAAATAGGTACTGGGTTGCCTTGATGACGCAGCAAACGGCAAATATCTAGCCCGTTGATTTGCGGTAGCATCAAATCAAGAATGACCAGATCGAAGGGGAGTTCCCCTGAATTGGTTTCAAAACTTTTGAGATACTCGATAGCAGACCGCCCATCGGGGGCAGTTATCACCCCATAACCTTCTTCTTCCAGAGCTACAGCTAGCATTTCCTGGATTAATTCTTCATCTTCTACTACTAAAATACGGCTGGTTTGTCCAATGTCCGTTCTAGCAGAATATTTGGTCGATTCAGTGGTGTACATTGATATCACAAAAGTCTAGGACTGTGCTTGTATCAATTAGGATTATTGAATCTATTATCTCGCCTTACTGTAACCGCGCTTCTGCTAAGGTTAATTTTTTTAGATTTTCTTTACAAAAAGTAACATACACCACAGTAGTCTCCTAATCGTCAATCATTATGGCTACAAGCTTCTAATAATTTGTCTTGACAAGAGGAGATTCGCTTAAGTATATTTATCATAGTACAAAAATACTATAAAACCTCAAAGGGAAAACTATACCTGAAAAACAAAAGGACACATCTATGGAAAATTCGTACCCACTTAAGTGTCGGATGTGGATCATTTCAGTATTTCCACTGCGTTAAAAATGTTGATTCAAAGGCTACTCTGATGTCTGCATAGGGTAGTCATTGGTATGGCTTGCTACCCAATAAATCATTTGCCTATTGAAGGGAGTTGAAAGATGACTACAGTTGGAGTCAAGGACAGCAAACAACAACTAATGCAAGCATTTCAACAAATTATTATCCAAAGAAAAAAGCTGGAATCTAAAATAGCAACCAAACAAGAGGAAGCAGAAAAGGCAAAAAGTCAAGAGATTCTGCAAGCGGCTTCTGCATATACAGTTGATAGTATTGTCAAAGGTTTAGCTGATTTACAATTGGAGTTTGGCAGTATTCTTAACGCATTATCTGAAAAATTAGCTCAAGAAAATTCTAAGTTAGATGAATTGAACCGAGCTATAGAAATTGAAACTCAACGCCTACAAGAACTGCAACAGATCAGAGTTGTTGCGGATACTCTAGACGTTTTAAGTCAAGAACACCAAGAAAAATTAAAAATCCTCGAACAAGATACTATTAGTAAAAGGGAAGCACTAGAGAAAGAAATTACAATTAGGCGCAAGGAATGGCAAAAAGATCAAGCAGAGTATGAAGAAAAACTCCAAGCATATAATGAGTTATTAGCCAAAGATCGCCAGCAAGAACAAGAAGAATCTCAGTATAAGTTAGAAACTACTCGTAAACTCAATAGAGACAGCTACGAAGCGATAAAGCGCCAACAACAAAGGGAAATACAAGAAAATTCTCAAAAGAAAGAGAAAGATTGGGCAGAACGAGAAAAAATATTTGCTGAACGCCAACCACTCTTTGCAGATTATGCACAAAAAGTAACTACATTTCCTAACGAATTGGAAGAAGCCGTTAAGAAAGCTAGAGAAGAAGCAATTAAAGAAACAAGCCAAAAATCTAAAATTGAGGCTGATTTATTTGAAAGAGAATGGGAATCTAACAAACAGAGCTATGAACAAAAAATTCAATCTCTGGAAGAAACTATTAAGAAACAGTCTGAGCAAATAGAAAGTATTTCTGCTCAATTGCAAACTGCATTAAAACAAGCACAAGACTTAGCTATGAGGGCTTTTGGTAATTCTAATCCTAAATAGTTGTGAGTCTATAGCATCTTAATCATCTTTAATTCCTGAAGAGGAGGTTTGTTGTGGTGGGGAAAAAACCGACTGATAAGAATACTAAAGTAGAAATTCTTCAGGCGTATGAGGAGTTAGCAAAAGAAAAAGCAGCACTGAAATCGGAACTCGATCAAGTTGGCAAAGAAAACCAGTCTGGAACTAAAGAACAGCCTAAATTAGAACAAAAAACAGCTATGAATCAGCTTTCTAGTGTCCAACAAAAGATGAATAATACAATTGAAAGCTTGGCGAAGATTCAATTAGGTTTTGGCAGTGCTGCTAATGAATTATCAGAACAGCTAACCACAAAATCCTCTAAGTTGGAAGAAATTAGGCGAACTTTAGAAGAAGAAAATCAACAATTAAGGCAGTTGCACAATTTAGAAATTTCTGATGATATCTTGGATACTCTCATCCAAGCCTATGAAGATAATACTAAAGCTTATGAGGAAGAATATACCCGACGTTCTGAAGTATTATTTCAAGAAATACTAGAGCAAAGGAATGCTTGGGGAAAAGAACAGGAGGAACAGCAACGGGCGATAAAAGAACGGAATGAAAACTTGAATAAAACTCGACAACGCGATGCTTCGGAGTATAAGTATAATTTAGAACTCCAGCGGCAACTGCAAAATGACGAATACGAACAAGAGCAGAAAAGGCTATATAAGCAACTGGAAGAATTACTACAAGAGACAGAAAAGCAATGGGCTGAACGGGAGAAAGCGATTTCTGAACGAGAGAAACAATTTGAAGAGTTAAAAGCTAAGGTAGAGGCTTTTCCGAAAGATAAAGAAGCAGCCATTAAAAAAGCTACCGAAGAGGGCAAAGGTATTGCTCACTACCAAGCTAAAATAAAATCAGATTTATATTCTAAAGAAGTGGAAGGGCAAAAGCGTTTCTATGAACAAAGACTGCAATCTTTAGAACAAACTATTACTAATCAAGAAACGCGAATTCAAAATCTTTCTAAACAACTTGAATACGCTCTCAAACAAGTTCAGGATTTAGCTGTTAAAGCTATTGAAGGTACTTCAAATGTTAATTCATATCAGGCAATCAAAGAAATAGCTTTAGAACAGGCAAAGACTCAAGCGAAAAATAAATAAGCTCATTGATTTTTGATGGTAATTTTAGAGACTTAATTGCACCTAAGTCTCTATAGCAATCCTGAGTTATTTGTAATCAAAAATATCCCCGACTTATTAAATAAGTCGGGCATTTGTTGGTTGGTATTGAATTTTGAGGAGCGTACCCCTTTGGGGATCTTGCTGGGCGCAGCGTCTCCAAGAGTTGCTACGTGATGCTTTTATTCGGTTTTCTTTGGTTTTTTGATGTCTGGGGGAGGTTGTATTTTCTTCTTCTTTGTTCCGCTAGCTTGTGTTTGATTCAATGCTTTATTGGAATTTTGTTCTTGACTAGACATAATATTAATGTTTTAAAATCTAATACAATATTATATACATTACGGGTATTCTTGATTACATCAATATATCACAGAAAATTTAAGTTTAACTAAAAAAAGTTATTAGATAATCTAAATCAACTAACTGTTGGGGTTTTCTTGCCGATCGCAGCTTACGTAGTTGGGCGATCGCACTGAAAATATACTGACTATTCATAAAACAGATATGCTAAATAAAATTCAGGAGCGGCTCTGGCTCTGCTCCTGAATTCTGACTTTTGAATTCTTCTTCAACTGGGATCATGGTTGATGATGTACACTTTTTTATTTTCCTGGAACTTGTATATCTTCCAAAACTAGATGCTCCCCAGAGTTTTTTCAAAAATCAAATAGGATTCTTGCATTTATCAAGTAGTTGCTAAAGCTGGTTCTGTCAAAAAATACTTGAGGTTTTCTTGCTGGGTGGCAAAATTTAAATATTTAGATACCATTTCTGGTGTTAGCAACTCAATCATTAATCTGTTTTCTACCCAGAACTCAATCACATCAAAGAACGAATCGCGGTTACAGCGCACTACACGCCAACCTTCACGAATACCGATTTGTTCAATTTCTTGCTGACTAATAGATACAGAGATAGCTGCATGAATATCTGTATACCTGGCAGTAATAGCAGTATGCACAAATACGCATTCTTCATCACCTTCACCAGGTTCGATTTGAGAACCTAAAGGATAAAGTTCAATGGCTGTACCGTATTCATCAAAAGGTATAACCATATAGCTTCCTGGGTTAGGAGGGAAGGAAACAGCTTGTGCTTTTAAGATTTCTGCCAGAACTTGGGCAACGTGGTTAGGGTTTTTAACAGCAATTGAAATATGGTGAATCATGGAATAACCTCAGTTCGATATTTTATAAATTACGAAACAATCGGGGAAAACTAGGGGAATCAGGGGATAGAAAAATTCTAAATCTAAGCGTATTGGGTTCTATACAACTTGAATGCTCATTAGACATCTCCAAAAAAGAATGTAGAGACGTAGCAATGCTACGTCTCTACAAGGGTTCTGGGTAACGCATCTTTAATTTCTGGAAATGTCTATTAGCTTATTGAGGTTGCCCGTAATTATGGCTGGGAGCATATCAACTTTGTTAGAACAAAAGAACTAAACAGGCTCTAAAGCTAGGCGTTACAGCAATTTTCAGGTAATTGAACCACAAACTACGGTAATGTAAAGAGATAGT
>NZ_JABXKK010000061.1 GCF_017115045.1 Nostoc sp. NMS8 | reverse complement strand
ATCCGCTTTGAAAGCATAAAGTGAGCAACTTGCTCATCTTATGCTTACAGTGACAGTATACATGATCGCGGGGGAAGACAAAATAAGATACCCTTATCTTTTATCCGATATAAACTACGATTAAAAGACCATCCCTCCAAAAGGTGGCTTGCATCTTTGTGACTGTAACCATAAGTTGTCCGTTCTTGTGGTTAACTTCCATCTCAATGCGATCGCATTGAGAGAACCTTCGGCATGGTTGCACTAGCGCTCTTGAAAGCGGAATTTATCTAGAAAGGCAGAGGGCAAGAATCAGAATTCCCATCTGGCTTCTGCCTTTCTAGATAAAAAATTTAAAATTGTTAACAAGTTTATCCTAAAAGATGTTAACAAGTTTATGGTATAGTTAGTATAAGCTGTTAACAACTTTATGACTGACCCAATAGCCAAAGGTGGACGTGGGCATAAAGCCCCCTACGAAACCACCCACGTCAGGATTGCTCTTGGTATCAAACCTGTTGTAGAAAGGCTTAGTGCCGTTTACCGTCAAAAATTTTTGGGCAAGATAAATCCAGACACTAACGGGGCAACTGAACTAATAGAACGTGTAGAAGCTGCCTTATCACCAGCTGTATCTCCAGTTGAGGATTACCAGGAAGTTTGCGATCGTTACTTGGCATCGTTGCGCTTGGGGAAGGTTGCACCTGAATACAAACGTGCAAACTATCATATTAAGGCATTCATTCAAGAGTTACAGCTGGCGCGATTGTCAGCGACTCCAACTCTTAAGAAGATGAACGCCGAAGCATTGCGGTTGTTGCGTCAAGAGTTTAAAGACAATTGGCTGAGATTTTTTCAAGCAATCTCAATCGAGCCAGGATATTTTCTGACTTTTGAAGAATTATTACAAGCTTTAGAGCGAGAAATGGCTGTACCGTATGGGGATTTAGAATCTCATGAAAAAGATTTCCTTCATGGTTGGGATGAGGTTTATAGCAAGGCTTGTCTTGAGGCTGATCAGCGAAAACATGGGATAAGTCCTAATTTAAACTGGTTTGAGCAGTAGTAGGTGTACTCATGTATGAGTTAGCAACAAAACAATTGAACAATAAACTGTCTAAATATCAAAACAAAGGGATAAAAATCAAAAATGAATATCAAGAGCGAAAATCCTGCTGGTTTTAAAAATTGGTCAAAGCAAGTTGCATGTTGGCAATGTATTCCTCCAATAATTTCGATTGATATTGATCGAGAACGTAGTTGCGTGTGGTTTAATGTTGGTGGCGAAAATCGTCCTCTTGTTAAGTATCAGATTTTTTCTAATATGGGTGGTTGCGAAAGTGGGCATGAGGATAATCCTGCTGCTAATCCATCAGCTTTTTCGCTAGAAGAAGCAACATATTTGTATAACCAACTTATTACTGGCAAGATGAATAATGAAGTCAAGTCAATTTTGATTACTGTTGCACTTGCTAAAAAAACATGAAAACAATCATCAAAATAAAATTGGTATTGTTCAATCGACTATCAAACTTTAATTTCTCTCAACAACTGTTGGATCGATTACTGTAGCGTCCAAGAGCAGGACAATCTCGCTGCGATCTAAATAAAAAATACCATTCTCACAAAAAAAAATGACATTACACGCGATCGCTGTTGTGGGTTAATCTAGGACTGGTAGCAAATATTGGTAAAAGAGAAAATTTAATGCTTTCAGGAACCATTCAACCCTACAGTGAAAGACGGACCGTTTTACAAACCAATAACGGTGATTTTCTCATTCCTGGGCAAGAAATTCACCGCTTGGGTTTGTGGCGAATGCAACGGTTGGGTCTGTTGTGGGGTCAAAAGGCAACTGCCCAAGCCGACCAATCGCTTACAAATGATATTCAATATGAAGGAATTATTGGAATTATCAAGTTTAATACGTTGCAACTTGATAACTTATCAGCACTTATTGAAGCAAGCAATTACAGCACCAGACATAATTATTAATCAGCTTGTCGAGAAGGAACAGATATCTGCTTTGCTTTTACCTTCGGCTACTAGTCAATGCCGTAGAAGCTCGAATTGCCTGTGTACTAAAACGGCGCTCCCACAAAACCAGTATCAATACTATTCCTAACTCTGGGATAATTCATGCAGGCGACCTGAAAATCGATACAAGTAAACGGCTTGTCCATAAAAATGAGCAACGCATTCGGTTGACAGGTGTGGAGTTTAGCTTATTAGAGTTGTTAGTGAATGATTCGGGAAAGATTTTTTCAAGGGTTGAAATATTACAGCAGTTGTGGGGCTTTGTACCAGAAATGAATACAGACACCCGTGTGGTAGATGTGCATATCTCACGATTGCGGACAAAGGTAGAATCCGACCCCAATGATCCAGAATTCATTATTACGGCAAGAGGTAGCGGTTATTTTTTCCCACGAATTATTGATTCAGAGCAGGAATAACAGAAAAATATGAGTAAGCTGATCTTAATTACAGGCATAAGCAAAGGTTTAGGTTATGCGATGACCGAGGGTTTTATTCAACAGGGTCATACTGTTATTGGTTGCACCCGTTCATCAGATGCTATTGATAAAATACGCCAAAAGTTTAGTGCGCCCAATGATTTCACATCTGTAGATGTGGCAAATGAACAACTTGTAAAAGAATGGGCCCAAGACGTACTTCAAAAATATTCACCGCCAGATATAGTAATTAATAATGCGGCAATTACCAATTATCCAGCACCTTTGTGGGAAATACCATCTGAAGAATTTTCGGAGCTTATAGATATTAATATCAAAGGAATAGCAAATATAATTCGCCATTTCGTACCAGCAATGGTGAAAAAGAAACGGGGTATTATTGTTAACTTTAGTTCTGGTTGGGGACGTTCGACTTGGGCCCAAGTTGCACCATATTGTGCTTCTAAGTGGGCAATAGAAGGATTAACTCCAAGTCGCAAGTGACAAGTCGCAAGTCGCAAGTTTAAGAGCAATTTTGTGAATTTTTACTTGCGACTCGCTACTTGGTATTATTTTTACTTGCGACTTGCGACTTGCGACTTGCGACTTTGTTAACTCGTTCTTTGGCACAAGAATTGCCAACTGGTATGGCAGCTATACCCCTCAATCCGGGGATTATTCATACAGATATGCTTTCTATTAGCTTTGGAGAAGAAGCTGCTAATTATACACCCGTGTCCAATTGGGTATTGAAAGCTGTTCCGTTTATTCTGAATTTAAAACCCAAAGATAATGGGGTTCCCTTGACTATACATTAAAGAGTGAATCTTAATTGTAATCGTTACCTTGCGGTGCCGACAGTTGAATCATTTCAGAGAACCGTGAATATTTAACCACATTAGTAGGGGAAGAGCTGGCGAAGTTGTCACCAGGAGCAAACTAAACAGTTTAGTTTAA
>NZ_JABXKK010000027.1 GCF_017115045.1 Nostoc sp. NMS8 | reverse complement strand
ACGACCCTTATTTATGAATTCACTATTTTGTTATTCTGTCAATGCGTAAGTCCTAATTGCTATTATATACTTCACAAATCTTCATCAAAATTCTATTCCGATATATCGCGATATATTCCGATATATCGTATATTAGAGAAAGTTGATTTGAGATTTACTTATGTTTAGACACTTTCGGTCACGTTTTGGCGCACCTGCATGGGCAGGAGTTAGCGAAGAGGATTCATTGCTTGTCAGGTCTTGGTTTGGCCATGACAAGCATCATGGCAGACATCATGAGAAACACTTTGGCCATGAAATGTTTGGTCGTGGTTGGGGAGATGAACACCGCACTCGTCGGGGTGATATCAAGTTCATTCTGCTGGAATTGTTATCAGAGCATCCTAGTCATGGTTACGATCTGATTAAAGAGATGGAAACTCGTTATGGTGGTTTCCGTCGCCTCAGTCCTGGCTCAGTTTATCCAACACTCCAATTACTAGAGGAAGGGGGTTATCTCAAGAGCGCACAGGAAGGTGGCAAGCGGATTTACACGATTACGGATGAGGGTAGACAATTATTAGCAGAACGTACCCAACAAGAACCTTCAGACTCTCCTTGGGATACCTTCAAAGGTTTCGTCACAGGTAAGCCCCAAGAGTTTATTGAGTTGCGGAATGCCGCCACAGAATTAGCTGCTGCTGTGGTGCAGGTTGCTCGTAGTGGCAATATCGAGCGGATAAATCGGGTGCGTGAGCTTTTAGAGCAAGTTAAACGGGAAATTTACGCGATTCTGGCTGAGAAATAAGACGGTTAGAGTTCAATACGTTCAGTTAAGGCTAAAATCCTTTTTTTTAACGAACCGCAAAGGACGTAAAGGTAGAGAAGCTTAACTGAACTATAAAATCGTAGTGTTTTTAAACGCAGAGGCACGCAAAGTAAGCGCAGAGGAACGCGGAGTTTTGCCGAATTTATGCAATGTTGTACTAAGGTGTCATGAGTTAAATACACGCTAGTTTTTTGAATTTTGAATTGCTTACACTGGCTGGGGTTTGAGTAAATCTGTTTTGGTAACAAATTCACTAAATGTACTTGCAACTTGCTGCGGTAATGCAATCGCTGGTGTTTGTAACGGTAAGCGAGGAAACAGTAATTCTGCAACTCGATAAGCTTCTTCGAGATGGGGATACCCTGAGAAAACAAAGGTATCAATTCCTAAATCGGCATATTCTAACATTCGCGCTGCAACTGTGTCTGGATCTCCAACTAAGGTAGTCCCAGCACCTCCACGCACTAAGCCAACACCTGCCCATAAGTTGGGGCTAGTTTCTAAGTTTTTGCGATCGCGTAGCGTGCCGGAGGCAACCTCGCCTTTATGCAGTTGAGCCATGCGGCGTTGTCCTTCTGATTCAGATTGAGCAAACTGCTGATGTGCAGCAGCGATGGTTTCATCATCGACATACTGAATCAGTTCATTAGCTGCATCCCAAGCTTGTTGCGTAGTTTCGCGGACTATAACGTGCATCCGAATTCCAAAACGTACTGTTCTACCTTGTTCTGCTGCTAATTGGCGTACCTTGGCAATCTTTTGGGCAACTTGATCTGGTGGTTCACCCCAAGTTAAATACACATCAATGTGTTTGGCTGCAACTTGGAGCGCCGCATCTGAAGAACCACCAAAATATAAGGTGGGATAAGGCTTTTGTACGGGAGGAAATTGGAGTTTTGCGCCTTTAACTTTTAAATGACGACCATTAAAGGTTACTTCTTCACCTTGCATGAGCGATCGCCAAATTGTCAAAAACTCATCTGTGAGTTCATAACGCTGATCGTGATCTAAGAAAATTCCATCTTTGGCAAGTTCTTTGGTGTCGCCACCTGTTACCACATTCAGAATAATTCGACCGTTAGAAATCTGGTCAAAAGTAGCAGCCATCCTCACTGCTAATGAAGGCGACATAATTGCCGGACGAAAAGCGACAAGAAACCGCAAGCGTTCTGTAACTGAAATTAAGGAAGTCGCGACAATCCAAGTATCTTGTTTTTGTCCAGTACCAATCAACATCCCACCATAGCCCAATTTATCAACAGCTTGAGCGATTTGCTGCATATAGGGATAAGTGGCTGCTCGTCTGCCAATCGTAGTACCTAAATAACGCTCATCTCCCTGTGTCGGCAAATACCAAAAAACTTCCATTTTCCTATCTCCTGTCTCTATTTTTGACTGATGGTTTCTGGTGTGATGGCTGCATATTGTTCGCTAGTCAGCATCGCTTCCTTAATACTGATGGGTTTAGGAATCACTTTTTCTTTGGCAAACAAATCTGCAATCTTCTGTTGATTTTCCATAATTTCTGGGGTAATTGGTCTTAACCCATAAGTTCGCCTTTCAACCATTGTTGTTAAAATATCTTCATCAATTTTGAGATGAGGAATAGTCAGTTTTACAACTTCTGCTCGATTTTTCTCACCCCATTTACCTGTGTTATCGATTTCCTCAAGAACTAATCGCACTAATTTCGGATTTTCTGTGGCAAACTTTCGTGCCGCCATGTAATATCCGCCCTGAGTAGCAATGCCACTAGCATCTCGCAAAACACGAGCATTGGCTTTCTTTTGGGCTACAGCTAAATAAGGATCCCAAGTTACCCAAGCATCAATTTTTCCTTGAATAAAAGCATCGCGGGCTTCTGAAGGAGGCAGACTAATGGCTTGAATATCACTATATTTCAAACTAGCCTCTTCTAAAGCTTTTATTAATAAGTAATGTGAAGCAGAACCCTTTTGGAAAACTACTTTTTTACCTTTGAGATCGGCTAAAGTGCGAATTGGTGAATTATTTTGGACGATAATTCCGCTTCCTTTACCAGTACTGGGTTTATTACTAGCAACATAGACTAAAGATGTACCAGCCGCTTGGGCAAAAATTGGGGGAGTTTCGCCGACAGAACCAATATCAACCCTACCAACATTCATCGCTTCCATTAGTTGTGGCCCTGCGGCAAATTGTGCCCATTCCACGGAAACACCTAAAGGCTTTAGACGTTTTTCAATCAATCCTTTCAGTCTGACGATATCCCCAGAACTTTGATATCCCATCCGCACAACTTTGGCTTTCAAATCGGTGGTTTTATTTTCTGAGTTTGGGGTTTGGACTGAGCAACTGATTAAAGTTGTTGAGATTGTTAATAACCCAGGCAATAGGAATAGTGAAAAACGTTGAAAAATCTTAAGTTTTGGCTGTTTGAAGGCGGTAATCATGGATGTGATACTTTGTTATTATTTGGTTTTGACTATTTGGTTAATACTTGCCGATTTTCAATCGTAGAGGCGCACATGTGTGCGCCTCTAGCGAATAGCCCTGGCGAATAGAATTCGCGGCTACACTGGCATTGTCCGCCTCCGCGGATTAAGGTCAAATTAAGGATTTGAAACCCACGGAGGTGGGTTTTGTTTGTGTAGACGCGGTTTCTAACCGCCGTTTCGGGTTAAGTTGACACTTTTTGAAGCTGAAGGTGCTTTTGGAAGAGTTCTTGAACGTTTTTCCAAGCATCGGCAGCAGCTTCGGCATTGTAGCTGGCGCGATGGTTGCAGAAAAAGCCATGTCCTGCTCCCGAATAGCGGAAGATGGCATGGGGAATCTTATTTTTCTTCAATTCAGCCTCAATTTGTTCTGTTTGTTCTAAGGGGATTCCCTGATCGTCAAGGCCAAAGAAGGCGTAAATGGGGCCTTTAATATCGGCAGTGTGGGTAATGGTTGGTTCTCCACCACCGGGAGTTGAGTTGGGAATACCGCCACCGTAGAAAGAGGCTGTAACTTTGATATCTGGTAAAGTGGCAGCTAGGTAAACGACGTGGCCACCAAAGCAGAAACCAATGGAGCCGATCGCGTCTCCTTGGACATTTGGTAAGGTTCTTAAGTAAGCGATCGCAGCTTTAATATCGCTCAATATTTCTTCTGCCGTTGTTTGCTCCTTATAACCTCTCCCTTGCTGCACATCCTCAGGGGTGTATCCACCCTCAAAACCAGGAGCGGTGCGTTGAAATAAAGTTGGTGCGATCGCTACATACCCGTCTTTGGCAAATTTCTCAGCAACTTCCCGAATGTGAATATTCACCCCAAAAATTTCCTGAATCACGATCACAGCGGGGAAGGTTCCCTTTTGGACTGGTTCAGCTAAGTAAGCATCAATCTGCAAATCTCCATTAGGAACTTTAACTTGAGCGGTGCGAATTTCTGTGTTTGTCATCTTTCTTAGGGATTAGCCTTTAATTGCTTTAAGGACGAAATGTTTTATGGTAAGTTTTGTACAATACTACCTAAACAATACCGATTTACCGTAGTTTCAAGAGTAGTATTTCACAAACAATGTGCAAAGGCAAGTCATTTGATTGAGATGTAAATGAATATAAGACCGTACCAAGAATCTGATGCTCAATCAGTTAATGCGCTATGGGATGAGGTGTTTCCTAATAACCCGTCGCACAGCAGCCCAAAATTGGTAATCAGTCAGAAGCTTGCTGTACAGCCTGAGTTATTTTTCGTTGCTGAGATTAACTCTGTAATTGTAGGTACTATTATGGCGGGATATGACGGACATCGCGGTTGGCTATACACAGTTGCAGTCAGCCCTCAGTATCAGCGGCAGGGTATTGGTAGCAAGCTAGTGCAGCACGCAGAGAGGGGATTGATAGCGATGGGATGCCTCAAAATCAATCTCCAAGTTCGTGTATCCAACGCAAAAGTAGTTGAGTTTTATAGAAAACTTGGCTATCTCGTTGAAGAACGCATCAGTATGGGAAAGCTTGTCACATAAGCTTTCGGTGAGTTGAAACAGAAAAACTTGAGAAATACGCCAGTAATACTACAAAAAGTGATTGTAGCGTTGCCAAATTTAACCCAAACTAGGAGAAAAATTTATGAAGCTTGATGCAGTTCATCATATTCAAGTAACCTATCCTCTTGAGGTGGAGGATGCAATGCTGTTTTTCTACAGCAAAGTTTTGGGATTAACTGAAATTTCCAGACCTGAAGTAATGAAAAACGATTCAGGAGCATGGTATAAATTGGGAGATATTGAACTGCACATTAGTACAGACAAAAACGCTAATAACCAAACATCTAGACGACATCATTGTTTTCAAGTCGATAACTTGAATGCTTTTGAGGAACACCTAAAAAGACATGGGGTAGAAATTATTCCCGATCAACGACCACTTCCCGGATACGTGCGATTTTTCCTCCGCGATCCCGGTGGGAATCGTATAGAAATTGCAGAGTTTGTCAAGAATACTTTTGAACAGCTACAAACAGAGGAGTTACTATTAGAAAGACATTCAGTAACATTGTCTTAGATACCAAGATAATTGGAAGTCGCACGCCAGTGGATACGCTCCTTTAAAGCTTCTGGCGAGCGTCTAAAAAAGCTTGCTTTTCTGCTACTTTGCGTAGGTGAATTAATAATGTGGCTTGAACGTGCAACTACTGAACACCACAGATCCTTTAATGACTGGGGTAAATTTGACCGCATAGAAACAAAAACATGTCGTCCTATTATTGACGGTCAAAGAATTACCATAAGTGATAAAGCAATAATTTTTGCTTTCCTTATTGATGGATTAGAAGAACCTGTAGGAAGATTCAGATATTTTGATATGAACTCACGAAATCGTTCGGCAGAATTTGGATATACCATCAACCCAAAATTGCGAAAACAGGGTTTAGGCACAAAAATGTTAATTACTGCTATCGATTACCTGTTGAAAACAACAGAACTCAACAAATTATATTGTCAGACTGCGGCTTTCAATATCGGCTCAGTTAAACTACTTGAAAAGCTCGGTTTTCATAGAGATGGAATTTTAAGAGAACATCATGAGTTAGACGGTAAACTATGGGATGATTATATTTACAGCATTTTACGGAGTGAGTGGAAAATTAGCAGATTTTTCAATAATTAGCTGTTTAATTAATTTTGATTGTTACTAATATAATAAAATACGATATTTAAGGGCTACTACCAACAATTTTGGGTTTTAAAGATGCGACAAATCGCCTTCTATATAAGTATTTTGGGCTAACATGAACTGTAGGTTAATATAATAAAAAAATTTATTTTTTAAGCATAAAGTCGAAAATGGAGAAGAGAAAATCAGGGTTTTAGACTTGTGTGGAGTTTTTTAAAACATAAAATAATCATCCTAGATTTTTTGGCAGTCTCACACTAAAGGTAGAAGTATTTTCGGAATGCTTGCACACACCTATATACTCATAAATGGTCAGATTAATTTAGAGGAAAATAACTGATGTCTGATTTAATTAATAAACAAATCATCCTTAAAAGTCGTCCAGTTGGCGAACCAAAAGAGAATGATTTTACTCTAGTAGAAACACCAACTCCCGAACCAGGTGAAGGCGAAATTCTTAGCCACACCATTTATCTATCTCTCGACCCTTATATGCGTGGTCGCATTAGTGCAGGAAAGTCTTATGCTGCATCAATAGAATTGGGTTCAGTTATTGTCGGTGGTACAGTCAGCCAAGTAATTAAATCAAATCATCCTCAATTTCAAGTAGGGGATTTTGTTCTTAGTGGTAATGGTTGGCAAACTTATGCTGTATCTAAAGGTGAGACACTGCGTAAACTTGATCCTACTCAAGCACCTTTATCCTATAGTTTAGGTGTACTGGGTATGCCTGGTCTAACTGCTTATGCTGCTTTACTTGATATCGGTCAACCGAAAGAAGGTGAAACTGTTGTGGTTTCAGCTGCTTCTGGTGCTGTCGGTGCGGTAGTAGGTCAAATCGCCAAAATTAAAGGTGCGCGAGTAGTGGGAATTGTGGGGAGTGACGATAAGCGGGATTATATAGTTAAGGAATTAGGTTTTGATGTTGGCATTAATCGCAAAACTCAAGAACTTGATTCAGCGCTTAAAGAAGCAGCACCTAATGGCATTGATGTTTACTATGACAATACCGCAGGTGTAATTTTAGAAGCTGTGTTGCAGCAGATCAACCTTGGGGCAAGAATTCCACTAGTAGGTTTGATTTCGGAGTATAACGCTACATCTACTCCACCAGGGCCTAATTTAAGACCCCTGCTAGTCAAACGGGCTTTGATTAAAGGTTTTTTAGTTGGCGATTACCAACATCGATTTAACGATTTTTTACATGATGTTTCTGGATGGTTGCAATCTGGTCAACTCAAATATAAAGAAGATATAGCTGATGGTTTACAAAAGGCTCCTGCTGCATTCATCGGTTTACTTCGAGGTGATAATTTTGGCAAGTTGATTGTTAAGGTCAATGATGACCCAACAGCAGCTTAAATAGATTCCCGACTTCTTCAAGAAGTCGGGAACTCTGAATCTCTCAAATTATTTCTAAATGGGCGACAATTTTGGCATATCAATGAATAAAGGGGAGCAAATTGTTGGAAATCAGCGTCAGGAGTAGATAATCCAACTAAAGTTTTAGGTGTAACTAGATGCACAATGGTTTTAGGAGTAAGCTACCACTACTGCTGACATTCTGCTTATTTACTAGCTTGTTGCCTGCTTCTGGTTCAGTTTTATGTCCAGCCGTTGCCTCTGACGAATACTATAAAATAGCCAGAAATTATCGCAGAGACGGACGTACAGGAACCGATGGGCGATCTGGTAGAGATGGTAGCAGTGGTGAAAACCAAAATATTTTTGTCAATGGTTCACCTCTAAATCTTGACTTGTCGGGTAAAGATGGTGAAGACGGGGAAGACGGGGAACATGGCGATCAACCTGACTGTGGTTCCCAACGCGATCGCGTCAGCCACGATATAAGCGCACCAGATGGTGGTAACGGCGGTAACGGTGGCAAAGGAGGAAATGGGGGAAATGGCGGTTCCCTGACAGCGTATTACAGCAATTTGGCAGATTTACGAAACATTTCCATTAGGGCAACTGGCGGAAAAAGCGGGCGCGGCGGTCGAGGTGGTAACGGTACGCAGGGTTGTAACTGTCATAGACGCAGATGGGAAGTGAAAACCTGCCAGGGAACTCCTGGTAGTCCTGATTATAAGTGTACTGAGAAAGTTTATCGATGTAGTGACGGTAGCGATGGACGAGATGGCACTGATGGTAGCGATGGTAGCCAAGGACGCTTAGGAACTTTGAGTATTGTCAATAGCAAGGAAGCTTTGGCCGCTGATAATCCAACTGTGCAGCTAGCAATTTCGCAACTGATAAACAAACAATTCAACCTCTCAAAGAACAAGTGGAATCAACGCATAGGGGCAGCTTCTCTACTTGCGCCTGGTGCTGCGATCGCTGATGATTATCGAGAGTTTGAACAACGTCTAGAAGAGGCTTTTCAAGTAGTTTGGCAAGAAAGACAACCCATCAGCAGCTTTGGTAATGAAGCTGTAACACTAAATTTAACTGATAACAAACAAGTAGAAATTACTTTTCCTGAGGAATTATGGGTTGAGGGTAGTAGCAAAAGTGAAACTAACTTAACAACATTTACCGTTAACCATGCCATTGCCAAAAAAGATGTCACCCGGTTGGCTGTGGCAGAATTTGCCGATGCCGGACAAAACCTTAACTTAAAAATAGTCGATTTGGCAGCCAAGTCTGACGCCATTAATACTCAGTTTCGCGTAAAATTTCGTGCCCAGGATAGCTTACATGGTTTTTCTGGTTACAAAACTGAATATGAAGGGGATATTCCCAACGAACTTGTAACTCGTGACTACAACCGTTTTACTCTAGCTTTGGGCAAGCTGAAAATTTCTGACGAAGCTTTACGCCCTGGTGTCAATGTTGATATTGAAGTTATAGCAACTCGTTCATTGGGAATACGTTCTGCCAAGCAAACTATTAGCTGGCAAGGTGCAATTCGCAAGCCTAGATAAAGTTTAAGAAGATTTTTTCCCGTCTGAAACCATTTGCGAGAGAATATAAGCTGCGAAATCTAGTAACTGATCTAGCAAAAAGCCAATAATCCCGATGTAAATGATTGTCTGGATTATATAATCAGTATTGCCAGCTTTATAAGCCTCCCAAAGAGTAAAGCCAAGTCCTTTTGGACCTGTTAACATTTCTGTGGCAATAACTATAAACCAGGCTACCCAAATGCTAACTTTCAAGGCATGAAATATATGAAAAATAGCTACTCGAAAGTTATTATTCTGTCTCTGAAAATGTCGCATACCTATTGCTGTATTAATGATCATCGTCCAGAGAGTTCCTATAAAGACTACTATAATAGCAGCTGTGTCGCTCTCTTGAAATGCTATTAAGGCAATAGGTAGCAAAGCTATAGGAGGAATACTATGCGGTATCTGAAATATCAGTCTAAATAGCTGATAAATCACGCTATTCATACCGATAAAATATCCAACAAAACTACCCAATACAACGGCGGGAATGTAACCAACAAATAACCGTTGTAGACTAGCTACAATGTCTAAAAACATATTATTTTCTCTGCCTCAGTTCTCATAGAAAACATTTGGGAAATACTGCGGCATCAACACAAAACCGTAAATTGAAAAGGTATTTAATTACACCTTATTTTTGACTTCTACAAGATTTTTTATATCTTCTCCTTATTAATAGCTAATTAAAAAACTAGGTATGATTACGATTTGAGAGGAGTAGTACAAAGAAGAGGTAAAATTTGTCTTTACTAAACTTTATCAGAAAAGGAAATCCTGATTAGTAAATTCAATACAATTTCTATAATTTAGTTGCTTGATGATTACACTAAGTATAAATATCTATAACTTTTAATACTAAAGAAATAGCAAATTTTGTTATTAGCAATACGGTTAAGTTAAGAAAAATTGTAGGTTGGGTGAAGCAAAGCGCAAGCCAACAAAGCCCTGGAAATGTCTACATTCCTCAATCCAACCCAATACCTTTCGGTTAAGGTTTTTTGATGAAAATTATAAATTTCAAAGACGCGATAAATCGCCGTCTCTACAAAAGAATGATTATTGTAGAGACGGCGATTCATCGCATCTCTTGCCTTAACCGAACAGTATTGCAACCCAACCTACACAACTAAAGGTTTTTGACACTAAGAGGATGTTTTAAAAGTGATTGGCTGTAATTTTAGGCACTTTTAGATCCCCCCTAACCCAATACGGTTCGGTTAAGATCCCCCCGCCTACGGCGACCCCCTTTTTAAGGGGGAAGAATCAAAGTCCCCCTTTTTAAGGGGGATTTAGGGGGATCTAAAAGTGCCTAAAATCCCAACTAATCACATGTCAAACAACCTCTAAGATTTAGTTAGGAGGAATCGATGGATCGCTCTCTAGTGGATTGTCTTGTTTTGTTAAAATGGGTGGTTCAGATAAGTTATCTTCTTTGGATGAAGATTCTGGATTTTTTGTCATACCATGCTGCTCTTGCCCTCTGAGTCCAAGATATGTTGCAGCACTGATTCCTTGTAGTGTCAGCAGTGTATCATCAAATTCCGGCATTGCCAGATTTTTAATCACCTCCAAAACAAAGAATAGTCCGATCGCAACTGTCCAAATAAATGTTTGGAACCGATGAAAGTTGATTCCATTAATATCCGATAATATATCCGTAAAAAAACCTTCAGAAATTCCTTGACTACCTTTTCTATTTTCCTCATTACCCTGCCCATCAATTAACGAAGTACCAAATGCAGTTACAGAGTTAATTCCTAATAAAATTAGTGATTGCCGAGTCAAAATATTAGCATAATCTCCTGTTATGCCGTAGATAATCAGGTAAGAACCAAAAATTAGAAACGTCCAAAAAGCAAGCTGAGATATCGAGAGACTGAAGGGGTTTTTGTTAAAACTTTTTCTACCAAGAAAAAATTGAGCAATTCGGCTTTTCCTAGTTCGTTTTTGAACTTCAAGCTTTTGTGGGATTAACAGTTCCCCAGTATCGATTATTTCTTTTTTAGAGTAGACGCCTTCTATTCCAGGGCTACGAAGAGCATTTCGGCAATATCTAATGAATATTAATGCAATAGCCAGAATTAGAAGCAGACACAGCCAAAATCGCCATGATAATAGAACTATTTTTAATTTAGGAGGTGATAGAGGATTACTCACCGGAATCGCTAGTTTCTTGGGACAGCCTACTCCCACGATCGCGTTAATACTATATCTGCTTCCTTGACCAAGAAGCGTATTCCATGCAGCTTGAGACGAGTTGGTACGTTTCAGTAGAAAGGCTAACCAATTATCATCAATAATTTTGCTTTGATCTTTACCCGGAATCATGACCGTGACTGGTTCTCCGTGGACATCCTCTAGTTCATAGCCATCTAGGTACAACACTAATTGGCGAGGATCAAATGGATTTTTAGCCGTTGCATTTCTGGTCGCTTCTACTAATCCTTCAACTCTTATCCTGATGCGATCGCCCATTGTAACTTGAGTGCGATCGTTGTCAGCAATGACTTGTTGAGTTTTGAGATTAGGAGGCACTGAACAGACTTGAGGCGATGCAAAATTCACAGCAGGGACATCTGAACTATCTTGAGCAATTACTGCAAAGTTGATAGAAACAATCAACAGAAAAACCAACATAAAAATAGCAGTAAATTTTTTAGCGTTTTTATACATCGTTCGGTATTCCACCACCAGTGATTACTATGTCGGTAGTGTAACCATACTTGAGTGATTATGTATATTAAAAAACTTGTCATGCGCTGTGCAACTTATCTTAATAACCCAATACGCTTGGGTTAAGGGTTATTGGTATAGATAATTGGTATTTCAAGACGCGATAAATCGCATCTCTACATCAGGGTTGTGTTGCTCTATCTGAACTTTATTGCAAGGTGTAGGGGCAATTCATGTAGACGCGTTCGGGTTGGCGTTCGCGGAGCGTGTCGCAGACAAGCCTCTCCAAGAGTTGCGGCCTCCCGCAGGTATTGGTATTGCCTCTAGACCTGGCGATATAACGTTGTACCCCATCTGAATGGGAAACGTCATAGCACATCGTAGGAATTACTGAACTTTACTATCTTATGGATAGCAAGAGGATACGGAAGCAAAGCAAGCTAAAAATTTATTTTATAAATGAAAATTTAATTTTCTTGATTTGTTAGGTAACTTTCACTATTTCAAATGTATAATCTATTATTTATTTAGATTTATCGAATGTATAATCTATTGTTCACTCTTATTTAGATTCACCTCTATTACTTGCTTCTCGGTTGAGATTGTGGAAGACAAAGTATCCTCTTTAAAAACATACGACAGTATCACCTAGTACTCATTTATTGACGGAGTTAGTAAAGCTGTAATTGCTTGAACTTCTACTTGAAAAATCATGAGCCATTATATGGATAGTTAGCACGTTTCCGGCACTATCCAATGTCTCAAGACTTATTAAACTCATTTCAAGAAGCATACAGTAATCTCGAACTATTTCCGTTGATGGAACGGAACGAAATGGAAAGATTTAGAGTCGAATATGGTGATGATTTAATTGCAGACCTGAACCAATTAGTCGAAGATAGTCCTAATGGAGATGGCAAAATTGTCTTTACAGGACATCGGGGATGTGGTAAGTCTACTTTGTTAGCTGAGTTTAGCAGACAAATTCAAGATAAATATTTTGTAGTTCTGTTTTCTATTGCTGACAAAATTGAAATGTCGGCTGTTAATCATATTAATATACTGTTTGCGATCGCAGTTAATTTAATGACAGAGGCAGAAGCACGTAAAGTTGATATTCCGCAATCTACTAAAGAAGCTCTTTATAAGTGGTTTGCTACCCGTACTCGTACTGAAGAATTAAATTTGCAGGCAGAAGCTAGTATAGGTTTTGACCTCTTAAAATTGATTAGCTCTAAATTAAAAGCTGATGCTAGCGTTCGGGATGAAATTAAGCAAGAGTTTGAACGCAAGTTATCAGATTTAGTCGCCAGAATTAATGAAATTGCGGCTCTAATTCAAGCTGCAACTAAACAAAATGTTTTAGTAATTATTGATGATTTAGATAAACTGGACTTAGGTAGAGTTAACGAAATTTATCGGGATAATATTAAAGCTCTTTGTCAACCTAACTTTCAAATTATCTACACCATACCGATCGCAGTCCTTCGGGAAACATTTATTAGCACAATAATTACTACTGAAACCAACGATCAAGTGGTAGCAATGCCTGTATTAAAAATATTTAATAAAGGTAAAAATCGCTTTCCTAATGCCCAACCTCGCCCGGAAGCAACAAAGATTCTTGGTGAAGTTTTACAAAAGCGCATTCCTAGTGAATTAATCGCGGCAGAAACTGCTGAAAAAATTGTGATTTACAGTGGCGGTGTATTGCGAGAGTTAATTCGTATCTCTAAGGAATGTTGCCGTATATGTTTGCGGACTATTCGGCGAAATCCCTCAGCAGAAGTTATTATTGATGATAAAATTCTCCTGCAAGCAATCAATAAAATTCGCAATGATTTTTCTATCCGTTTAGGAAAGATTGATATCGATATTTTACAGAGTGTTTATGAACAATTTATGCCTAATGACCCCAAACAAGCAGAGTTTTTGGATTTGCTACATGGGCTATATGTTCTAGAATATCGCACTGATGAAACTTGGTACGATGTTCATCCAATTATTATCGAAAGCTTGAGAAGACAGGGAGCTATTAATGTTAAATGAGGAATTATTAGATGATGAGGGAGAAAATCAAGATGCGTATGATGATTTAATTGTTTCTATTGAAGCTCAAAAGCGGGGATTAAATTTGCTGATTGGGGTTTGCGATGATGCTAGCTTTCGTGATGATATTATTGCCGAGTATGAAGCCGAATTACAACCCACCTTCCGTCTATATCGAGTAACTTTAGCACGTCAGGAACCAAGCCTCAAAGCTGCTCTTAACCAACTGGTACAACAAGAAGAATATCTACGTCAGCAGAACCCGGCGGTAATCACTGTAACGGGTGCTGAACAACTTTATTTTCTCAGGTTGGGAAAAGAGCAATCAGAACAGGAGAAATTTTTTGGTTACTTACAGTGGACAAGGGAAGGATTGCGCGAATTTCCATTTGCGATCGTACTTTGGGTAACTAACCAAATTTTAGTTAGCTTGATTAAAAAAGCTCCTGATTTTTGGAGTTGGCGTAATGGTGTATTTCGGTTTGAATCTAAAAAGACAAATGCTATTCCTGGTAGAGAATTAGAAAATATCCGCTTTGTTTTTAGAGACACAGAATTAGCCAGCACAGATACTAATGAAAGTAATCACTTTTTCTTACCCATACAAGATTTACAAAGGTTAATCGAGAAAATAGAACAAGAGCAAGGAACAAAAAATCCCACCTTGGCTACTTTATATTCAAGGTTAGGTGATATTTACCGCAGCAGATTAGAGCGGGGTGAATCTCAAAATTATCAAGAAGAACAAGAATTAGCAATTAAATATTGGCGTCAGGCGAGTGAGTTACAAAATGAATTAGGTTTGCAGATAGACTTAGCTACTAGCCTCAACAATTTAGCAGGAATATATCGTGCAATCGGAAACTACAGCGAAGCCGAACCCTTATATAAACAAGCTTTAGAATTGAGGAAACGCCTGCTAGGAAATAATCATCCTTCTTTTGCGACTAGCCTGAATAATTTGGCAGGACTCTACAAATCTACTGGACAATATAATAAAGCGGAACTTTTATATCAACAAGCTTTAGAACTTAGGAAACGCCTGTTAGGAGAAAATCATGCTGATGTTGTCGCTAGTCTAAACAATTTGGCATTATTATATGATGAACAAGGACGTTATGACGAAGCAGAACCTCTATATCTGCAATCATTAGAACTCGAAAAACGTTTGCTTGGCGAAAATCATCCTTCTTTCGCTCTCATACTGAATAATTTAGCGCTACTTTATTATCATCAAGGACGTTACAGTGAAGCTGAACCGTTGTCGCAACAAGCAATAGAACTAGATAAGCGATTTTTGGGAGAAGAGAATCCTGATGTTGCAACAGATTTGCACAATTTAGGTTTAATATACCGCGCTCAAGGACGCTACGAGCAAGCTGAATCACTGTTTTTGCAATCATTAGAACTCAAGCAGCGTGTATTACAAAAAGCGCATCCGCTTCTAGCAGATACTATCTATGCTTTGGGTTATATGTATAGAGAACAGGGACGTTACAATGAGGCGGAACTCTTATGTATAAAAGCCTTAGAGCTTGATAAACACCTATTGGGAGAAAATCATCCCAATGTTGCCGAAAGTCTCAACAATTTAGCAGAAATCTATCGTGCCACAGAACGTTACAGCGAAGCTAAACCCCTTTATTTGCAAGCTTTAGATATTTGTGAGCGAGTTTGGGGTGTAAATCATCTCCGTAGTGTCACTGTTCGTCAAAATTTGGAAAAACTTGCCGCAGTAATGCAGAATAATGGAGAGTGCGATCGCATATAATCTTGTTGTAGAAAGTGCGATCGCATTAATTCATTAAGTTACACAGAATACAATCGCATAAAATCAGCGTAGATTGGCAAGTGCGATGCCTATGGCGGTAAACTACGCAACTTCTAGCTTCCAGTTGATGAATAACTGCAATAATAAACCAAGGAACATCAGTTACTCTTTCTACTTTTTTATAGCGAGCGCGATTGTCCATAATCCGGTTAATAATAGTATCAATTTGGCTGATATTTAATAATGTAATTTTACAATCTCTGTAGAGTTGTTGATATTCTTCTTTAAGGGCTGGATCTAGTTGCATTTTATTTGCTTCTAATGAATAATGACTAAGCGATCGCTAACTAAATTCTATCAATTTATTGGCTGTATACTGATATTTAATATCAGTATTATATTTTGGGAATTTCAAGTTTAATGCTATGCAGCATTATTAATTAGATATCTGAATCAAATTAAATAATCAGCTTAATCCAGATATTTTTTAGCATTGGCTAGTTGATGCTCAAGAATCCTACTACAGAATTGCTTGGAGGTTGATAAGTAGATTTGGAATTCCAGCAATACCTGAGCTTGCAGCACTCAAAATGCTACCAAAAAAGTTAATAACTCTGGTGAAAAAATTGATAGAATTATTGTAATCTTGAATCTGAGCAATAACTTGTTTTAGATTACCTGTAACTATATCAATTTGATCTTTGTATACTGACATGTCTTTAAAAATATTACCGGATATTTTAATTGTTAAATCTTTGGCTTCTCTGCGAAGTGGCTCCTCAATTTTCTGGCGGATTGCAATATATTGAACTTTATCTATCTTGCCTTCTACAAACAGTTCATTACGTCTTTTTAGAGAAAATTCAACAATCTGATAGATTAATTTTCGGCAGAGTTCAAAGTCAGTTACATCTTGTGACATCTTTTATTCCTTTGTAATAAATGAATAACATCAAACAACTAAAACGTCCTGTTGATTTAATTTCATAATAGAGTTTCGTGGTATTACCTGAATTGAACTCTAAATTCACTACTTAATAGTGATTGCAGATAGATTCGACCCCATCAAGTATTTTGGACGTTTCAGGATATGTATCTTCGTAATTTATAATTTTGTCAAAAAAATCCACTAATTTCCTAAGAATTGTAATTAAACTCTGAAAATTTTCAGAATTTTCAATAGTATCTTGAATTTTGGAGCATATTAATTCAATTTCTTGTTTGTAGCCTGTTACTGGATTAAATAGTTTCTGGTGAACAACAATTGCTATATCGTCAGCAATTTTGCATAATGGTATTTCAATTTCATCAAATATTTTCTCAAAATTATCGACTGTAATCTTTTGGTTTAGCAAAAAACTATTGCTTATTTCTTGTTGTGAATTAATAGTTTCAATGATTATTTTGTGGGCAATTAGTAAATTGTTAAAGTCTTGATTTTCCATTATTTTATTTAACTCCTGAATTTACTTTTATCAATGGCGCTTAGGTTTTATTACTGAAGCTTTTGAAGCAATGGTTGTATAACTTTCATGTGTTTGGCGATAGTTGCTTGAACTCTTTGCATTGTTTCAACTTTAATTTCCTGGGATTCTTTTTTATCTACAGTTTTGGTTTCAGATGGCTTAAATAAGTCTTGACAGTAGTTATCAAATTTTTCAGCCGTTAAAGGAATATCATTATCTTTGGCAAATTCTTTTTTGAGAGATGCGTGTAATGATGCTAAATTCCTCAAAATTTCAGTATATATTTGAGCTTTTTGCTTGCGATCGCGTACCAAGTCCATCGCATTGTTATACTTTTCCTCTACAGTCATAAACTCTAGAGGGTTTTTCCTCAGATCATCTCCAAGTAGGGCAATGGATTCGCTAAAGTAAGTACGAATACTGATTGCTTCTTCAACCAGCAACCCATCAATGTAAACTTTGTTAGCGATCGCAATTAGTCCACCCGGTTCAGGTTGTCCCTCGACTGCACCTTTACCCTTGATATAAGCCTGAATATCGCCATCGGTGCATAAAACCGCCTTCTTCAAATTGTTGCGGCGCATTTCCTTTGTAAAAAAGTTAGTGAGAAATTTAGCGATCGCAACTCCAGCCTGTACCTCTTCTTGTTTAAATACAGTTTGCGGTGCTGCTGTACGAGAAGACGAGAACTTAAGATTAGCCAGCGAATCGCCAAGATTTTTGTAACTTTCATCGAAGGAAATAGGTTCGCCTTTCTCGCTTTCTCCTCTAGCAATAAGAACAAGGACATTCATATAATTAATCAAAACCTTATTCGCATTTCCCATTACTGAAGATATTTGCGGATAATTCTCATCACAGAACTTTTCTTCTGGTTCTCGCTCAGAGAACATAGTAGGAGAAGCTGGCGTTCCAAAGAACTTAGTTGCTCTAATACATGAACCATACATATCTCTTGAGATGTCAACAGCAGCAGCATTCAACTTTTCAGATGCTTTATCAACTTCTTCCAATGACGGTATATCACGTCCGCAACTAGATATTAAAAGTCCAAAGGTTATCAATATTACACTTTGTTTTAATTTAGAAAATTTTTGTTTCAATTAACAAGTTCCTTTTGATAATAAATAATCAACATTTTTTATGACTATTTTCTAAATCGTAGATAATGCCTGAATGACTCGCTGTACTCCAGTTATAAGTAGCTTTATAAAAGTCCTAGTGCGATCACACCGAATAAGAGGCTGTTTGGAACTAATTAAAAAGGTCATAATTCAGGTGTTAGTAAGTGTTTCAATATGACATAAAGCATACTGACAATAATGATAAATGTAAAGAAACTTATCGTTATAGATTGCCCTATTCCTATACGTTATTTTTCTTGAACAGCCTCTAAAACTCGGTTTTGGTAAAAATAAAGTTAACTAGTAGTTTTATTTTCCTTTTTCCTTGCTTCAAGCTCTTTTCTACCTTCCACAGCAATAGCCTCTAAAGTTTCACACATTGTTTCTAGGTCATTTACCTCACCATCGCCTAAATCAAAAGCAATTAGCAATAGCTCTGTCCGAAGTCTACGGGAAATTTTCATTTTGGCATTCCTTACAAAAATTAGTATTTTGAGTTGTGGAGTTGACTACTCCACAACAAGTTTTATTTATCCTTTGTAGATGAAATAACTAACAGAGCGAGTGCCAAATCCATCAGTTACTAAACCATTCTTGAAATTTTTACCCCCGGCTTGAGCAATTCGTGGCTTGTTTGGCTCACCTTTTTCAGGACGGACTACGGCTATATGTCCAATTCCGCTAGAATTCTTCCAGCAAGCTAAAGCAGGAATACCTTGACTGGCTGCTTGTGATGCTTCATCGGCAGTAACTTTACCCCAATCATTTGCCGATTTACTTAACCAGTCATGCATCTCGTTTGCACCTTGTTCACTTGTTCCAACCCAGTGAGTTAAAGGAGCGCGTAGACAAAGCATCACATCCCTTGCAAATATATTGCAGTAGGTTTCCCCCGGTTCTCTCGCGTAACGCTTATTACTGTTGTCCGCAACGTTGAAATAATCTATGACTTTGCGAATTTGTTCTGCTGAACGATTATTTGAGTTAGCAACAATCGGCATATCAGCATCTTGAAGATACCGCGCTCTTTGTCCTGGTTCTCCTTGCCATCGTTTGGGGCTTGAAGAAATAGCTGAGTTTGAAAATCGATTACCGTATGCAGGAGGAAAATAGAATCCATTCTCTATATTTGTCTTATCACTTGCCGATAAATCCCCGTATTTAACTAATTGAGCAAGGGAATTATCATCGCTATCGTCATCATCATTAGGCCTGTCTTCAAACTCACCACCGAGAGCGGCCCAAGTTTCTTCACCAACTTCTCCATCTGCACTGATACCTGCTTTTGTTTGGAATGCTCGGACTGCAACTTCCGTCTTATCTCCAAAATCACCTTCAACTGTTCCGGCATTAAACCCTCTCGCGTTCAACGCCTTTTGCAGTGCTTTCACATCATCTCCAGCTATTCCATTACGAAGAATGCGTTCGAGAATCGGTAATTCAAAGCCAGAATATTTTAAATTCCAAGCTTCTGCACGTTCCCCATTTTCAGGAACGCGCCAAATTGATGAACCTGGAGCGTTATTAAGATAATCCTGAAGTTCTTCAACAGTAGCAAGTTTTAAATGATACGTTGTGAAAGTTTCATCTTCCGATCCCCAAATAGGCAGAATTAATTTTGTTAACCCAAATTGTTTGTGAGCATCAAAGCAATCTTTAACTTCTTCTGGTGTACGTTTTTTCGTCCATTTTTCAAAATAAATTTGTGGGAAAGCTAAATCGCAATGCTTATCCAGAATCTTCCAGGGTACATCGGGATGAATTGTAGGATTACCAAAACTGCTGTAACCAAATGTCCCTTGTACAACTAATGAACGCAGCTTTTGCAGAAGTTTTTCGACATCTGGGTGAGTACTATGGTTCTCAACTTCCTTTTCTAGATCAACTACATATCCATCAAGTCCACAATTAATTGCTTGCTTAACTTTAGCAACCTGTTCATCAACATCAGAAGTTCCGTAATGATAACCCCATCCATAAACTTGGATGCCACGAGACTTAAAATCTTGAATAATTGTCGAAGAACACTGCCAATCCCAAAAAGTGGGGTTAAGAACCCCATTACGCCTACCATCAAAAACTTTTAAGTAAACACGTTTGACTTGACGTTCCACAAGTTTATCTAGATAGTCAGTACGAATTTTAGATAAATTCCAAATCCAAACTCCATGAGGATGTTCAGCCATATTTATCTTCCTATGTGATTATGTTGTAAATCTTAGATAATGATTAATTTGCTTGCGATCGCTTTACTGCACGCGTTTAATTATTGTCTAAGCTTCTTCTAGAAATACTTATATAAATACTCTACTGCCTGATATAAAGTTTGGCGGTGAGAAAAGGTCGGGAAAAGTCGGATCTTGCTAGTGTATTGAGGTTAGTTACGGCTTGTTGATGACTTTTCCAAAGATTGCCCATTGTCCTAGTAAGTATTTCCGAAATCGAATAAGGAAGGGGCTTTCAGTCTAAAAAACTTTTTCTACTTGTAGCAGTAAGCCAGGAAGTTTAGAAATTATCAAGTATAAATCCTGATGCTATATAATTACAATCTGGTGTGGTACATAAACACTATGACGGATGAGAGAAGTCAGTTAAGAACTACTTTTAATCAGGTAGCGCTGCTGTACGATCGGGTACGCCCAGGATATCCAAAGGCGCTTTTTGACGATGTGGTGTCTCTATCAGGAATAACTCCACAAGGAAGGATATTAGAGATTGGTTGTGGTACTGGTCAGGCAACTATAACTTTTGCGCGTCGAGGTTATCGTATCCTTTGTATTGAGCTAGGTGAAAATCTCGGTTTAGTTGCCCAACAAAAACTGGCTACTTATCCGCAAGTAGAAGTTCGTATTGGAGCTTTTGAGGATTGGCCAGTAGAAAAGAATGCTTTTAACTTAGTGATTGCGGCGACTGCTTTTCATTGGCTCGATCCCACAATTGCCTACGAAAAAACTGTGCAAGCGCTCAGTCCTGGAGGAGCGATCGCGCTATTTTGGAATGAACACGTACACAGTGATGCTAGTAATGGCTTCTTTGAGGAAGTGCAGGAGTTATATCGCCGCTTGGTTCCTGAAATATTTAAGGATGACAAGCTTCTTCATCCTGAGCATGAAGTACCTACTAAAATGTGCGAAATTGAGCAAACAGGCCTCTTTGGTGAAGTGACATATCGCTCTTATCGATGGGATGCAGAATATGATACTGCGACATATCTCAACCTATTAAATACCTACTCTGGGCATCTAAGTTTGGATAACATTAAAAGGGCGCATTTTTTCGATGCGATCACTGAGTTAATTAATACTAAATTCAATGGTCACATTACCAAAGGTTACTTAACTACTTTGTACGTAGCCCAGCGATTGTAGTCTAATTACAGGCCAAAATGCCTCACGCGATCGCACTCAACAATAACTAACACCGTCAAATCTACTGACGAACCCCGACAAAACCAGCTTGCTCAATTGCCCTTTGCCCCTGGTCAGTTAATAAAAGTTTGGTGTATGCATCCCCAATCTGCTGTTCTCGACCTTTATTCTGCTTAATAATCACAAACAAATTAGCAATTATAGGATAGCTGCCATTTTTGATCGCCTGAGTATTTAGCTGGTTGCGCTGACGTGGACACTGCTCAGGCGACACCATCGGCTCCCGATAAGGGGGAATTAACTGACCAGAAGTGCTACCTAATGGCAAAGCCTTCACACTACATTGAAAGACTACTGAACGAGCCGAAGCGTAATACACACCACCAGGGTTTTTACTGAGTTGGCGCACTGCATCTGTAGTCGAGTAGACATACTGCACATTGGAGCCAAGTGCTTGCCCCTTCAAGTTGCTGTTACTAGGGAATATTACTGTATCTGCATCCTCTGGTCGTTGAGAAAAAGCTGTGATGGCTAGGTTTGGCCCGCCTACTTGATTCCAGTTGGTAATTTGCCCCAAATAAATTTGCTGCAATTGCTCAACAGTTAAACCCGATATCTTGAGTGATGGATTGACTACCACTGCTACCCCATCCATACCAATCTGACGTTGCTCAAGGGTGAAGCCTCGCTCTTTTGCCATAGCTTGTTCTTCATCTGTAAGAGGACGGGAGGACTGAGCAAAGTCTAGTTTCCCATCCAGCAACATCCGAATACCTGAGCTAGAACCAGGGCTACCATTAATAGGGTTTACATAGCGTAATTGTAGTTCGGGGCGATCGCTCTGGATCTGAGAATCTACTAATTGCCGGATAGATGCCCAAGCTGTACTACCTCCATAATTGAATGAAGCAGTGGGGACATTATCAACTGTCCCAAAAGTGGATGCATTATTAGAAACGGCTTTTAAACTTTGATTGGAGGAAGAATCAGCGCTACTGCGGGATGATAAATTCGGCTTCAGTAACCACCAAAGCAATCCGCCAATAACCATAAGTGTCAGCACTTTACCAATAATCAAACCTCTGAGAAATAGTCCGATTTCAGCATTAATTAAAGCTTTTTTTTGATTTGTATTGTCCATTTTTTTAATTTAATATTGTTTATTGTATTTATCTTACAGGAATACTTAAGTATTTACTCTACAGTGATCTTTAAATATTTAGATTTAAAATAAATCTTTCATAAATAGTTAATATCTAGTTTTATCAAACATAATTCTTCTTCAAGATTGCTACTAGATGGTTAACTCTTTCTAATGTGATGAGACTAAATTTGCTCTTTTTCAGTCTTTGCAATGGTGCAATTGTTTTGACAAACTCCTCTGTTAGCTGCTGATTTGTCTATTAGGATATTCGTATTATTTAACGGTAACTCAACAAATTTTTCTAGAAATCTCTTTAATTGAGTAGGTTGGTTCGGAAGGGATGTCCCCGTATGAATAAATGTATAGATTAAAACTATTACTATCAAACTAGTGGCGGCACCAAGACCTATACCTAGCAGCAAAATAAAGTTTCTATAAGTTAGCCAATAGCTATCATCAGCGTTTTGGTTGATGCCAGCAGATTGTAAAGATTGTGATGACAGCAGAGCAGAATTAAGCGCTTGCAAAGCTTCTGTAGCAGACTGATAACGCTGGTTGTACCGATCGCAAATCATTGTATCTAAAATATTTGCTAGAGCCTCACTTACCTGTACTTTATCGCGCCAGATAACTTCTCCAGTATTGGGATCTTCTGGTAATTGCTCAGGTATCAAACCTGTTAAAGCTTGAATGGCAATCATCCCTACTGCATAGATATCGCTGCAAAGTTTTGGCTTTCCCTTAGCCTGTTCGCTTGGCATATAACCAGGAGTTCCAACAGCAATTGTTAAGCCTGCTCCCAAAGCACCAATTTTCTTAATACTCCCAAAGTCAATTAGCACAATCTTCTGATCGGAGTAGCGCCGCATTAAGTTTTGAGGCTTAATATCTCGGTGAATAATATTGTGTTCGTGGACGAAGGCCAGCACTTCCAGGATGTCTTTTAATAAACTTAAGACTGCATTTTCACTAAGACGCTGACCTGGTATAATTTCTTGAGTCAATGCATGACCATCAATAAATTCCTGGACTAAATAAAAATCTCCATCTTCATCAAAATGGGCAAACAGTCTCGGTATTTGATCGTGGTTGTTGCCTAGTTGGTATAAAACTTCTGCTTCCCGAGCAAATAGCTTTTTAGCAATGGGTAGAACAGCAGGATTGGAATCTTTTGGGTGGAAATGTTTGACGACACAATGGGGTTGTCCTGGTAAATCCAAGTCAACAGCTAAGTAGGTATCACCAGAGCCTCCACTTCCTAAGTGTTTGACAATCTCAAAGCGATTCCGAAGTATTTTTTTGGCGATAGAGTATTTATATCTATTACGTGTAGCACCTCCTAACAAGTAAGTACTACCAGATACTCCGCTTCCCATCAGTTTGACAGTCTCAAAGCGACTTCGGAGTGTTTTTCTAACTAAAGGGTTCTGGCTCATGTGGCGTATACTACTTTTTAATTTACTGACCATTCAGAGCTTGAGTGAGGTTATGAATACCTACGGCTAGATTTACTAGTATTGAAGGCATTCATCTGATTAGACGATCGATACTTTGGATCTGTTTGATCGTTAGCCGCTTGATTGGTTTATTCAACACCTTTATAGGTATTTTAATATAAAATTTATTTTTGGAGTAGTCTGTAATCTTGTCACTTAAGTAAATCTAACACTAATCCACAGTATTTAGGACTGTGGGCAGAAGGAATATCCAGGAGTCATGAAGCTTATTTATTTTAACTTATCAGTCTTATTACTGAACAAATCCCGGGAAATTTGAATTTAAAGCACAAATACACTTACAGTGTGCGCCACAATTTTGTTACCAGATTTTCATCATTACTAAAGGTGATCGCTTTGTCATATCAACCTGAGTTCGACAAAACTAAAAAATAGCAATTATTGGTCTTTGAAGACGCGATTTATCGCGTCTCTACAATAAGTCTCCTTCAACGAAATCCGCATAACTTTGCGAACTTCATCCTTTGGATATCAAGTTACAGCATTTTAACTGGTTGTTCAATATTTTCTATCAAATATCCTACCTATCCAACTTTTCCTACTTTTTAGTTGGTAGCGGAAGAAATACAGCGTCTTTGTTAAATCCCCTAAATTTATTTATCGATATTCCTTCTTCCTTTCAGCACTGAGTATGGTTAAGGATAAAAAATTAATTTTTATATGAAATAAAAAAGCCCCCACCAGGGAGCTATGTTGTCAGCGTGGATTGAACAACTAATTAATTAATACTCACAGTAGATACAGTAATCCGAACAAAATAATCCAAATTACGTCAACGAAGTGCCAGTAGATTTCGGCTGCTTCAATGCCAAAGTGCTTTTCGTTACTGTAGTGACCCGGAACGCGCGATCGCCACAACACAGCAACAATTGCCAAAACACCGATAGTAACGTGCAATCCGTGGAAACCAGTCAAAACGTAGAATGCACTGGCAAATAAATTGGTAGTTAAACCAAATTCTAAATGGGTATATTCATATACTTGACCCACTAAGAAAATAGCACCCATTGCAGCGGTAATTGCTAACCAGATTCGCGCACCCCGTATATCGTTCTTTTTAACAGCAGTGTCGGCATTGTGCATGACAAAACTACTAGAAATTAGATTGATGGTGTTAACTCCAGGTAGCAATAGTTCTAATTCTGGGGTACCTGCTGGCGGCCACACAGGTAAGGTCGCACGGAAAGCCAAATAGGCTCCGAACAGTCCCATAAAAATCATCCCTTCAGCAATCAGGAAAACAATTAGCCCAAACAGGCGATGGTCTGGATGTTCTTCATGATGACTGACGGACGCTTCCGCCGCGTGGTGATGATTCAGTTCCGTTTTAGCTGGGTCAATAGTTTGACTTTGCATGAATTTTGATAAGTGGGGATTGGGGATTGGGGATTGGGTATTGGGAACTGGGTATTGGAAAATAGTATTTTGTTTGAATTTATTTCCTAGTCACCAGTCCCCTGTTTATTTCCGGTCTTCGGGATTGGCAGCAACCGCTGGGTCGGGTTCTGCTCTTAATACTGAATTGGGGCCACCAGATAATAATGGATTGGGATCAGATAAGGGTACACCTTCACTAGCATTTTCCAAACCGTAGTCGTAGGGGCCTGTAGCCAGTACTGGAGTTTGATCGAAATTTTCGATTGCAGGTGGTGAGGTTGTCATCCACTCTAAGGTAAGTGCCCTCCAAGGATTATTGCCAGCTTTCTCGCCGTACAACCAACTCCAAATCACATTGATGATGAAGGGGAATGTCGAAATTGCCAGGATGTAAGAACCATAAGTGCAGATTTCGTTCAGCGTGGTGAATTTGGGGTCATATTGGGCGATACGGCGATTCATGCCCATTAAACCCAGTTTGTGCATAGGTAAGAAGGTCATGTTTAGACCGACAATAGTCAAGGCAAAGTGAACCTTACCCCAAAATTCATTTACCATCCGTCCCGTTATTTTCGGGAACCAGTGGTAAATACCAGCAAAAATCCCTAACACGCTACCGCCAAAGAGGACATAGTGCAGGTGGGCAACCACAAAATAAGTATCGTGAACGTGAATATCAAAGGGCACTGCTGCCAACATCACGCCACTAATCCCACCGATTACAAAAGTGCCAACAAAGCCGATGGCAAATAGCATGGCACTGTTAAGCCGGATTTTTCCACCCCACATGGTGGCTAACCAGCTAAATATTTTAATTCCTGTAGGTACGGCAATGATCATAGTGGTGATCATAAAAAACATCCGCAACCAACCGGGGATACCACTGGTAAACATGTGGTGCGCCCAAACAATTAGCCCCAAAAAGCTGATTGCAAGAGACGAATAAGCGATCGCTTTATAGCCAAAAATCGGCTTACGGGAATGGATGGGGATAATTTCTGAAATTGCGCCAAAGAAGGGCAAAATCATGATGTAAACGGCTGGGTGGGAGTAAAACCAGAACATGTGCTGGTATACTACTGGGTCGCCACCGCCAGTTGGGTTAAAAAATGTTGTCCCGGCAATTAAATCAAAGGAAAGCAGAATCAGACCTGCTGCTAAGACTGGGGTTGATACCAAAACCAGTGCCGAAGTGGCGAACATTGCCCAGCAGAACAAGGGCATTTTGTGTATGTCCATGCTGGGGATACGCATCTTGATCAATGTTACCAGGAAATTTATCGCCCCCAAAATAGATGATGTACCCAGCAGCAAGACACTCATAATCCAAATGCCTTGCCCCACTTGTCCTGTTACCAAACTCAGGGGAGGGTAGGAAGTCCAACCTGCATCCGGTGCATCGCCTACCGCTAAACTGGCGATCAGCAATATACCCGCAGGCGGGATCATCCAAAAGGCAACAGCATTCAGCCGAGGAAATGCCATATCTTTTGCCCCAATCATCAGGGGAATTAGATAATTAGCAAACCCTGCCCCGGTTGGCACAATCCACAAAAAAATCATGATCGTGGCGTGCAGTGTAAACAGACTGTTGTAGACTTCTGGGGTAACAAAATCTACCTCTGGAGTTCGCAGTTCTGTGCGAACCAAGTCAGCCATTACGCCGCCAATGCAGTAAAAAATAAATGAAGTGACTAGGTATTGAATCCCAATCACCTTATGGTCGGTTTGAAAGCCAAAGAAGTCTTGCCATTTTCTGACCCCTGGTTCCTCAAGAAGGGCAGGGATATTGGCAGTTTCTTGCAACTGAGCTTGTGTCATAAAAGTGCTGAGTGCTGAGTCCTGAGTGCTTATTTATTAAACTTTTGAGGTGGACTATTGACTAATGGTGAACTTGATGGAGGATTTCTGGCTTAATTCCCATGTCCTTAGTGTAAGGAGCAAGAAATTCATTTGGGGATAGATCGGCAGGGTTAACAGCGATCGCTTGATTTAGTGTTTCTTTGCTGGCAACTAGCTGTTCTTGCACCCATTTATCAAAGGCTTCTTGTGGCTCAACGACTACTGGCGCTCTCATTGCACCGTGGTAGGGGCCACAAAGTTCAGCACAGATCAGGGTATAATCGCCTGCTTTTTGGGGGGTGAAGCGAATCTCGCTTTGCCTACCTGGAATTGCATCTTGTTTCAGGCGGAATTCTGGAACCCAAAAGGCGTGGATGACATCGTTGGCGGTCATACTGATTTGCACTTCTCGCCCGATGGGGACGTGCATTTCACCTGTAGTTATACCAGTTTCAGGATAGGTGAAAATCCAGGCATATTGTAGACCAGTGACGTTGACTTGTAATTCAGCTGGTTTACCTGCTTTATCAGGAGTTCCCCCAATTGTCGGAGCAACAATACCTACACCTGGGGCATTCCGCAGTTGGGGAATTTGGTCAGCATTACGAACTTCTGCCGTAGCTGGATCTTGCATTGCCTCATCAGATTTTTCTTGATTGAGGTTGGGTGCGGTGCGAGGAGGAGTATCGCTTAAAGTTGCAGCGATTGCACTTCCAGGCATTGCCATTGACTCCTGACTCATCGGTGCTTCATGAATAGCATGGGGATCAAAGCCACCGATTTCGTTGTACACATCAAAGCTGTAAACAGAAATACCAATAACGATAATTGCTGGGATCGCCGTCCAGAGAATTTCTAGAGGTACATTGCCTTCAACTGGTGGGCCGTCTTTATTGTCACCTGCACGCTGACGATATCTAAATGCAGAGTAAATTAAAATACCTTCAACGAGCAGAAATATTCCTGTAGAAACGATCATCATCGCGTTGAACAGACCATCCACCAAGACGGCTTCATCAGTGGCTGCTGCTGGCAACAGACCGTGATTTTGACCGTACCAAAAGCTGGCTAGCGTTAGCACGATGCCAATGAGTAATGTCCAGATGGAACTTGGAATCTTCACGGCTTACTTAATTGAATTTACTATGTTATCTCGAAGCTACTCACTTACTAAGGTAGTCTAGGCTGTCAGACATGGGGGACAAAGGTCTGAAATTTTTATTAATTTTTTTGGCTATTTTAGTAATTTTGAGTATGAGTTTACTATCATACAACGCCAAAAATAGATGCAAATCAGTGAAAAAGTTTAAGGAAAAATTTAGAATGCTTAAATTAATTGTGATTAATCCATTTCTGACATCTTGAAAAATACCTAAAGCTTCAGGCAAAACCTTGCTGGAGTGATTCAAAGTATAAGTGAGTGCTAATCTATAAACCCATAGCCTATACGCTAGGGTGGAGATGGGACACTAAAAGAAAATTGAAAATTTTAAGAGATCCACCAAGAGCGGGCAGAAGGTATCGTTCATGAGCGAATTTGTCCTACAACAACAAAATGAAGCGGTAGTTGAGCAGCAAAAGCCCAAAGAAATGATTCGGCGCTTGGTGTGGAAAATGTGCATAGCCACCTTAATTTTGATGGCCATAGGCAGTGCCACCCGCGTCATGAATGCTGGACTTGCTTGCCCAGACTGGCCCTTATGCTATGGCGAACTCGTGCCAGCCAAGCAAATGAATCTCCAAGTGTTTTTGGAGTGGTTTCACAGATTGGATGCAGCTTTAATTGGTGTAAGCGCGATCGCACTTTTCGGTTTGTCCTGGTGGCGTCGTCGTTTCTTACCCTCTTGGCTGCCTTGGGCATCCACATTTGCCCTATTTCTAATCGTCTTTCAAGGTATTTTAGGGGGACTCACCGTTACCGAATTGTTGCGGTTTGATATCGTTACCGCTCATTTAGGAACGGCGCTATTGTTTTTTACCACCCTGCTGATTATTGGCACAGCACTCACACCCTATCAGGGAAATGGAACCGTTGGTAAGTTGCCTTGGGTTGGTTTAACTGCCGCTATTCTGGTTTACCTGCAAAGTATTCTAGGTGCTTTGGTAGGCTCTCGCTGGGCGCTACACCAATGCCTCGGCGGTTCTCAACTTTGTACTGTAATGTACAGTCATATTGCTGGTTTGGTGCCGCCAACAGTGGCAACCTTGGCAATGGTATTTATCTGTTGGCGGACACCAGCACTACATCCAGCCTTGCGGCGACTGGCAAATATGGCTGGTGGGTTGTTGACCTTACAAATCTTGTTGGGATTCGCCACCTTCAAATTACACCTCCAAGTCGAGCCTCTCACCGTCTCTCACCAAGCTATAGGAGCTACTTTGCTAGGTACTTTGGTGGCTTTCACAGTTTTATCACTACGTGACTCAGTGAGTGCTGAGTCACGGGTGCTGAGTGCTAAGTAGGGAGTGGAGGAGATGAGGGAGCAGGAAAAGAACTCCTAACTTCTAACTCTTGTACAGACACGATTAATCACGTCTCTACTCTTAACTCAGCACTCAGTTTTCATTTGTCTGAAAGAGCCAGCTTGAGCGGGGCTGCATATACAGCGGATTTCAAGGAAAGTGAAGTATACAAGCTTGCGTCTCAAAGCCAGGTATAAAGCCTGTTTTACTTCTGAATTCTGACCAGAGGCGGAGCGTCTCCGGCTCCGCTCCTGAATTCTGAATTCTGCTGTAAGTTGTTGAAAAATAAGGAATCAGAGCCAAAATGATTGAGACTAATGTCTCTCGCCACCACGAAACATTTTTACAGGTAGTTCAAAGCTACTACCAGCTAACCAAGCCTCGGATTATTCCGTTGCTTTTGATTACCACGGCTGGAAGTATGTGGATTGCTGCTAAGGGAGAAGTAGACCCATTGCTGTTGCTAGTAACTCTCACTGGTGGCACTTTGGCTGCTGCAAGCGCCCAGACCATTAATTGTGTCTATGACCGGGATATTGATTATGACATGGAGCGGACGCGCCATCGTCCGATACCTTCGGGTAAGGTGCAGCCACGCGATGCTCTAATTTTTGCGATCGCACTGGCGACGATTTCTTTTACACTCCTAGCAGTATTTGCCAACCTGTTAGCCGCTCTATTAGCATTCTCTGGCATCGTCTTTTATATTTTGGTCTATACCCACTGGCTGAAACGTCACACCACCCAGAATATCGTTGTTGGTGGAGCGGCTGGGGCAATTCCGGCGTTAGTAGGTTGGGCTGCCGTCACGGGCACTTTAAGTTGGTCAGCGTGGTTAATTTTTGCCATCGTCTTTTTGTGGACACCACCCCATTTCTGGGCTTTAGCTCTGATGATTCGGGACGATTACGCAAAGGTGGGGATACCAATGCTACCTGTAATTGAAGGTGATACGGCAACAGTGAAGCAGATTTGGTACTATACGCTGGTGACAGTAATTGCAACCGTGTTATTGGTTTATCCTTTGGGCGCAAGTGGAATTCTTTATGCTGCGATCGCCGTCAGTCTGGGAGGATTATTTATCCACAAATCTTGGCGGCTGTTGCAAAATCCAGAGGATCGCACTGTCGCTAGAGAGTTGTTTCTCTTTTCCATCTCCTACATGATGCTGTTGTGTCTGGGGATGGTAGTTGATAGCCTTCCCGTTACCCATAATCTAATTAATGCAGCGATCAATCAGTTGCATTTTATAGCTTAGGGGATGGAAAATTTAGCGATCGCGTTTGGTAAAGGGGCGCGATCGCATTTTCAGAAATTAAAAACTATACATAATAATTAGACTTTTGCGGATTTGTGATGTCTACGATGGGCTACGCCTACGCAAGTACAATTTCACTTATAACCAAATTGATTAAAAAGCTGAATGAACTTGTAAAAATATAAATGTTGATAAATTACATTGGTACAGCAATGCACAAAGCAACCTACGAGTTGCTTGAGGATAGGACTTTCTATAGCGAAATTCCAGAGTGTCAAGGAGTGTGGGCAAACGCTGCAACACTAGAGGCTTGCCGTGAGGATTTGCAAGATGCTCTTGAAGGATGGATTATTTTAGGATTGCGTTTGGGTCATACTCTACCGATACTTGATAGTATTGACCTGAATTTCACTAAAGAGGTTGCCTAATGCCACCCTTTGGATCGATATTATTTAAGTAAGATTCTGCAAGCACGATTTTCTTCATTAGGAAAATGGCAGTGAACTGCATCACGAACCATTTCCTGTAGTGTTTCTATATCGTCAGCCTGAGTAAAAATTGACTCGGTTAAAGCTTTAGCTGTATAACCACTATCTGGATCATCTTCAACGAGAAATACAATTTCTGTCATAGCTAATTTTTCCTTAACTACTAAATTTTACAATTCACAAGCCTTGATGTGAGGGCAGAAAGTCTTTTTCTTCTTCCATCCAATCTCATACTCCATATCGCTCTGGGTAGTTCTCCTATCGGAGCAGTTAATGTAAATGAGAGAAATTCATAAGGCTTCCAATTATTTTTAATCCGCCAACCTAGACACTCTCCAAAATATTCCCAGGTTTCCAAATTTAAGTCAGGTTTTCCCCCAACGCTCTCCCATATTTGCTTTTGAATACTAAAACCAAAGCGCCCATTACTGTATTTTACCCACAAGCGATCAATAGTTAAGAGGTCTTGACAGGGAAACTTTTCGATATCTTCTACTCTGAGATAACCTTCTTTTTCTCGACTAGATATTTTAAGCATAAGCTTCCAAGTTTCTTGATCAGCTTGTTGCCATTTACCAGATGCTAGTAACTTTTGCAAAATTGTATAATCTATCCCCACTGATGAATTCAGATTCTCAGAATTAAGAGCTTGTATAACCTCATCAGCAGATTGATAGCGTTCCTTCACATAATCTTGAATTAACTTATCTAAAACTTTCCCAAAGTCAGGAGTAATACTTCTACCTTGTGGTAAATCTTTTCTCCATATCCAGCAACCTCTGAGCGCATCATAAAGTTCATCAGAACCATCTACTTTTGGTAAACATTGGGTTAATAGCCGAATACAAGTTACACCCAAACTATAAAGGTCACTTGCAGGTAAAACTTGACCACGCATTTGCTCTAATGGTGTATATCCAGGCGTTCCTACTGTTGTGCCAACACCTAAAAAAGTTTTTGTAATTTGTTTAGAAACACCAAAATCAATTAATATTAACTTGCCATCTAGACGACGCATGATATTTTCTGGCTTGATGTCTCGGTGAATTACACCACGTTCATGGATAAACTTCAAAATAGGTAATAAATCAGTTAAAAGCTGTTTGATCTTTTCTTCGCTAAAGGCTCCCTGCTGCTGCAATTCTTGTAATAAATTCTGCCCCTGAATCAACTCTTGTACCAAATAAAGCCGCTTATCCTGTTCAAAATAAGCAATCAGACGGGGAATTTGCGGGTGTTCTCCCAAATCATATAGACGCTTCGCTTCTTGCTTAAATAACTCTGTAGCTTTCTCAAGTGCAGCCGTTCCTTCAAATTGAGGGACAAATTGCTTAATTACGCAAGGTTCGTCTATCTTATCTGCATCCCTAGCTTCATAAGTTCTGCTAAATCCACCCTCACCCAAAAGTCGTATTACTCGGAAACGGTTTCTCAATAATAGTGTGAGTGTTTGTCCACACTTAATACAAAACTTATTGTCATCAGGGTTAAAAGGATTTGAACAACTGGAATTAGAACAGTAAAGCATATTTGGGAATAGGCAGTTGGTGTCTATTAAGTTTTCCCATTTTCTGCTGACTGGGTTTCACGAGACTTAATATTTTTGAGCAGATTTACTTCTAGTGACGGCTACAGCCTCAACTTACTTTTGCTAACTTAGTGATATAGAGTTTATCGCTCCCCAGCAAGCGCCTGGAAGCAAAAGGATTAATATGGCTCATTTAAATCAGCGTCGTCCCCAAAATGTCAACGGCGATTTTTATGTAGATACTACCTGTATTGATTGTGATACCTGTCGCTGGATGGCTCCTGAAGTATTTTATGATGTAGACGCTCAATCGGCTGTTTATCATCAACCAACGAATGAAGCGGAAAGATTAGCAGCACTTGAAGCACTTTTAGCTTGTCCTACCAGTTCCATTGGCACAGTTGAGAAACCAAAAGATATTAAAGTTGCTCAAGAAAAGTTTCCAATATTAGTAGCAGAAAATGTTTACCACTGTGGCTATCATTCTGAAAAATCCTACGGTGCTGCTAGCTATTTAATTCAACTTCCAGAAGGTAATATTTTGGTGGATTCTCCCCGGTTTACACCGCCTTTAGTTAAGCGTTTAGAAGAACTGGGGCCAATTCGTTATATGTACCTAACTCATAAGGATGATGTGGCAGATCATCAAAAATTTGCCGAGCATTTTCAGTGCGATCGCATCCTCCACACTGATGATATTATTGCGGATACTCGCAATGTAGAAATACAGCTAACTGGTTCTGAACCATTTGCCTTAACTCCAGATTTATTAATTATCCCAGTTCCCGGTCACACCAAAGGACAAACAGTCCTACTCTACAAAAATAAGTTTCTGTTCACTGGCGATCATCTCGCTTGGTCAGAAAGCTTGCACCAATTGGCTGCATTCCGCGATTTCTGTTGGTATTCTTGGTCAGAACAGATTAAATCAATGCGTAACTTGGCTAGTTACTCTTTTGAATGGGTGCTACCAGGTCATGGACGAAGGTTTCATGCCGATCGAGAAACCATACGCCAGCAGATGCACAAGTGTATTGAGTTAATGGAATCTTTGGATTGACATTAAAAAATAACTGACTTTTCACGTCATCTAAAAAAACCTAACTGCCTTCACGATGCGAAAAGCGGGAAAATTCAAAGTCTCTCCTTTTAGGCTACGGTGTACACACAAGGATGTTTATAATGGATAGCTTTTCCAAGGGGGATAATTAGACTTGTGTGTACACGATAGCTGTAGTCCCCGGCATCGGGGAGACGGCGATAGCCAGAGGGTGAATCATATACAGCTTCACAAAGAAACGGTATAACGTGCGATCGGAGTTTATGTCGTCCCCAATTAAAACGATGCTTTTGGATAGCTTGAGAGTCAAGGTTTGTCATATTAAAGATATGATGTGATTCTCCCCTAATCCCTTTTCAGAAAAGTAAACTAGCAGAATTAACATCTAAAAATAACGTTGCTTGGGATTGTTGACGGAGAATAGAAGCCGGACAATCTGTACTTATAGCTCCTTGCAACATCTCTTTTACCACATTCGCTTTACGTTTTTCTGGAGCAAGACAGATAATTTTTGTAGCTGAACAAATCGTCGGGATGGTGACAGTAAAAGCATATTGTGGAACAGTTTCTAAATTCGGAAAGTGACCTGTGCTTACTTGTTGCTGACGGTTGACTTTATCTAGTTTCACCAGTTTCACACTGTAGGGATCTTGAAAATTTGCTACTGTTGGATCGTTAAAAGCCAAATGTCCATTTTCGCCAATACCAAGACAGCATAAGTCAATTGGTTGTGCTTGCAGTAGTTTAGTGTAGCGATCGCACTCTGCCACTGGTTGCAATGTATCACCTTCTAGATAGTGAAATTCCTTAGGAGCAACCCGCTTTTCTACACGTTCTCGCATATAACGCCGAAAACTGGCAGAATGGTCAGCAGTAATTCCCAAATATTCATCTAGATGGAACATAATAATCCGTGACCAATCCACACCACCCAACGCAATCAACGCATCGAGAAATTTGAGTTGGGAATTACCTGTTGCTAACAATACAGCAGCAGTATCTTGTTGCTTGAGAACTTGCTGTAAATGCTTTTGGGCGATTTCGGCAACATCTTTGGCCATTTCGACTTCAGTGTTGTAAATCTGCACCAGTAAATCATCAACACGAAAAAAGTTTGTCGCGGCTAGCATTTGCTTACACATAAGGTGATCAATTATACGGCAGTTTGTTGAGATGCTCTACCTGTCTGTCCTTATATGCCTTATTCAATATAGATTTTCGGATTTAGCAGATTAATTCGCAACTTTTTCCTTACAGGAAAAAAGACAAAAAACCATGTAAACTATTTAAATTAAGTTAACAATTATTTACATTTTACCAAAAAATCATGCTGGCTGCAATTCTCTTTGACCTAGACGGCACTATTGTCAATACTGACCCTATACACTACCGAGCTTGGCAGGAAATGCTGTTAAATTACAGTATAGAAATTGACGAAACATTTTATAAATCCCGAATTAGTGGTGGGCTAAATCCAGAAATTGTTAAGGATATTCTGCCACAATTATCAGCAGCAGAAGGGCAAAAATTTGCAGATGAAAAAGAGGCGCTTTTCCGCAAACTCGCATCGCATCTGAAACCGCTGAGTGGATTTTCTGAATTACTAGCATGGACAGATACACATCAGTTAAAACGAGCATTAGTAACTAATGCCCCTAGATTAAATGCAGAATTTATGCTAGAAGTTTTGGGAATCAAAGAAGCGTTTCATACAATTGTTTTGGCGGATGATTGTATTGCAGGTAAACCCGATCCTGCACCCTACCAAGTTGCTTTAAATAAGTTGGATATTCAAGCAGGAGAAGCGATCGCTTTAGAAGACTCTCCCTCTGGTATTCGTTCAGCAGTGAGCGCAGATATCCGTACCATTGGCATTGCTTCCACCCACGAGCCGCAAGTTTTGCAGTCATTCGGCGCATTTATGGCAATTTCAGATTTTACTGATTTAGAGTTGTGGACATTGCTGAACTCACTCATTGAGACAGATTCAAGTGCGATCGCTTCTAATTTTTAAGGGCAATAGGGAAGAGGCGGCAGGGGGCAGGAATTCTTTAATTTTGAATTTTGAATTGATTTCTCTCCATGCCCTTAAACTCCACTTTTTAGTCGAGCTATATCACGTAATGGTGGTGCGCCGAACAGTCGGCTGTATTCACGGCTAAATTGTGAGGGGCTTTCATAACCTACGGAATAACTCGCTGTCGCCGCATCCATGCCCTGTCCTAGCATCAAGTTACGGGCTTGTTGTAGCCTAAGTTGTTTTTGATATTGCAAAGGACTCATCGTGGTGACAGATTTGAAGTGATGATGAAGGGACGAAGTACTCATACGCGCTTCACGAGCGATCGTATCGATCTGAAATGGCTTTTCATAGTTCCATTTGAGCCAGTTGATCGCTCTGGCGATCGCTTGGAGTTGTTTATCAACTAAAGCAATCTGTCGCAATCTAGCACTGTGTTCGCCTGATAACAAACGGTAGAGAATTTCTCGGACAACCAAAGGTGCAAGGATGGCAATATCTTGGGGCGTTTCCAACAACCTTATAAGTCGTATAGCTGCATCCAGCAGTTGCGGGCTAGCAGGATTAACAGACAAGCCCGGTTTTAATGGTTGGTTAGCGGGAGCGTCTAGTTTTGCCTCCATCATCAGTGTACTGAGTTCTCCTGGATCTAAATCGAGCCGAAGGCACAGATACGGAACGGTTGGCGTCGCTTCAATCACTTGGCCGATGACAGGCAAATCGATAGACACTACCAGATATTCATCTTTCCCATAAACATAAAGATTGTCTGCCAACATCACCTGCTTTTTGCCCTGAGCAACGATGCACAAGGAAGGCTCATGCAGACCATGAAGGGGCGCGCTTGGTTGTGAGGAGCGGAACAAGAACAATCGCTCGATCGCCGTGGACTGCATACCATCTGTGCTGCTGTTCTGTGCAATCAAAGTGGCTAGCTCCGACTGCTGCTTTCTAAGAGTTTGTTCCATAATATCGTTTGAAATCCTTTATAAAACTAGCACTTAGCGCAGCTCCAATATATTCAGCCGTTGAGGTCAGCCTATCTTTATCATCATAAACAATAAATAAAAATGCAGGATTAGGCAAGAATTCCGCAGGTTCAGATTACCGCAGTAGGCTATGACTCTCTTAGATTAATAACAACAACTTGGAAATACCGTTTTATGACTGCCAACGAAAACAACGCCAAACAACAGAAAGTTGTACTGATTACAGGTGCAAGCAGCGGCATCGGTGAGGCTACAGCACGTCTACTTGCTCGTAAGGGCATCCATGTCATATTAGGCGCTCGGCGCACCGAGCGCCTAGAAACGCTTGTGGCTGCGATCCGTTCTGAGGGAGGCTCGGCGGAGTATCAGACGCTTGATGTCACCGCTCGTGTCGGCTTCCAAGCTTTTGTAGAATTTGCTCAGAGCAAATTTGGCCGCGTTGATGTCATTATCAATAATGCTGGTGTTATGCCGCTCTCAAAGTTAGAAGCTCTGAAGGTCGATGAATGGGACTGGATGATTGACGTGAACATCCGTGGCGTACTCAATGGCATCGCCGCCGGACTCCCTTTGATGAAGCGCCAAGGATTCGGCCAGTTCATCAATCTGTCATCCATCGGCGGACATGCTGTGTGGCCAACCTCCGCCGTTTACTCAGCTACCAAATTCGCCGTGCTGGCAATTTCGGAGGGGCTGCGTCAGGAAAATACCGACATTCGCGTTACAGTTATTTCCCCAGGCGTAACAGAGTCCGAACTCGCAGATAGTATCACTGATGCCGAAGCCGGCAAAGGGATGGAGGAATTCCGTAAGATTGCGCTTCCGGCTGAAGCGATCGCCAGAGCGATCGCCTTTGCAATCGAGCAACCGGATGACGTTGATGTGAACGAGATAATTGTCCGCCCCACTGCCAGCCCATATTAAATCGATTATCACTGACACAGAAAATTTCAAACCCAGCAAATACTAGAAGCAAAACAACTGAAAATTTAAATATGACTACACAAAATCAAATTCAACCTCGCCAACTTGGTTCTACAGGACTAAGTGTTTTTCCCATAGCTCTTGGATGTATGGGTATGTCCGGTATATATGGTGCAGCAGACGAGAACGAAAGCATTGCAACTATCCAAGCAGCACTCGACGACGGGATTACATTGTTGGATACTGGCGATTTCTATGCCAGTGGGCACAATGAAATGTTAATTGGTCGAGCAATCAAGGATCGTCGAGATCAAGCACTGGTTTCTGTGAAATTCGGCGCTTTACGCACTCCCGATGGCGGATGGATTGGTATAGATACCCGTCCCGCTTCGGTGAAAAACTTTGTAGCTTATAGTCTTAACCGATTGGGAGTAGACCACATTGACATCTACCGCCCGGCTCGATTAGACCCACAAGTTCCCATTGAAGACACCATTGGTGCGATCGCCGAGCTAGTTAAAGCTGGTTATATCCGATACATTGGGTTATCGGAGGTGGGAGCGAACACTATTCGCCGTGCCCACGCCATCCACCCCATCACCGACTTGCAAATCGAATACTCCCTGATTGACCGTAATCCTGAGAGCGAGATTTTTCCTGTACTGGAAGAACTTGGCATTGGCGTAACTGCCTATGGCGTGCTTTCGCGAGGACTGCTGAGTGGTTCCACTCCAGCCACCCAAGGAGACTTCCGTGCCTACTTGCCACGCTTTAGCAAAGAAAACCTTGCCCAGAACCAACGCCTAATCGAAGAATTAAAGCAAATTGCTGCTGAGAAAGGAATTCTCCCTTCACAGTTGGCTATTGCCTGGGTACTTGCAAAAGGCAAAAATATTGTGCCAGTCATCGGCGCACGCAAGCGCACCCAACTTGCCGAATCGTTGGCGGCTCTAGATGTGAACCTATCCCCAGAAGACTTAACCCGCATCGAAGCAGCAATTTCCGCATCAGCGATCGCAGGCACTCGTTATGATGAACATCAAATGAAGATGCTAGACAGCGAACGCTAATGCTATTAACAGTGCAAACAAAGACTTGAGGGTTTGTAGTAAGGGACTCGCACCAAAATAAAGTACCAGTTGAAAACCCTGAATCCATCATAAAACGGTAAAATCTGATTGGTATATCGGTACATTATTTAATTGCAAGTCCCTTATTGTAAAGACGGCGATTCATCGCGTCTCTTGCCTTAACCGAACAGTTCGTTAAGTAAATCGGCACAATAAAAGCAAACTGTGTGAAAAAAAGTAAATAAGGCTAAAATCCTTTCTCTCCCTGCCCCCTGCCAACGATAATTATTTACACCAACCTATTTATTCTTGTTCTGTGGTTAAAAGGCAACAGCTTGGGCTGTACCAGTCAAATGAATTATGGTATAGGTTTGTGTTTGCCCCTGGTTAAATTTAGAGATCGCAGAAAAGCGGTTCGTTGTTGTGATTCCCTTAGTTTCAACTGTGGCTGATTGGCTGTTTCCAAGGTTTACACGGGGTACAATCAAAGTAAACAAAGTATTGCCAGTATCTACTGTAGGACGGATAGTTACGGTTACTAGTGTACCAATTTCTGTTTCTACAGTACGGATCTGCTCATTACCTGTAAAGTTTAATGTCTGTTGCTTATCTTTATAGGTAAAAAGGGGCTTGCCAGTAAAGCTTGTGGTTGAGTAAGTAATATTGACATTCTTCCCTTGGAACTGGTACAAGTTTGGTACTGCTTCTGAGGCTCTAGCTGATAATACAGGTATTGCCGTTAACAGCATACCTAATGTAAACGATCCAATTAAGTTTCTTGTTTGCATATTTCAAAAAGTTATTGCTAGTTTGACAGAGATACCTGCCCTAATGGCGTGACAACAGGTATCAAACTAATGTTAAAAGGGAATATTCAGAAAATCGTGTCAAATGGAAGACATTGTAAAGGTTGTTAATATATTTGCAATAATTTCTGATATTTCGTAAAAATTTTATCTGCCAATCTCATTTTTCTCAGTATATTTGACGATGTAAATCTAGCTACCATCTCAATTAACTAGACAATTTGCTCAAGCAACTTGTTCAAGGTAGGCAAACTTCCGCCACAGTGTACGAGTAACTTGAGTTAGATTTAGATGTTGAAATACCCTTTAGGGTTTTATTTAAAAATTGGAAATTTTGCATTGCTTATGAAACGGCGCTCATACATGCTTATAGGATTTTTTCTCAGCCTTCTCTTAACTATCGTGCCTTTTTCAGGCAATTTTACCAATGCTGCAATACCAACAGCAGTTACACCTGTATCTGCTCTCTCATTCACCCAAGGGGTACAAAAAACCTTATTGGACAATGGCTTAACAGTATTAACAAAGGAAGTTCATACTGCTCCAGTGGTAAGTGTGCAAGTTTGGTATAAAGTTGGTTCACGCAACGAGGTTAAGGGAGAGAATGGCATTTCTCACCAGCTAGAACATTTGATGTTCAAAGGTACAACTGACCGTCCAGTACAGTTTGGACGGTTGTTTAGTGCTTTGGGTAGCCAGTTCAATGCTTTTACTAGTTATGACGAAACAGTTTACTTTGGCACAGTGCAGCGAGACAAATTGGAAGCACTGCTGACATTGGAAGCCGATCGCATGAAAAATTCCTTAGTTGGCACTGAACAACTCACAAGTGAAAAGCGAGTGGTGATTTCCGAGTTACAGGGATACGAAAATTCACCAGGCTATCGTCTAGATCGGGCAGTGATGCGAGCTGCTTTCCCTAATCGAGCCTACGGCTTATCGGTGGGAGGCACAAAAGCTGATGTCGAGAAATTCACGGTGGAACAGGTGCGGAATTATTACCAAACCTACTACAGCCCAGAAAATGCCACCTTAGTGATTACTGGAGATTTTGCCACAGAACCCGCACTTAAAGTTGTGAAAGAAACTTTTGGGAAGTTATCGCAACGAGCAAAAAAAGACACGGTACTCGATAATGCCTCGGCATCTTCTGCCCTCGCCAATGCTTCTCCATCCACCTCTGTTGCGAAAAAAGCACCGATTGTCCTCAAGCAACCTGGAAGTGCTGCACTATTGCAAGCGATCTATCCTCTGCCAGATATCAAACATCCTGATGTGCCAGCAATTGATGTGATGGATGCTATTCTCACAGGTGGGCGTAGTTCTCGGCTTTATCAGGCTTTGGTGGAATCTGGACTTGCCAGTTCAGTGAGTGGTGGTGCTGCCGAACTCATCGAACCAGGTTGGTATCAAATTGATGCAACAGCGGCTCCAGGTCAAGAGTTGGGGAAAATTGCCCAGGTACTCCAGGAATCTTTAGCAAAATTGCAACAACAGCCTGTCACCTCAGAAGAGTTGAACCGAGCAAAGACGCAGCTGCAAGCCTCGTATATTCTGGGGAACCAAGATATTACTAGTCAAGCTAATCAACTGGGGTATAACCAAACGATCGCAGGGGATTATCGTTTTATTGAAAAATATCTGGCTGCGATCGCAAAAGTTACTCCGGCTCAAGTGCAGCAAGCTGCAAAAACTTACCTCAATCCGGCTCAACAAACTATCGGCTTCTTTGAGCCGACTCAACCAGATGGTAAACCAGGAAGTTCCAGCGCTGGTTCTAGTCGCACGGTGGAAAATTTCAGCCCTGGTAAGCCTGTAGATCCGGCAGAACTGGCAAAATATCTGCCACCTGCGACATCAAAAACAGATTCAGCTAAACAATCGCTACCAGAAGAGTTTACTTTAAATAATGGTTTGAAGGTTTTGCTCTTGCGCGATCGCAACCTTCCTGTCATTAATCTGAGTGGACAAATTAACGCTGGTACTGAATTTGACGGCAATCAAAAAGCTGGATTAGCGAATCTAACTGCAAGCAACTTATTGAATGGGACGCAGACTAAAAATGCTCTGACTCTAGCAAAAACTTTAGAAGACCTGGGAGCCGGTTTGAGCTTCAGTGCTAGCCGTGAGGGAACTAGCGTTAGTGGTGAGGGACTTTCAGCAAATCTGCCAATATTGATTCAAACTTTGGCAGATGTGTTAGAAAACGCCACTTTCCCCGCCGATCAGTTAGAACTGAGTCGCCAAAGAGCGTTGACAAGTCTAAAAGTCCAGCTAGATGACCCTAGAGGGTTGGGAAGACAAGTATTCCAGCAGGCAATTTACCCTGCAAACCATCCGTTCCACAGCTTTCCGACAGCCGAGAGTTTAAAGAGCATTACTCGTGATGATTTGCTTGGTTTCTACCAGACACACTATCGACCAGATACCACGACGATCGCAATAGTTGGAGACTTTGAGCCAGCTAAGGTAAAAGCTTTGCTAAATCAAGTGTTTGACAAATGGCAAGCCACAGGTAAGCCACCTGTTCTCAAAATACAGTCTGTACCATTACCGCAAACTTTGACACGTCTAAACAAAGTAATTCCTGGCAAATCTGAGGCTGTTACTTACATTGGCTACAGCGGCATCTCTCGGAAAGATCCACGTTATTATGCGGCGCTGGTGCTAAATCAAATTTTGGGTGGTGATACCTTAGCTAGCCGCCTGGGTACGGAAGTGCGCGATCGCCAAGGTTTAACTTACGGTATCTACAGTGGTTTTGCCGCCGGCATCAATCCCGGCCCATTCTTGATTCAAATGCAGACTGCTCCTGGAGATGCCCAAAAAGCGATCGCCAGTACTCTCGCCTTACTCAAGCAATTGCGCGAACAGGGAGTGACTGAGGCTGAATTTAACACAGCAAAACGCTCAATTACTAATAGCTACCCTGTGGATTTAGCTAATCCCAGTGATGTATCCAGCATCATTTTAGATAATGCTGTCTTGGGGCTTTCACGATCGGAAATCCGAGAGTTTCCCGATCGGATTCAAGCAGTGACTATGGCTGACATCCAAAAGGCAATTGAAGATTTAATTAAGCCAGAAAATCTAGTGATTGTCACCACTGGCCCTGGAGATGCTGTAACCAAGGGCGGCTAATTGATCTCAGATAGATCGCAATGCGATTTAATTTGTAAAAATTGCAATAATTAAGATCCCCGACTTCTCAAAGAAGTCGGGGATCTCATTGTTCACGAATGATTTAGAATTGCAAGTTTAAATTGAATAAGACACTGGAAATGATTTTGCATCCTTTGGCTTCACATATACTCGCTGTTTCGCTTCCAACTCTAAGTCATTAAAGCGATCGCGTGTTAAATGCGCCATCACTACTTGCCCGTCATCGAAAGTTAATTCCACCTGAATTTCCCAACCTAAATGTACCAATCGGCTCACTGTGGCAGGTGTAGTAGCACCGTTAGCAACCTTTTCAAAAATCACATCTTGTGGACGTAAAAATACTTGTGGGTGTGGCGCATCAAAGCCGCTACTTTTAAAAATCTTCGAGGTACTAGGTAATATGTTTACTGGGCCGATGAAGCTCATTACAAATGCAGTGGCGGGATCATCGTAAATTTCAGATGGTGTCCCCACCTGTTCCACACGCCCTTTATTCATCACCACAACCTCATCAGAGACTTCCATTGCTTCCTCTTGGTCGTGGGTGACGAAAACTGTGGTAACATGAACCTCATCATGGAGGCGACGTAACCATGCCCGTAAATCTTTACGGACTTTCGCATCAAGTGCGCCAAAGGGTTCATCTAGCAATAAGACTTCCGGTTCTACTGCCAGTGCCCTAGCTAATGCTACCCGTTGTCTTTGACCACCAGAAAGTTGTGATGGATAGCGATCGCCTAATCCAGTCAATTGCACCAATTCGAGTAACTGTTCTACCCGCCCTTTAATCTTCTTTGGCTGTGCCTTCCGAATTTCTAAGCCAAAGGCAATATTTTGCCTAACAGTCAGATGCTTGAATAGAGCATAGTGCTGAAACACAAACCCAATATTTCGCTCTTGCACGCTTTGGTATGTAGCATCTTTACCGGTCAGCAGGATTTTGCCGCTATCTGGCATTTCTAAGCCTGAAATCAATCGTAATAGCGTAGATTTACCTGATCCCGATGGCCCGAGTAACGCAACTAGCGAACCACTCTTAATTTCCAGGCTGACCTCATCAACTGCCTTGAAACTCCCGAATTGTTTGGAGACGTTCTCAACTACTATGCCCACTGCCGCTGTACCTCTGCAACTAAATCTACAGCTCCTTGGTAGGATTACTGTGTCTTACATATACCATACATAATTATTTATAGATGAACAAGATTTAGCTACCGCAACTGCTGCGATCGCACTAGCTACAATAGACATCTCCGAAAAAGAATCTAGAGACGGCGATTTATCGCGTCTCTTGCCTTAACCGAACCGTATTGCCCAATGCCCAATCCCCAAATTACCTAGTTCGCAACAACTGCACAAAGGTATTACTTACCGTATTGTCTTTGGTGTCGGCGGCGTATTGAATCAAATCTTCTCGCAGTTCTTTGGCTGCATCTAAAGGAAGTAAGGTTGCTAGCAAGAAGTAAACGCCACGAAAACGCGGATCGCCCATTCTATCAACTAATAGTCCTTCGGCGGCATCAGTTTCGCCGAGAAAGTTTTGCACCAAGAAGAAATCCATGATTTTATCGTGGCGGAAGTACCATTCTTTCTTGGCTTCGCCTTTTTCATCTTGCCACTGACGGCTGACTACCATTTTGTATTTCTCGTCTTCTAAAGACATGGCAACTTGGTGAAATTCATCGCCGGGTAAGGCTTGTTTGTCTTCGAGTCGCATTTGGTAGACGGCGGCGGAAAATCTTTTAAGCGGAAATTCTTGTTTCCATTCTTGCTGATATTCTGCCGCCATCAGGTTGTATTGCTGTTCTTGCAGGCGAAACAAGTTTGGCTGTTTACCTTGTGATAGCATGAGCGCTACTACTGTTAGATCCATTGGATTGGAAAGAATCCGGCGGACAGCATCTAACTCTTCTTTGGCTTGTTGCTCTTTGAGGACTTCTGTTAAATAATTGGTGCAAGCTTGGGCGTAATCAGCACCTTGAATTTTGGCATCTTTGGGGAGTCGCGGCTGACGGGATATCAAAAACTCTTGAATTTGTTGTTGTTCAAGGGGCTGCAAGTAGTAGGTTTTGGCTGTTGAGGGTGGTGTCCACTCTAGGGGCTGGGTAGTCATGATAATGTTGCCCCGGAAATAGCTTTCGACAAACTGGCAGATTTTGGCGCGGGTTTCGGCGGTGACTTCGTTGAGTCCGTCGATGCAGATATCTATCGCGCCACTGTAAATCAGGTTTTTTAGGAAGCCGGCATCTTGGGCTTGCCCGTGTAGCTTGTCTTGAATTGCCTCAATTACGCCTTTATGACATTTCTGGGCGGGGAGATAAACGACTATGCGCTGGGAGTTTTTCAACAGATGGCGGAGAAACATCGACTTACCTAAGCCAGAATCTCCTTCTAAGATAATTTGTCCTTGAATACTGGGTAATGCTGGGGTAATTGGCAGGATGTCTCCTGAAGTGGGAACTTTGACTTTAGATTCTGGGAAGTATGATTGCTCATAAAAATTATCTAACCCGGCATCGGCTAATAGGGAAGGTTTGAATGGTTCAAATAATTTGCGGCGGAAGGGTGGAACCCAGGTGAGGAGAAAGCCGACATAGCCCACGCCTAAGATTCGGCGTACCCAAGGGTTCCAGAAGAAGATGGCTTGAACTTGGGGAAATTTCGGGTAGGCAAAGATCAGGGCAAGCCAAAAGGCAGCATGAATCAAAATAGTAGTTCTGGCGTTAAAAAACCACTGCCAACCCTTGAGGTTAACTATGACTGATTGCAGTGAATCAGCTTCGTTGAATCCTTTGAGGTTGTTGTAGTGCTTTTCTAGAATGACAATATCTCCTGGATGCCAAGAAACTTTTCTGGCGACTACAGCGATTTCCTTGGCTAAGTCTTCGTGTAATCGTGCTAAATCTCGGCTGGGTTCCCAGGCTTTAAGGAAGAGTTCTAGTGTTTTTACACCTTCATCGTGTGTCAGTTTATCAGGAATTGCTTGAGGTCTGCCTAGCCATCTCAGTAGGGTTTTGACTTCCTCACTACTGCCACCTAAGAAATAAGTCCAAAATCGCCAAAATTCAAAGTTATTATTCTCAGTGCTAAAACTAAAGAATTGTTGATTTGGTTCGTAGGCATAATTCAAAATTACGACAACCTCTTCTAACTTCAGTTGTCTAATTTTCCCTAATGCCACTGCCGCACCGCCACGAACATAGTTGTCAACCTTTTCATCCTTGAGGAATTTGAGGATGTCAGGGATGTATTGAGCCGCCGCCTGCCCGAAGTTGCCCAATGTATCTACTGCACTGCTACGAACATTTGAGTCAACCTTTTCATCCTTGAGGAATTTGAGGATGTCAGGGATGTATTGAGCCGCCGCCTGCCCGAAGTTGCCCAATGCCACTGCCGCACTGCCACGAACATTTGAGTCAACCTTTTCATCCTTGAGGATTTTGGCGATGTCAGGGATGTATTGAGCCGCCGCCTGCCCGAAGTTGCCCAATGCCACTGCCGCTCTGCCACGAACATAGTTGTCAACCTTTTCATCCTTGAGGATTTTGGCGATGTCAGGGATGTATTGAGCCGCCGCCTGCCCCAAGTTGCTCAATACCACTGCCGCACTGCCACGAACTCTGAAGTCAACCTTTTCATCCTTGAGGATTTTGGCGATGTCAGGGATGTATTGAGCCGC
>NZ_JABXKK010000111.1 GCF_017115045.1 Nostoc sp. NMS8 | reverse complement strand
CCCCCCCTTCTACCCTTGCAATTTTACCTGTTTTAGGGAATGAAACAGCCCTGCCCTTTACAAGGGGCTAATTTGACTTGTGTATACAACCCTAGCTTTTTTAAGGGGGTTAAGGGGATCAACAAATATTTAATACTTCTCAGACATCTTCTGATAAATCAACGATTTTAAAAAAGCGAAATGGCATTTTATTTGCAAAAAACACCAAAATCAAAAAGCGAACTAGGGTTTGAGTAAGTCAAATGGCATTTTGAGAAAGCAAAAGCTTATTTGACTTGCGGAAAACACCGAAATGAGAAAGTAAAAGCTTCTTTTGAGTAAGTCAAAGCTTATTTGACTTGCGGAAAACACTAAAATGAGAAAGCAAAAGCTTCTTTTGAGTAAGTCAAAGCTTATTTGACTTGCGGAAAACACCAAAATGAGTAAGCAAACTGGGGTTTGAGAAAGCAAAAGCTTATTTTGAGTAAGTAATTGCGGATTCTACTTATTAAATTTAGTCCAAATATGAAGTTTAGATAAAATTATTGAAAAAATCGCTGATAAATTTTGATCTGTCAGATTTTAAAGTGGTCAAAAAACAAAATCCCCGGCTTTTCTGAAAAGTCGGAGATTTTTTTGGGGCAATCCCCTATAAAGTTTCCGTTATTCGGATTTAGAGTTATCGAGAACTCGGCGCAAGTTCTGCATTAATTCGGATTTAACCCAATCGGTAATTTCTTTAACTGTGATTTCGCTAATTTATCAGGTGCGATCGCTCCATTTTCTGTAATGATGGCTGTAATCAACTCAGCTGGAGTCACATCAAAAGCTGGGTTATAAAAATCTATACCCGCAGGTGTGAGAATAGTATCGCCAACTTGATATATTTCTGTTGGTTCGCGTTCTTCAATGGGAATTTGGCTGCCATCGGCTAATTCAAAATCGACGGTAGAAAGGGGTGCAGCGACAAAGAAAGGGATATTATGAGCTTTAGCTGCGATCGCCACACTATACGTACCAATTTTATTAGCAGTGTCACCATTAGCAGCAATGCGATCGGCACCCACAACTACAGCATGAATCAAACCCTGTTTCATGCAATGGGCTGCCATATTATCAGTAATTAATGTCACCGGAATACCTTCTTGCACACATTCCCAAGCGGTGAGTTTTGCACCTTGCAAACGAGGACGGGTTTCGTCGGCAAATAAACGTTCTAAACGTCCTTCCCTCCAAGCAGAACGCACAACACCCAAAGCTGTGCCATAACCAGCAGTAGCTAGCGCCCCAGCGTTGCAGTGAGTAAGTAGCGTCAGCCTTTCGGGGGTAGTGGGTAAGACTGCCAAACCATTGTCACCGATCGCTTGACAGGTTTGCAAATCTTCAACGTTGATTGCTTGGGCTGTTTGGAAAAGGGTTTGCTTTATGTCTTCAACAGTTCCCAGCGTTTCTTTAGCAACTTTCATCATTCGACTAATTGCCCAAAATAAATTTACCGCCGTCGGACGAGTAGAACGTAATAACTGAGCAACTTTATCTAAGTTTTGCAAAAATTCAGTGCGATCGCTTGTTTCAATTTCCCTCGCGCCAAGATACATTCCATACCCCGCAGCCACACCGATTGCCGGCGCACCTCGGACAATCATCGTTTTAATCGCCCGCGCCATATCTTCACTGCGGTGAATTTCTACAAAGGTATATTCGTTAGGTAAGCGCGTTTGGTCAATTAATGACACCGAATCGTTGTGCCAAATAACGGGATAAACCTGGTTTGTGGAAAGTGTCACGTCGCTTTGCTCCGAATTCAAAATTCAAAATTAATTATCCTCATAAATAAATTTAGGGGCAACTAAACGAACTTCATATTTCTCTCTACGAATTGTATGTATTTTGAGCCATACGTCTTAAAATACAACGTCCTTGTTAAATTCCCCTTTAGCTGATGCTGACGGAACGCCTAAATTTATTTATGGGGATTCCTCCTGCCTCCTTAAGCAACCTGTTTGAGTTGTACCTTCAGCCCGTTTTCTGGGCGTAAGGTAATTGAAGGCTGTGGCACGATTGAGTATCCTGGTACTAAATCCATTTGGAAGCTTTGAGCGATAGTTGCCAATAACAAAGCCGCTTCCATCTGAGCAAAACCTTTACCAATACAAATCCTTGGCCCATCTCCAAAGGGAAAATATACTCCTTTCGGTAGTTGCTTTTCAAATTCCTGTGTCCATCTTTCTGGTTGAAAAGCTTCAGGATTCTCAAAATACTTTGGATGACGGTGCATTACCCATTGGCTGATCATGATTGCCATGCCTTGAGGAATTTCATAATCACCAATCTGCGTATCTACTGCTGCTTCCCGCCCCATAAGAGGTACTGGAGGATACAAGCGCATTGATTCTTTGATAATTTGCTGTGTATAAACTAACTGTCCAAGGTCTTCTAGTGTTGGTAATTTTCCTTGCAGGACTTGATTTAACTCTGATTGTAATTTTTCACGCACTTCGGGATTTTGCGCCAAAAGCAACCACGTCCAGGATAAAGTATTGGCAGTAGTTTCATGCCCTGCCAACATTAAGGTAGCGACTTCATCCCGCAGCAATTTATCATCCATCTGCTGAAGAGTTTGTTCGTCTTTTGCTTCCATTAACATTGTCAACAAATCATTGCTTTTTTCTGTACTATTGCGACGTTCTTGAATCAGTTTATAAATAGCTTCATCCATTTGGGCAATAGCGTTACGATAACGGATATTTTCAGGTCTGGGAAACCACTCCAATACCAGAAAATTCTGCCGCCGCTTACTTTCAAACCACTGCATTGCTACATCTAGTGCATTGGCAACAACTTTTGCTTCTCCTGCATTTACATCTGAGCTAAATATGCACTTCATAACTATTTGCAGCGTTAGGTGCATCATATCTTCATGAACATCATGAGTTTCATCATCGTGCCAACTTTGAAGCATTTGGTTGGTGTACTCTACCATTATTTGGCTATAGGCATTAATCCGTTTTTGGTGAAATACTGGTTGGGCAAGACGACGCTGCCAAAACCAGGATTCTCCTTCGGCACTTAACAAGCCTTCTCCTAATAAGGTTTTTAAAGCCCGTAAGCCTCGACTTTTAATAAAATTGTTGCGATTTTTGAGGACTTCTTCTATATATTCAGGATTAGTTATTAAACAACTAGATGTTAACCCTAACTGTAAGGGAACAAGATCACCATAGTCACGACAACGGGTCAGAAATCCTAATGGGTCTTGTCCAAGTTCAAGTAGATGTCCAACTATTGAGTTGGCGGACGGTGCTGGTAACTCGAATACATCAGCAGCCATAGTAAAAAGCCTCTATATTTTTGTATATTTAATAACATTAATTTAACGGTAATATTTAATTCTTCCTCCAATAGAGGGATTAGGCAACAATTTTGGGTTTTCGAGACGCGATAAATCGCTGTCTCTACAAGTGTTTTGGGCTGATCTGAACTGTATTGGATTAGGCAAACTGCCTAGAAAATTTGGAGGGTTTTCAGTATCCTTATGAAAATAACCCCAGAATTTGGGGTTATTTTCATAAAACTATTTTGACTTAGAATTAGCTAAACCACAGCCGATACTTGCTGCTTAAAGAAAGCTTGCAAAACTCTCTCTGCTATTTGATGGCTAGTTAAACCTAGTTCTGCCTTTGATTCATTGGGTTCTGCATGATCTACCAATACATCTGGTACACCAAATCGCTTGACAGGAACCAGAATATCTGCATCTAGTAAAGCTTCAGCGATCGCACTACCAAATCCACCCATCACACAGCCTTCTTCTAAGGTGACAACGCGGCCGATTTTCTTAGCTAAAGGTAAAATCAACTCGGTATCCAAAGGCTTAACAAAACGGGCATTAATTACAGTTGCTTCAATCCCATGTTCGCTGAGAATTTCCGCAGCCTGCATTCCTGGGTAGACCATTGTGCCATAGGCGACGATTAACACATCATCGCCTGTACGCAGAATTTCACCTTTGCCAATTTCCAAAGGTTCCCAACCTTCTTCCATCAAGGGAACGCCGTAACCATTGCCACGGGGATAACGCATTGCGATGGGGCCACTGGTATGATTAACACCAGTTACTATCATGCTTTGCATTTCTGCTTCGTCTTTGGGTGCCATAATTGCTATGTTGGGAATACAACGCAGATAGGCAATGTCATACATACCTTGGTGGGTGGGGCCATCAGCACCGACAATTCCTGCCCGATCTAAGCAGAAAAATACTGGCAGGTTTTGGATGCAGACATCGTGAATTATTTGGTCGTAGGCGCGTTGCAGGAAGGTAGAATAGATAACAGCTACGGGGCGCATCCCTTCAGTTGCAAGTCCTGCTGCTAGAGTAATCGCGTGTTGTTCCGCAATGCCGACATCAATATATTGATTGGGTAGTTTTGCCTGAAGTTTATCTAAGCCTGTCCCTGTTGCCATCGCCGCAGTAATGCCGACGATTTTCGGGTTTTGTTCGGCAAGTTTCACCAGAGTGTGTGAAAACACTTTGGCATAAGCCGGGGGTTTGGGTTTATTAGAAGGAATGGCTTTGCCAGTTGCTACGTTGAAGGGGCTTTGGGCGTGGTAGCCAACTTGATCGAGTTCGGCAATTTCATAACCTTTGCCTTTGACTGTTGCGACGTGTACCAAGACTGGGCCTGGTATCTGATGTGCCTGTTGGAAGGTGGTAATCAATTCTTCGAGATTATGTCCATCCACTGGCCCAATGTAGGTAAAGCCGAGTTCTTCAAAAACTGCACCTACCTTAGGAACAGCCAAGCGTTTCATACCTTCTTTGATGCGTCCAAGTTCGGGAGACAGGGATTCACCCACGAAGGGAATTTGTTTAAACTGTTCTTCAAGATTATCTTTAATAAATTGCACCGGTTGGCTGAGGCGCATTTTGTTGAGATAGCGGGGAATCGCGCCGACGTTGCGAGATATGGACATGTCGTTGTCGTTGAGAACAACTAAGAGGTTAGTTTTCGGCATGTGTCCAGCATGGTTGATGGCTTCTAAAGCCATACCGCCAGTTAGCGCCCCATCGCCAATCACGGCAACGGCTTTAAATTTTTCCCCTTTCAAGTCTCGCGCTAAAGCCATGCCCAATGCTGCGGAAATACTTGTAGAAGCGTGTCCAGCCCCAAAGTGGTCAAATTTGTTTTCACCGCGTTTGAGATAACCTGCAACTCCGTCCTTTTGTCTGAGGGTGTGGAAGCGATCGTAACGTCCGGTAAGCAGTTTGTGGGGATAAGCTTGGTGTCCTACATCCCAAATCACTTTATCGCGATCTAAATCTAGCGTCTGATAAAGTCCTAGTGTCAATTCGACAACACCCAACCCTGGCCCCAAGTGTCCACCATTAACTGCTACTGTTTGGAGATGCTTATCTCGAATCTGACGGGCAATCTGTTGTAGTTGGCGAACAGATAAACCGTGCAACTGATTAGGATGGGTGATTTCGCTCAGATGCATATTATAAGGTTTTCCTCTCTAAACTTCAGTTTCGGTATTTTGATTTTCCCACGGTCGGGTTATCCACAGAATCAAACTCTTATATTGTTACTAAGTTGTAGTGGAAAGTATAACTTCGTAATTGATAATGGTGAAAAATTTGTTAACCATTAACAATTCGTCAAATTAATTTGCAATCAGTTGAAGCCATAACACATTTGTCAATAAGTAATGCTACTTAATATGTGTTTATATCCCGTATAGAAAAACAAGTTTTTTAGAAGTAATTTGCGGAAGTATCCTACGAAGATTACTCAATTTGACCTTTTTAAGTTAGTAAAAAAGAAAGTTAAATATTTTATTTATAACTATATATCTAGCACATTTGCTAGTAAATATTTAACTATTGTTTCTTCTGTTCTGCGTTGACAGGAGCTAGTTTTATCAGCGATCGCTAGTTTAGCTAGGCGCAACAAAGATGTATCTAAAATTACTTATTTGTTTTAGCAAAATTCAGTATTTTAGTAACTTAATATTTTTCTGAATCATTCGTAAAAAACAAGATCCCCGACAACTTTTACGAAGTCGGGGATCTACGGGTTGCGGCTATATCTATTCTCTATTTACCAAAAGCATCTTTAATGTTTTCGACAGTACGTTCAACAACATTCTTGGTGTTGTCTACTGCTTCTTTAGTGCGAGATGCATCTTCACTTGCTCTTCTTTGAATTGTAGCGGCATCTTTCTTTGCTTTGCGCTCAATAAAGCTACCATTGTCTGTTGCTTGGTCAACTTTACTGGCATTGCTCTTGGCAGCGTCTTTAACTTTATCTGCCGCATCATCAATGAAATTTTTGGTTCGTCCAGCATCTCTACTGGCTTTTTCTTGAGCGCGATCGCCTGCGTCTGAGGATGCAATCAAGGTTGCAGCAGGATCAGCCATTGCTGAGGTGTTTGAGAAAAATGCACCTTGCCAAACAAAAGCGATCGCTAACATACCAAGCAATGTTGTAGCCATCCAGCGTTTTACTGTGGAAAGCTGTTTTGTAACATAATTCTGTTTCATACAAGACAATCTCATGTGACTTAGTATACTAAATCTACTTTATTTAGCTTATTAGCCATATCAATCGCTAGATAGAAGTTTTAGCGTCAATAGTTATGAAATTAATTCACTATTTTGATAGATTGAATTTTGAGTAAAGATTATTCCTTGGTAATCAAAAGTCAAATTAAACAGGTTACAAATTTTGGATATGGGCGATCGCTCTTTAGTTAATTAACTTGCGATCGCTTCCAGCCGCCGATTACGCTATCGCAACTGACTTTTTACGGTTGGGACGCTTGCGTTCTGATTTTTTCTTCAGTCCGACTGCTTGGGCTTGATCGCTATCTGAGCCATATTGGCCGCGAATCACTTCTTTCATGGCTAATACAGCATTGTGAAATTCCCATTCTGCTAATCGCACAGCGTCAGCAGCAGCACGGTATAAAGTTAGTTTTTCAGTTTCGGCTTGTTGCTGCGCCAGCATCGTCTGATAAGCTTGCTGTAAGTTTGCTACAGACGCATCAGTACGGGTTGTGTTGTATGTGCTGATGGTTTGCAAGCCGTGCAATGAATTTATATCTTGACTAATTGATTGAGAAGGCAGACGGCGGGTTTGATCTTGGGCGGGCATATAGGCATACTGATATAGGTCATATATTTAATGTGCCCATTAGATCAAAAAAACTAACGGTAAAGTGAGATTTTTAGATCGAACAAGGTTAAAAAAGTGTGAGTTAATTTTTGCATGTCAAAACAGTAGCATTGTCAGTCAAAACAATGCCATTGCATGTCAAAACAATAGCATTGTCAGTCGAAACAATGCCATTGCATGTCAAAACAGTAGCATTGTCAGTCGAAACAATGCCATTGCATGTCAAAACAATAGCATTGTCAGCCGAAACAATGCCATTGCAGACATTAGATAGCGTGGCGATCGCAATTACGTCTAAGAGGTTTGCAGTAAGTTTTGGGAATCATTGAAACAACGTGAGTTCGATTGGTATATCATGTCCACCCAAAAAACCTCTCCCTGGTTTTACTACGCAAAACCTGTCCCTCTCCGACTCGGAGAGGGATAGGCTTGAACTTTAGTTCAAGGCAGGGAGAGGTCTGATTCCCTAGTTTTAAAGCAGTTGTGTCAACAAATATTGATAGACGAAGTAAAGCATATTCGTTTTCAATACGAGCGTTTGGCAGTTTTACACAGAAACCACCCTGCATGGTTACGGAAGGTCACTTATCTTATGCAGCATTTTCTTTACTATGTACCGTGATTCTAGTCTGGATTGGTCATCATCACGCACTCAGAGCTGGAGGACATAGTTTTACAAGTTACTGGCGGGATGCTTGGGTAAAAATGAATTTTGCTTGGGAACGAATGAAACCAGAAAGATACCAGTGGTAGCATATCGATGTGTGGACTTCCTCTACAGACAACACTCAGAAAGCATCACGCTGACATCAATTGCTGGATGCGCTGTGGTTCCTCTCCCAGCCAATCTGGATTTTGGGCGGTACTGTCAAAGATTGATGAGGTTTTGAACGGCTCAAACTCGCCGCGTGATGCTGCTTCTGCCGTTTTTGCTAAGAGCGATCGCACTTGCTCGTCATTCATTGGCTGGAATGTCCGCACTGCTTCAAAAGCTTGCTCTAGAATTTCCATACTGTCAATTCCGGTAATCACAACCGATGTCGGCAGATTCAAAGCATAGTGTAAACACTCAATTGGCGTTACTGTATTTGACTGTAAAAGAATACCGTTTGCCAAGCTTTTCATCCCCAAAACGCCGATGTTTTGTTTCACAAGTTCTGGTACAACTAGCTTTGCAAAGCTTCGGTAATGGGCATCCATGACATTTAGCGGCATCTGCGCCGTATCAAATTTAAACCCGTGAGTAGCTGCAACTTCTAGCGTGTGTAGATGAATATGGGGATCTTTGTGCCCGGTGAAGCCGATGTATCGGAGTTTTCCAGCTTTTCGCGCCTCAATGAAGGCAGCATTCGCCCCTTCTGGATCGAAAATTCGATGGGGATCTTCGTATCGAATCATTTCGTGATGCTGAACAAGATCGATGTAATCAACTTGCAAGCGTTTCAGTGATTCGTCTAGCTGTTTTGCAGCTTCTTTTTTAGAACGACCATCAATTTTCGTCATCAAAAACACTTTATCTCGGTAGCGATCGCGCAGTGCTTTTCCCATACGAATTTCGCTGACTCCACCGTTGTAATCCCAACTGTTATCCATAAAAGTGATGCCGCGATCGATAGCTGTTCTCACAATACGGATAGCCAATTGCTCATCAACGTGCTTCAAGGCGATGTGCCAACCGCCCAATCCGATGGCGGAAACTTTCTCTCCTGTGCTGCCGAGTACTCGATATTGCATTTCTGAATTTGACGTAGTTCCTGACATGTGTTCTCCAAGTCTTTCAGCTATTACTCAAGTACATATAGCCACCTGCTAATTCAAACACAAGGCAAAGTTGACAATATCTTGCTGTAGATACACTTTTCAACGCGATCGGGAAAAGACTCAAGAAGCCAAAATACTGATGGCAATTTAGGATATGTGAGGTAGAAAATTGAGATTATTGTAGAGACGGCGATTCATCGCGTCTTTTGCCTTAAGCGAACAGTATTAAGGGCACAGCATTGCTCATTGGTGTCAACTTAACGCGAAACCGCTTGTCCGCCGGGAATTGAAATTCCCGTCTCATAGCTAAAGTCATCTGAAGATGACTAAAAAATATTGCTAAAAATCTCCAGTCTACTTCAGTAGACTTAAGCTATTAGCCCGAAAATTTATTTCCGGGCGGGCATGGCAGCCAACAGATAAGCTATTTCCAGCTTAAGTTGACACCAATGAGCATTGCTGTGCCCCTACAACATATTTGGTTCAAATAAATGAAACCTGTTGTAAAACATCAACAATTATTTACCACTATAGAAAAAGGCAATTTCTTTTTCTTTAAGGGGTGCAAAATCAGCATCTACAAGTAATTGGTCGAGTTCTGCTTGGGGAATATGCTTTGCGCCAATTCGCACAATGCGCGATCGCATCGTATTAGATACACCACTGCGCTGTCTATTGCCTTCTAGCGCCATAACTTTACCATAGAGTTCTAACTTGGCAGGCGGAATAGGAGAACCATCAAAATCAATTCCCTGTGCGATCGCTTCATCAATCGCATCAGCCCCAGTAGTACTTTGATTCCCTGAGTTAGTTTCGGTAGGCATGGTGATTTTCTCTTCTTAGCTATGGGTAGATTTTACCAGCCTTGCTGACACCAAAGCCGCCAAAGGTTAACTAATCACGAGCTTGTCGCGTCACCACACCACCAACAAACGCCCCTAAAATAGTGCCTGTCCAAAGTCCTGTTGTGCTACCTTGCCACATTGCCCCTGGCGTCATCCAAGCATTGCACATCTCCTTTAAACCCCAAGGTTGGTTTTGGCACTTTTGGCTATGCAGCATCATGGTGATTTGCCCACTAGTGTAAGCACCAAAAAAACCTGATGACAAAGCCAAAAAAGTGCAAATTAAAATTCTATTTTTAGTCATTAGTCATTAGCCATTAGTCATCTAACTGGTTCCCAGCCTCTAGGGTGGGAACCCATTCTGGGAGGCTCCGCCTCCTCTTTCTTGACCAGAGGCAGAGCCCCTGGGAATATATTCCTAGCCTCCAGGCTGGGAACGAGGCTAATGCCCCATGCCCAATGCTCAATGCCCAATCAACCCGTATTTCTCATCCCAGCAGCAATGCCATTAATAGTTAACAACGCTCCTCGCAGTAACTCGCCTTTGCTATAACGAGAATGAATTACTCCAGAAGTAGCAGTCGTATTTAGGGACTGCCGTAAACGCTTGAGTAGTGAAACTTGAATAAATCCCAAAGGTACAATTGTGCCATTGCGTAACTGTACAGATCGTTGCAACACAGGATCGCCATCTAACAGTCGATTGTGATCGGTGATCTTTAACACCAAATCCCTTGTCAGATAAAACTCGCTGGCAATTTGGTCAAAAACCTTGGCAAAACGAAGTTGATCTTCTGGCTTGGACAATTCCTGGACGTAGTGATGTGCCATTTGCATATCTACCTTTGCCAAAGTCATCTCAGCCTTAGAAATCACCATCTTGAAAAAGGGCCACTTAACGTAAAAGTAGCGGAGCAATTTCAAGTGTTCTTCTGGTTCTTCGTTCAAGAATTCTTGTAAAGCTGTGCCAACGCCATACCAGGAAGGAAGTAAAAAGCGGGTTTGTGTCCAGCTAAATACCCAAGGAATCGCTCGTAGACTGCTTAAATCTTTCTTACCAGATGGACGACGTGCGGGACGAGAGCTAATTTGCAGCTGGCTAATTTCTTCAATGGGGGTTACTTGGTGGAAGAAGTCAACAAAATCAGGTTGTTCGTAGATTAGGGCACGATAATGTTGACGCGATCGCGCTGCTAATTCTTCCATAATCTCATTCCAGGGTTCAATATCATCAAACCCTGTTCGCAGCAGGCTGGCTTGAATCACTGCTGTGGTGATAGTTTCCATGTGGTATAAAGCCAAGTCCAATAAGGAGTATTTGGAAGCCAAAACTTCTCCTTGTTCGGTAATCTTGATTCGCCCATTGATACTATGACCTGGTTGAGCCAAAATCGCCTCGTAAGCAGGGCCACCACCACGTCCCACAGAACCGCCGCGTCCGTGGAAAATCCGCAAATTTATATCATAGTTTTCTGCTATTTGTTGCAGTGATTTTTGAGCTTTATGAATTTCCCAGTTACTACTTAAAAAACCAGAGTCTTTGTTGCTGTCAGAATACCCCAGCATTACTTCTTGCAAGTTCGTGGGAAGCGGGGAGGAAGAGACGGAGGGGGCAGGGGGGGATGCTTCATTCTCTACTTTTGTTTGTTCGTAGCCGCCGGCTAATAAAGCGCGATATAAGGGGAGTTCAAATAGTTTCCGCATGACGCTTCGGGAGCGTTGTAAGTCTTCTACTGTTTCAAAGAGGGGGACAACTTGAATGGTTCCCACAGCTATGGCGGGGTCAAAAAGTCTGGCTTCTTTGGCTAACAGTAGTACTTCCAGCACGTCGCTTACGTCGCGGCACATACTGATAATGTAAGTTTGGCAGATATTTAGACCAAATTCTTGTTGCAGCGATCGCACGACGCGAAAGGTTTCAATGACATCGTTGGTTTTTTCAGAAAATGGCAATTCTGCCGGAATTAATGGCCGACGGGTTTGCAATTCTCCTGTCAGCCAAGCGACTCTTTGCTCCTCAGATAGATCGTTGTAAGGTTGGGGTAATAGTTGTAGATATTCCAGTATCTCATTGAGCGCATCGGCGTGGCGGGATGACTCTTGACGGATATCTAGCTGTGTCAAGTTAAAGCCAAAAATTTCTACCTGACAGACGAGATTTTCTAATTCTCGACAACTTAAGCCTGTTTCTGTCAAGTTGCGTTGAATCATCCGCAGTTCTGCTAAAAAATCGTTTCCCGAACGATACAGGGGACTATCTTGATTGGTTGGCGTTTCCCGATTGTACAAAGCTAGATTGCGATCGCGAGTATTTTCCAGTCGCTTCAGCACATAAGCCAGTTTCAGCCGATAAGGTTCTTGTCGATAACGCAGCGCCAGTGCGTCGTATACCTCACTCAACTGCGACTGATCCGCTTCTAAAGATTCCAGCAAGTCTGGTAAGACATCACTCCAGTGCATCGACACACTCAACAACTCAATCAGATTTTTCACTGACTGAATATATCTCCCTAGCACCATTTTGCGCTGATAGCAAGCTGTCTGCCAGGTAATTTCGGGTGTAACTGATGGGTTCCCATCTCTATCTGAGCCTACCCAGGAGCCGAAGGAGCAAAAGTTTTTACTCGGTGGTTCTAGCCAAGGAAAGGTATTGGATAGAGTATGTTTGAAACGTTTATAAAGTTGGGGAATGCCATCAAATAAAACTTCTTGGAAGTAGTGTAGGGCATAATCTACTTCATCTAGCACCGTGGGTTTAAACTGATGAAGTTCGTCTGTGCGCCACCAGAGGCGAATTTCTTCGAGCAATTGTTCGCGGACATCTGCTGCTTCCCAAGGATATGCTCCTGGTGTAGTCCCAGAATGGTTTTCTAAAGCATCCAACTTCTGCAAAAGTTGTACTACTTGTCGCTGTTTATCCCGGATGGTATGACGAACAATTTCCGTCGGGTGGGCTGTGAAAACTAAGCGGACATCCAAATGTGCAATTAGACGCTGAATTTGCTGGGGTGGTACATTCAGTTTGAATAAATAGGGAAATAAGGCAGCAAAGGTACCTTTGGGTTTGACTTGCGCCTTTTCGAGATAATTCTTTTTGAGGAAGGCTGCTGCTATTCCCTTGCTAACAGGCGCGTCATCTTCTCTTTGATTAGACGAATAGTTAACATTGGCTGCTGTTTCCGGCTCGATTTCCTCGCTTTCGGCCTCATAGCGACTCAATTGCTGCCGTTGTTCGTATTCCTGCTCTATGATGTTAATCAACTGAAAATATAGAGCGAAAGCGCGAGCCGCGCGAATTGCTTCGTTGATATTTAGTTGTTCAATTAATTTGACGGCTGAAGATGCTTGGTCATTTGTTGCTTGCCCTTCTGGCGAACATAAATCGCGCAACTGCCGCAACAAATCTACCATATTTTGACCACATTCTTGCCGGAGAACTGACTCCCACAATTCTTCCACTACCTGGAGACGATGGCGCAAAAATAATTCCGACACCGGGTATATATCCGCAGTTTGAGACGAAGAGTATAAAAGGGAACCCATATTCTCTATTCTTGTAAAGCTAATTAGTGTTTACGGTTCTAGGTTTTGCACTTAATGCTCACTGGGTTGTTCCTGAGCAAATAATTATTTGGTGTATATCTTCTCATCTTGATTGATTTCGTGTTCATCTGGGAAATCTAGGTTGGGTAGGCGATCGCCTCGAAATAATTCTTCACTGGCTTCCCCTATGGCTTCTAGTGCTTTTACTGTAGTTTTTCCAGTAATCAGCAGCAGTAATATAGACGCTGTACCAATTTGTAAAAGGAACGACGGGGGAATGGCAAATAAATCCAGATTGGATGCGGGTTTAGATGAAGATTGTTGGTTGACAGGAGGCATTGCTAATTCTTGGTTATGGGAAATATGAGTAAGAAGAAGTTAGGAGTTATGAATTATGAGTCAGGAGTTAGGAGTTAAGATAACTCCAACGATAAAGGGAGGGAGTTTAATGAGATAAGCTTATTGTTTGTTTTGCCCATCTGGCGTATTAGGGCAGTGGGATGCAAATCCGGCTTTCAAGGACAAGTCATCAGCCAGTCATATAGAATTATTCTGACTCCTGGCTCCTAACTTTTAACTCCTAACCCCTAACTCCTAACTTCTGATTTTTGACTCCCTGTTAGTAAAATAAACGCAAAACTCAACATTAGTCAGACTTGCAACCCGTACAAGACTATCTTGGCCGATTTTATGAGCTACGAAGGTAACAAAATTGTTAAAAAAAAACGTCAGAGTGTGATAAACCTATGGTTCTAGTTTACAAGTGCAGGCACTATCCCCCAACAATCGCTGACTGTAAAGTTAACTGAGCATGAAAACAGTATTACCAGATCGCCAGCAATCCTTAGCGCAATGGGTAAGCCAGGCAACAGGGATCAACACTTTCGGGGTGAAAGTCCGGTTGCGGGGAAATGACCTTCATATTCTTTGTGAAGGAACGGAATGTCCTCAGCGTTGGCGTACTTTGTCTGACTTGCTGCAAGCACTACAGCAAACAAATTTAGATATCCTCACAAGCAGCGAACAAACCTCAATATATCAAGTATTTGTCTATGGCCGCAGAAAAGGGGAACAGCGCCCCTCATGGTGCCATCGAGTTCACTTGAATCAGATAGATAAGCATTTGGATGAGGTGCAGCAAGCGCTACTAGCAGACTCAGAAAAATCTAAACAATCGGGTGGGGCGCTAATTGTCTCTAACGAAAGTTTGGCACGCCAAGGCAACCCAGAGGCGATCGCTCGATATCTCAGCGAAACCCTAAGTACGTTAGGTGTATCAGTACAGGCAAAAATTAAGCCATATCAGCCCAAGAATTCTCAGCCAGAAGAAAATCGCCTGTGGATATTTTGCCAGTCGAGCTATAGCCCTGATGCATCATTGCTTGCTGAACCAATAGCACAAAAGTTGCGTTATCTCAAGCTTTCCGGCTACCAAGATGCTGTAATTGTTTCTCAAGTTAGCGGCGAAACTGCCCCTGATTGGCTGCTGCGGATAGACTTGACCCCACCAGAGGTAATGCTCAAAGAGTGGGCGCGTTGGGGAGATGTCCAAGCGATCGCTCGATTATTAACTGAGGTACTATCAGGGTTAAAAGTTGGTGTCCAAGTTTCTTTAAAAGAATCAACGCTACATATCTTTTGTATTCCAGCTTTTGATCTCTTAGGAACTGCCCCTATCCCAGACAAGGCAGTGTGTTTAGAGGCAATTTTACCGCAACTAGAAGCGATCGCACCTCAAGGCATTCTCGCCGCCACCGTCTACGGACAAAAAGCAGGCGACATGCAGCCGACTTGGATTGATTGGCTGAGTTTACCCGCAGCCAACAATCCCATCTTTGCCACATCACCGCTCGATTTAGCCAATACTGGCGATGAACCTGCGATCGTATTTTTACTGGAGCGTTTACTCAATCCTGATTTGGATTGGCGGCTATTAACAGGTGGCATTCGCGTACTTCTACTGAACAAAAATGATTTATTACACATCATGTGTGATGCGCCTGTTTGTCCAGTGCGGCAACAAGTAGCAAGTAAAATTACGCAGTTTATCCGCCAGTTAAAAATTCCCGGTATCATGGGAGTACGTGTCTACGGTCGCCGGGCTGGGAATAAAGAACCTTTTTGGCATTATGGCGTCGATCTTGAACATCGCCAACGTTTAGTACCAGAGGCAACCCCAGAATTTGCTGCTACTTCTAAATACGTTAACGATTTAGTAACCTCTGAGACTAGTGAGCCAATTTTGCGCCCCGACTTAACCACAGAAGAAGTTCAAAGTTTTGTAACCGAAGTAGCGCGAGATTGGCTGACAACGACAAGTGCAACAGCAAAAAAATTGCTATTGAACAGCCAGCTATTTACCGAAAGCAACCAATCAGCAGAAGATAACCGTGATGTTCAAGGAATTAAGATTGCTCTAGTTTGGGGAACACTGGGATTATTGCTCACCCTCCAAACTGATTGGGTACTGGGTCAAATTATTGCACGTACTACACCAAGTTCGTCAAAAGTCGCTAGCGTCTCCCTCCCATCATCTTCTGAGCGCCAAGCATCTTTGACATCTGAAAAAAATCAGAGTGAGAAAACAACATTTTTTACCAGCACTTCCAAAACGAAATCTCCTCCAAATCAGAGTTCTGTATTTAATGCTTCGGAATTTACCCAAAGCGATGATACTCCGAAAAATAATTTGGCAGCCGCCCCACTGAAGGAAAAAGCTACCGCAACAGCTATTCTTTTAGCAGCGCGATCGCAACTGCCAAGTTTCAACGTCAGACAATTAGACGAGCAACTAGCACTGTATAAACAGCGTTTAGCTAGAACTGGTACTCCGCCAGACGTGTTGATTATTGGCTCCTCCCGCGCCCTCAGAGGAGTAGATCCCGCAGCACTTTCTAAAGCTTTAGCGACTCAGGGCTATCCAAATCTTGATGTATTTAACTTTGGAATCAACGGTGCTACTGCACAAGTTGTAGACTTTGTAATTCGCCATGTACTGCAACCATCAGAACTACCCAAAATAATTATCTGGGCAGATGGCGCCCGTGCTTTCAACGGCGGACGCGAGGATATTACCTTTAAATCGCTTGCTGCATCAGCTGGTTATAAACAAGCATTCCAAAAAACAGCAAACCCTGCAAATAGTAATGATTTGCCAGAAAATACAGTAAATTCAGGAGAAAAAAAGACAACCGAAGAAAAACCGGAGATCAGCACTTATGAAGCTGTCAATCAGTCCTTAAATCAGGCTTTGGCATCTGTTTCTGCTAGTTATAAAAACCGTGACCAAATAAAAAGTTTACTGCAAAAACAATTCCTTGCAGTTGGTCATAATCAGACAGTTACATCAGAAAAACAGCTAACAGACGCTACTTCAGATGAGAGTATTTTTCAGCAAGCAGTTGACTTTGATGGCTTTCTACCCTTGTCTATTCGCTTTAATCCCGCGAGATATTATCAAAAACATTCTAGAGTTCCCGGAAATTATGACAACGACTATAAATCTTTCCAGGTAGAAGGACAGCAAGATACTGCTTTCCAAGAGGTGCTTCAGTTTACCCAGGCTCAGAAAATTTCCTTAGTGTTTGTCAACATGCCTCTGACGGCAGATTATTTAGATCCAGTGCGTAAACAATATGAGCAACAATTTCAACAATATATGTTGCGTTTGGCTACTAATCCCAACTTTATTTATCGTGATTTGAGCCAACAGTGGCCAAAAGCAAATGACTATTTTTCTGATCCTAGTCACCTCAACCGCTTTGGCGCATACGAAGTCTCGAAAAAGTTAGCTAACGATCCGATGATTCCTTGGCCAGTGAAGTAGGGGATTGGGGATTGGGGATTGGGGACTGGGGACTGGGAGCTAGGCAGAATAATCTACAATACCCAATGACTAATTACTAATGACCAATGGCCAATGACTAATGACTAATGACTAATGCCTAATGACTAAAAAATGAACTTTATATCAATTTTCTATGGGCTGTTCTTGTTGAGTGTATTAGGAATTTACTGGTCTTTAGCACAACAGAAATTTCGATTATGGACGTTGCTAATTGCCAGTCTGGTTTTCTATGCATCCTTGCACATCCAATACATACCATTACTATTAGCTTTGACATTTATTAATTTCCGTGTGGGACTGGAAATTGGTAAAAATACATCACCAGGAAAACATTCTCTTGACTGGCAAATCTCTAACGAAGAGTGGCAATTTGCTCAAGTTGATTGGAATCGTCGCCGTCTCAAAGTTTTGTGGTTGGGTATAACTCTAAATGTTTTACTGCTGTTAGCTTTTAAGTATTTAACCCCCTTATTCAAGTTTGTTTTTAATATACAAACCAACTCACCAGATAGCTCTTTTAAATTGATTGCACCTTTAGGAATTTCATTTTTCACCTTTGAATGCATTGCCTATTTAATAGATGTCTATCGCGGTGCCCCTGCTACTGATAATTTTCTCAAATTTGCTACATACAAATTATTCTTCGCCAAACTGATTTCAGGCCCGATTACGCGCTACCACAACTTAGCAAATCAATTCAATACACTAGATTTACCTAGTGCTGATAGAGTAGCTGAGGCGCTGTGGTTGATTGCTAGGGGCGCAGTTAAAAAGGGAATTTTTGCAGACCACTTGGGAATTTTCGTCGATTTATGCTTTGGGAATTTGCAACGGGCGGGTAGTACCGATCTTTGGTTAGCGACATTTGCCTACGGCTTGCAATTATATCTAGATTTCAATGGTTACGTAGATATTGCCCGTGGGAGTGCTTTGCTTTTCGGTTTGGTTCTACCTGAGAATTTTGACTTTCCCTATTTCAGCACCAATATCTCAGAATTTTGGCGACGCTGGCATATCACTCTAGGAGATTGGCTGCGTAACTATGTCTACTTTCCTTTGGGCGGTTCTCGTCGAGGTTTAGTCCGTACCTGCTGGAATTTATTTCTTGTGATGCTAATTGCTGGTATCTGGCACGGTGCTGCTTTGGGTTATGTCGTTTGGGGCATATTCCACGGATTAGCCTTGGTGGTTCATCGACTTACAGATTCTATAAGCGATCGCTTTGAAAAGCTAGAACAATTCTGGCAAAATCCTCTGGGTATTTTTGTCGCTTGGTTATTAACCCAACTGATGGTTTTTACCTCTTGGATTTGGTTCCGTTTACCTAATCTCCAAGACTCTTCTTTAGTAATTCGGCATCTTTGGGGTTATCCGGCTGACGCCCAGTTTGCGGAAAAGGTCTATGTGGAAGCCTTAAATATGAGCCAATCCCAACTCACTTGGGTACTTCTAGCTTTAGCTGCCCTGATGACTGTAGTCTATACCTTCAACCGAATGCTGAAGTTAGAGTTTAACTGGCCAATTAAACTTGTATTCGTTCCCATCTGTTTCTACGCTGTTTGGTTATTAGCCCCCGAAGGCAGTTTGCCCTACATCTACTTTGATTTTTAAATGTCAACTTGAATTCGCACTTCCAAGTCGGATACTGGCTGTAAACCTTGTCCATGCTTAAGATCGATCATCTTTTTTGATTTGTATCTATTCCCTTATTCCTTGTCTGCTTAGGGGTTGTAGTGGTAGTAACTTCCAAGTCATCGTACTTTTTGACTTTGTAGATGAAAGTCGAGAGTAACCAACTTAATACAAAAATGCCAATAATCAAGTAGCCAATTGTGCCAAAATTATCACTTAGTTCACTAATAAAATCCCAAAACCAACCTTTCAGTTCTAACTGATCGCCAATGATGCTCAGAGCTTCAATCCCTCCGATGATTACAGCGACCAGTACAGAAACAAAAGTGATGGTCATATTGTAGTAGAGCTTGCGGATTGGTTTGATGTAAGCCCAGCCATAAGCACCAAGCATTAAAATGCCGTCAGTAGTGTCAACTAGGGACATACCTGCTGTGAACAAAGCTGGAAACAATAAGATCGACCAAATTGGCAGACCTTTAGCCGCTTGACTTGCAGAGATCCCAAGCAGTCCTACCTCGGTCGCTGTGTCGAAGCCTAAACCGAAAAGAAACCCCAAAGGGTACATTTTCCAGCTACTATCTATCAGCCGAAACAAGGGACGGAAGAAGCGACCTAACAGCCCACGTTGGTTCAAAAATTCATCTAAAGACTGATCGTCGTAGATTCCTCCCCGCTTTACGCTTTGGAAGGTTTTATAGACATCCCAGAGAACCACCATATTAATCGCTGCAATTGCCAGTAGGAAAAGTGCAGAAACAGTAGTGCCAATTAACCCACCAACCTTTTGAAAACTAGGAAAGTCCTTTTGAATGGTTGAGGCAGTCAATGCGATCGCAACAGAGGCTAAAACTACAATGGTGGAATGACCCAGTGAGAAAAAGAACCCAACAGCAACAGGTCGTTTGTTCTCCTGCATCAATTTACGGGTAACATTGTCAATCGCCGCAATATGATCGGCATCCACAGCATGACGCAGCCCAAAGCTATAAGCTAATACGGCAGTGCCAAGCAGAAGGGGGTAACTGTGGAATGCAATGAGGGCAACTACCCAAACCAAAATATTCACGCTAATCAAGAATGCATAAATGTTGATAACTTTACGTCTAACGTTTCTGGAGCTATCGTTGAAAACACGCGAAAAACCTGATAACATATATTTCCTCATTTAAAGACAGATTTTTGTTTGGTAAAAACGGATAGGACTGTATTAGCAGCGAAAAACTGAGCCTAACTATTTCATTTAGGCTTGTGAAGATTATTTAAGAGATGTAACTTTTTAATAAAACCTATTAGGATACAAACTGCAATCCTCTGGGGGGGCATTTCAAGATTTCATTAAGACTTAAAATATTTCCCACAGGCTGATTGTAAAGAAGTGTAAAGGCAAGTAAGGGAAATCCACCTACCATCTCAATTAGCCAGACAATTGATTAAGCCCCTTATTAAAGGCAGGAAAACTTCCGCCACAGAGTAGTAGGCGATCGCATCCTCGAAAGTAATAGCAAGTTAGGTGGTGAAATGCCTTATAAAGCGTCAATCCATGACTTATTTAATAGTAGAAAAACTTTACAGTTCGACTAGCTTGTTAAAGAATTTTGTTAAAGAATATTAAGTCACAGATTGCGTCCAAGTAAATTCATGTAGACTATATTTCAACAGGCGAAATTTATTTCGTTTGTTCCATATTTAACAACCCATAGCACTTATAAAACCATGACCACAACCTTACAACGGCGCTCTGGCGCTAGCGTATGGGATCGCTTCTGCGAGTGGATCACCAGCACCGAAAACCGTATATACATCGGTTGGTTCGGCGTTTTGATGATTCCTACCCTGCTAGCTGCAACCACCTGCTTCGTAATTGCCTTCATCGCTGCTCCTCCTGTGGACATCGATGGAATCCGCGAACCAGTTGCAGGTTCTTTGATCTACGGAAACAACATCATCTCTGGTGCAGTTGTTCCTTCTTCAAACGCTATCGGCTTGCACTTTTACCCAATCTGGGAAGCAGCTTCTCTTGATGAGTGGTTGTACAACGGCGGCCCTTACCAATTGGTAGTTTTCCACTTCTTGATTGGTTGCGCTACTTACTTGGGTCGTCAGTGGGAACTTTCTTACCGCTTAGGTATGCGTCCTTGGATTTGCGTAGCTTACAGCGCACCTTTGGCTTCCGCTACCGCAGTATTCTTGATCTACCCAATCGGTCAAGGTTCTTTCTCTGATGGTATGCCTTTGGGTATCTCTGGAACCTTCAACTTCATGATTGTGTTCCAAGCAGAACATAACATCTTAATGCACCCCTTCCACATGTTAGGTGTGGCTGGTGTATTTGGGGGTTCATTGTTCTCTGCAATGCACGGTTCTCTAGTAACTTCTTCCTTGGTGCGTGAAACCACCGAAACCGAATCACTAAACTACGGTTACAAGTTCGGTCAAGAAGAAGAAACCTACAACATCGTTGCGGCACACGGCTACTTCGGTCGTTTGATCTTCCAATACGCATCATTTCAAAACAGCCGTCAATTGCACTTCTTGCTCGCAGCTTGGCCTGTCGTCGGTATCTGGTTCACCGCTTTGGGTATCAGCACGATGGCATTCAACCTGAACGGTTTCAACTTCAACCAATCAATTATTGACTCCCAAGGTCGCGTAATCAGCACTTGGGCAGACGTAATCAACCGCGCTAACTTGGGTATGGAAGTAATGCACGAGCGTAACGCTCACAACTTCCCCTTAGACTTAGCTGCTGGTGAAGTTACTCCTGTAGCAATGACTGCTCCTGCTATCAACGGTTAATACTCCAGTATTAGCTAAATAAAAAGCGCCCTCCAGAAATAGGGGGCGCTTTTTAATTGAAGAAGAATTCAGCATCAAAGCAGATTAGTTTCGCTATGCAATACTGTTCGATTAAGGCAAGAGACGCGATGAATCGCCGTCTCTACAATGGCGATTTATCGCGTCTTTGCGCTCTCGCATTTTCATCAAAAAACCTTAACCAAACTGTATTGTTAAAATAAAATATCCAGACAATATCAAAACAAGTTATAACTATAAAAAACGAGATAATTTTATCACTCTTGCAAGAAGAACTAATAACGCCACCAAAAGAAATAATTTTTAATCCCTATTATACCCAGCAGAACGGAGCCGCATATTTAGGTGATAGCCTTAAACTTATTAAATTCATTGACGATAATAGTATCAATTTAATTATTACATCACCTCCATTTGCTCTCACACGAAAAAAAGAATACGGTAACGAAAGTGCAGAAAAATATATTGAGTGGTTTTTACCTTTTGCATCCGAATTTAAAAGAGTGCTGGCAGATAATGGCTCATTCGTACTAGATTTAGGTGGCGCTTACTTACCTGGTAATCCCGTTCGCAGTATCTACCAATACGAACTTTTAGTTAGATTATGTAAGGAAGTAGGTTTCTTTCTTGCTCAAGAATTTTACCACTATAATCCATCTCGACTGCCAACCCCTGCTGAGTGGGTGACAATCAGACGAATTCGTGTGAAAGATTCTGTAAATACAGTTTGGTGGTTGTCTAAAACACCAAATCCTAAAGCAGATAATAGAAAAGTTTTAAAGCCTTATAGCCAAAGTATGAAACAGTTACTCAAAAATGGCTATAAAGCAAAAATACGTCCTAGTGGACATGATATTTCTGATAAATTTCAAAAGGATAACCAGGGTGCAATTCCACCCAATTTATTAGAAATTGCTAATACTGAATCTAATAGTGCCTATTTACGACGCTGCAAAACAGCAGAAATTAGACCCCATCCAGCACGTTTTCCTCAAGGGTTCGCCGAGTTTTTCATCAAATTCTTAACTGATGAAGGTGATATAGTATTAGATCCATTTGCAGGTTCTAATACAACTGGCTTTGTTTCTGAGACTCTACAACGCCGCTGGATATCTTTTGAAATTAATGAAAATTACGTAATGGGAAGTCGTTATCGATTTGGCCAATAACTAAATTAACTGAAGAGTCAAGAGCCAGAAGTTAAAATTTCTAATTCATAACTTGTAACCCATAACTCATAACGACTTACTTAAATTTCTCCATTTACCTGCATTTGATGAACTTGATCTGCTAACTCTTGACGACCTCGATCATCTAGTTTGTCAATAGCTAACATCCCCATGAGAATAACTTCTTTCAGGGTCAAACGTGTAGAATGTGCCTGTTTTTGCACAATCTCTTTAATAATGGGACTAACACCAATCGCTGTACTAGCTCTAGCCACGTAAAAAAAGGGAAACACTAATGATTCAGCCTAAATCTTAGCACTTCTAATGAGGTTATTCTCTAGAGTTAAAACTTAATTTAAATGTGTTTCAACTCATACTTCAATGAGTAAACATAAATTTCAAATGAAGTATATAGGAATCCGATTTGATTACGGAATTTATTTTTGTGGTGCGTGTTCGCGTTAGCGTAGCCTCTCGTAGAGAAGCGTAGCGCAAGCACCATAGGAAGGGAATAGGTGTGTACTGAGTTTTTTCAAAAATCAAATATGAGTCTTATAGTAAGTTCTCAAATTCTCAGTAGGGCAAACTTAATACTTGCTTATCGATGACACACCATCGTATGATATCAATATTATCGATGATTACACTTACACCTATTACTCATTTGATAACTGCTACCTTTGCAAAGCTCAATTTCGCATAAAAAGTGAAAAGTGTAGATGTAAAGCGGTCTTTCGTCAGGCATCGCTTCTAGGTCTAGTAAACTCTCATGCGATCGCCACAATTACTGAAATCTAGAAATCTGGAATTTTATGGTAATTTAATCAAAAGCAAAAACCTCTCTCCTGAGATGCTCACAAATCACTCACTAATCGCCGAGTTTGCCAACACTTAATTTGTGACAACTGAGTGTAAAAAGTGTAGCCAAAGAAATCAGTGTCTTCAGTAGAAAAATCTCATAAATAATACTTCTATACTACTGATAAAACCCTACTTTAAAGAGATCGTAAATTGTCAAATATAATCTCGTGAACACGCTTTACAGAACTATACAGTCTAAATAAGAATAGTAGATTAACCGAAGTAAAATTTTCCTGAATACAGACAACGAATGCTGTGATATGGAAAAGCAGTGAGTAGAGGAGAGAGAAAGCGATGAGGGACCCTTATCTGTTGGCAGCAGGCTTGTTAACAGGATTAGCAATACCAGCATCGGCTCTTCCACATCTGTCCGTTGTCCTGCCAGAAAATTCTAGATTCCTGTGGGATTTAAAACAGGGTTCGCAGGCAATAGTCAGTACAAAAATTATCAAGAATGTTGATCTCTCTTTACCAGAACTGAGCGGCCAAGCGTTCCAACCCTTAAAAACTTCGCAGCTATCAGAAGGTGAGAAAAACATCCCTAGCGTACCAGAATTCGGCAGTCCGGGATTACCAACCCCAACAGAGTCATCACTTAACCCCAGCACCCAAGCAACTACCCTCTTATTGACATCTGGGAATCAACTTTACTACCAAAGATTGGCGGCTCTGAAAACAGGTCAGATTTATACACGCGTAGATAGTGATAATTTGCAATCATTGTGGGAGTCGATCAAGAAACGTCAACTAACTTATGACGACTGGAAAAGTTTACTAGCTTTAGAAGCGAGAGCGATCGCTCAAGGTCAAGGCCCAAATCATCTAAGTATCTTAGTTGGTGATTCTTTGAGCATGTGGTTTCCGAGAGAAAAACTGCCTGCTGGTAAATTGTGGCTGAATCAAGGCATATCTGGAGATACCTCTAGTGGCGTTTTAAAAAGATTGGGGGCATTTTCGGCAACACGACCAGATGTAATTTACATCATGGCTGGGATTAACGACTTAAGAAAAGGTGCTAGTGATGAAACAATTTTGCGTAATTATCGCCGGATTGTCAGGCGTTTACGACAGGCTCACCCTCATGCTCAAATTATTGTCCAATCAATTTTACCTACTCGTCTGCCAAACATTGCCAATAGCCGCATTCGTCACATCAACATCCAACTAACCGTGATTGCCAAACAAGAAGGTGCTAATTATCTAAATATTTATAGCTCGTTTACCGATATGGAAGGCAATTTGCGCCCAGAGTTAACCACAGATGGGTTGCACTTGTCTCAAGAGGGATATGACGTGTGGCGAACGGCACTACAGCAGATAGAATACAAGCTCACTCAGCGTGAGAAGTGAGCGATCGCTTTGCCGAGATTAGAGCGATATCTACGACAGGCTGTGCCTACGCAATTTTTAAATTTATGGAAGTTACTGATACAGATGCCATCAACATACGTTCTGTAATTGAATACCAATTGGCAGCTTTTAAAAAAGATGACGCTCAAGGCGCTTTTACCTTCGCTAGTCCGGCAATTCAGGCGCAATTCGGAACCGCAGAACATTTTATGCTTATGGTAAAAACAAGCTATCCAGCAGTATACCGCCCTCGTTCTGTCTTTTTCGAGAAAATAACAACCATCCAGGGAAACATCACTCAACCACTGCTGCTACTTGCTCCTGATGGAGTTCCCTTAAGGGCTTTATATTTTATGGAAAAACAGCCCGATTATATCTGGAGGATTAACGGTTGCTTTCTAGTTTCTCTAGAAGGTAAATAAATTCTATCTTTATACAACCAAAATTTTATACTTTAACGCCCAAGGCTTCCCGATTTAAAACCTGATTCAACTTACCGCTACGATAACCTTCTAAATCTAAGGTTACATAGATAAACCCAAAATCTTGAAATGCTGAAACTAATGTTTGTAAATCGTTAGTTAATACAAACTCTTTAATTTGCTCTGGTGGTAATTCAATACGTGCTGTATCACCTTCCGATCGCACTCGCAAATTCTGCCAACCTAGTTTTCGGAGATAAATTTCTCCTCTACCGACTCGTTGCAACTTAGCCACAGTAATCTCTTCACCGTAAGGAAAGCGGGAACTGAGACAGGGTTGAGCAGGTTTATCCCACCAAGGTAAACCGAGTTGTTGCGAAAGTTGGCGAACTTCTATTTTAGTGACACCCACTTCTGCTAAAGGCGATCGCGCCCCTCTTTCTTTAGCCGCCTGAATTCCTGGGCGATAATCATGCAAATCATCGGCATTTACCCCATCCACGACATAAGGATAACCCAACTCTAAAGCTAAAGGTTTGAGAGTGTCGTGCAACTCACTTTTGCAAAAATAACAGCGATTAACAGGGTTAGAAGTGTAATTGGGATTTTCCATCTCGTGAGTCTGGACAATTTTATGAGGAATCCCAATTGTTGCAGCTTGAATTTTCGCGTCTTCTAACTCTTCTGGTAATAGCGAAGGAGAAACAGCCGTGACAGCCAAAGCGCGATCGCCCAAGACATCATAGGCAATTTTGGCAACCAAAGTGCTATCAACGCCCCCAGAGTAGGCAATCAACGCCTGCTCCATCTCTTGAAATAAGGCTCTTAATTGCTCAAATTTTTCTGTCAGCATCATTTCCTAATCCTGCCAAAACCCTATAGCACCCAACAATTTATATTGTAGTCATTAGTTATGGGGCATTGGGCATTGAAAAGAGGCAAAGGGGCGGGGAGCAGGGAGCGGAGGGGAAAACTCTTCTTTCTTGCTCCCTGCTCCCCTTGCTCCCTCACTCCCCATCAAGCGAAGTTGGTGCTTTACTGTACTTGGCTACCAGACTGGCTAAAAGTGGTAAATCAATCGGTTTAGAAATATAGTCATTTACTCCAGCGGCTAGACAAGTTTCGCGATCGCCTTTCATCGCCATTGCTGTTTGAACAATTACCGGAATCGTCCGATATTGCTCATGTTCTCGCAGTTGTTGCACTAAGCTCAGACCATTTCCATCTGTTAAACAAACATCCATTAAAATCACCGCCGGCTCTAACCCAGTTAGAGTTTCCCACATCTCGCTAGCATTCTGAACCCAAGTCACCTGATATCCCAATTTACGTAGGTAAATTTGCATCAAATCAGCATTTGGTAAATCATTTTCTACCAACAAAATCTCTACAGAGGAACTAGGTGTGAAATGCAGAGGAAATGAAGAAAATTTTGCTCTCTCATCCACTTCATCTCCCCCATCTTTCTCCACTCCCAGTTCTTGCTTAAAGGGAAGTACCAGGGTAAAACGGGAGCCGCGATTTACTTCAGATTCCACTTTCACAGAACCACCGTGAATTTGGGCAAGTTTCTGAGTCACTGCTAAACCTAAACCAGTACCTTCAACACCACCTGCTACGGCCTTGGCAATTTGGAAATAGGGTTCAAACAGTTGAACTTGGTCTTCTTGGGAAATGCCACTGCCTGTATCCCACACTGTAAAATGCACAAATACACCTTTAGGAGCAACCCGTAAGCCAACACTTCCTTCACTGGTAAACTTTAGAGCGTTGAAGATTAAATTCAACAGCATTTGCTTGAGTCGTAAGGCGTCGGCTACTAAAGTTGTAATATCGGGTTCAAGTTCTAAGCACAGTTTTAAACCCTTATTAGCGGCTTTCTCTTTCACTAGTGCCAAAACATTGCTACACAGCAGTGGCACATCTATTATTTCCCACTGTACTTCTAGCTGATTTGCTTCAATTTTAGAGAGATCCAAAATGTCATTAATCAGAGCTAGCAAGTGCTTGCCGCTAGACTGAATGATATTTAAATACTCTTGCTGGCGTTCTCTAGTTGGTTCGTACCCTGGTGCTAAAAGCAGGTGGGTAAACCCAATAATAGAACTAAGCGGTGTGCGAATTTCGTGGCTGGTATTTGCCAAAAACTGATTTTTGAGTTGATTAGTACGCTCCAATTCTTGATTAGAGTTGCTTAAGTGTTGATACCGTTGCGACCAAGACAGGATATGTCTAAGTTGTAGCAAAGCTGTAGTACAGTACTTAGCAGACCTTGCCATCAATTGCGATCTGAGTTGAGCTTGTGGTTTAATCGGCGATTGACGCTCAGAGCTTAGGGACGCTGTGGCAATAATTAGCCAGCCCATAACATTACCAGAGTCATCAGCTAACCGCCAAGCGCTCTGTGGTTGTTGATTCTCAAGCTGTTGCAAATCTTCAAGTTTTATGACTTCTTGCAATCTCAACAGCAGCTTTTTTTCTGCTGTCAGCACTTCTACAAATAAAGGTTGTGAGTTTGGGGATGGAGAACGAGAAACATAGCAAACTGTGGCAACGGTTTCTTGTGGTTGAAACAACGCAATGCCTACGGCACAATCTGTAAGTGCCAAATTACTGCTGTGAACAGCACTGTTAATTTCGTTAACCACAGCTTGGAAAATTTCTGCTTGTGCGGCTCCTGCCTGTGGGGCAGTGTTACAAGCAGAAAGTAGGCAATCATTAAGGCGACTTTGCAACTGGTTTAAGCTGCTCTCCAGCCACAGTTGTGCGCGAAGTTGCTCAATTGTTGTCAAAAGTTTTGGCGTTGCATCTATCAGTGAGTTCTGGTCTGGTAAGCTTGAGTACTGCTGCATGGTCAACTAGACCGCTGAACAAATTTAGCTTTGCATAAAAATCCGAATAGGATTTTATGCATATTAGCCGAGAATTCTTTTTTATTTATAAACCATAACTTATGTTGTTATAAACCATAGCTTATGATGCCGAATTTAGCAGCTAGACAAAAAAATTATTTTATGAACCATTAACCTAAAATTTTTTAAAAGCAACTTGAGACTTATGGATACACAATTCGCCCAACTAATGGTTAATGGGATTGCGGTGGGGAGCATTATTGCGCTAGCCGCAGTCGGACTGACTCTTACTTATGGAATTTTACGACTATCAAATTTTGCTCATGGTGACTTTCTCACTTTAGGAGCCTATCTCACCTGGCTGATAAACACCATTGGAGTTAATATTTGGCTGTCGATGATTTTGGCAGCAGTGGGAACAGTTGCAGTAATGCTGTTATCGGAAAAGTTACTGTGGTCAAGGATGCGCTCTATCCGTGCTACTTCCACGACGCTGATTATTATTTCTATCGGACTTGCCTTATTTCTTCGCAATGGGATTATTTTGATTTGGGGTGGCAAGAACCAAAATTATGATTTACCTGTGACACCAGCTTTAGATATTTTGGGTTTAAAGGTACCGCAAAATCAATTATTGGTATTGGGGTTAGCGGTGCTAGCAATTTTGGCGCTGCATTACTTGCTGCAAAATACCAAAATTGGTAAGGCGATGCGAGCAGTTGCCGACGATCTGGACTTAGCCAGGGTTTCAGGTATTAATGTTGACCGAGTAATTTTTTGGACTTGGGTAATTGCTGGCACGCTTACATCATTGGGTGGCAGTATGTATGGGTTAATTACAGCAGTGCGTCCAAATATGGGATGGTTTCTAATATTACCATTATTTGCCTCGGTAATACTTGGTGGCATTGGCAATCCTTACGGTGCGATCGCAGCAGCTTTTATCATTGGCATCGTCCAGGAAATCAGCACTCCTTGGCTGGGTTCGCAGTACAAACAGGGTGTAGCCCTGTTGATCATGATTTTGGTGCTGCTCATTCGTCCCAAAGGTTTATTCAAAGGAACGATTTGAGCAGCACCATTCCACTTCTAATTACTCAATAATGTGGAAATAGTAGGCTGCTACCAGGAAATTAATAGCTAACAAGAACAGCGCCCAGCCTGTGCGAAAGGCGTAGGGAGGTTTAGCTCCACTGTCGGCAACTGGGGAAATCTTACTTTTAGCAGTCATAATTCAATTCTCCTAATGTCAGGACTTTTTAAGAAATACCAAACTGGCGTACCAAATACTCAAATTCTTTAAGAATATTTGTGTGAAGTTAAGAATTGGGCATTGGGAATTGGAAATTGGGCATGGGGCATTGGTTATTTCTTCCCCTGCTCCCTCATCCCTGACTCCCCCACTCCCTCCTCTCCAGCATGATAGGAACTGCGAACCAGAGGCCCAGAACGAACATGGTTGAATCCCATTTTCCATGCTAGTCTGCCAAGCTGATCGAATTCCTCTGGAGTCCAATATTTTTGCACTGGCAAATGTTCTAGGGAAGGACGCATATACTGACCGATAGTCAAGCGATCGCACCCTACAGCCCTTAAATCAGCCATTGCTTCAACGACTTCATCAAGTGTTTCTCCGTGTCCCAGCATCAAACCCGATTTAGTGGGAATGGTCGAATCGATTTCTTTGACCATAGCCAGCACTAACAGGGAGCGATCGTACTTGGCTCCTCGGCGCACTGGCCCTGTTAACCGCCGCACTGTCTCAATATTGTGATTAAAACAAGCTGGTTTGGCTTTCACAATCATCTCTATCCGCTGGCGTTGACCCGATTCCCCAACACCAGCACCACCCCAAAAATCGGGGGTCAGCACTTCAATTTGAGTCTCTGGGTTAAATTGGCGGATAGTCGCGATCGTTTTCACAAAATGCCCTGCACCCTGGTCGGGCAAGTCATCACGGGCTACAGAGGTCAGCACCACATAACGCAATCCCAAAAGCTGCACCGCCTGGGCTACCTTTTCGGGTTCCTCTAAATCAAGAGGCATTGGTGCATGACCTTTATCTACTTGACAGAAAGCACAAGAGCGTGTGCAAGTAGGCCCCATTAGCAAAAAAGTTGCAGTTTTTTGGGCGTAGCACTCTCCACGGTTAGGGCAGCGTCCTTCTTCACAAATCGTGTGAATTTGGCGCTGCTTAATAATGCGTTGTACGGTAGAGATTTCACTGGCTTTGCCAATCGAACGACGTAACCAGCTAGGCATTGCCGTAATTTCAGACTTTAGTTCGGCTTGTTGTGACGAAATCATAGACATCTAAGCAAGATGCGGATATAGATGTAGTGGTTTGTTGATTAAATATCACCATGACACAAATTCAAAAGAGCGCGAGCAAAAGTTTTGCAAAACACCTCTCACAATGTCATTTATACCGAAATATACTATCCCCCAATTGCTAGAAATTTTGTATATAGTGGGAGGATTCTCAAGGGCAATCGGCAAAGCCGCTATTTACACTTATAGTTTCTGTTAGAGCAAACAGTCGTGGCAAGCAACAAGATTTTAGTTATCGATGACACTACAGTTGTCAGGGTAAAAGTACGAGAAATGTTGCCTCCGGGCAATTTTGAGGTACTGGAAGCAAAAGACGGTGTGGAAGGACTAAATTTCATCCTTCAGGAAAAACTCAGCCTAATTATGCTGGATTTCCTGTTGCCTAAAATGAGTGGCTGGGAGGTTTTTCAGAAAGTTCAAGCCGATCCAGAGTTAAGGAAAATTCCTTTGGTGATCATGTCTGGTCGCAAGGAAGAGGTGACTGAAAAAATCACAGAACCCTTTGAATACTTTGAATTTCTGGGCAAACCTTTTGATCAAAAGCAACTAATTAACGCAATTAAGTTAGCTATGACCAAGGCGAAACAGCCGCGCCCAGAACTAGTCGCAGTGGGAGCAGTAGCGGCCGTTAAAAATAGAACAGTTGCAACCTCTAATGTTGCAACTGCTACAGTCGCAGCCCCTAGCGTCGGCAATGTTGCAGTTGCAACTCCTAACGTCACCAATACTGCGGCTGGAGGAGTCTCCGACGCAGAAATTAATGCGTTGAACGAGAAAATTGCCAAAATGCAGGCAGAAATTGATGGTTTGAAAAAACAGCTAACTCAGGTTGTGACTTTTATTAAACAAAAAATCAAGTAGTATTTGCGCTCGTTATTATTATCGCAAAAAATACACCCTCTCTAATAACAGGTGTCCGATTCAAAGCGGGTAAAAATAGTTAGTTCAAAAATACTTATGTTGATGTTGATAAGTCATAATTATCTACTGAGATACAGTTTAACCTCACCCCGATAAAGCTATGCTTTATCTCCCCTTTGCTCACAGAGAGGGATTGGGGTGAGATTTTTATATGTATTTAACTCAATACAGTTCAGAGCAGCCCAAAACACTTGTAGAGACGGCGATTTTTTATCGCGTCTCGAAAACCTAAGTGTATTGGTATTTAACTAGATAAGGAAACGCTTTTAAGATTCAGATATTTAGTAAAAAATTATATTTCCTAATATAAATTAAACAAAAAAATCCTATTTCATGATGAGGATAGTCTTCACACGGGAATAATAAGCCGTAGAAACAATGATTATGAGTATAGTCTGCAATGTTAGTACTATTAGATACATTATATTCCTTCCCTGGCTATCGGATTACCGAGCAAATCTACTCAGGCAGTAAAACCCTAGTTTATCGGGGCATCAGAGAAGAAGACAAAAAATCAGTCGTTCTCAAATTGATGCGGAATGAATATCCTACCTTTGCAGAAATCGCCCAATTCCGAAATCAATATATCATCACCAAAAATCTTGATATTCCTGGCATAGTCAAAACCTATAGCTTAGAAAATTACCGTAACAGCTACGTCTTAGTGATGGAAGATTTTGGCGGCATTCCCCTCCAAGACTGGCGACTGGAGGACAAGGGGAAGAAGGATAACTGGCTTTCTCTCAACGAGTTTTTCCCCATTGCGATTAAAATTGCTTCTACCCTTGAAAGACTGCATCGCGATCGCATTATTCACAAAGACATCAAGCCTGCCAACATCCTCATAAACCCTAGCACAGATGAAATAAAACTCATCGACTTTAGTATTGCCACCCTCCTACCAAGAGAAGTTCAATTTCTCGCCAATACCAATATCTTAGAAGGTACTCTGGCTTACATTTCCCCAGAACAAACCGGCAGGATGAACCGAGGTATCGACTACCGCACTGATTTTTATTCCCTTGGTATCACCTTCTTTCAACTCCTCACCGGACAGTTACCCTTCACCAGCAAAGATCCGACTGAGTTAGTTTACTCTCACATTGCCAAACAACCCCTAAAAGCCAGTCGGATTCACTCTAATATTCCGCTAATTTTGTCTGACATCATCAGCAAGCTCATGGCAAAAAATGCCGAAGACCGCTATCAGAGTGCTTTGGGGTTAAAGCATGACTTAGAGGTGTGCCAAAGCCAGTGGCAAGAAACAGGAAATATTGCACCCTTTGAACTACGTGTGAGAGACATCTCAGATCGTTTCGTAATCCCTGAAAAACTCTACGGTCGCCAAAGTGAAGTTGAAACCCTACTCACAGCTTTTAAGCGCGTAACAGCCGGGGTAACAGAAATGATATTAGTCGCGGGTTTCTCTGGCATTGGCAAAACTGCTGTGGTCAATGAAGTCCATAAACCTATTGTGCGGCAGCGTAGTTACTTCATCAAAGGAAAATTTGACCAGTTTCAACGCGATATTCCCTTATCAGGATTGGTGCAAGCTTTTCGAGACTTAATCGGGCAACTGCTTTCAGAAAGTGATGTCCAAATTCAACAATGGAAAACTAAAATACTCCGGGAATTGGGTACACAAACTCAGGTGATTATTGATGTAATTCCTGAACTTGAACAGATCGTTGGCAAGCAGCCTCCAGTTAGAGAAATTTCTGGCAGTGCTAATCAAAATCGGTTCAATTTATTGTTTCAAAAATTTATCCAAATCTTCACAATGAAAGAACGCCCTCTAGTTATATTTCTTGATGACTTGCAATGGGCAGATACAGCTTCTCTAAAATTAATCCAGTTATTAATATGTCAAGATACGTTGTCTTCTCTATCAGAAGATACAGAACAATTGGATGAAAACCAGGGTGGTTTATTGCTAATTGGTTCCTATCGAGATAACGAAGTTTCCAAGGCACATCCACTATATTTAACACTACATGAGATTAAACAAGCAGCAGTAAATATTAATACGATCACCTTAGCACCTTTAAATCAGGGTGATTTAAATCATCTCATTGCTGATACCCTTCATTGTACTGAAGTCGCTGCGGTTCCTCTCACCCAGATGGTGTTTGCCAAAACTAAAGGCAACCCCTTCTTTTCCGTTCAATTTCTTAAAGCTTTACAGGATGATGGGCTAATTTTCTTAAATCTTGATGTTAATTATTGGCAGTATAATATTTTAAAAGTCAAAGAATTAGCTCTCACAGATGATGTCGTAGAATTTATCGCTCTGCAAATAGAAAAATTGCCAATACATACCCAAAAAGTTCTGAAACTGGCTGCCTGTATTGGAAATCAATTTGACTTAAAAACTCTAGCGATCGTCAATGAAAAATCTGTAGTAGATACAGCATCAGACTTGTGGCAAGCATTACTTGATGGGCTAGTTTTACCACAGACTGAAAATTACAACATATTTTCAAAAGATGATGATAATGAATTTCTTAATCATAGAATAGAATCTACGCAATTTTCAATTTCTAATTTACAGCTACCTAAATATAAATTCGTACATGACCGAGTGCAGCAAGCTGCTTATTCTTTAATTCCCGAAGAACAAAAAAAGCAAATTCACTTAAAAATTGGGCTACTGTTATTGAACAATATTCCAGTTGCCGAAAAGGAAGAAAAGATTTTTGAGGTTGTCAATCAGTTTAATATTGCAGTGGAATTTATCTCTCCTCAAGCTAAACGAGATGAACTAGCTCAGATGAATCTGATTGCTGGACGTAAAGCATTAGCATCAACAGCTTATTCCGCTGCCGTTAAGTATTTAACTATCGGCATCCAACTGCTGGCAAGTAATAGTTGGGAAACGAAACATCATCTCACCCTAGCTTTATATGAGACTGCGACAGAGGCAGCCTACCTGGCTGGTAACTTTGAACAGATGGAGGAATTAGCAGAGGTGGTGTTGGTACGTAAACCACTGCTAGAAAAAGTAAAAGTTTATGAAGTCAAAATTCAGGCTTATGGGGCACAGAACAAGGCATTGGAGGCCGTAAATACCGCCCTAACCTTTTTGAAACTTTTGGGAGTAGAGTTTCCTGAACATCCAAGCCAGTCTGATATTCAGTCAGCAATGTCAGAATTAACATCAAATATCAACGGTAGGCCCATTGAAGATTTAATTAATCTACCGGAAATGACAGAGTTCCAACCGCTGGCAATAATGCGTATACTATCAACTTCAACTTCTATTACCTATGCAGTTGCTCCTAAACTTTTTCCGCTGATTATTCTAAAGCAAATCGAATTATCGCTCGAATATGGTAATGCTCCCTTATCTGCTTTTGGCTATAGTTATTATGGATTAATACTCAGCGGATTAGTAGGAGATATTGAGTCTGGGTATCAATTTGGTAAACTCGCTGCTAGTCTAGTGGATAAGCTGAATGCTAAAGATGTTAAAGCTAAGATCATGCTGGGATTTAATACAACTATTCGGCATTGGAAGAAACATACCAAAGAAGTATTAGAACCTTTATTAGAAGGTTATTATGCTGGACTAGAAATAGGAGACTTAGAATATGCAGCTTATTATCTCCATTCTTATTCCTACTCTTCATATTTCATTGGTAAAGAACTGACAGAGCTAGAGCGGGAGATGGCAACTTACAGCAATGTCATCAGACAAATCAACCAACAAACAGTATTTAACTGGATTACCATTTACCAACAAAGTGTTTTAAACTTATTAGGAAACGTAGAAAATCCTTGTCATTTATGTGGTGAAGCTTACGATGAAGAAAAAATGCTGCCACTTTACCTTGACGCTAATGATGTCATGGGAATTTTCTATTTATATGTAAGTAAATTACATCTCTGCTACCTATTTCAGGAATATCCTTCCGCCTTAGAAAATGCTAATTTAGCAGAACAGTATTTACAAGGTGGAATAGGACAGCTAGTGACTCCTCTTTTCTACTTATATGATTCACTAACACGACTAGCAGTATACCTTGAAGCATCGGATTCTGAGCAAAAGTGTATTCTGAATAAAGTTCAAGTAAATCAGCAAAAAATGGAGCATTGGGCAAATCATGCTCCGATGAATTATTTACACAAATATTATCTTGTAAAGGCTGAACAGTATCGAGTTGGTGGTCAATATCTGGAAGCAATGGAATTCTACGATCGCGCCATTTTCCTTGCCAAAGAAAATGAGTATATTAATGAAGAAGCCCTCGCTCAAGAACTTACCGCCAAATTCTATTTAGAATGGGGTAAACATAAGATTGCCCAAACCTATCTAACAGATGCTTACTATAGCTATGTTCGTTGGGGAGCGTTAGCCAAAGTTGGCGATTTGGCAAAACGCTATCCCCAATTACTGGCTCCTATATTGCAGCAAGAAAAACTGAGTATCTATTCCAGCGAGGAAAGCACTTCTTTACATAACACATCTATATCATTTTTATCTACCCTGAGTAATCAACAAACTGTTATTGCCTCGAAGATAAGTATTTCTGATTCTCTGGATTTAGCCGCATTCATTAAGGCATCTCAAGCACTCTCTGGCGAAATCGAGCTTGAGCGATTACTTTCTACTTTGATGGAAGTTGTGATGGAGAATGCAGGGGCTTCTAAATGCGCTTTAATTTTGAGCGAAGGTGATAACTTAGCATTAACTGTTACAGCGGTTTCTTCAAGTTCAAATTTTGACCATACCTACACAGAGTTTCCATCAACTTCTTTGGAGTCCAGCTACGATGTTCCAATTACTTTGATTAACTATGTTAAACGCTCCAGAGAAATTTTGGTTATTGATGATGCAATGACTGTTTCCTTTTTAGCAGGTGATAGCTACATTCTGAGTGAAGAACCTAAGAGTTTGTTGGCTATACCTCTTCTAAATCAAGGTAAATTGATTGGGATTATTTATCTAGAAAATAATTTGACGATAGGAGCATTTACACGCGATCGCATAGAAGTACTCAAACTCTTCACCACTCAAGCAGCAATATCCCTAGAAAATGCTATCCTCTACAAAAATTTGGCACAAGCTAAAGAAAGCTTGGAGGAATACAACCATACTTTAGAAGAGAAAGTCCACGAGAGAACACAGGAACTCAACGACAAAAATTACTCTTTACAACAAACTCTACAAGAATTACAACGTACCCAAATCCAATTAATTCAAAGTGAAAAAATGTCTTCTTTAGGACAAATGGTAGCAGGAGTTGCTCATGAAATCAATAACCCTATTAACTTTATTCATGGCAATATTGATCATGCTAGTGAGTACGTCCAAGACTTGCTGGATTTGGTAGTTATTTATCAGCAAGAATATCCTCATCCTTCGCCTTTAGTTGAGGAAAAATATAAGGAAATTGACATAGACTTTCTCACAGAAGACTTACCAAAGATTCTAGATTCAATGAAAATGGGAAGTTTACGTATCCGAAATATTGTTTTGGGCTTACGCAACTTTTCTCGTCTAGATGAATCTGAGATGAAGCCTGTAGATGTTCATGAGGGAATAGACAGTACCTTAATGATTTTACAACACCGAATTCAAGAAAAGAACAATTTTCCCGAAATTCGAGTCATCAAAGAATACGGAAAATTACCAGAAGTTATGTGTTACCCTGGTCAATTAAATCAGGTGCTTATGAATATTCTGAGTAATGCGATTGATGCTTTAGAAGAATCATTTGTCATTGGCGATCCATCACTGGTAAATAATAAAGAACAAATAACAAGAGACATAGACGCATCGGCGGTTTCTGATAGGGTAGGACAAATTCATATCTTTACTGAACTAACAGATTCTAATACGGCGATAATTCGGATTGCTGATAACGGTTCGGGTATGACCAAAGCGGTGCAGCAAAAAATATTTGACCCATTTTTTACTACTAAATCGATAGGAAGTGGCACAGGGTTAGGGTTGTCGATTAGCTATCAGATTATTGTGGATAAACACAAGGGTCGTTTAACCTGTAATTCCACATTAGGAAAAGGGACTGAGTTCGTGATTGAGATCCCAATGCAACAGTCAGATATCTAAACTAGTAGTCTGACGAACGCAAGTGCATGTCTACGACACGTAATCGCAAAAACTGCGCTGTTTATGTGATTACTTCTCTACGAGACGCTACGCGAACGCTCCGTTATCAGTGCGCTCGTAATGACAATTTAAGGAGTCTATAAGGCCTGAAACGCTTTCAGATAGTACTTGTCTGTACACTGTAGCCTTACTAAGGTGTGGGGTATTAGGGACTTTTGCAAGAGGTCTTTAGTTGACAAAGTTTTAGGATACGGATGTAGTTGTCAGATTCGCTAAAGACTCTTGACGCGCACGCCGTCCTGTAATTACCATATTCACTCCACTAGAAGGCGCAAGGTTAAAGCCCCGACGCTGAGGTTTCTCTGCCCGCTGATCAACTAGCGCCAAGTTATAACGTGACAAAACGGTTGCAAATACTAGCTTCATTTCAAATTGAGCCAAAGCTTGGCCAATACAACGACGGACACCACCACCAAAGGGCAGGAATTCATAGGGAGAAAATTGACGTTCAATAAAGCGCTCTGGTTTAAATTGCTTAGACTGGGGATATAAATCCTCTCGGTGATGAGTGAGATAAATACTGGGAAGCAGTACAGTTCCTGGCTCTAAAGTATGTCCCAATAATTCAACAGATTCTTGCACTACCCTGGGAAACGAAAACATTGTCACGGGGTAAATTCGCAAGGTTTCATTACAAATAGCGGTGAGATATGGCAGTTGGTAAATGCTCATCGGATCTGGGAAATCACCAAGAGTGTCTAGTTCTTGGAGCAGTTTTTCCAGGACTAGAGGATTTTGGTGAATCCAGTAGAATCCCCAAGACATTGCCGATGCTGTAGTATCATAACCTGCAAGTATTAGAGTTATTAGCTGATCGTGTAACTCCTGTTCTGTCATCGGTTGGCCTGCTTCATCGCGAGACGATATCAGCAAAGAGAGAATATCGATGCGTTCTGGATCGGGTTTTTGCCGACGTTCGGCAATCTCAGTGTAGAGAAATTGATCAATTTGCTCTCGATCGCGCAGGAACTTCCCCCAAGGACTCCAAGCTCCTAAATCTTGTTGCAAGAATGGAAAAAAGAATAAACTAGAAGTCAAAGGTGACTTGAAAAGGTCTAACAGCAAAGGCAATAGTTGTCTAAGTTTTTGAATTTTTTCTTCCTCATGCAAGCCAAAGATAGCCTGTGAAACGACTTGCAGGGATACCTCCTCTGTTAGATTACGAACTAAAAATGGCTTGTTCAGTGGGAACTTACTAAAAAGTTTTTCAGACACATTACAGATTAGTTGACCATAAGCTTGCATCCGTTCTCCATGAAAAGACGGTGTTACAAGTTGTCGTTGGCGTTTGTGGCGATCACCATCCAGCATCAGGACTGAATAACTTCCCAAAAGCGGCTGCAAAATTTCGTTGAGTTCCCCGACGGCTGTAAACTTTTTTCTATCGTTAGTTAAAATTTCCTCGATTGCTTGAGGATGGTTCACAAACACTACTGTGTCACCAAAACCGATGATATTACCAGTAAAAATATCAGGATATTGCTGGGCTGCATTTTCCATATAGGCCACAGGATCAGTAGCCCATTGAAGCTTTTGTAGTAAAGAGGGGGTTTTGAGAAGATTAGGTAGTTGCATCTAATTTTTTCCTTTGAAATGGTAGTGAACTAATAGTCATTAATTCTTTCTAGCTGCGTAGACAAGGAACAGAAAAAAAGGGATAGATACGTAGTGACTTTTTTTCAAAAATCAAAGATGAGTCCTAGATTACGAGTTTTTTTATTAGGTAATATCCATAACTGAAGCTACTACCTAATAATATACTTCTTTTATAACTCCATATTTCAAACTTGAATGAGTTTCAATATAGAGACATATTTTATTATTTGAATTCTGTTATTTTCAACCTTTCTGAATTCTGATAGCGAAAAGAGTGGGAATACCAATCGAGGTTGCCACGAATCCAACTATGCATACTTGATATATATTTTGCGATATCAACATCTAATTCTTTTCCAAAAGATGGGAGGAATGATTCTAAGCTTAGTAAGGAACGTACCTCTATATCGTGTATTTGCGCCACTTGTTTTGTTGCTTCCTCTAGAGAAATTTGGTTGTGATAATGTAAGACAAATACTAAATTGTGAATATCACCACTTGCTATTTCCCTTGATGCAGAGAATATATCGTTAGACCAGGAAATAATATCAGTTGTAATTAGTTCCAGTTTTTTCACAAGATAGTGATTTCTTAAAACATCGGGAATCATGAACTGATTACAAAATTCAGCTAATGCAAGAACAGCATAAACTCCTACGCTTGACCTACGTATATTAATATAAGTACTCATATCAGGTACAATTCCCTTAGCGCGGTTGTTTGCTTCCTGAACACAACCACAGAAGTAGTCTTTCAAGTAGTTAACAAAGTGCTTAAACCATTTTAAGCTAGCTTTTTGGAGAGTTCTTTCTCGTAAATCAATTAATGCATGACTCAATAGTGTATCCTGACTTATAACTTCTGCACCATTTAATATTTCTAAATATCTTTTGTGAAAATTATTTAATATTTCAGGTTGCTTTTTTAACTCTGATAGATCGCATTGATCATCCCAAATAAACACCCAACTCAGCCAGTCATGTGCAATTTTCAGTTCTTCAAGATTGCTATCAGGATAGGCAGATGCAGCTAAAAAAAAGAATTTAGATTTGCAAAAACGCTTATAAGTTGATTCATCGCTCAGGAGATTGAAACTAAATACCCATTCAAGAGCGTGATTTTCTAGAACATCAACATATTTATTGATGTGGGATGGGAATGGGCAGTATAAATCAGGGTTACTTGATTGATTCATAGAAATGAATTAGTTTAAAGTACCGAAAAAATTGGTCGCATCACCACACAGACAGTAGCTCAATATTTTTCTTTAAAGAGCCTTTGAAAAACTTTTAAAAAATTCATATTTTAAAATGCGCAAGTTTAATTTACGCCACTACATAGTAGTGTGTAAACGCATATAAATATTTCAATAGTTATCTAGATACTTTGATTAAAAAATAAAAGTAGCCAATTCTACGTGTTTTTATTGAGAAAAATGGTTGACTGGCTGAAAAAGTTACCTGTTGGTGCCATAAATGTAATATAACACTACATTTCTGAAAAGACAAGGGTAATAATGACTAATTTCAGGGCGATCGCTTTCATGAAAGAGGATCATCAACTCCGGCAAAAGTAAAGATTGGTGCTGAATGTCTATGCTGTAGCGATCGCCCCACGTATAAGCTATGGGCAATTTAGTGTGAGAATGTTGCTGTTGTAACAATTTTTGGGAACTATAGGATTGTCAGACTAGAAAATTGTTAGTTAGTCCGACAATAAAACAGAGGTGACTTAGCTGCGATCGCTAGACGAATATTGAATAACTAACAAGAAGTTAAATCAATTTAAATACATGAATGAAAAGCCAGATATGAAAATACTTGATAAACCAGAAGATAATCTAATTTTAGTAGTTGATGATACTACTACAAATTTAGAAATTGTCTTTGATATATTAACTAATTTTGGCTTCAAAGTAATTACAGAAAATGATGGTAAGAGGGCAATTGAAATTGTTGAAGATACACTACCCGACTTGATTTTATTAGATGTAATGATGCCAAAAATAGATGGATTTGAAACCTGTAAAATGCTGAAAGCAAATCCAGCTATTTGTGATATACCCGTAATTTTTATGACAGCAAATTCTGATACTGATAGTAAGGTAAAGGGTCTAAATATCGGGGCAGTTGATTACATTACTAAACCCTTTCATGAAGAAGAATTATTAGCTAGAATTAAAACCCATCTTCAATTACGAAATCTTACAAAAACTTTAGAAAAACGAGTTTTAGACAGAACAGCAGCCTTATCCAGAGCATTAAAAGACCTACAAGAGTCTCAACTCCAGCTTGTACAGACAGAAAAAATGTCTGCTCTTGGTCAATTAGTAGCAGGAGTTGCACATGAAATTAATAATCCAGTTGGTTTTATTCATGGCAATCTCGGACATGCTTCAATATATTTTCAAGACATGGTTAACCTGATTGATCTCTATCAAAAGCATTATCCTAATCCGGTTCTAGAAATTCAAGAGGAAATTACAGCAATAGATTTGAAGTATATGCTTTCCGATCTACCAAACTTAATTTCCTCAATGAAAGAGGGTGTCCAGCGCATTCGCAACATTAGTACTAGTCTGAGAACTTTTTCTCGAGCCGATAGCGATCGCAAAGTTTCTTGCAACATTCATGATGGCATAGATAGCACTATCATGATTCTCAAACACCGCTTGAAAGCATCCGAGGATCGTCCTGATATTCAAGTAATTAAAGATTACGATAAATTGCCAGACTTAGAATGCTTTATCGGACAACTAAATCAGGTATTTATGAATTTATTAGCTAATGCTATTGATGCTTTAGAGGAGTCTAATATAGGACGTACTTATATTGAAATTGAAGCAGATCCCAATCAAGTTTTGATTCAGACTCTACTCACTGAAGATAAAAATTATATCTTGATTCGGATTAAAGATAATGGTGTGGGAATGTCGGCTGATATTCAGCAAAAAATCTTTGACCATTTATTTACCACCAAGCCTGTGGCTCAGGGTACAGGATTAGGATTGTCAATTACCCGTCAAATTGTTGTCGAAAAACATGGTGGAACTCTAGAGGTAAATTCAGTACTAGGAAAAGGTTCAGAGTTTATCATCAGGCTTCCCATTTAAAAATCAGAGCAAATCGCGTTCATCAACATAATAAGTAAATTTATGTTTAAGGCAGTAGTAGGTCACAGTAACGATCCAGATTCTCTATCAGCACTTGAAGAAGTTATTCTGCAATGTGCTAGTTCTCTTGCAGGAGATATACCAAAAGCTGGAATTATTTTTGCTGCAATTGGCTTTGAACATGCTCTCATTTTGCAGCAAATTCATCAGGCTTTTCCCGGTATTGAGTTGATTGGTGGAACAACAGATGGAGAAATTTCTTCAGTCTTAGAGTTTCAGCAGGACTCAATCACCTTGATGTTGTTTTGCTCAGACGAAGTTGAAATACATGCAGGAATTGGACGCAAAGTTTCAAGCGATCCAATTACTGCAACTAAACAAGCCGTGGAGCAAGCCAAAGCAAAAAGTACCGCACCCCCAAAGCTATGTTTAACTCATCCAGAGAGCCTCACAACTAGTGGTGTCTCTATATTAAATGGCTTAAAGCTAGCTCTTGGTCAATATATGCCGATATTTGGTGGTTTGGCTGGCGATCAGTCAAGATACCAAAGTACATATCAATTTTTTCAAACAGAAGTATTAAGTGATTCTGTACCAATTCTACTTTTTTCTGGCACAATATTTTTTTCCCATGCTGTTGCAAGTGGTTGGCATCCTATTGGTCAAACAAGCAAAGCTACTAAGGTAGATAAGAACATAGTCTATGAAATAGATGGCAAGCCAGCTTTAGATTTTTATCATCATTATCTAGGTTCGCTTCCTCCTTCAATGGAATATCCATTAGCAGTGTTCGATCAAAATGAAGACAATTTTTATATAAGAGCGCCTATTGCTTATAATCAAGAATCTGGTAGCATCACCTTTTTTGGAGATATTCCCGATCAAGCAGTTATTCAAATTTCAGAAGCAGATCATGAGGATATTTTGGCAGCATCGAAGGCGTCATTCATGAATGCTTTAAATAATTATCCAGGTGCAAAACCAAGTGCTGTTTTGTTTTTTTCATGTGTAGCTCGTCGGCAAATACTTGGCACGAGGGCAAAAGAAGAGTATCAAAACACAAAACTTTATCTGACTGAGTATTTACCTGCCTGTGGATTCTATTCTTATGGAGAGATTGCTCCCATAGATCGAACTAGTCAGACGCAATTCCATAATGAAACTTTTGTAACTTTAATTTTGGGAACTAGGTAAAAAATGATGGAAATATTGGATTATCAACAAGAAATTAGGGAATTAAAAAAAGCGAATAGAATTATCCAAAAAAAATTGGAGCGTTCTGAATCAGATCGGATAAAACTCGAAGATACAAATAAAAAAAAAGAATTCTTGCTAAAAAAAGTGATTGATGAATTAAATGAATATCAATACAAGCTAGAAGAAAGAGGCCATGAACTAGAAACAATGCTTCTTAATCTTCAAATAATGCAAAATAAGATGTCTACTTTGGGAAGTCTTGTCGCAGATGTAGCTCATGAGATTAATAATCCAGTTGGGTTTATAGCAGGTAATCTGACTCCAGCTAAAGAGTATATTCAGAATTTGTTACATCTCATTAACCTCTATCAGCAAACCTATCCTAAACCATCTCAGGAAATTGAAGAAACAATTCAATTAATTGATCTGGAGTATATGCGTGACGATCTACCTAAACTCATTTCCTCAATGAAAGAAGGCACGGATCGTATTTCCAACATTAGCAATAGTCTGCGAACTTTCTCTAGAGCAGATACAGAACAAAAAGTTCTGTTTAATATTCATGAAGGTATTAATAGCACTCTGATGATTCTCAAGCACCGTTTGAAAGCTAATAAAATTCGCCCTGCTATTGAATTAGTTCAAGATTATGGAGAATTACCCCTAGTTGAATGCTTTCCAGGACAGCTAAATCAGGTATTTATGAATCTATTGGCAAATGCTATTGATACTTTAGAAGAGTCTAATTATGGACTGAGTTTTGATGAGATTAAGCTAAATCCTAATCAAATTACTATTCATACTGCCCTAACTAAAGATAACAATGATGTCTCAATTCGAATTCAAGATAGCGGGGTGGGAATATCAGCTGATGTTCAACAAAAAATGTTTGACCATTTATTCACAACTAAACCTGTGGGTAAAGGAACAGGATTAGGATTATCAATTGCTTATCAAATAATTGTCCAAAAACATAAAGGAACTCTAGAAGTAAATTCTGTGTTAGGAGCGGGTTCTGAATTTATAATCACTATTCCTATTTTTTAAAGTAGCAACTATATTAAATATTAAAATTAATTGTAGTAAAAATAAATGTTAAATTTGATCGTAGATCATCACGATATAATAAATAGTTTTTAACGTAGACGTGGAGCGACTTGCTGTAGGCTACCGCATTCGCATTAGTGTCTCCCCTTCGGTGTACACACAAGTCCTTTTCACCCTTTTTAACTCCCCCTTGGTAAGGGGAAGAACCAGATATTCCCCCCTTACCAACGAGGGATTAAGGGGGGTAAATCCAGGATTTGGGCTTCATTACCAAGATGTGTGTACCCCGTCGCTCCCAAAGGGAGAGGCTAACGCCAAGGGAGAAGGATGCAAAGAAAGAGAAGTAAGAGAAGTTTAACTGAACTGTATTGCCTTATGAATAAAAGCAAGCATCAAATTCTCTGAAGAAAGAGATTAAGCGGTTACTTTAGATGTATTTTTGGGAACTCTATAACTATAGTTCCAAGATTATTTCCTCAAAACTTATGAGTAATGCACTTGACCACTCGATAGCTACCCTTAATCTTTCTTTAGAACGCGATATATTTTTACGTACATTAATTAGAGAATTATCTGGCACCTTACAGGATGTAGTTGGCTTAAAAGAAGCTTCTGGATTTATTAGCGTAGTTGGTGAAAGAATGGGTAGGCAGATTGACCAAGATTATAAATCTGCCCTGGAAGTTTCCAGCCTTTCTCGTAAGCAAGTGGCTGATGTCTTGATTGATTTAAAAAAACGAATCCAGGGCGATTTTTATGTCATTGAGCAGAATGATGAAAAAATTGTCTTTGGCAACCGCGTCTGCCCATTTGCCGAAAAAGTACTTAATCGCCCTGCTATGTGTATGATGACTTCAAACGTCTTTGGGACGATCGCAGCTAATAACCTGGGATATGCGAAAGTAGAATTGCAAGACACTATAGCCGAGGGTGCTTCTGGATGTAGAGTTATTGTTTACCTAAAACCTACAGAAGAAGCAGAAGATGCAGAAGGTCGAGAATACTTTCGGGGACTGGAATCTGTTTAAACCCTTAAATACTAAACCAACCCCAGGATATAAACTTGAGTGCAGATATCTAAAGTAGAGTTGAACCCTGAAATTGGAGGCCTTATGACTCCTGAACAATTTCTTGAACTTGCCAGAGTTTTACCAGAACCTTTACTGCTGGTAAGTGGAGAGGGTCAGTTGTTAGCTACCAATCAACCAGTCGCAGATATGCTGGGGTTACGCCGCCAAGAACTGCGGGGAAGAATGCTCTTTGAACTTGTAACTGAGTCTAACAATGATGTTGTAAAGTACCTGCAAGCCTGTTCAAGTAGCAGGGAAATGGTGATTGGCTCTTTGACTTTACGAAAAAATGATGGACAAAACTTAATATGTCGTAGTCAAGGAGCGGTGATTCAACCTTGGTCTGCTGAATCTTCAGCTTTAATTCTCTTACGCTTGGAAAATAGAGTTGTAGCTAGCAGTAATTTTGTTCTTTTGAACGAAAAAATCGATGAGTTAGCCAAGGAAGTGCAAAGACGTAAACAAGCGGAGGAAGCACTTAAGAAAGCTAATCAAGAGCTAGAAGTTCGGGTTGAGGAACGCACAACTGATTTACAAGAAACACTAAACGAACTACAACTTACCCAAACTCAGCTTATCCAAGCTGAGAAAATGTCTAGTTTAGGTCAGATGGTCGCTGGTATTGCCCATGAAATTAATAACCCCGTGAGTTTTATTTATGGGAATCTTCACCACGCCCATAAATATACTCAGGATTTACTAACATTGGTGCAAATTTATCAACAAATTTGTCCAAATATTCCTCCAGAAGTCCAAGCAAAAGTAGAAGAAATAGACTTAGATTTTCTGATTCAAGATATAACTAAACTCTTCGAGTCAATGAAAGTGGGAACAGAACGCATTCAGGAAATTGTTAAATCGCTACGTAACTTTTCCAGACTTGATGAAGCAGAATTTAAGCAAGTTAATATTCACGAGGGAATTGATAGTACTTTAATGATTTTAGAACATCGTCTGCAAGCTAGGCATGAGTACCCAGAAATCAAAGTTATCAAAAAATACAGTCAATTACCCAATGTAACTTGCTACCCTGGTCAACTCAACCAAGTGTTTATGAATATTCTTACTAATGCAATCGATGCCCTAGAGTTATTGGCTAACAATGGTCATTGGTCAGCTGTAAATCCACAAACTACTGACAATGAACAACTCGCAGATAATAATCCTAAAATTCAAATAAAAACTGAGTTAATCGATCAAAAGTGGATAGAGGTTACTATTGCTGATAATGGTTTAGGGATAAATGAACAAGTTCGTTCAAAGCTATTTGATCCTTTTTTCACCACTAAATCTGTGGGTAAAGGTAGTGGACTAGGGCTATATATAAGCTATCAGATTATAGTTGAAAAACATAATGGACAACTTAGCTGTTTTTCTGTTCCAGGAAAAGGTGCAGAATTTGTAATTAAGATACCTGTTAGCTCTGTCTAATATAGCGGTTCTCGTTCACGTGAGGTACACCAGTAGGGGCAATACCCTGCGGTCAGCCGCAACTCTTGGAGACGCTCCGCGTAGCTTGCTTCCCCGCAGGGGTACGTGTCTACATGAATTGCCCCTACACCTTGCGATATAATTTTGTACTGCATTTGAGTTGGAACCGTTATAAAAACGTAATAATTCAGCACTCAAAAGTCAGAAATTATCAGTAATTTAGAATAATTTGTATATTTTAGGACTTACGCATTGACAGAATAACAAAATAGTGAATTCATAAATAAGGGTCGT
>NZ_JABXKK010000022.1 GCF_017115045.1 Nostoc sp. NMS8 | reverse complement strand
CTAAAATTCTATCCCAAAAATAGTACCTAAAAACAGACACCTTGAAAGGGCTGGTCCTAACTATGTCATTGCGATCGCTCCGCTCGTAATGACAATTTTATTGGGTCTAAAAAGCTTGAAACTTTTGCAGATACAACTTGTGTGTACACCGTAGCCCCAACTCGCAGAGGGAAGTTTTGCTTAGTAAAATCTCTTAGTGGTCTGTTTTTACGGACAATTAGATGGACGCTATATAATTTGCCGAACTTAGGTTCTCTTTGCGTCCTAACCTTCCAGACGGCAGTTGATTCTACGTATAAACCCAAAAGACCCTATTTAATAAAACATACCAATCTAATTGAAATCAAGGATATAACAATAAAATAATTAATGATTTATTAAAAACACATATTTTTATATCATAACCTTACATATTTCCACGTTATTAACCAGATATTAAATTATCTCAGAGATGAAAAAACCAAATTACTACAATCTGAGTAGCTAAGTACAATACTGAGTTTTTAGAGATAAATAAGCAAAATAATTCACGAGATTTTTTCAAAACAAATCATCTTGAACACTACAGAATTTACATAAGTTTGGTTAGGCTTTTCACAGATAAAAAATCATTGCCTAATCGGAGATATTCTCATAAATATGAAAACTCTAAAAGTTCTTCTTGCCACTACAGCCATCAGCGTAAGCCTCCTGAGTCTATCTAATCAACAAGCAAGTGCCGGACAACTCGTCAATGGATGGAACTATAGTATTGATTCCTTCCAAGATGGTTCTGGAGGTTCGGTTTTTGATATCAAAGGCATGGCGGTCAAAGACTCAGGTGACAAAATCTATGTTGCTCTTACTGGCGGGATGCCTCTGAGTGGCACAACCGATTCCGATGACTACTGGAATCCAGGTCATTCAGTCCATATTGGTTGGAGCGATTTATTCTTCAATTTCTCAGGTAAAGACTTCCAAACAGCTAGTCAAAGTGGTCAGCTATTTGGTGTGAGGTTTGCTGACTATGATAGTAGCTTGACAACAGGAGTTTACCAAGGAGTCCAAGCAAAGAGTATCACTACCCAACATGGAGGTTACAGCAACTTGAAGTGGTATTACGACTGGGGCTGGGGTCAGAATAATACTCAAGGCACAGACCTAGCGACTACACAAGACGTTTACAACTATTACTACGGCTCTAATGTCGCTCAGAATCCTACTTGGGATAATACACCGATTCTCAACGCCATTGGGTCAGGTACGAAAGTTGGCAATATCTCCATGCTCAACGATCAGCAACTCAATGCTGCTGGACTAAATTTTAGTAACTTTTCTGCTACTGGGCAATACACACTTGGCTTTTCCTTTGATAAAGCTTTAATAGGCGAGGGTAATTATGTTAGTAATATCTTCTTGGAGTGCGGTAATGATGGAGTAGCTCTCAAAGGCGATCTCAAGTCAGTACCAGAATCAGCCGGGACAATTGGTTTACTCTTAACAGGTTTGAGTTTTATGGCCAGCCAACTTCCACAGCTTCGCAAGAAAAAACAAGAGGCTTAAATAAGTTTGTAGCTATTAGTAGGGTGGGCATTGCAATGCTCACCCTATTTTTTTATTCATATAAAAACTATAAAATAGCAGGTAAAAATATATTTAAATTTTTACTTATAAAATAGTCAAACTCTTAAATTAAATCTACCTTTCTACCAAACCTACTTGTCCGCCAATTAGCCCCAAAAATCCTGTGCCAAAGTGCTGAATCTCCAAAAAGCTTGCTTGCTCTGGTGAGGTTTTATAAATCTGAAACGTCTTCATAATTCCTAAAGTAGCAGCGCTTTCTAAAGGCCCAACAAAGCTAACATCCCGGTCGAGAAAATAGGCTTGACTAGCCCATTGAGCCATCTGATTTGCATTTAAAAAGTAGCAGCCTGCGTGAGGATTGAGGGCACGACGAAAGGTAATTCGTGCATTCATAATTGCGCCATTGAGTTCCTGTTGCTGTTGTACATTTTGAAAAGGAGCAGTTACTCGTAAAGCCAAATCTCCATCAACGTAAGCTTTGTGAACCAAAGCATGGGAGGACACTTCATAACGATTTGGCTGGAGCAAATTTAAATCACCCGTTTGTTGGGTAAACCAATCTAATTTTATAAAAAACCAAGGATCATGAATAATTAAATCATCTTCAAGAAAACAGTAGTAATCATATTGACCAAGACAACTTTGCAGAACAGCTTGACATTCAAATGCTAAAAGCATAGGTTCTGCATTGCTAGAATGATGCCTATATAAATGGGATGGTAAGGCAAGCTGATTCAGAAGATGATTATCTTTAGTTGTACAAATAACAATATCGATTTCGTGAGATTGTGGCTGATTGGCAGGCAAAGCTAGCCGTTGAGCGATATTGATGATACTTTGAGATTTACCAAATAATTGGTGTAAGGTAGTAAGGCTCGTAGTTAATGCCTGCAAACGAGGTTGTGGGTCTTTGCGTTGGGAAGCATGACGACCCTCACCGCTAGGTTTGAAAAAATGGGCAATGGTGAAAATAATTCGCATTTTAAATATCGCTTTTGTATTTATTAGTCATTAGTCATTAGTTATTTCCCAATAACGAATAAATAATTAATATGCTTCTTACAAAAGTCGTTATTTTCAGGCTTTTCTTTGCGCCTTTGTTTGAAACAAAAATATTTATACAAGAGGCTAATGACTAATGACGAATTTACTTAATTTCTGCCAAATCCTTTAGAAATTGGGCGCTTTTTCAAACTATCAGAATTCTTGCCAGCGAACATCCATTGCAAATGTTGTGGTAACAGTTTTGCTAAATCATAACGCTTCAGAATTGTTTCTCGCGCATTTACACGAATTGCACTCATCTCTTGGGGATTATTCAGCGCCTCTTCAACGCGATTAGCAATATTATCGGGAGAAAAGAAATCTACTAACAGTCCATTCACATTATCCTGTACAACTTCTAATACTGGCGAAGTCTTAGAAGCTACAAGTAAACATCCTGCTGCCATTACCTCTAACATTGACCAAGATAATACAAAAGGACGGGTTAAATAAACATGAACAGAAGAAGCTTGTAAAACCTGAAGATATTCATTGTAAGGAAGCCTATCTGTAAAGTGCAGCCTCGATAAATCCAAAGATAATTTTTCTAGCATTAATTGTTTATAAGTCTTTCCATCAGGGAGATTTTTACCATAAGCAACCCGATCTTCTCCCACAATTACTACATGGCACTTAGGTCGTCGCTGCTGAAGTAGCGCCACTGTTTCCATAAACTGCGGAAAACCTCTATAAGGTTCCATCCCCCGTCCTACATAAGTTACCAACTCTTCGACATCGGAAAGATCCAGATTTATTCTTGGTAAAACTAACTTTGCTCCTGGTTTAGGAACAAAATATTGGGTATCAACACCATCATGAATTACAGTGAGTTTCCGATGATATTCTTTAGGAAACTGCTGCCGCTGCCAATTCGTCGGAGAAAGACCGCGATCGCAGCTATATAAATCAGTCAAAATCGGCGCATTTTTCACACGGATGCGGCATTCATCATCAGCATTCAGTGGTTCATGCGGATCAAAATCTGCATCGGAACCGTGAGCATGATAAAACCACTCAAAATAACACAATAATTCTGCTTTGGGGAAAACATCTTTCATAAATAAAGTTGGCCCCCAACCAGAATGACCATAAACTATATCTGGAATAAAACCCTCAGCTTTTAATTTTTCTGCCACACGATAAACAGCCTGAGCAGTCAGAACAGCATTTTCCAGATTACGAACGTAGTGATGGGTTTGGGGAGCCGCTTCACGAGAAGGAGTATAAATAGCTTTATAAACGCCAGCTATTTCACCTTCACGACGATTTGTCCCAAAGACGACTTGGTAATTAGGATCTTTACCTAAAACTATCGCTAGGTTGCGAAATTGTGAGGGAAAGTTGGGATGTAAAAATAAAATTTTCATGGGAATAATCTTGATTAACTTATTGCCGAATAAAATAAATTAAGACAAGCTGCCTAAGATTATAAGATTATTCATTACAATTTTTAGCAAGTAAATTTAGGTAAATGGTTGCCCGAAAATGCGAAAATAATCGCAAATTCGTGTTATGACCATGAAATTTATTGGCATTGATTTAGGCTGGCGATCGCAACCAAGTGGATTATGCTGTTTAGAATGGATAGATGGACAACTGCAACTACTTGATTTAGACCGCAAAGATGCCATTGCAGACATCCTCACCTGGATCGATTGCACTGTCAAATTAGATGAACCAGCTATCATCGCCGTAGATGCGCCTACCCTCATACCTAACGCTAGTGGGAGTCGTCTCCCCGACAAACTCAGCCACAAGTACTTTGGTAAATATCATGCAGGATGCTACCCAGCTAATCAAAACCTACCCTTTGCCGATCGCACTATCAACTTTGGCTTAGAATTAGAATCACGCGGCTATCTACACGCACCCACCATCGAACCGCAAAAACTTGGCAGATATCAAATAGAAGTATTCCCCCACCCAGCAATCGTTAACCTATTCAACTTAGAACGCATCCTCAAATACAAAAAAGGACGCCTCAGCGATCGCCGCCTAGAACTAATCAAACTCCAAAATTATCTTCTCGATATCCTCCCCTTATTCTCCCCTCCTCTGCGTCTCTGCGGTAGTCTACAGCAATTCCCTGATGCCTCTACGTTCCTTCTTAAAATCCCCACCACAGGCGCAGCCCTCAAAGCAACTGAAGATAAACTAGATAGTCTAGTTTGTGCTTACATTGCTGCATATTGGTGGTATTGGGGAGAAGAACGTAACTTAGTATTAGGCGATCGCACCACTGGCTATATTGTCATTCCTCAAAGAATTTGAGATAAGGCTTCGCGTATGCTGCTTCAGAGGAATTTAGATTACTGTACCTGCCTGAAGCTACGCAATCAAATTTCTGATTTAATCTGGTTCTTGTCTAGATAGTATTCATCAAGAGCGCATCTTAGCATCATTTTAATTACAGCTTGACGGCTAATATTGAGTTCAGTTGCCATGTTGTCCAGTTCGTTTAGCATTGGACTAGGAATTTCAAGGTTTGTTGTCACTATATCCTGTCCTCTTCGTGAAGTCATTTGATGAGGCGTTCCGACTCTTGTTGTCGTGGAGTCAAAATAACGATCGATGACTTCCTCTCCTAACTCAATTTTCTCCTCAAGTTCTTCAATAGAAATATTGTTCATAGATTTCTCTCTCCCGTCTTGTACTTGTCCAATAAGTAATTAACCAAATATATTCCCCTTCATCATCAGAACGAACTTCGTAAATGACCGATAAAAGGCTGTTTCCTAGATATCCAATAGCAATAAATTGTTCTGGATCATCTCGTTTTATTTGTTCTACATAGTCGCCTGCTAAAATAGTAGCAACCTCTTCCAAGGAGTATCCCCTATTTTGCTTAAGAAGCTGACTTTTGTGATTATCCCAGTCAAATCGCATTTCTCTTATAATTCCTCATCATTCTAGCAATAATTATTTTTGGGGTCTGACTGTATCGCACAAAAAAAGGCGTTGCTCAACTTAAATCAGCAACGCCTCGTTTTGAGTATTCAAAAACTACTCAGCATTCTTATTCTGCCCAAGCAATCAACCTTGGTTCATAAGGATTAGCCAGATTTTTATTTTTCGGCAATACGCGCAAAGACAAGCCTTGCAAACCAGAAGCGGTATAAGTGATATTACCTGTGTAAATACTCAATTGCTGTGCATCCTCACCTTGGTAATCCATCACCACCGATACAGCGTTGACAATCTCACCATTGGCATCGATCGCACCTTGATATAACTCCACCTGCACATCATTATTGTTCAAAGTTGCTAAGTCAACCTTGGCTTTAACAGCAACGGTTTGGTTAACCTCAATGTCCGAAACTGCCGATATGTCAACATCTTTGATTCTGATGTTGAACCAGTGTTCGCCCAGTTTTTCTTTCCAAGCAGCTAGTTCTTTGGCTGGGGCATAGTTATCAACAGTCAGGGTATGATAGCGATCGCTAGCTGGGAAATAAGCTCGCTGTGCATATTCTCCTACCATGCGCGCGGTATTAAAGAATGGACAATTCAACCGAATTGCATCCTTCATTTTGGCAACCCAGGGACGGGGTAAGCCATCAGTATCGCGGTGGTCATAAAATAGCGGAACAACTTCCTTTTCTAACAACTCGTAGAGAGCGTTAGCTTCTACTTCATCTTGGTAGTTGGGATCGTCATAATTCTCTCCATGTCCAATCGCCCAACCCGTGCGGACGTAATCAGCTTCATCCCACCAGCCATCTAGTACACTTAAATTCGGCAATCCATTCATGGCGGCTTTCATGCCACTAGTACCAGAGGCTTCGCGTGGACGACGCGGTGTATTTAACCAGATATCGCAACCCGCAACCATCAACCGAGAGATGTAAATGTCGTAATTGGGAACAAACACTACCTGTTTTTCTAAATGCTGTTCGCGGATAAAGTGATTGATATCGCGGATCAGTTCTTTACCTGGTATATCTTTGGGATGCGCTTTACCTGCTATGACAAATTGCACTTTCCGGTCTTTGTTAGCCAGCAGAAGCCGCTTAATCCGATCCAAATCACGCATCCAGAGAGTGGCGCGCTTGTAGGTGGCAAAGCGACGGGCAAAGCCAATGGTGAAAGCGTAAGGATCTAAAACTTCTTGGGCTTGGACAATTTCGGAAGCCGAAGCGCCGCGATCGGTCAAATGCTTAACCAAATGCTCTCGCACATACAAAACCATATCTAAGCGGCAACGTTCGTGATTGCGCCACAATTCCTCGTCGGGTATGGCTTCCATCCGCTCCCACAATGGGCTATCTGGCGGTGCTGATGACCAATTTGGCCCCAGGTAGCGATCGTATAACTCTTGAGTCGATTTCGCAACACAACTCCGAGCATGGACACCGTTGGTAATTGCGGCGATCGGTACTTCTTCTACTGGCACTTTCTGCCATAAACCCTGGAACATTTGCCGCGACACTACACCGTGCAGTTGTGCTACACCGTTAGAAAATGTTGCCATTTTCAGCGCCAGCACCGCCATACTGAAAGGCCCAGATAAATCGCCTGTATTCTCGCGCCCCAGTCCTAAAAATTGCTCTTTGGGCAACCCAAATATCTCTGCATAGTACCCCAAGTAGTGGAGCATTTTGTCGGGAGCGAACAAGTCAATCCCTGCTGGTACTGGCGTGTGGGTAGTAAAGATATTACTGGAAGCCACCACCTGTTTAGCTTGGGGATAATTCAGTCCCTCTTCCTGAATCAGCAAGCGGATGCGCTCTAGGGCAGAGAAGGCGGCGTGGCCTTCATTCATGTGGTAGGCGGTGACTTTCAGCCCCAAAGCCTTGAGCATTTGCACACCACCGATCCCCAGCATGATTTCCTGGTGGATACGCATATCGATGTCGCCACCGTACAGCTGATCTGTGATGTCGTGGTCGTAAACATTGTTGGGTTCAACGTTGGTGTCCATTAGATACAGGGGAACCGTTCCTACCTGTACGCGCCAAACTCTGGCATACACCTTGCGTCCAGGATAATCTACCGCAATCCGCAGTTCTGAACCATCGGCATTGCGCTCTAGATGCAAGGGCATATTGTAGAAATCATTGCTCAGGTAGCGTTCTTGCTGCCAACCATCGGCATTGAGATACTGAGCAAAATAGCCTTGCTGATATAGTAAACCTACACCGACAAGTGGTAATCCCAGGTCACTGGCAGATTTGAGGTGATCCCCCGCCAAAACGCCCAAGCCCCCAGAATAGACCGGCAAACAATCTACCAGTCCAAATTCTGCCGAAAAATAGGCGTAGCATTCCTTTGGTTTCTGCTCGCGTTGTTTCTGATACCAGGTGCGCTCTTGCAAATAATCTTCTAACTGACGGTCAGCGCGATCCATTTGCGCTAGAAAGCCTTCATCTTCGACAACTTCCAGAAGCCGCGATTGAGCGATCGTACCCAACATTAACACTGGATTATGATGGCTAGACTCCCACAAGTCAGAGTCTAAGCGACGAAATAAATCTTTAGTATCAACGTTCCAATCCCAGTGCAAGTTATATGCTAGCCGCCGTAGTGGTTCGAGTCGTGGCGGTAGTGAAGGGGATACGTTAAATGTGCGAATTGGCTGCATAGGTTGGCAAAACTCCAAGTTTAGCTATGGTTATTGTTTACTCTCTTTACCAATGTTGCCAATTCTTCATACTGTATTTTGTGAAAAAGCGATGACTTTGTTAAACATTGAGAATTATTTTTAACCTCGTTGCTAAAGTTTACACCAAGGTGTTTCTAATTCTATGCCTTACTTTCAGCCATGTACTTGGTATATTAAGATTTAATCATTTACTGGCATGTATCACTTAAAAAAATCTAGTTCTGAATAAATAATTTATATTTATTTTAGTATTGCTTTCGGGGATCAATTTAGGCTCTTGGCTGAAGGTAAAAATTTCCCATAGCTGTGTCCAGGAAAGTTAAATTTTTAATTATTTCTTAATAAAATTGTGCTGACAAAGAACTGCGAGCTAAAGGCTATAAATAAGAATCGGATGAAAACCTTACCAAGCAGCTAACCAGGAAAAGCGAGCGCTAACTACTTGGTATTAAGTTTTGATACTAAATCAGGAAAATAACTTAGTGACGTGTTACTTTACGCACCTAATGAAGGCTGATCTTTAGTATTTTTTGTCATTGTTAAAGCTAGAGCTGCTGCATAGGCGAGTTCCGCTGCCATTTGATAAGCAAGTTTGATACTCGATGAAGCGTCTTTGGCTTTAGGAGAGAGAGAAGCTTTTTTTCGGCGCGACTCAAGTTTTACATCACCTGCTGCGATCGCTCGCTGTAAAATGATCCAGGCATCTAGGTCTTCTGAATCATAATTACCTTGAAGCTGCGATCGCACTTGATCTTCGGCTACAACACTCAAATAGCCGATAGTTAGAGCTTCTTGTACAATTTCTTTAATTAAAGCCATAATTTGAACCACGTGTGTGAGTTAAAACCGATACCTCAACTTGGGAACTTTGATGTTTTTTTGGGGATTTATCCTCGAAACTAAGCTACGTTTTAGCTTTCTTTCAATAGAATTTATAATAAGTAATGTCAAGTACGCATCACCCGCTTGGCTCACCCGAATGGGTGATTTACAAATTTTTAGATATAAGTATATGGAGAAAAAGAATATTGTGAACGTCACAAGTATAGTAGATATCATTCTGAGTTTAACATCCAATCATAAAATTACTTGGACAAGCAAATGTAGAAATATAGACATAAATTCTAAGTAACCCTTGACAGCATTTTTCAACTCTCTCTTCTCAATGGATTTTATCTAAGTGTATAAAAATATTTCAGAGTAGCAATCATTCAAGTAACAAAAATAACTAATTTTCCGAATTTTCATCAACAAGCAACTTGAAAATCAACTTATTTTTTGAGAGTGTTCCACTCAAAATAAAATGTGTTATCGTTAAAAACAATTGTTATTAAAAATCATTCATGTAATTACCAACATGAACTGGTTAGTCTGTAAATCATCCGTGTGCAACATGATTGGAGCAGCATACTCTAGAAATTCGTTGCAAGAAAGCCGTCATAGCAGTCGGGGAAGCGCTTACTTGTTTGCACCGATGGTTAACTTCAATGTGATGGCTGATGTGGGAGATAATCCACCCTAATTGGATTTTATTTGGGCAAAATACCCATAAAATCCAACAATAATTACATTGTTATGCTAGGCAGAAATTTTATCTAAACTTTGAATATAGTCTAGTTAAATGTATTTTTTGTTGCCAAATAGCTTTTGAAACTGAGTTGTTTCAAAAGACTAAAACCGCTTGAGAGGAAATAGCCTCAAGATAGACAACACTATCCCTATTTACTTCAGTAGTGCTGTTAGCGGTAGCAAGCTTTTCAAATTTGACCGAGAACCAAAACAGTAGCCTATTTAAACCAGAAAATTTTCCCATCAGACAATTTAAGAGTCTGAGTTTTGACTTGGCAATGCCCTGAAATTGCTTTGTTAATTGATTTTGTGACAAAGGAGCTAAAGTTTTACGTACATCATAGTACAAAAACTTCTAGCGACTTAACGCAATTGTGCATATTACTTGAGTAATTCTACACACCTAACCTCAATAATTGCTCACATAGTAAAAGCTAGACTCTGGTTTTTCAAATGTTGGAAACCCACCTAAAAATCTTGGGAAATTTTTGTGATACTGCTACCTTAGCTCATGTATTAATACAGACAGAGCCTATTGGTATTGGCAGAAAATTAGGATACAGCCAAAACAACTTTAAACACTCTCAACAACAATTGATTAAAGAGATATGTAGCCATGCAGAACGAGCAAAATTTTTCAAAATTGCAGCGCGCGCAAGAACTTTTAGTAACAACTGTGTTAGGAGATATTCCAACACTTATTCTGGGGCCAAAGTTGCGTAATTTGGGGTATCGCAGTATTTTTGGACAGATAGGCAACTCAGTGTATATTCAAAATGGTGTTGAATTTAACGGTACTTCTTGTATTGAGATCGGCAGTGGAGTCTATATTTTCAAGGGTGTGCGGATGGATGCTAGAGGGCACAAAAATAATAGAATTCACCTAGGAAATAGAGTCGCTATTGAGCGTAACGTTGATATCGGCTCTTTGGAAGATACGTGTATACAAATTGATGAAGATACCTTCATTGCTCCTAATGTGTCTATTGAGGGGCCAGGAAACATTAAAATTGGTAAACACTGCTTGATTGCTGCCCATTCAGGGATATATGCCAATAATCATAATTTTGCCGATCCGATAGAGCCGATTAAATACCAAGGTGTTACTCGCAAGGGAATCGTGATTGAGGATGATTGCTGGTTAGGACACGGAGTAACAGTATTAGATGGCGTTACTATCGGCAAAGGCAGTGTTATTGGTGCGGGAGCAGTTGTTAATAGAGATATTCCTCCTTTCTCTGTTGCTGTAGGCATACCTGCACGAGTAATTAAAAACCGAATTGGCAAAGATATAGCAAAAGTTCAAGCTCAGAAATAGGGGATTGGGGATGGTGGGGCCCCCTCTGGGGATAAGGGGCAATGGGGATTATTTCCTGCAACCTCTAACCTTTTTTTGGGAAACCTTTGCCATCAGTCAACGTCAGAAGAGTCAATAGTCCTCTGAGTTATTTCTTAGGGTCATCTAAAAGTCAGACAACTGATATCATATCTTGCACTATTCTCAATAAGCGTAGGATAGGATAGACACTGCTAGTCCCCAGTCCCCAGTCGTCCCTGAAGTCCTCTAAAAAAGGGACGAGATTTGGGTAATATAAAGTAGCTATCTTTTCTGCATGGCAGATCCTAAAAGAAAAGCTTTCTTTGTTTTACCCATTGGAGATATTTCTATGCTGACTTTAAAAATCGCTGTTTATATTGTTGTTGCCTTCTTCGTAACTATCTTCATCTTCGGATTTTTGTCGAACGATCCCGCTCGTAACCCCGGCCGTCGGGACTTAGAGTAAAAGGGCGATAAATCATCCGCGACTTTGGAAGGCGGAAAATACTAAACGCCACGGAAACTTACTAAGAGAAAATTAGTAAGTTTCTTCCTCCAGGTAGCTTGCTGTAAGTAGCAGAAGGCGACAGTCGGAAGGCAGAATGTATAGTTTATCCTTCCGTCCGACATTTGGCTGTTTGTTAGCCCGATTTTGCTCACTTATGCTTCATCCAGTTCTGCCACCCGATCCACCTCCTATCCTCGAATCTTTACAACCTGTAAATTCCGACTCATCTGCTAGTCATACAAAATTTCTTTCAGGTATAGATACTGGAATACACGAAAAAACAGATAAATCCAAGCAGCCTAAGGTTTTGGCTCAGTTGGCAGTGGCGGGTAACGCTAAGAGCGATCCTTCATTTCCAATTCCGATCAACTCAACTCAGGATGACTTGGTAGTTGCCAAAACTTCCTCTATATCTCATTCACCAGAAACCTTACCACCAGAAAGTTCCCCATCCACTGGTTTTGGAACCGCTGGGCTTTTGGGGCAACCGCAGGTAATTGGTTATCCCACGCTGAAGGTTACAACCTCCAATCGCCAAAATCAAGAAGATACAAAAACAAGTTCGAGTGGCGGCATCCAGCGATCGCAACTTCTTCTCATTTCAGCGCTGCGTAAACGGGAGATGCAAAGAGAAGCCGCTGCATTGCCAATAAAAGTTGCAGTAGAGGCTTCTGAGCAAGATGCAAAAAGTGAACCTTCTCAAAAAGTCGGACAGCGATATCTAACGACAAGCCGCTCCGCGTCTACGCTAGATCCAAACTCTAGTGCTGGAGGAAAACAAACCTTTTTGGAATCTTCTAGCTTTAGCTATAAGGTTTCTCCCAGTCACTTTATTGCCCAATCTCCACCCCGTCTGCAAATTGTCCCAAGTGTCACCAACAGCAACAAGTTAGCCAATTCCAAGGCAGAAATTTTAGTTGAGAAGTTAAGCCAACAAAAACAGCAACGTGATATTACTGCACAACAGTCTCCAAAAAGAGACAATATCTCTGTATCTGCTGCTGATCTTGCACCGAGTTCTCAATCAGTACAAAATTTTATAACATTTAAGTCTCGTAAGCCTACAAACCAACTCTCAGTACCCATTACTGTCGAATTCAAGTCTCAAGCCCAACAACAAAGCCAAGTACCACAGGTAGATAGGACTAATCAGCCGCAAGCTCAACCATCTGGTACAATAACTGCGCCAGCTACCACACGGCCAGCAGGGCCGAGAATTGTAGAAGTGACTTCAGATCGGCAAGAGTATAACGAGAAACAGCGAATTATTACAGCTGTTGGTAATGTAGTTGTGCGATTTGATGGGGCGGTGGTGGATGCCGATCGCTTGCAAGTCAGTTTGGACAACTTGATCGCTGCGGGGGAAGGTAACGTCACTTTAACACGGGGCGATCAAGTACTGCGAGGACAACGCTTTACCTATAACTTTGTTCAAGATAGTGGGGAACTGGAAAATGGTAGAGGCGAAATTTACGTACCCTCAACCCAAACAGATTTTGCTTTCTTACCCACCGATGTAAGTGCTGGTGGAGTCCCAAAACGTCCGCCAAGCGCTCGCATTAGAGCCAATCAGCCGATTTCCGGTGTCAGCAGCCCTGGAGGAATTGATGTGTCATTTGGTGGTCAGGCAGATGCTAGTAATCTAACGCCACCGAAAACAGGAGGTGTAGTCAATCGGCTTAGGTTTGAAGCTGAACACATTGACTTTTATCCGCAAGGCTGGCAAGCAAGAGATGTCCGCATCACTAACGATCCTTTTTCGCCGCCAGAACTAGAATTACGCGCAGATAAAGTAACTCTGACGCGAGAGACACCTTTAGTAGACCGCATCAGGACGCAGAAGCAGCGTTTGGTATTGGATCAAAGAATCTCCTTACCAATTCCGGTGGATGAGCAGACTATTGACCGCCGCGAGCGGGATGTTTCACCTGCAATAGTCTCCCCTGGCTATGATGGAGATAAGCGGGGTGGTTTGTATATTGAGCGTGGCTTTCCAGTGATCGCTACAGACAATACTACCTGGACAATTACGCCCCAGTTATTAGTACAGAGAGCCGTGCAAGATGGCACTAGTGACTTAAGCTCACTGTTTGCTGTGAAGACCAAGATAAATTCTGTTTTGAGTCCACGGACGGTAGTTCAGGGAACTGGGGAGTTAACTAGTTTTAACTTGGACAACGTGGAAGACAATTTGCGGGTGAATTTGGGATTGCGCCAGACAATAGGCACTTCTCTTCCCCACACATTGAATGTGCAATATAACTATCGCGATCGCCTCTACAACGGTACTTTGGGTTTTCAAACTGTCCAGAGCAGTTTTGGCGGCATTATTACCTCTCCTGTGATTCCTTTAGGAAAAAGTGGTATTAACCTCAGCTATCAGGCAAGTGCCCAGTATATTGATGCCAACACCGATCGCCAAGACTTACTACAACCAGTGCGCGAAAACGATCGCATCTCACTAGGTCGTTTACAAGGTAGCGTTGCCCTCAGTACTGGGATATTGCTATGGCAGGGAAAACCATTACCACCCACTGCCACCGAGGGATTACGATACACAGCTAACCCTGTAGTTCCTTACTTACTAGCGATCGGTGGACTTACAGGCACTAGCAGTTATTACAGCAATGGTGATAATCAAAGCACCTTAACAGGTACAATCGGCTTACAAGGGCAAATTGGTCATTTTTCTCGACCTTTCTTAGACTATACCGCCTTTAATATCAGTTTTTCTCAAGGCTTAAATAACGGATTATCACCTTTTTTGTTTGATCGCTCCGTTGATAATAAAGTTTTAACCGCTGGAATATCACAACAAATCTACGGCCCTTTTCGCTTAGGCTTTCAAACATCTGTGAACTTGGATACTGGTAGAGAATCTAGTACCGACTACATTTTGGAATATAGCCGTCGTACCTATGGCATCACCTTGCGTTACAATCCCGTACTGGAGTTAGGCGGCTTCAGCGTCAGAATTAGCGATTTTAACTGGGGTGGCGGCACTGATCCTTTTTCGGAAGTTAAGCCAGTAGTGAACGGTGTAGAACAGGGTAATTAGTCATTAGTCATTAGTCATTGGTGCTAATTACTAATGACTTCGATTTCCCCCGGCTTCAAGGCAAGGGGATGAGTTAAAACCCTCTAATTTTCTCCGGGAAAAAACTTTAGTGCGTAGTTTACCGCCGTAGGCATCGCAGACCAATACTTAGATAAGCAGAAAGGTAATAAGCTTATAACACATGCCGAATAAAGGTTTTGCCGACACATTTGCCGCAACTTTGCCAAAAGATACAAAAAAGTGTCTCAATTTTTGCCAATATAATAATATTATTTCCCAAAATTCACTTGGCAAAAATCGGCATGAGTGAGAAACCCATAGAAGATAACGGCAAGGCTTTTCTCGTTCTACTTTTGCCCATATCGTTTTTGATTATTTTCCTAGTTGCCACTTGGAGAATTTTACTAGCGCTAATTGTGCTGGCAATTGCCTTCAAGCTTTGGCAGGAATATCAATGGCAACAGTGGACTGTACGAGTTAACCCAATTTTTCATCAATTAGTTCGCGAAAATCAAGGCAGACTTACGCCAATGGACTTGGCAATTAAGGGGAATTTTCCCGGAACAACGGCAAAACGCTACTTGGATGGTAAAGCCTCGGAATTTGGTGCCAGTATAGTGAACTCCGAAGAGTCGGGGCAATCTTATTACTTTATAACTGCCAGTATTCTCGGCAATATTCTTGACAGTAGTGAGCCTGTTAAAGAACTTCCGGCTCAAACGGTTACTAAAACTGCGCGATCGCTTTTAGCACCACCACCAACCCCACAAGAAGAACCAGAAACCGAATCACTCCCACAGCAAACACATAAGGAAGCTCAACGATCGCTAGAAAAACAATTAATTTTTGGCTCTCTCATCCAATCTGAACTTGCTAAACGGCTAAATGTCTATTCCAGCACAGTTTATAAACGGCGAAACGATCCAGAGTTTCCTGAGTGGAGTCGTAGCAAAGACCCTGATGGCATTGCCTGGTCATACTCGGAAAAAACTAAAGAATTCTTTCCACTGGAAGAAGAAGGATAATAATTCAAAAATATGGCGTTGCTGAGTGCGGTATGAAAAATAATTTTGCGTTATTTCAAAATCCTTCTAGAGACGTTGCAATGCAACGTCTCTACATCCAAATTCATCCCTCGATTCAGCAACACCAAAAATATTAATTATTTTTGATTTTTGAATTCTAAACCCACAGCTTGGTTAATGGAATTTAATCCGCTTTGTTCTAGTTTGGAAAGTAAACCAGCTAGAATACGGCGTACCATCAGTGGGCCTTCGTAAATCCAGCCTGTATAAACCTGGATTAAGCTAGCACCAGCAGTAATTTTTTCCCAAGCATCCTCTGAGGAAAAAATACCACCAACACCAATAATCGGGATTTGTCCTTGGGTTTGCTGCCAAATAAAACGAATTACCTCAGTGGAGCGATCGCGCAATGGTTCACCACTAATTCCGCCTGCTTCATCCTGGGGTGATTTGCCTGTTTGGTCAATTACCTGAGTTTTCAGTCCATCACGGCTGATGGTGGTGTTAGTGGCGATAATTCCTGCCAGTTGGTAGGTTTTAGCAAGAGTTATAATGTCAGCGATCGCTTCCCATGATAAATCTGGTGCTATCTTGACAAAAATTGGTTTTTGTGTAGTATTCTCTTGTTGTAATAAATTCAAGATGGCACCGAGCATAGAAGCATCTTGGAGCGATCGTAACCCCGGTGTATTGGGAGAAGAAACATTAACAACAAAATAGTCTCCCAAATCCTTGAGTAAACGAAAACTATCGAGATAATCCTGTGCGGCTGCTTCTAGGAGAGTTACCTTCGATTTACCCAAATTTATCCCTATGGGTATTGAGTGGGTTAACTCCTGTTTTTCCTGTGCTAATCGTGCTGCCATCACTGCTGCACCACCGTTATTAAAGCCCATTCGATTGAGAGCAGCTTTATCTAACGGCAAGCGAAACAAACGAGGACGCGGATTTCCTGGCTGTGCGTGAAAAGTTACAGTTCCTAATTCTGCAAAGCCAAAACCCAGGTTAGACCAAATGCCAGCAGCAACTCCATTCTTGTCAAAGCCGGCTGCTAAACCTACGGGATTTGGGAAATTTAGCCCAAACAAATTTTGTTCTAAACGTGAATCGTACAAGCACAGGGATTTTTGTAAGCGGCGGTTTACCCAACTAGCAGGAGGGCTAATATTCCTTTGCGATAGCCAGCTAAAACTGCGAATCGTCTGCTGGTGTAACCACTCCGCATCGGTTTTTACCACATTGAAGAAAAGCGGACGAATGGCAAATTTATAAATATCCATTAACTGTTATTTTTGGAGCTATTGCAGATCATCTGGTTGAGATTGTCTAATTTTCTCGCGTACTAGTTGCTCAAATTGATCGATTGAAGTGATTTCAATGCCAGGTTCATCTTGTAGTCTCTCAATTGCTCTCTGCTCATTGCGGCAAGATTGATATCAGTCATAAAAGCCTCACTTTCCCGTTTGGCTAAATCAGCACTTCTATCTCCTCGCCAGCCAAGACATAGATTTGGTTGGTTCTCTCATCTAGTCTGACTGCATTAATTGGCAGAAGTACATTACTTAATCTGACGCAAATTAAGAAAAATTCAAAGGTTTGTTTTGCTGTCGGTACTGGTGGGTACATAACCCTCTATTAAGCTGTTCAGGTTCAATATTAAACACTTGTGGCAATATTACTCAGGGTGCTTTTTTGGGCATCTTATATATTACAAGTTATGTTAACCAATAAATCAGATGGGGCAGCCGCAAAAACCTATAGCCGCCGAACAGCAAATCCTTTCTTTGGGGCGCGTCCTCCAGAGCCTCAGAGAAGAAGATGATGTTGACGTTCTGATTGAAACTACTATTTCTTATCTCAAGGAAGAGTTTGACTACAAACTGATTTGGATTGCTCTTTACGATCGCCTGAATCACATATTATTTGGCCAAGGGGGCATCACACCCGATCGCGATCAGAGCTTTTTACGGCAAAGGGTTGTTCTCAGTCCTGGGGATTTATTAGAGCAAGTAGTAATTGAACAGCATCCTTTGGGCGTAGCTGATTTACAAACAGAAATCCGCGCCACCGAATGGCACAAAGTTGCCGAAAAACTCCACATCCAGGGAACGGTCATTTTACCAATTCGCTATAAAGACCGTTGCTTAGGCTTGGTGTTATTGGGTTCAGAACGTTGGGGCTACTTGCTGACAGGAGAAACAAAAGCACGTTTGATGATGGTTTTAGGTGAACTGGGGGCAGTGCTTTATCAAAATGAAATGCATAAGCAGCAAAAGCAAACCACGCGAAGCGACGAGCCATTATTAGAACTGCTAGAAAATTTACGCACCCTCAGCAACCTGAATCAAAGACTTGAAGCAGCAGTACAAGCAACTCATAAATTTGTCTCCCCCAGCCGGACAAATGTTTATTGGTTTGAGCGGGAAGGGCGCTACTTTTGGTGTCGGATGAGCAATCAGCTGGTTAAAATCGATCGCAATTCTAGCACTCAGCAATCAGCAGGAATTACTGTACAGGAGTTGAGCGACTTTTATTATGCTTTGGCAGTTAACCAAATTGTCTCCATTGGTGATGCCCGCAGTTCCTTAAAGAGCCATTTGACGGCAAAATTGCTGCAACGATTGAAGGTGCGATCGCTTTTGGCAGCTCCAATTATTTGGCAAAAGAATTTAGTCGGTTTTCTGGCGGTAGAAAGCAATGAACCTCGCATCTGGACGGACACAGACAGAAATTTCGTCCAGGGTGTTGCTGGTTTAATTTCCCTCGTTGCACCTACTGAAAACATGGAAGGCACGATCAAACAGATTCAAGAAGACGCCCAGCTGACTGGACAAGTTGCCCAAGGTATTTATAGCGACAATGACCTCCAGGAAACTTTACAAAGTTGTGCTAAAAGAGTTTTAGCTCGACTAACTGCCACCCGCTTTTTGCTGTTGCAGTATGACTCTGAGCAAAATAATTATCAATTTATTTATCAAAGCCAGCCCCATAATCGCCGACCGTTGACATTTACCCTCAATACCCTTAAAGAATTAGATGGGCAACTTTTGCAACGTTCAACTCAAGCGGTAGAAATTGAAAACTTAGATGAAGATTTACGCTTTTTTAACTGGCGACCCTCATTGTTAGAAAATGGTGTGCGATCACTACTTATTTGTAAATGCACTCACGGTCAAATACCAGCACCTCTTTTGATCATCACTCAAGAAACTCATCGTTCTTGGACAACTCTGGAAAAAGAATTGCTGTGGGTCGTCAGTCAACAGATTGGAGTAATTGTTCGTCAGTGGCAATTACATAACCGCACCACCCAACAGCAAAAAACTTCCCAGGCTTTTGAGCAATGCTTACGCATCCTGACACAATCTCAGAACAGCATCGAGGTCGAAAAAAAGCATTTAGAACGTGCAGCACTCGAACAAATAGCATCAATTTTGAGTTGTCCTCTAGCGATAATGCTATCCTGGGCACCTGGTCAAAGTTGGGCAGAAATTATCCCTGGAGTGGTTGACAATAGCCATTTTGGGATTTTTTCTGAGGCATCTATTCTGATCCAGTCTGAAGCCTTAATTCAGTGGGCACTTGCTACAGAGAATTACCTGACTTTGAAGGCGAATAATTTACCCCCGGAAACCCGGAAATGGTTGAATGTTCCAGAAAAAAGTCAAATTTTTGTGATGGCATTACGTACAACTGCTGATTATGAAATCACTGGTGTAGTTTTGTTAGTAGACTATCAAGAGCGTCGCTGGTCAGAACAAAACCTCAGTGCAACAGCAACTCTGATTTCTCAATTAGCCTGGTGGCGTCGTGAAAAGCAAATTACTCGACTTTTAGAATCTAAAACAGAAGAATTACGACAACTTAATTGGTACAAACATCGTCGCCTAGAAGAAATTCAAAGAATAACAGCCCACTCCCTGAAGCAAATACATGATTTGGGCATTCCTGCTAATGAACTAACTCAGATGCGCTACCAGCTATTGCTGCGGCAGTTAGACCACACAGCCACCTCTATGAGTGGAATGCTAAAACTTGAGAACTGGCAGCTACATATAAGTTGGGAAACTATGTCCATAGCCAGTTTACTGAAGCGATCGCTCGAACGCATCGACAATTTACTTAAACAACAAAAGCTGTGGATTGGCGTACATGGCTTGGGACAATCAATTGACGAGCAAGAATCGCCCAAAAATTCTTCATTAGTCAGAGGAGTTCCTACCTCCAGCACTCAATCTGCAATGGCGATCGCTGGTGATATTGTCAAAATTGAATTAGTTATCCATGAATTATTGGTTACTGCCTGTAACCGTTCTCAAATCGGCGGCAGAATTGATATTTGGTGTCGCCGTTTAGATGCGTCAAAACCTTCAGATACAAAGCATTCTTCTACAACTGGAGGGGCTGATCGTCAGACATCCCTAGAACTGTCGATCACATATAACGGTGCGATCGAACCACAGTTACTCACGGAACTACATGATAATACACCAAAAGATATACTCGCTCCCTCCAACCTCGATCAACCACCAGCTTTGCATCTAGTCATCTGCCAAAACCTCATACAGGAATTAGGAGGAGAGTTGAATTTTTATCAATTACCAGATAATCGGGTAGTCAGTCGCTTGCTGTTGCCGTTAGCTGGTAATGATTCTTAGTACTTTTTTCAAAAAAAGTGTCTGTAAATAAGCTTGAGTTAAGAAAAAATTAAGTTCTGGAAATTTACTGATTTGCTCAAAATACCTTATTTGTAAAGGTTTCAGATTGCTAGTGCAGATCAGCTAAATTGCGTGATCACACAGACAAACATTATTGAACTAGATTGCTGAGTGCAAACAAGTAACCTCGTGGATTTGCCCTCACAGATAACTTAAACAGCGATCGCTGCCCAAAGGCTTTGATGATCGCTCTTTCCCCACTGCTTAAAGTCCCATCCTTTCAGATAGGTGACTCAGGAATAAGTCCAAGGAGAGATTGACAACACATTTATTCGCCAAAAGTATCCACCCTTCGTAGCAAACTGGTTATAATTATCTTCCATCTCCTTCAGAAATGAAATTCTCATCTACACAGTATTTATATGGGACGTGTTCGTTCTAAATCTGACCTACCCACAAAAATCTGTCCGGTATGTCAACGTCCTTTCACATGGCGTAAAAAGTGGCAAGATTGCTGGGAGGATGTGAAATACTGCTCAGAACGTTGTCGTCGTCGCCGTTCTGAAGCGCAAACTTAAAGGGACTGGGGATAAGGGGTAATGGGGACTGGGAACTGGGGACTGGGAACTGGGGACTAGAGAATGGGGAATGAATTCTTTCCAATACTCAATTCCCGATACTCAATTCCCGATACCCAATCCCTAATAAAACCAACTGCAACACAGACGCAAATAGCGCAAGATATTAATGGAGTTACAGGTGCAACCTAAATTAATTATTCATGGAGGGGCTGGTAGTTCTCTCCACGGTAAAGGAGGATTAGAGGCGGTGCGCCGATCGCTCCATACAGTAATAGAAGAAATCTATTCTCTGCTATTGTCAGGATCGACTGCCTCAGAGGCAGTGGTGCATGGTTGCCAAATGCTTGAAGACAACCCCCGCTTTAATGCTGGTACTGGTTCAGTATTGCAATCTGATGGTCAAATCCGTATGAGTGCTTCCCTGATGGATGGTGCATCAGGGCGCTTTAGTGGTGTGATTAATATCTCACGGGTGAAAAATCCCATTGATTTAGCGCAATTTTTGCAAAGTTCGCCAGACCGAGTGCTATCAGATTTCGGTTCAGCTGAGTTGGCGCGGGAAATGCAAATTCCCAGCTATAACGCTTTAACCGATTTGCGGTTACAAGAGTGGATACAAGAACGCCAAGATAATTTTAAAAGCACAATGGCTAACGTGGTAGCAGAACCCGAACTTTTAGAAACCAGCAATGCCGGACGCGGCACTATCGGTGTGGTAGCTTTAGATACTTATGGTAAGCTATCTGCTGGCACTTCCACTGGTGGTAAGGGCTTTGAACGGATTGGACGGGTAAGTGATTCTGCGATGCCCGCAGGTAATTATGCTACTAGTAATGCTGGTGTAAGTTGTACTGGCATTGGCGAAGATATTATTGATGAGTGTTTAGCCGCACGGATTGTAGTGCGTGTTACTGATGGGATGTCTCTGAAGGATGCTATGCAGCGATCGCTGGGAGAAGCGCACCAGAACAAACGGGATTTAGGAGCGATCGCCTTAGATGCTAGTGGAGCGATCGCTTGGGGTAAAACTAGCGAAATCTTACTCGCCGCCTATCACGATGGCGAAAAAATTGGTGACACCTTGGAATGGAATGATAGTGAATTGATCGGCTATTGTTGAATCAATTCCAGCGCTGAGGCTAAAGTTTCTTGCCAGTCAGCCATTGCAGCTAATTATTGGGTTTTATAACACCCTTACAAGCTCATAGCACCGCTCTTTTCAGTGCTACTTGCTATTGCAGAATATCCATTAATTCTGCCTTATTCAAGTAAAAATCACCGGATTGGCGGCGCTTGTTTATTTTATTGATTTTACGCACCATAATTTTTATATAAACAAACTACTAATTTTCTATCGATTTATCGTAGTATAAACTTCATTATCTGAAAAAAGCTTTTTTTGACGGTTGCCAGCCGTTGAAGGCTATTTATGAGCAATCAGTAGTGCATTACGAGTAAAAACGAGGAAATCCATTAACATGACTGAGAAACTTGCACAAACGCAATATCCTGTTCATGACTTCATCCGTAGTCGCTGGAGTCCTAGAGCCTTTGCCGACCATCCCGTAGAGCAAGATAAGCTTCTATCTCTGCTAGAAGCCGCTCGTTGGGCCCCTTCTTCCTACAATTATCAGCCTTGGAGTTTTATTGTTGCTACCAAAGACGAACCGACGGAATATAACCGTCTACTCAGTACTCTGGTTGAGTTTAATCAAGGGTGGGCGAAAAATGCTCCCATCCTAATCCTGGCTGTTGCTAAAGTCCGCTCTGAAGATGGCAAAGCCAATCGACACGCGTTTCACGATGTTGGTCTAGCATTAGAAAACCTCATTCTTCAAGCAACTTCTTTTGGTTTGTTTGCCCATCAAATAGCCGGATTTAATGCAGACAGCGCCAGGGAACTATACCAAATTCCAGATGACTACGAACCTGCTACGGTTGTCACAGTTGGCTATCCTGGCGATCCAGAGACTCTTTCTGAGGGACTGCGCGAACGGGAACTAGCAGCCCGTATCCGCAAACCTTTAAAGGAATTTGTCTTTACTGGACAGTGGGGAAATAGTTCACCTTTATTGAATAATTAATTAGGTTGTAGAGATGCGAAATTTCCTTGGGAAAACTTCGTGTCTCTACGATTAAAAAATTTATCAAAACAGAATTCAGGAATCAGGAGTCAGAATACCCTTTCAGGGTTTTAGCATCTGTCTGCGACACGCTGCGCGAATGTAGAGAGCATCGCATCTTGATTCTGACTCCTGTTAGCGATAGCGGGGCGTTTAGCCCATTCTGATTTCTGAATTCTTCTTCAAGCAATAGTTTTACTATTTTAGCTCCCTAAAATTATGAATAATAAATTCAGTAGGGGTCAGATTTTTGCTGGGTCGTTGCTTAGTATCTTGTTGCTAAGTGCTTGTTCTACGCCAAAGGCTGAATCTCCAACTACCTCTACTCAAGCAGCGACGAGTAGTGCTGCTAGCGATACCTTACGGCTTCTCTATTGGCAAGCACCAACTATTCTCAATCCCCATTTGGCTCAAGGTAGCAAAGATTTTGAAGCCAGTCGAATCACTTATGAACCCCTAGCCAGCTTTGATAAAGATGGTAAGCTAATTGCTTTTCTAGCAGCAGACATCCCATCTTTAGAGAATGGTGGAGTCGCCAAAGATGGTAAATCAGTAACTTGGAAACTCAAACAAGGAGTCAAATGGTCTGATGGTAAACCTTTCACTGCTGCGGATGTGGTGTTTACTTACCAATTTGTTAGTAATCCAGCAGTGGGTGCAACTACTGCTGCAAATTATCAAGCTATCAAAAGCGTCGAAGCTATTGACGACTACACCGTTAAAATCAATTTCCAAAATCCTAACCCGGCTTGGTCGCTGCCGTTTATTGGTTCCAATGGGCCAATCCTACCTCGTCATATCTTTGAGCCATACAGTGGTAGCAAAGCTAGGGAAGCTCCAGCTAATTTGATTCCTGTTGGTACTGGCCCTTATAAAGTAGTGGACTTTAAACCTGGCGACATTGTTATCTATGAAGCTAATTCCTTTTTCCGAGAACCTAATAAACCTTTCTTTAAGCGAGTAGAACTTAAAGGTGGTGGGGATGCTGTTTCTGCTGCCAGAGCCGTATTGCAGACTGGAGATGTAGATTTTGCTTGGAATCTCCAAGTGGAAGCTCCAATCCTTAAGCAGCTGGAGGCAGCAGGAAAAGGAAGATTAGATATCAGCTTCGGATCTTTTTTGGAGCGGATTGCGATTAATCAGACTGATCCTAACAAGCAAACAAAAGATGGTGAACGTTCTAGCTTAGAGTTCCCCCATCCCTTTTTTAAAGACTTGAAAGTGCGTCAGGCTTTTAATTATACCATTGACCGTGACACTATTAACCAACAGTTATATGGTCAAAGTGGTCGTGCTGTGACAAATATCTTAGTAGCACCAGATATCTATAATTCACCTAATACCAAGTACGAATTTAATCTGAAAAAAGCTGCTGATTTACTCGAGGAAGCTGGATGGAAAGACAGCAATGGAAACGGCATTCGGGATAAAAATGGTGTAGAACTAAAGGTTTTATTTCAGACTTCTGTCAACCCAGTCCGCCAGAAAACACAGGAAATCATTAAACAATCGCTAACCTCTATTGGCGTGGGGGTAGAACTCAAAAGTATCGATTCAAGTATTTTCTTTTCTAGTGACCCAGCTAACCCAGATACTCTTGCTCACTTTAACGCTGATTTACAAATGTTTAGTGGTGGCAATAGTAATCCAGATCCAGGTACTTATCTAAAGGCATGGACTTGTAATGAAATTTCGCAGAAGAAAAATAATTGGTCGAAACCGAATAGTTCTCGTTACTGCAACCCTGAATACGATAAGCTTTGGCAACAGTCTAATACAGAGTTAGACCCACAAAAACGTCGGCAATTATTTATTCAAATGAATGATTTGTTAATTAAAGAGCAAGCTGTAATTCCTCTAATTTCTCGCGCTAATGTTAATGGAGTAAGTAACAGACTCACTGGTATAGATGCAACACCTTGGGATGACCGTACCTGGAATATTAAGGATTGGCGGCTACAGTAAGTGGCTGGGTATTGGGGATTGGGTATTGGGAAAATAGTGTTTTTAATCTTTTTTCCTAGTGGTCTGTCAAATTCATTTTGATGGTTAGAAAGACGCGATAAATCGCCGTCTCTACAGAAAATTTATCTATCAATTTATTGACAGACTATTAATCCCTAGTCCCCAGTCCCCTTTACGATAGTCGAGGATCGAGAGCATCTCGTAAAGCATCACCTATATAGTTGATACTTAGCACAGTAAGAAATATTGCTGTGCCAGGAAAAATAACCATGTGGGGAGCAAATTCTAAAAAGTTTTGCGCTTCATAGAGCATTCGTCCCCAAGTTGGGACATCAGGGGGAAAACCTAGACCAAAAAAGCTCAGGGTTGATTCGGTAACGATCGCAGTACTTACTGAAAGAGTAGCAGCAACTAGTACTGGACTAATCACGTTGGGCAAAATATGAATCCAAATCAATCGACTAGGAGAAGCACCAAGGGCACGTGCTGCTGTGACAAATTCTAACTCCCGCACTGTCAAAAAACCGGCTCGGACTAATCTGGCTACAGACATCCAGTTAAGTCCACCAATTACTATTACTATCAATACAAATATACCTAGTTCTGGGCCTGCGATCGCTTTAATCGCATCCCGAAACAAAAATATTACTAGTAATAATAATGGTAGCCGTGGTAAAGCTAAACACAAATCTGTCAAGCGCATCAAAGCAATATCCAGCCAGCCGCCATAGAAACCAGAGAGTGCGCCGATGAGTGTACCGAGAGTTATGGCTACTGACATCGAAAAAATTCCCACTGCTATCGATATTCGTCCGCCATACAACACCCTTGCTAATATATCTTGACCTAAATCATTAGTACCAAATGGATGCGCCCAGCTGGGAGCAAGAGTAGATTTAGCAAAGTCAATTTTGTTGATAGGAATATTATAAATAAATGGCCCCAACAAAACACTTAACACTATAATCAGCAAGACTACAATACCAAACATCGCCTGACGATTACGACGAAACTTCCGCCATGCTTCTTTTGTAGGCGTTTCTGGCTTGGAAACAAAACTTGTTGATGCTGGAGAAACTGAGAGTTTGGATAGTTCTGAACTTTGATTAGGCGATCGTTTCAACATAAGTATCTAGTTTTTCAGATGTTATATATTTAATTTTTATACAATTTCCAACCAGAGTACTGAATCTAGTTTTTTCTTCATATGTAATTTTTAATTGTTTAGCTAGTTCGTGTATTTGACACGAGGATCTAATAAACTATAAAGAATGTCTGCAACGAGATTAAAAATCACAATTAAAATTGCATATATAAAAGTAATTGCCATAACAACTGGTGTATCATTCTTATAAATAGAGTCAATTAATAGAGCACCAATTCCCGGAACACGAAAAACTTTTTCTGTAACTAAAGCACCTGTAAAAACACTTGGAATATCCAAGGCTACCAATGTAACTACAGGAATTAACGCATTCCGCAAAACATGACGATTGATAACTAAAAATTTGGGTAATCCTTTGGCATAAGCAGTACGCACATAGTCTTGATGGATATTTTCTAAAATCTCTGAACGCACAAAGCGCATCAGCATTGCTGTCTGCCAGAGTCCTAATACGCAAATCGGCATAATTGATTGTTTAACTTGAGCGATAAAACTCTGCCAATCTGTCACTTGTAATGTGCTGTTATAGATAAAAGGCAACCATTTCAATTGGATACTGAAGATAATAATAAATAGTAAGCCTGTAAAAAATGTTGGCAGAGAAAACCCAAAAAAAACTAAAGTAGTCAAAATTGTATCAATCAGAGAATGACGTTTGAGAGCCGAAATTACTCCCAAAGGAATAGCCAGCAGTATGCCAAAAAGGTAGGCAGAACCAACCACCCATAATGTCGTAGGTAAGCGTTGGAGAATTAAACCAATTACCGGACTGCGACTAGTAAAAGAATAGCCCATATCTCCACTAATAAAAGCTGTAACCCATTTGATATAGCGGATATGGAGCGGTTGGTCTAAACCTAAAGATATTTTAATATTTTCCCGAACTTCAGCTGTGATAGAGGGATTGAGCGCAAATTCTCCCATTGGATCGCCGGGTGCTAATGCCAGAATAGTAAATATGACAACACTGATGGCAATTAAGGTGGGAATAGCAATTAGTAGACGATTAATTAAGTATTTATCCATTAGCTATTACAAAATCTGCCTTACTCTTCAAAACGAGACAACAACTGATAAAATCAGGTTTATTGTTCAGTTTAGTAGATCAGAAACTTGCAAGATAGCATCACGGATACAAAAAATTTATCTTTAAAAACAACGGTAGATTAGTAGGATTTAGACAAGAAACAAAATAATTGGTAATTATTCATAGGAATAATAATCATTATGAGGCATTACGGCTCAGTTAAGGGTTATTGGTGTAAATAATTGGTCTAGAGAAGACGCGATAAATCGCCGTCTCTACAAGTGTTTTGGGCTTATCTGAAATTATTATCAGAGGGAAATGACAGGCAAACTAGGGTTGCCTGTCAAAAAACGTTGTATTCTCTCGAAGCTGAAGTAGAAAAAAGAATTGCATTTCTAACTTTTCTTCTTCCAAGCTGGTTTCACTACTTGACGACTACGGGCAATTACCAGAGAATCATCAGGTACATCTTCTGTGACTGTAGAACCAGCCGCAATATAGACATCATCTCCCAAGGTTAGTGGAGCTACTAAAACGCTATTGGCACCAGTTTTTGTGCGATCGCCTATTTTGGTGCGATGTTTTTTCACGCCGTCATAATTGGCAGTAATTGTACCGGCACCAATATTTACGTGATTGCCGACAACGCTATCACCTAGATACGACAAATGTGCTGCATTGGTGCGATCGCCTAATTGCGTATTTTTCAATTCCACAAAATTCCCTACACGGCAACCAGCACCCACCTCCACGTGACCGCGTAAATGAGCATAAGGGCCAATTCGACTTCCCGCCTGCACAGTGCTATCTGTCACCACTGAATACTGCACAGTAACATTTTCGGCTAACTGGCTATTTTCAATGAAACATCCCGGCCCAATATGACTTCCTGTTTTAATTACCGTATTTCCTCGCAGGTGAGTTTGGGGTTCAATAATTACATCAGGCTGTAATTCTACGGTTTCATCAATGGTAATACTTGTGGGGTCGACGAGGGTGACACCAGCCAGCATCCATTTTTCCTTGACTCGTTTTTGCAAAATTTCGGATGCTGTTGCTAGTTGTAGGCGATCGTTGATGCCGAGAATTTCTTGGTAATCTTCCACATCTACTGCCATCACTTTTCCGACTTGAGTCACGGCATCAGTGAGATAGTATTCTTTTTGGGCATTGTTTGCCTGTAGATGGGGAAGCACCTTTGCCAAATCTGGCCAGCGGAAGCAATAAACTCCAGCGTTAATGCGGTTATTTTGTCTTTGAGCAGCAGTACAATCCTTGTGTTCGACCATTTGCTGCACAATATTTTCATCGTTACAAAAAACGCGCCCGTAGCCTGTGGGATCGTGTAGGTGCGAGGTAAGAATGGTGGCAGCATTCTGATTTTGGGCATGAGTTTGTAACATCTGCTTGAGGGTTTCGCTACGTATTAACGGTAAATCACCGTTAAGTATCAGCAAATCTCTGGTATAACCTTCTAAGTGAGGAAGTAATTGCTGGATAGCATGACCTGTCCCCAATTGCACAGTCTGTTCGACAAACTCCAAATTGGGAATTGAATGCATGGCAACTTGCACTTCTTCAGACTGATATCCCACAATCACGATTCGCCGTGAGGGCGCAAGTGGTTCTACACTTTCGAGAACTCTCTCTACTAGCGATCGCCCACCCAAAGGATGTAAAACCTTGGGTAAGCGTGATTTCATCCGTGTGCCGCGTCCTGCCGCTAGAATTGCTACAACTACCATAAATTAGCTATTAGCTATCAGTGAAATTATAATTAATGCTTTTGGTACTTTAAAATATAGGTTCAAATCATACCAGCTAATCATAGAAGAGTAAAATATCAAAGTAGTTAAGACAACTGCTTTGATAAAAGTTGGAGATTATAATACTATTTCGCACTCATTACAGCAGCGACAAATCGTTACTCCCTACCGCGTACTGCCTACTCTTTTCCTTGACAGGAGCGAATAAACTCTACAAACTGCTGCATCAGTTTGGGATTACGCCAACCGGAATCAGTTTCTTGTTGCATGACCGAAAGTGCTTCTACTGAAGGAAAAGATCTTTTATAAGGTCGTTCGCTGGTTAGGGCATCGTAAATATCAATTAACTGAAATACTTGCGCCAGATAGGGGATATCATTCCCCTGGAGTCTATCAGGGTAGCCTGAGCCATCCCAACGTTCGTGGTGATGGCGAATAATGGGAATTACACCCCGCATACTGCGTAATGGCTGGCAAATTTTTTCTCCAATCAAAACGTGCTGCTGCATGATCTGCCAATCTTCAGAGGTGAGTTCGCCTTTTTTCAACAGCACTGCATCGGGAATACCAACTTTACCGATATCGTGGAGATAACTACCCCATCTCAAATCTCTAAGTTGGTAGCGTGACAGGTTGAGATATTCACCAAAAACTTGTCCCAGTTGTACTAAGCGTTCACAATGATTGCCCGTATTTGGATCGCGACTCTCAATAGACATGGCAATAGAAAATAGTACTTGTTCGGCATGGTCTAAATCTTCGTTTAGACGCTTCTGCCGTACTAAGGACTTTACACGCGCCGCTAGTTCCACACGATCAAAGGGTTTGGTGAGAAAATCATCTGCTCCAACTTCAATTCCGCGAATGCGCGATCGCCTGTCATTTAACGCTGTAATAAAAATTACCGGAATTAGCCTAGTTTGCTCATCCTGTTTGAGCAATTGGCACACTTCAAATCCATCCATTCCTGGCATCATCACATCCAGCAAAATCAAATCTGGTTGTTTTTGAGTTACCAATTCCACAACAATGGAACCACTGTCTGCCTCAATGACTTCGTATCCTTCCATCCCCAAGAAAGCAACAGCAGTCATCCGACTGGCGGCATGATCGTCAACTACTAAAACCTTCGGCGGATCTAAGTCAAACCCATTCACCTTAGAACCTTTAGCTTGTAGTGTTCTAGAGACTAATAAACTATCACCACAATTAACATCAGCTTTTATCCAAGAAGACGCTGCTTGACTATTTTCAAATATCAGGTCTTCTTGAGATAAGATTAAAGAACTCTCCACATTTTGCGACCCTACGGCATGATTTGAACCAATACTCTTCACTATGCTAATGGCGTTTAACCCACTAACAATTTGTTCTGTAAAGCCTGTATGGTTGGATTTCCATTGAATCACAAAGGCACTCCAGGTTTTTGCACAAGTTAACAGTGTCAGATTTCAACAACAAACAAATTTAAGATTCGACTATATCTGAGCCAGAGTTTCGATATAGATTATGCTTGATGTCAAGCTGCCTATCTAAGTTTTTCGCAGCATGTATCTTTTATGTTACGAACAAGGTGTATCTTATTGTTACATTTTTTGCTTCTAATTCCAGTATGATGAATCGGCACAAATGTTAAATCAGGTTTTTTACGGAGATTTTTTAACCTAGTTGCGTCATAAAGCTTTATATTTGCCTGTTCTATGCCAGATATCGGGTTTTGAGCTTTAAATTTTTATGGTAATCATTAGGTATATATGTTTTTACTTACTTATTTATAGCAATACTCAAGTACTGTTGAGTCGGATGTGATCTTGAATACTATCATATAATCAAGCTATTTGGCTCGTAAAAACTTGTTACCTAAGTATCTGGAAACGAAATCAGAAATTTTGGCAAAAAAAAGTCTAAATTTTCTGAAATTATAGGTATTTTCATGTAAGTACGGGCAACAGTAATGCTGTGCCCTTACGACAGATGTGGTTCAAATACATGAAAACTGCTGTAAGGACTGATAATCAGGCTTACAATTGTGTAGGCGTAGCCTGTGGTAAACATTGCAACCAAACTACAAACTATTTCCCATAAAATCCCTGCCTTGTGTTCCCAACAGCCACCTTTTTCGCCAACGAGAGGTAGATTCCAGGCAAGAAGCTTGTTGCTCTTGTTGTCGCCGCATCACTATTACTTCAGTTGGATCGCTTAATTGAGGATCGTGATAGGGAATAGCAGCACGAGTTAGTAAGTGTTCTTTTTCAGCTTGCGAGAGAGTTGTGAGTGCTGAATGGTCTTTAGACTCAGCAATCCGAGAATGTGTTGCCATAGTACCAGGCGATCGCCTTCTCATCGGTGGGGTAGAATATATCACCAAGCGAGCAGACAAAAGTGCTGTGCGTACAGCACCAGAACAAGAATAAGTGGCTAACAAACCATCTGGATGTAAACACAATGACACTTGTTTAATAAATTCAACAGTCCATAATTGAGGGCATTGAGGTGGTGAAAAGGGATCGAGGAAAATTGCATCTGCCCAGAAACCCGATTGATGTACTAGCCCAATCGTATTTCTGGCATCGCCTCTAAACCGATTACTTCAACAAAACAACTAGGATTCGCTGCCCAAATTGTCTGCAAAGCCGCAGCTGTGTTATATCCTAGACCATAACAAACATCCAATAGTCGCAAGACTGGTTTTTGAGCGGCTGTAGCTAGTTGAGTAGGTTCCACAAACTTGCAAAAACTCTCCTGCATCGCTCCATGATGGCTGTGAAAAGATTCACCAAACTCTTGAGAGACAAAGGTGAGAGAACCATCTGCTGTTAGCTTAGGTGTAAAATTTTCTAAGTTTGTCATTGGTCATTTGTCATTCTCACCTCTACCCCTTTGCCCCATGTCCCATGCCCAATACTCAATTTTTTGTTTCGCCAGCTTGGCTGTTTGAACATCTAGAAGATCCGCAAGTCGTTATTGTGGATTGTCGCTTTTCTTTAGCCAATCCACAATTAGGACAACACCAGTATCAAACGAGTCATATAGAAGGTTCTTATTACTTAGATTTGAATCAGGATCTTTCCAGTCCAGTGAGTAAGCATGGTGGGAGACATCCTTTACCTAACCCCAATGATATAGCTAACAAATTGGCAGCAATTGGGGTAGATTACCAAAAAACTTTAGTTGTAGCTTATGATGATTCGCGCTTTGCTTTTGCGGCTCGTTTATGGTGGCTGTTGCGCTATCTTGGACATGAGCAAGTAGCAGTACTAGATGGCGGCTTTGCTGGATGGCAAAAAGCTGGGTATTCTGTTACAGATATTATTCCTCATCCGCGAAAGGGTGAGTTTGTAGCTCAAGTACAAACAGAAAAGGTGGTAGATATTACAGAGGTGAAAAGCCGGAAAGACAGCAATGAGGTAGTATTGGTAGATTCGAGAGAGAGCGATCGCTACCGAGGAGAACGAGAGCCAATTGATAAAATCGCCGGACATATTCCCGGTGCAGTCAATTATCCTTGGCAAGAAGTTACAGACTCTTCTGGCTACCTACTTCCTCAAGAAGAACAACGTCGTCGCTGGGAAAAGCTAGAAACAGCTGAAGAAGTCTTGGTTTATTGCGGTTCTGGCGTTACTGCTTGTGTGAATTTACTATCTTTAGAATTAGCTGGCATTAGCAAGGGTAAACTTTATCCTGGCAGTTGGAGTGATTGGATTTCTTATTTATAGTTATGAGTTATGGCGGTTCCCATTCAGATGAGGTACAACATTATATCGCAAGGTGTAGGGGCACGGCATGCCGTGCCCCTACGGCTGTACCTTACTAGGTCGGGAAACGTTATGGGAGTGAGAAGTTAAGAATTAAAACTCCTAACTCCTAACTCCTAACTCTTCTCAAAAGCGACCTAATTGGAAATTGTAATTAATACTGAAGAACCAACCATCAAAATCAATGTTTTCGGCGGTTGAACTACCGAAACTTACTCCAGCCTGCATATTCATATTAACGGTATCGGATATTTGGTAATTTAAGTGGCCAAACAATCGATAAAATTCGTCTTCTCGATCGCGCCGGGTAAAGTCTGATAAGTTCATTTGGTAGTCAATACCAACCTGGAGAGGCTTTTGCAAGTAGTAGTTTAGAGAAACCCAAAAGGAATTGATGATCCGATTACGACTTTGGGGATCAGAAAGATTTAGACTCAATTCGTAAAAGCTATCTAGGGTTAATTTTGGAGTCAAGGGATCTCGCCGTCCTAAAGACAGTTGTAGGGAATTCTCATTTAAAAAGCGATCGCCTGCTTTAAAGCTATCGAGGCGATCGCTGTTGTTGGCATAAAATAACTGTTGATTGTTCCAACTGATTTCTCCGTACATTCGCCGCGATAACTGCTGGTAAATACTGAGATTAAATCTTACCTGGTTGTAATGATATTGTGACTGATTTATATAACGAATGAGATTGCCATCAATTGAGCCGTTTAAATAAGTCTTAGATCCCAAAGGGAAATATGCTGAGGCTAGTGTCAGTCCAGAAAAAATTAAACCATCTTCGATGGGACTATCATTTGATGAAAAAATGTTATTCGTCTGGAAGTAGCCTACATGGGCCTGTAGATAGCCGATAGGTTTAAACTTAACTACGGGTTGTTCTTTCGGTGGTGGTGGCTGCTGTTCTAGGGGTAGTAACCGCACCCGTAATCCTAATTCGCGATCGCGATCAGACTTAGGTGGCCGTTTTGGCGATCGTAGCAGCTGCATTAGCCTCTCTAGCCTTTGAGACTGATTTATCTCCGGCGTATTTAATATTTGCTCTTTTGAGTCTGAAGTAGGCAAATTACTTGGCTGCGACTCTAGCGGTGGCGGATCATTTTGCTTTTGAGTATCTTCCGGTTCTTTGGTTTGGCCTGGGGTTTGAGTAGTTTCTAGTTTTTGCTGTGCCAGAATTAACGTATTTGTAGATTCTGCCGCCTCTACTCGAATGCAACAACAGCTTCCACCACTGGACGCTAACAAAATACAAAAAAACAAATTCTTCCAGTTCTTGAGTCGCATCTGGTTTGATCGCATTTAGCAAATGTAGTCCTACAAGCTGCATCGGAAGTTCCGACTCAAAAGATACAATTGAGTGCATCTATCTGAGCTTTGTAGGTATATACTTAATTTACAAACTAAAATTGCTGCTTTTCAGATTTTCTCCCGGATTTTCTCTAAAAAACTGAGATATTCCGAGAAAATTTTTGATGGAATTTAATGAAATACGATTAGTGAGCAATTTCATAATATATCCGTAGCAACTTCTTGCCTTAAATAACTAATGACTCTGTGGCTGATCTAATTAGAAAGGATTATCTGTAAAGTACTCCTGATTTGATTGTTTATATCAATTACTAGCTTTTAAATCTTCCACAGACTTTAATACACACAATGTCAGTTTCGGAATAAAATTTTTAAGAAACTAAACATATAGTTTATTTATGATTTATTTTATGTATGTAAATGTAGACTCAAATCCAGATAAGTTTACTTAAAAAAACTTTCTCTAAGACTTCTATTTGATTTTTGAAAAAACCCTGTGCAACTCAAAAAGCCTGATTCCCTACTCCCTATCTACACAAATAAGTTCAAAAATCAAATCGGATTGCTACATAACAATTTAGCACTAGCTTAAACCTTTAGAGGATGTCTGAAAAGTTTTTTTGTATACATCTAACCCTTGGAGATCCCCCTAAATCCCCCTTAAAAAGGGGGACTTTAAGACTCTTATTCCCCATTTTTAAGGGGGTTAGGGGGGATCAAGAAATATTTGATACTTCTCAGACATCCTTTTAGCTGTTTTGGTACTAGTTGAAGTTCTCAAATTCTCAAACTATGTTTCATAAATCGTTTCCACTATTAGTAATTGCTTTATGGGGAGTTGCAGTATTGCCTTTGCCAAATCAGGTAAATGCCATAACTCCTCTGACGCGAGCAGAGATTCAGAACCTCCGCAACTTGGTACAACTGATACCTAGAAATAGAGAGAAGAAACGTCCTGCACGCAAATCAGATGCAATGACTCCTGGTGATGGTTTGTCAACCGGTCGGGCTTCTTTAGCAGACTTGCGCTTTAACGACGGTTCTTTAGCACGAGTTGGGGAACAGGCTATATTTCAATTTTTACCAAAGACTCGCAGCTTTAGACTGTCAAACGGAACTGCATTGCTACTGATTCCACCTGGAAGAGGACAAACACTTATACAAACGCCAAGTGCAGCAGCAGCAATTCGTGGTTCAGCATTATTTGTACGCTACAACCAAGAAACAGATACCACAATTGTGGGGGCCCTGACCAATAGCGGCATTGAAGTTTCTAATAAAGAAGCCTCTCAAACTCAAGTGCTGCAAGCAGGACAGATGATAGTTATAGTTAAAGGCAAATTTCAGGGTTTATACGATTTTGATCTCAGAAATTTTTATGAAACCAGCGAGATGGTGCGGGGGCTTGATTTAACTAAGCAAAATCTTACACCTACAGCCGACCCGGCGATCGCTAGTGTTCAAGCTGAAACTGTTGCAGCTTTGAACGCACAGACGCCGATAACAGGTGAGGGAGTGGTTGAAAACCCATCTTTTGCTGACCTAACTAGTAGTATTTCAACTTCCTCTAGCGACGACATTATTACAGACAATTCCTCAGTAGACCCCATCAAAGATGATTCACCATTAAATTTATTTAAGGATATAGGACAAGTCCTGTCAAATACTGAGCAGCGGCGATCTGGGAGAAATAGTAACAATAACAATGTAAGCACCCAGAATAATAACGTAGTTCCTACACCAACTTCAGTAGTTTCTACACCAACTCCGGTGCATACATTAATAACTCCAGTAGTTTCTACACCAACTCCAGTAATCACTCCAACTCCAGTAGTTCCTATACCAACTCCAGTAGTTCCTACACCAACTCCAGTAGTTCCTACACCAACTCCAGTAATTACTCCAACTCCAGTAGAACCAACTCCAATACCTACTCCAACTCCAGTAGAACCAACTCCAATACCTACTCCAACTCCAGTAGAGCCAACTCCAATACCTACTCCAACTCCAGTAGAGCCAACTCCAATACCTACTCCAACTCCAGTAGAGCCAACTCCAATACCTACTCCAACTCCAGTAGAACCAACTCCAATACCTACTCCAACTCCAGTACCTACACCGACAAGACCAACCACATAAAAGTAAATTTATACCCAATACTAGGGGCAGAATTATAACAAGTGTTAACTCTTGCCTCTACAGCCACTAAAGCAAAAAGTGATATTCCCTACGACCAGATAGCATCTGCTAACGCTAGATTAAATCAAGGACAGGACTTATACAGGGTTCACCAGATATCCTTATATAGTTCCATTAGATTCTGTGTGTAAGCTCCCAGGAACTAACTTTTTGCTAGAGAGAACATAAATTTATGACTTTTGATTACGACCTGTTTGTAATTGGTGCGGGTTCGGGAGGTTTGGCGGCTTCCAAACGAGCGGCTAGCTACGGCGCAAAAGTAGCGATCGCTGAATATGATTTAGTTGGTGGCACTTGTGTGATTCGCGGTTGCGTTCCCAAAAAACTCATGGTCTATGGTTCTCACTTTCCCGCACTATTCAGTGAAGCTTCAGGCTATGGCTGGAAAGTGGGCAATGTAGAGTTTGACTGGGAATATTTTATTACATCTATTGATAAGGAAGTTCGGCGACTGTCGCAACTACACATCAGCTTCTTAGAAAAAGCCGGAGTAGCACTAATTTCTGGTCGCGCCACATTGGTAGATTCCCACACTGTAGAAGTTGATGGACGTAAAATTACAGCAGACAAAATTTTAATTGCTGTTGGTGGGCGTCCTCTCAAGCCAGATTTACCAGGAATGGAACATGGCATTACCTCTAACGAAATCTTTCATCTCAAAGAACAACCAAAACACATCGTCATTATTGGCGCTGGTTATATCGGCACAGAATTTGCTTGTATTATGCGCGGTTTGGGTTCGGATGTGACACAAATTACCAGAGGTGAAAAGATTTTAAATGGGTTTGATGAAGATGTCCGTACAGAAATTGAAGAGGGTATGACGAACCACGGAATTCGCTTGATTAAGAATAATGTGGTGAAAGCAATTGAACGTGTCCCAGAAGGGTTGAAACTGACTTTATCAGGAGATGACCAAAAACCACTAATTGCTGATGTGTTTTTAGTGGCGACTGGTCGAACTCCTAATGTAGATGGACTAGGTTTAAAAAATGCTGGGGTTGATGTTGTCGCTACTTCTATGGAAGGGCCAGGGTACAATACCACAAATGCGATCGCAGTTAATGAATATAGTCAAACTAGTCAACCGAATATTTTTGCTGTTGGTGATGTCACAGACAGAATCAATTTAACTCCCGTGGCCATTGGCGAAGGTCGCGCCTTTGCCGATAGCGAGTTCGGGAATAACCGCCGCGAATTCAGTCACGCAACTGTTCCTACAGCCATATTTTCTAGCCCAGAAGCCGCGACAGTAGGGTTGACAGAAGCCGAAGCACGAGAAAAACTCGGTGATGCCGTAAAAGTTTTTCGCACTCGCTTTCGCCCCATGTACTATAGTTTGACTGGTAAGCAAGAAAAGACAATGATGAAGTTGGTGGTTGATAGCAACACCGATAAAATTCTAGGCGCTCACATGGTAGGTGAAGGTGCAGCTGAAATTATCCAAGGTGTAGCGATCGCAGTCAAGATGGGCGCAACTAAAAAAGACTTTGATGCCACCGTGGGTATCCATCCCTCATCCGCAGAGGAATTTGTCACAATGCGGTAATACATAAGAGTTATGAGTTATGAGTTGAAGAAAGAAATTCCTAACTCCTAACTCCTCACTCCTAACTATTTACAGCCTTGCACTACATCTATCTTCACGGTTTTGCTTCTAGTCCTCATTCTGCCAAAGCGCGGGATATAAGCGATCGCTTTACTCAAATTCACACAAAGCTGAAAATTCCTGATCTCAATGCTGGCGATTTTTCCCAGTTGACAATCACTCGTCAAATCGCTCAAATTGCCGCAGAATTCAACAATGATTCTACACCAGTAACACTGATTGGCTCAAGTTTGGGTGGTTTAACCGCCGCCCACTTGGGACAGCAAAATTTACAAGTGCAACGCTTAGTTTTGCTAGCTCCAGCTTTTGGATTTTTATCCCATTGGTTGCCCAAGCTAGGGGATGAAGAAGTACAGCGCTGGCAGCAAGAAAAATATATCATGGTCTACCACTACGGGGAAGAGCGATTAATTCCTTTAAGTTACGATTTCGTCATAGATGCTGCCCAATACCAAGAAAAACTTTTGCAACGTCCTATCCCCACGCTAATTTTGCACGGCAAAAAGGATGAGGTCATTCCAATCGAAGCTAGTCGTGAGTTTGCGCGTTCTCGTCCTTGGGTGGAGTTAGTCGAACTCGACAGTGACCACGCCTTGGGTAATGTTATGGAAGAAATTTGGCAGGCAATTCACCTCTTTTGCCAATTAGCTTAAAGCTGTAGAATATTAGACTCACATATAACTAATATTCTGAGTCATTTGTCCTTTGTTAGTTACTAATGACCAATGACTAATGACCAATGACTAATGACTAAAACTATGCTTCCCTTCATCCGGTCAGATTTAGCCCAATTCACCGCCTATAAACCTCACCCCAGCAGCGATACAGCCAATTCTGTCACCACACAGTTTGATCGGCTAGATACAAATGAAAGCCCCTACGATTTACCACCTGAGTTAAAAGAGAAGCTGGCGTGGACGTATCAGCAAGTAATTGAAACAAATCGTTATCCTGATGGTGGACATGAAACACTTAAAGATGCGATCGCACAGTATGTCAATGAATCAGCCGCTCTCTCATCATCCTTGTTTACTGCTGCCAATATTTCTGTTGGTAATGGTTCAGATGAAATTATCCGCTCTTTATTAATCGCCACCTGTCTAGGAGGAGAAGGTTCAATTCTCGTTGCCAATCCCACTTTCTCGATGTACGGGATTTTGGCGCAAACTTTAGGCATTCCTGTAGTGGCGGTGGGTAGAAATGAAACAAATTTTGAAATTGACATCAGCGCCGCACAGTCTGCGATCGAACAAACTCAAAATCCCCCCATTCGCGTAGTTTTCGTAGTGCATCCCAATTCGCCGACTGCCAACAGCTTAACTGCGGCAGAGTTGACATGGTTAAGAAGTTTGCCACAGCATATTTTGGTAGTAATTGATGAAGCTTATTTTGAATTCAGCCAAACTACCTTAGTAGATGAATTAGCACAGCATCCTAATTGGGTAATATTACGTACTTTTTCTAAAGCCTTCCGGTTAGCATCTCTCCGTGTTGGTTATTGCGTTGCTCATACAGAAGCGATCGCCATTTTAGAAAAAGTTCGCTTACCTTACAATCTCCCCAGCTTTTCCATCGCAGCAGCATTAGTTGCTTTACAAAACCGTACACTCTTGCTGGAATCAATTCCTCAAACTCTGAGCGAACGAGCTAAACTCATCGAAATTCTATCCCAGCAACCAGAACTACAAATTACCCCAAGTGCTGCCAACTTTATTTACCTGCGTCTTCAACCAAATAGCTTTAGTTCACAAGACGCTGTATTAAAAACTTTCCACCAGAAACTTAGGACGCTGGGTACTCTCGTGAGACACATTAGCGGAGGATTGCGAATTACCGTCGGAACCACAGAGGAAAACGCCCGCACCATAAATCGAGTCCAAGCTGTTTTGGCAAATTTGGAATCTTAGCAATTCACTCAGTAATTAGATCTGCTGTTCATATCACTGCCCAAACGGCGCACTATTCCTACTGTTTGTGGCAGCACACCCACCAAAAGAGCAAAGGCAACATCCGGTAAAAGAGCCACTATTTCTGGTGGAAAGTATTGTTCAAATTGATCAAGAATCTTCTGAACACGCTGTCCAGGCAGTGGATTTTCAGTTATTTGTTTGATTAATCGAATCCACTGTCGCCTAATCAAGTAAGCTTTCTGACGTTCTTCATTAGATTCGGGAATTAATAAAGACAGATTACCTATAGGCAGTGCCCTTTGGCAATCACAATCGTAATCCCCACCCACAGCAGCCCCAGGCCCAGCAAACTCTGCATGGTAGCGTTTAAAGAGTAGTAATCCATTTCTCCTACGACTATTGACGATAAAAACTTCTCCGCTATGCAAACGTGTAAGGATATCCGAGCCTTGTGACTGCTCAGTTCCATCTGACATGACAATAGAATCAAGGAAACTTGTTTCAGGGTAATAAGTTGATACCATAGACTTCTGATAGCGTTGATGCTGTTCGCTATCCATGTTTTTTAAAGTTTCAACGAATGTGGTGGTAGTATGCACTTCAAAACTTAAATAAGTGTTGTGTCAAATCAGGTTTTTGAATGTCTTTTATTATCAAGAGTTTTTTAGTCAAATTAACCAAAACAGCGGTGTATAGACGTTGTTTAAGCAATTGAGTGATTATATTTTATGAGATATAACTAGATTTGTCTGTAAACTCTAGGAGTGTTTTCTTAAAGTTTTTATAAAGATGAATATCTTAATTACAAAGTTATTATGATGAACTGATAATTTTTTTAAGCGTATTTTCGCGTATATCCCCATTGTAAACCATTTATTTATCTATATCGAATACTTAAAAATATTGGTTCTTCAGTACGTATTATGCTGAACTTTTAATTCAAAGTGTGTCACTTGCCTTGAAAATCAAGCCTTACAGGGAGTTATAGCTTCAATTTCAAAAATCTTGCCTCAAGCGCTAAGACTGATGGCTGTTATTATTACCCAGTAAGGGTTTTAAGTTAATTTACAGACGTATCTAGCATAACAATTACTGAAGAGCCAAAATATTTGTTAACGATAAATCCCAAAAGGCAAAACTTAATATTTTATAATGTTAAAAATCTTTGCCAAAAATAGAATTTTTTTCAATAATCAATAAGATTTTTCGGAACAAGTCTGATGAGAATATTCTTCCTAAAAAGAATTAAAAAAGCTATTTATTCAATTTATCAATTCATGCTTCTGAGTTTTTATTTAGTACATTATGGCAGAAATTTGTCTACCATTAACAAATTGCCTGAGTAACTGGCTATCTGTTTGATTGAGATAGTGACTGGATTTCGGGCATACTGTACTAGATATTTAGCCTAGTTATCTTGTATTTAATTACCGTTATGAGTTACAAATTCTATCCGAATTAATTGCGACACAAAACTTGACAATTACCAAAACAATATTTAGATGCTGGAATCAGCACTCAAGTGCTTGTGCAAAAGCATCTGGTTTGAGCGTCTTAATAAAAATGTATTCCAATTAGATTCGACTTTATGCACCCGATATCCCAGCTTGAAATAAAGCTGTCTTGCTTGATGGTTATTTTCTAAAACATGGAGATATAAGTCTTTAAATCCCCACTCGCGAGAAACTTTTTCACAGCTAGTAAGTAATCCTGAAGCCACACCATGTCTACGGTATTTTGGGTGAACCGCTAAATTAGATAAGTAAGGAAAACCTACGCCAACCTGGCTCCAGGAATCACTGTACCGTACACCCAGTTCCACACTTCCTACTAAATTATTAGCCTCACCAGTAGTAGCTTCAAAAGCGACTAAACAAACATGACGAGGCGGAGGTGATGCCATGCGATGCCTTAAATCTTCGTAAATACCCAGACGTAGCAATGGAAAAGCCCATCCCCATATACCCTTGTGGGAGTGAAAGCTTTCAGTAATAATTTGGGCAACACCAATCAAATCAGCAGGTGTAGCCGTCCGAATTTGGAATTGGTAGGAAGCTGGATCGATTGGCTGTTGGTGGTATGGGTGAAAAAACCGATATTTCAAGGCTAGTTTAGTATTGATTTTATTCTAAGAAAATTTCTCAAATATCCGAAAACACCATTTTAACTAAATGAAAACTTAATTGCTGCTCAGAAGATTGAAGTGACACAACATCGCTAATTAGCTTTTGCTTGTGGATCAAACAAAGTTTTATACTTTAGTTTGAGGTTTTTTCAGGAGGCAAGAGCAAAGCACGCTTAAAAGCGTAAAACTTAGGTTGTGAAAGCTTTGCTTTGTATCTTACTGCACTTTCTGCGACGCTCCTACGTCGCTAACGCAACGCTTACGATACAATACAATTCTTTTTTTTGAGCTTGTCATTGGCGCAGCCTCTAGTAAAGAAGGAGAGTTTTCATTTCATTCACTTCTTTCCTTCAACAATCACTGCCCTTTGCGGTTCGACTAAGCGATCGCCAAACATATTCTTACTTTCTCTTATAACCTGCATTTTGAAAGAGTCTTAGGAATTACAGCTTCATAAATCTATAAACTTAAATTCAGTAGGTTCTGGTGCATCCCTTGTTTTAGGTAGCTAGGATATCAGACTGATTACCACAAAAAAATCTGTAAAGTGATATAGCCTTGGCTGAGTGGGTAGAGAAATAGCATAACTTGCCCGTAGGCAGCACCTACAAAATTGTTAAGTAAGTACACCATCGCTAAACTCTGGTTTCAAATTACCCTTGGTTGCAGTACTGAACTTTTTTTGCACTTGCTGCTACACTTACACTACTTTGCTACGAAATTATATGAATGGGTTATACATATACTGGTACAAGAATCTTAAGGTTCCCTAATCCCTAATCTCTAGCTCTCCAACCACTATAACTTGTCTGAATGATAGTTCTGATTGCTAAATTAGAAAGAGGTATTTGTCTAATAGTATACTTTGGCTTTCAATCTTATGTTGTTGATTTTGCTGACTCCATCATGATTATCATAAATAAAATTTACCTGCAAGTGTTAGTACAACTGCTGCGGAGGGAAAACTTAATATGCAGCTTCATCTGGATTTTTAAGCTAGCTATGAGCGCTGTGTGTGGTATCAGACATTGCTCACAGGAGGTGAAGGAACATTTGGCAAGCAAGCATCGACTCTGTAACACTAAAACAGACTATGAAAGCAATTACACTGCACCAAAGCAAACAGTAATCGGCACAAGCCATTGAGACGAATTACTGTCAGCATTTGCTTCTACACTCAGCAGTCATGTAGCCAACCAGCCTTATTGGTCGAAATGCTCTGCTCTCACCTGACTCAGAAAAATCCTTACCTGATCAGATTATTCTTTATCCGACTGCCGTTGCAGCAGGAAAGCGGTGCATGAAATCCCAAGCAAACAGTAAGCCTAAAATTTTGGTTGTCGATGATGAACCAGACAACCTTGACTTGCTTTACCGCACTTTCTATCGGGACTATAAGGTGCTAAGGGCAACCTCTGGCCCTGCAGCCCTCGATCTGCTGGCTCAAGAGGGAGAGGTCGCGGTGATCATCTCCGATCAGCGGATGCCGATGATGAGCGGTACAGAATTTTTAAGCCTCACAGCAACTCAATATCCAGATATTATTCGGATTATTTTAACTGGCTACACCGATGTCGAAGACTTGGTGGAAGCAATCAACGCTGGTAAGGTATTCAAATATGTCACTAAACCGTGGGAAGCTGAAGAACTTAAAGCAGTGGTACGCCAAGCTTTGGATACCCACAATGTTCTCAAAGCCAGAACCCGCGAACTTACCCGCACACTCCGTCAAGAATCACTGCTGAATACCGTTACAAATACGATTCGCAGTGCTTTAGACTACAGACAAATTTTGCAAGCAATTGTAGACACAGTGGGTCACATGTTGGAGGTGGATGTCTGTCTGTTGCGTCCCTTCCAAGATGACCAGTTGGCGGATAAAGGATTTATTTATCAGAAGCCTCTTTCTGAAGAAGCAGAGGTGCAGGGGATCGGAGGGGAAGTAGCACTAAATCTTTCTCCTCTGCCCCGCATCTCTTCTGCTCCCCATCCTCTTGTTTCCCCTCAGCCTCTTTTGGCTCAGACGGTGTGGGAAACCCGCGAAGTCCAAGTAATTCACGATGCCATCGATGATGAGCGGATTCATGGTAATAGTGCCGAACTGCACGAGCGTGGGGAAGCTTTTGCTGCTGCTAATATTCGTTCTAGTTTAATTGTGCCACTGATCTGCCAACAAGAACTGATGGCAGTATTAGCACTGCACCAGTGTTTTCTGCCTCGGTTTTGGGGCGAGGATGAGGTGCAGTTAGTTTTGATCGTAGCAGATCAGGCAGCCTTAGCTTTATCTCAAGCTTATGCTTACGAACAAGTACGTGCCCTTGCCAAGCGAGAAGCCCTAATTAATACGATTACGAGCGCGATTCGCTCTAGCCTAGATCCGCAAGATATCTTTGCGGCCATCACCCAGCAATTGGGACAAGCTTTACAAGTTGATGGCTGTGTCCTGTCTTTGTGGACTGAGGAAGATGAGTTTGTCGAGTGTGTGGCCTTGTATGACAGTTTTCAACATCTAGAAAATTTACGCTTGCCAGCCCCAGATAATCATTCAAGTGGCAATAATCACGTACCGACTCAGAGATTACCCTATTCTCAAGCATCCATACAGGAGAATCCCATCCTCCAACAAATGCTACAGACCCATGAACCTGTGGTAATTGGTAATGTGAGCCATTCTCCCTCAGACGTGCGGGGTTTTGATTTGCCTTTAAAAATGCCAGCGCGATCGCTAATGTTTGTACCATTATTAGCTGATGGTAAATGCATTGGTAGTATTACGTTACATGAAGGTAAAAAAGTCCGTCAATGGCTCCCATCTGATATCGATTTGGCGAAAGCAGTAGCAGCTCAAGCAGCGATCGCTGTGCAGCAGTCACACTTGTATCAAAAAACTCGCCAACAAGCTGAACGCTTGCTGGAATTAGACAAACAAAAAACCGAATTTTTTCAAAATATTTCCCATGAGTTTCGCACACCGATCACCTTGATTCAAGGGCCTTTAGAGTCGGCGGTAGCGGCTGGCGAAGGATTATCTTACTCTCAATGTGCGATCGCCCTGCGTAACTCCCGTCGCCTGCTGCGACTGGTAAATCAACTCCTGGATTTACAACGCCTGAATGCGGGGAGAATGCAGCCTAGCTTCCATCCCTGCGATTTAGTGGAGTTTGTCAGCCAAATTGTGGAATCTTTTCGTCCCTACTGTGAGAAAAAGAGACTGCATCTCATCACCCAGTTAGATGAATGTTCTACCGTGTACTTGGACATGGAAAAATTTGACAAGGTGGTTTACAACCTCCTGTCAAATGCCATGAAGTTTACTCCCGAAGGTGGGACGATTAGTGTCAGACTAAAATCTGAGCGCGATCGCTGCGTCTTGCAAGTACAAGATACTGGAATTGGCATTGTTAAAGAACAAATTCCCCACCTATTTGAGCGCTTCCGCCAAGCAGAAGGTTCAGCAAACCGCTCCTATGAAGGCAGTGGTTTAGGTTTAGCTTTAGTTAAAGAATTGGTCGAATTACATGGTGGTCAAGTCACCGTGGAATCAGTTTACGGTCAAGGCACTACCTTTAGTTTATGGCTTGTAAGTGGAAATGCTCATTTACCCCCACAGCAAGTACTAGAAACGCCTACCGAACTGAATACGAGCCGCGCTAGCGTAGAATTGGCTGATTTAGAACTAGTAGAGTCAACAACAGACAATATTGAAGATATTACAATAAACTTCCCCCCCAGTATTGATACTCAAGACTCAGCACATAAGACTCAGCACTCAATTTTAGTTGTAGATGACAATCCAGATTTGCGAACCTATGTATCTGAGATTTTCCGCCGCAACGGCTATCATGTGCAAACAGCTCGCAACGGTTCTGAAGGGTACAGTAGAGCTAAGGAAATTATACCCAGCTTGATTGTGACTGACTTAATGATGCCCTTGGTAAGCGGACTTGAAATGATTCAGCTAATCCGCAATGAGGAGAAGTTGAAAGGAATACCAATCATTCTGCTGACAGCAAAAGTTGACGAGGAAACCCGCATCGAAGGTACAGAACATGGGGCTGATGCTTATTTAGCAAAACCATTTAACGATCGGGAACTTTTGGCGGAAGTTCGGAATCTTTTGGCATTGAAAGAAAATGAACGGCGAATTGTGGAGTTAAATACTTATTTAACAGAATCGGTGCTAAAACGCTTTTTGCCTGCTGTATTGGTGCAAAAAGCCGCAACCGGAAATTTAACGTTAGATTTGCGCCCAGAACCACGCTTAATTACAGTTTTGTTTAGTGACATCGTGGGTTTTACACAGTTATCAAATACTCTGAGATCCCGACGAGTTGCAGAATTGCTAAATGAATATTTAGAAGCCATGACCAAGGTTGTATTTGGCAATGGCGGCACTGTAGATAAATTTATGGGAGATGCTATCTTAGCTTTATACGGAGCGCCGGAAGAGCTAACCCCCAACGAACAAGTGCGTCGTGCCATCAATACAGCCAGAGCAATGCACCGCTCATTGGCTGACTTGAATCAGCGCTGGCGAGACCAAGGTGTATTCGATGGTGACAGACTTACTAGTGTCCAGTTTCGGTGTGGTATCCACCAAGGTACTGCTGTTGTGGGGATGTTTGGTAGCGCGGAACGTGCCGATTATACTGCTATTGGCCCAAGTGTAAATATCGCTGCCAGGTTGCAAGCTGCCGCTGTTCCCGGTACAATCCTGGTTTCTGCTGCCGTGGCAGATTATTTGCAGGAAGAAGAAATTACTAAAGGTAGTCCGCTAGAACTTAAAGGAGTAGATGAAACAGTTTTGACTTTCGCTGTTACACCAGAGGTAATGGTTAATCGCTAAAATTTAGACTGGTATTTGAAAGCATTATCAATGAGTAAGAGTGCCTAATCATATCCAGTTTATATAATATGACACCATCGGTTGCAGACAAAACTCCAATTCCAGCCAAGGTCTGGAGACGACACACTGATCCCCCAGGTTTGTGGATTGCTGTTGTTGTCGGTTCAGTCTCTCTGCACTTGCTGGTGTTCTGGCTGATGCGCTCATCTAATGCCTTTAGTCTGTGGTTTCCCCAGCAAAGTCAATCTGCTGTTCCCATTGAATTGATAGACATTGCTCCCGAAACACAATCAACAGCCAAAATAGCTTCATCAAAGCCACTATCTTCACCTCAAAAGTCTGTACCAGCAACACGTCCACTACAAACAGGACGAACTACGCCCAGAAATGAAGATTTTGGCGTAATAGATTCTGCGGATAATCCCCAGCGAAAGAGGCGTAAGGTCGCCTCTAAACCTAATAGCCAACCCTTTAGACAACAGAGAGTTCCTACACCCAGACCGACATCTACACCCATAGCGACACCGACATCTACACCCATACCGACACCGACATCTACACCTAGACCGACATCCACACCCAGACCCAGACCGACGCCGACATCCACACCTAGACCGATACCGACATCCACACCTAGACCGACACCGACAGTTGCGGTCGGTAATCTACCTTGGAAACCACGTCCACCCATCAACTTGGGGAACGGAACGCCGCTACCAACAACTATTCCATCAAATCTGCCAGTTTCGGAACCTGAAAACAGAGAAACTCCAGCAGCTCCGACTAGGGAAACTCCACCAGCTTCTACTGGGGGAGCATCGGTAGCAATAGTAGCTCCTTTATCTAGAGATGAAGTGATTAGCTTGATACAATCAAGAGGATTTCGACAAGATGCTTTACCCGACGTTATCGCTTTATACAAGGGAAGTAACACAAAACAATTAGACTCAAGTTTTCTTGTCCAGAATTCTGGACTTAAACCAGCACAGCTCTTGGCTAGCTTAATAATTGATCGCAATGGTAACTTTAAACAGGCTGTAGTTCTAGAAATACAACCAGCAGCACTGCAAAGTGAAAAAAGCATATACGAGAAAGTCCTCAATGAAGTTTTCAAAACAGAAAACTTTCTTCCTGCTCACAATAACAATGGCAAAAAACCAGACTTGAGTAATCTGTATATCAGAGTCACAATCCAAACTGCCAATTAAAACTGAATGCTCAGCAATTCTCATTATGAGAATAATTGTCGTTATCATTCAAGGCTATGCAAAATT
>NZ_JABXKK010000023.1 GCF_017115045.1 Nostoc sp. NMS8 | reverse complement strand
CAAATGCGAACGCCGAATCAACAAATGCGAACGCCGAATCAACAAATGCGAACGCTATATCAACAAATGCGAACGCCAAATCAACAAATGCGATCGCTAAATCAACAAATGCGATCGCTAAATTAACTTGATGAAGGTAGATTACACGATCGCACTTCAAACCCTAAAAATACCGTATGATTTATTTCTCGGTATTTTTGGTGCTGACTTTGTGGAAGTGCAAAAGAGAGAATTACAATGCGGCGAATAGCAAATTGCCTACGGAATTTGACTAGGAAACTCAGTGCAGCACTCAATCCCCCCGCAAAAAAAGCTCGAAAACGTAAAAAACCTATCTCTGCTACCTCACGAGATTTGGAGGTTTATGAGCAATTTTTACGAGATGTACTGCAAGCAATGCTAGACAGCGATGGCAATCAGCAGGTAGTTTACCCATTACTCGCAAATAATACTGATAAACTAAATGATATTTTTGCAGAAGTATTGTGGAATTGGGCAACAAATACCCTGACAAACGTTGAACCAGATGTCGCAATGCACATTGCTGGAACAATTGATAGTTTTAGTAGTTTGGTTCGTCAATTTCCTTTGGGTAGCAAAGCTAGCAATATCGAAATAGCTATTAGTGGTTATGAAACAGCCTTAACTCTCGTGACCCGTACTGCCTTTCCCCAAGAATGGGCACTCACGCAATATAATCTGGGGGAGACTTACCTTGAAAGGATATTAGGTGAAAAAGCCGAAAATCTGGAGTTGGCGATCGCTGCATATACAAACGTACTAGAAGTTACTCGCCACAGTTTTCCCAGCCTATGGGCATTAGTGAAATATAGTCTGGGGATTGCTTACTGTGAGAGAATTTTAGGAGAAAAAGCTGAAAATATCGAACAAGCGATCGCTGCTTTCTCAGGTGCATTGGAAGTTATTACTCGCAGCGCCTTTGCCAAAGGTTGGGCAGACACGCAAAATAATCTGGGGACTGCTTATCTTAAAAGAATTTTAGGAGATAGAGCCGAAAATATAGAGCAAGCGATCGCTGCTTATACTGCTGCACTAGAAGTTTATACTCGCAAAGCCTTTCCCCAAAATTGGGCACAAACGCAAAGAAATCTGGGGGTTGCTTACTTTGACAGAATCAGGGGAGAGAAAGCCGAGAATATCGAAATGGTTATTGTTACTTGCACTGCCGCACTAAAAGTTTATACCCGCAATGCTTTTCCCCACGAATGGGCAGATACGCAAAATAATCTAGGTAATGCCTACTATTACAGAATCAAGGGAGATAGAGCCGAGAATATCGAAATGACGATCGCAGCTTATACTACTGCACTAGAAGTTTACACCCGCAAAGCCTTTCCTCAAAATTGGGCGGTTAAGCAAAATAATCTGGGTAATCTTTACTATGAAAGAATTAGGGGAGATAAAGCTGAGAATATCGAAAAAGCGATCGCAGCTTGGAACGCTGCCTTAAAAGTTTACACACGTAGTACCTTTCCCCAAGAATGGGCAAGGGGACAAAATGATCTAGGGCTTGCTTACTTTGAGAGAATATTAGGAGAGCGATCTGAAAATATAGAGATTGCGATCGCAGCTTTCTCAGGTGCATTGGAAGTTCGTACTTGCACCAGCTTTCCCGAACAATGGGCAGATACGCAAAATAATCTAGGTAATGCTTACCTTAAAAGAATCAGGGGAGATAAAGCCGAGAATATAGAAATTGCGATCACTACTTACACTGCTGTACTTGGTGTTTGTAATCGCACCAGCTTTCCCGAACAATGGGCAAATACGCAAAATAATCTAGGGAGTGCTTACCTTGATAGAAGAATCAGGGGAGATAAAGCTGAAAATATCGAAATTGCGATCGCTACTTACACTGCTGTACTCGATGGTTGCAATCGCAACGTCTTCCCAGAAAAATGGGCAATGACGCAATATAATCTAGGAGGTGCTTACCTTGATAGAATTAGGGGAGATAGAGCCGAGAATGTAGAAATTGCGATCGCAGCATTGTCTGGGGCTATGGAAGTTTTCACCCGCAACGCCTTTCCCAAAAATTGGGCAAATACGCAACATAATCTGGGATTTGCTTACCACAAAAGAATTAGGGGAGATAAAACTGAAAATATCGAAATTGCGATCGCGGTTTATACTGCTGCACTAGAAGTTTTTACCCGTAACGCCTTTCCCAAAAATTGGGCAGATACGCAAAATAATCTGGGAACTGTTTACCTTGATAGAATATTGGGCGAGAAAGCAGAGAATATTGAAATTGCGATCGCAGCTATTTCTGAAGCAATGGAAGTTTTCACCCGTAAGGCTTTTTCCCAAAAATGGGCAGATACCCAATATAATCTGGGTAATGCTTACCGCGAAAGAATTGAAGGAGCTAAAGCTGAAAATATTGAAATTGGGATCGTGGCTTATACTGCTGCATTGGAAGTTCGTACCCGCAACGCCTTTCCCGAACTTTGGGCAGATACGCAAAATGCTCTGGGTGTTGCTTACCGTTATAGAATATTGGGTGAGCGAGCCGAGAATATTGAAATTGCGATCGCAGCTTTTTTTGGGGCATTAGAAATCCATACTCGTAGTGCCTTTCCCGAAAAATGGGCATATACCCAAAATGATTTAGGGTTAGCTTACCGTGACAGAATATTAGGTGAGCGAGTCCAAAATATTGAAATGGAGATCGCAGCATTTTCTGGGGCATTAGAAATCCGTACCCGTAGTGCCTTTCCCGAAAAATGGGCAGATACCCAAGGTAATCTGGGTAATGCTTACTGTGACAGAATATTGGGTGAGCGAGTCCTGAATATTGAAATGGCGATCGCAGCATTTTTTGGGGTATTAGAAGTTGATACCCGTAGTGCCTTTCCCGAAAAATGGGCAAACACACAAAATTCTCTGGGAACTGCTTACATTGATAGAATATGGGGTGAGAAAGCCGAGAATATTGAAATGGCGATCGCAGCATTTTCTGGAGCATTAGAAGTTCGTACCCATAACGCCTTTCCTCAAGATTGGGCAAAGACGCAAAATAATCTAGGTATCGCTTACAGTCAAAGAATATTAGGTGAGCAAGCCGAAAATATTGAAATTGCGATCTCTGCTTATACTGCTGCACTAGAAGTTTCTACCCGTCGCGCCTTTCCAGATGATTGGGCAATTACGCAATCTAATCTGGGGAATACTTACCTTTACAGAATCAGAGGAGATAAAGCTGAGAATTTAGAACGAGCGATAACTGCTTATACTGCTGTACTGGAAGTTTACACCCGCACTGTTTTTCCTTACAAATATGTTGAAACTTTATTCATGCTAGGTTTTGCCTACAAAGAAGCAAATCAATTTGATTTAGCTTACAGTAAGTTGGCTGCATCCATAAAAACAGTGGAATCTTTGCGAGGAGAAGTTGTTTCTGATGATGAGGCAAAGCGTAAACAAGCAGAAGCATGGAACAAACTTTATAGACGCATGGTAGAAGTTTGCCTAAAATTGGGCAACGTTAAGGAAGCGATTGAATACGTTGAGCGTAGTAAAAACCGTAACTTAGTTGAACTTATCCTCAACCGTGATCTCAAAACCTTCTTCCCTCAACAAATTGTTAATCAACTAGAACAACTGCGAGACGAAATAGCGATTAGTCAGTATCAACTCCAAAATGGCAAAGCTGAAAATCCAACAGCCCTAGCTCAATATCTTCAAGAGTTACGAAACAAACGCCAAGAATTACAAGATCAATACTTGCCTATTGGTTCTGGTTTTAATTTTGACGTATTCCAAGCAACCTTGAATAACAATACAGCGATTATAGAATGGTATTTCGCTAGAGAGACAATTTTCACTTTTGTTATCCAGTCCAATGGACAAGAAGTAAATTTCTTACAATATCAACCAGAAGACATAAAATCCTTCTTTGATTGGCAAATTGAATATATGAGTGACTACGCCGCATACGTAGAAAATAACCAAAACCATCAATGGAAGAATCAGCTAGAAGAACGCTTGAAAAAGTTAGCAGAAATCCTGCATATAGAGGAAATATTAGCTTATATACCTAAACACTGCGACAGACTAATTCTTATTCCCCATTGCTTTTTACACCTGTATCCTCTCCATGCTTTACCTGTGAAGGAATTATACTTACTTGACTTATTCCCCAACGGTGTAGGCTATGCACCCAGTTGTCAACTTCTGCAACAAGTGCAACTGCGTCAACGTCCTGACTTTCAATCTTTCTTTGCTATTCAAAACCCTACAGAAGACCTTTTTTATGCAGACTTAGAAATAGAAATTATTCAGCATTATTTCCCAATTGAAGAAACAACAATATTGCGTGGGAAAAATGCTAGTAGAAACGCTTTAGATACAAAAATAGCAAATCTAACAGAAGTAAATTGTCTTCATTTTTCGTGTCATGGTTCTTTTAACCTGATTACCCCTGCTGATTCTTGTCTAGTTTTAAATGGTGCAATTATTAATGAAAAATTTTACTTCAATAAATGCTTAACTTTGGGTGATTTATTCAATAAAGATTTTAATCTTAATCAATGCCGTCTCGTCGTTCTTTCTGCCTGTGAAACTGGTATGATTGACCCCCGAAATACCAGCGATGAATATATTGGCTTACCTAGTGGATTTCTTTATGCAGGAAGTTCAAGTGTAGTCAGTAGTCTTTGGACAGTTGATGATGTTTCCACAGCATTTTTATTTATTAAATTCTATGAAAACTTGCAAAACTATCCAGAATTAAAACAGGGAGATATAGCAGTTGCTTTAAATAAAGCTCTGACTTGGTTAAGAAACTTAACGAGTCAAGAAGGAGAGCAGCTTTTACAGCAAATTCAGCCCTATATTGATGTTATGTTTCAAGAACAAGATAACATTCTTAAAGAGTTATTTATTGATGGGGCAAAAACTAGACTTAAATCTAATGCACGACCTTTCGCTAATCCTTTTTACTGGGCAGCTTTTACAGCTATTGGTTATTAGAATCAGATGAATTAGAATTACACCATGTTTTGACACCTTTTTTAGTTAAATAAATAACAATAGGAGTAGCAATAGCCTGGGGAATTTGACCTGTAGCTGTTAAACTACTCACAGCAACAGTTAATAGTCCAGTCATTAACTCATCAATAAATGTTTCATCACAAATAATATGCCGAAACTTTTGCGCTAAATCATCTAAAATGGGCTGCGATTTAGTAAGAGGAATATTATATTTAGGAGCAAGTAAATTTATAGCTTTAGTTAAATCACCACCAGATGCTTCTATGATTTTAATTGCATAAAGAGCATCATCTAACCCTGCAAATGTATCACGATATTCGGCGATTTCTTCAGAATTAAGGATAATAGAGTTAGTAGTCATGCATTTTAATTGTAGTCACGGTTTTCTCAAACTACCATAATGTAGGGATGAGTGCAAACTTCGCAATTTCCCTATTAAATTAACTTATTAGCAAACAGTAAAGCCCAATTTAAATGAATCTCCCACTCATGATTCACAATTAGCTGCTGAAAGCATAGCTAGCGGTAACGAAAAAGCACCAACTGTAGATTTTGATGCTGATTATGCAGCTGCACAACAATTCAGTGTCAGCGAAGTCGATCGCACAGGTAAAGGTGAAGCAGCAGCCGAAGCAGCCACAGCACCTAAATATAAAACCTCTAAGCCACAAGAGACAAAAACTGAAGCGCAGTCAACAGGTAATCCTGATGATTATGCAGAGTTAGCAAAGGAAGTTGGTAATTCTAAAACTGAGGGTGTAACTAATGTCAGTGATGATTTAGTAAAACAAGCTTTAGAAAAGGGTGAACGGAAAAATTAGGTTTTCCTGATATCTTGCTATTTTTTTGGGTTGGGCAATGTTACAAATATTGAAATTGGAGTTTTCGGTATTGGTAGACATTGCCCATTTCACTATTTTAGTCAAAAGTCAATACTTAATATTTTCACTACTGACTTTTGACTATTTATTAATTAAGCACCATTCATTACTTCTAGTAATTCACTAGGTCGCTCAATTAAATAATCTGGATTTTGCTTGGCGAGTACTTCTGCTGAGTTAAAGCCCCAAGTCACTGCAATCACTTGGATATTGGCTTTCTTTGATGCTTCTATATCTCTGGTTTCATCTCCAACATAAATAACTTCTTGCGGTTTGAGTTGCTTTTGCCGCAATACATTATTAATAATCGTTGTTTTGCCAAAAATTGTAATTCCTGAGTAGATAAAATCAAATAGATGATTTAAATCATTGATTGTTAGGAATTGCGTAACATTTTCTTTAGAATTAGAAGTGATAATACCTAGTTTATATCCTTGATTTTGGAGTTCTATTAATGCTTCTTTAATTCCTGGAATTGGCTTTAATTCTGGAATTTTGTTTTTTAATTCTCCTTTAACTTTTTTAACTAGAAAAGGTATTTTAAATAGAGAAACTCCAGAGTACTTAATAATTTCCCTAGATGTTAAGTTCTTGAGAAAGGCTAACTGTTCTGGATGTATGTGTCTATAACCAAAGTCTAAAGCTAGACGATTAGCAATACTTACAAGGGCATCTACTGTATCAGCAATGGTGCCATCAAAATCAAAAATAATTACTTTCGGGGTCATTCTTTGTCTGGATGCGTCAAGATTAGCTAGGGCGTTGCGTCGTAACATTTCTGGCTTAATCCGCCGCAAGGCAGATGCTCGAAATTGTTTATCCCACTCCTGATCTGAGATTTGGGCTAATTCTAGCAGCTTGGGAGCAATATTCCCAGGATAGGGCTGAAATTCTGCAATATCAGTTGTTTGGGCAAAACGTTGATTCCAAGGACAAACATCTTGACAAATATCACAGCCAGCAACCCAGCCTTGCAAATGAGGTGTGATTGTCTCTGGCAACTCCTCGGCGCGATTTTCAATGGTATGATATGCGATGCAGCGATTAGCATCTACAACAAAAGGCTGAGTAATTGCACCTGTAGGACAAGCCTGAAGACAACGAGTACAGCTACCACAATGTTCTGTATGCGGGCGATCGCTCTCTAATTCCAAGTTGGTCAATACTTCTCCCAAAAATACCCAAGAGCCATATTGCCGTGTAATCACATTACCATTCTTGGCAATCCAACCAATTCCGGCAAGTTGAGCCAACACTTTATCTTGCACTGGGCCGGTATCTGCATAAGAAGTAGCTCTTATGCCGACATCAAGAGATTCTAGCCACATAGATAACTGCTTGAGTTTTTTATGCATCACCTTATGGTAATCTCTTCCCCAACCATAACGAGAGATTTTGGCGTATTCCTCACTTTCAGGACGTTGATGTGGTGTGTAGTAATTCAGTGCCACACATACTAGCGATCGCACTTCTGGCATCACTAAGCGGATATCCTGACGCTTTGGGTTAGCCATCCATTTCATATCGGCGTGATAACCCAGTTCAATCCATGCTTGTAACCTTTGTGCTTCTGTGGCATCTACCCTATCTACAGCAGCAATTCCAACTTTGTGAAAGCCCAACTCGCTGGCTTTTTCTTTCACCAGACTGCTGCTTGTTATGGAATAGTGATTCATTTTTTTATTTGGATTTTGCCTAACCAAAGGCGATTTAAGTCTACATTATGTAGTCAATACTTTTGATTAAGATTTATTACTCACTTTACATATAGCCACTCTTAAGACTTCCATCGTGGGGAAGATTTCCCAATATGTAGCAATCTATCTCAACAGCAGCTTTCTTTTTACATATTTTTGTAGTGAAATTAATATTCAGCTAACATAATACAGGTAATTTTATGACTTCTGCTGAATTTATATCCCCAGCGCAGTTGAAAGCTGAATTCCAGATTGAGGGAATTACAGAATCAAGTGTACTGCGTTATTTTGAAACCTTAAATGCAGGCGAATTTGAAGCAACTGCTGCCTTATTTGCGGTAGATGGTGTGATGCGTCCACCATTTGAATCTGATATTGTGGGGGCAGATGCGATCGCAGCCTACTTAAAACAAGAAGGTCAAGGCATTAAAGCTTACCCCAACTCAGGAATAGCCGAGACTTTAGAAAATGCTACGATCCAAATTCAGATCGGAGGCAAAGCACAAACTTCATGGTGTAGTGTGAATGTCTTGTGGCTATTTATCCTCAATCAACAACACCAAATTTCATATACTAGAATCAAACTTTTAGCTTCCCCCAAAGAGTTGCTTTCTTTACGTCGTGAAAAATAGCAAATAAGCTGCTGCATATTTAATTTAAACCGCATAAGCTAGGCGCGCAAGATGCCATTGGTAAGCTGTTCCATATTTAAATTGCATATACCGGGCGGGCAAGATGCCCACCCCACAAGAGTTATATTCAATTTGATTATGCAAATTAGATGTTTTTTAGCTTATTAACTTAAGCACTATTTTTTTGCTTGTCACGCCAGTAGGAGGCAAGAGGAATCCCCATTAAAAAGTTTAGGCTACCACCGCGATCGCTAGCCGAACGCGGATTTAATGAGTTCTAACGTGTCAAATATTCAGATACTAGCGGACTTGCTTTGCGCGTCGCTATCACCCAGTTAAACAAAACTCATAGCTTTATTCTGAATTCTAAATTCTGAAATAACATGATTTGAAAAATAATAACTTTCGTTTATTGGACTAATTCAGGTAAAGTAGCTTCTAACTTGAGACAGTTAGCACCATTAATCTGCAACTTGTAATCGACTTTATCCATAAGACGATTCATAATCAGCCAACCATAACCACCTTCTTGTTTTTCCATAGGATTTGGAGCGTAGTAGTTAGACATATCAAAACCTTCGCCGTAGTCCCAAATTTCTAGGGCAAGATCCCGATCTTGCACTTCCAAACGTAGTAAAATCGGTAAATTTGGTTTATCCCTGTGAGCATGACGGACTGCATTTGAATAAGCTTCCACTAAAGCCAGTCTCAAACGACTTGATTGCCGCGACCAATCCACAGATTCTCCTAGTTGAATTTTCAAACATCCCAGCAACCAGTTTTCGACAATATTCAGAAAATTCAAGTCACTTGGTACATGAAGCTCACTTTTCATGACTTACAAAATCTCCAGCGAAAGTATAGTTTGATCATCTTCTTGAACGTGATTATCTGCCTGGATGCGAGCTAGTAAATGGTTAAGAGAAAGTGGTTGTTGCTCTTGTTGTAGGAGTTGCCAAAGACCATCTTGATTCAGCATAGAACGGTTCTCTGGTTCAACCCCAGGCACACTTTTTACTGATGAATCAGGACTACTTGATACCATTGCTTCTGTAATTCCATCGCTGGCTAGTAACAATGTGTCTCCAGTAGCGAGAACCAAGCGACCCGATTGTGCCTGCCACTTCGGCAAGATACCTAAAGGAACGCTACGGACTTTCAGGTAATTGGGATTCTCGGCTAAAGTCAAACCGCGTGACCATAATAGTGGATAGATATGACCGGCATTAGTGTAGACGAGTTCCTTTGTGCTAGGGGTATAACAAGCTAACACAAGAGTGATAAAATAATTGTTGCTAATTAAATCTTCACTGAGAGCGTGGTTGAGGTTCTCCATGACCACATTCGGCTCTGCTGGCGTTTCTTGAGATAATTCTCGGCGCAAAACTGAAATAATACTAGCCATAAATAAAGCTGCTGGGACGCCCTTTCCAGAAACGTCACCTACCGCCAACCACAAATCGCCTTTGGGATGGACAAACACTTCAAAAAAATCGCCTCCTACTTCCCGCGCCGGATAGCAGCAAGCTTGCACCTTCACCCCTTTGATGTCAGGTAAAGTTTGGCGTAGCAAATTGTATTGAATTTGGCGAGCCACTTCTAACTCAGTGTGAATCTGCTGTTGTTTTTCTTGGAGGCGTTGGTAGAGTTTTGCTTGAGAAAGGGCCAAGGCTGCTTGTTCGGCAACACCTGCAATCAGTTGGATGTCTTCGTCTTCCCAAGGGCGATCGCGTCCCCATTGGTGCAGGGCCAGCACAGCTAATAGATGCTGCTGATAGCTAAGTGGTACAACCAGATGGTGACAAGGATTACCGTCGTATACATCTTGAGCAAGTTGATAATGACGGGTTTCGAGGACTTTTTCGATTAAAACACTGGGGTCGAATAAACAATCGGATACAGGAGCTTGAGGATCGTAGTAGAAGAACTTGTCTTGTATCAGGCGATCGCCCTCTACTGGTCTGAGTAAGCAACTGGTAGCTTCAAATGTTTCTCCAATAGTTGCGACAATTTTTTGTAGCATACTGTCGTAGTCTAAAGATTCCCGAATTGCCGTTGTCACCGCATTAACCAAAGATTCTCGCCGCAGAGCCCGACGCAACTCTTGGGTACGCTTCTTAACTAAGCGATATGTATCAGTGGCTTGCTCAACTAACCCTCTAAGCCGTTCAGGATTCCAGGGTTTAGTAATGTACTTGAATACCTGACCAGAGTTAATCGCATCAACCAAATCTTCGACATCAGTAAAACCAGTTAACAAAATCCGAATCGTGTCTGGAAAGCGTTCTACGGTGCGACTAAAAAATTCAGTCCCATTCATTTCTGGCATTCTTTGGTCAGAAATAATCACCGCCATTTCGCCAAATTGATCTAAGATTTCCATAGCGCCAAAGGCATGATTGGCTTTATATACTTGAAAATCTCGCCTAAAAGTGCGGTAGAGTAAATCTAAGTTATCCGGCTCATCATCTACCACCATGAGCTTAAGTTTTTCCGCCCCATTTTCAGCCATATTTGACTTTTTTTCACATATTTGAATGGCGAGATAGTATGATGTTTATCCCACCTGATAAATAACAGAAAATTAGAGTTGCTATTCACTTTGAAAATATAACTTTCTCAAAGTTTTAAGTTTCCCTTGATTATCCTCAATTGTTCCACACCAAAATTAAATTTATCCAACTAACCCAGAACGCAAGGCGCGGACTGCTGCTTGGGTACGGTCATCGGCACATAGCTTATTCAAAATATTGCGAACGTGAGTTTTAACAGTCCCAACTGTGATGTAAAGTCTTTCCGCAATTACTGCATTACTACAACCTTCGACAATCAACTGTAACACTTCCAATTCCCTTTCTGTCAGGGTGTAAGGTTGAATTCCTTCCAAATTCTCAAGATAATCAGGGTTAGGGGCAATAGTTTTAGTATCGGCAAAAGCCGATTCCAACTTTTGGGGATTTTGTTGAGCTTGTTGTAATACAATCCGAGCGATCGCTGGATCGATCCAGGCGTTGCCATTGTAAGTTACTCGCACTGCTTCCAGCAAATTATCAAATTTGATATCCTTCATACAGTAAGAGTCTGCACCAGCGGCAAAAGCTGCCAACACAGCTTCTTTGTTATCCCGCAGCGTCAAAATTAACACTTTTGTAAGTAGCTGCTGCCCATTAGTAGTAGATTTTACCTCCCGTGTTAACTCAATGCCATCCTTATCTGGTAAACCAATATCTACAATGGCAATATCTGGTCGTACCATTTTTAACATCTTTAGCCCTTCAGCAGCATTGGCAGCTTCACCTACAACTTCAATTTCATCCTTTTGCTGTAGTGCTGTCCGAATACCTACACGAGTTAGGTCATGATCTTCAATTAAAGCGATACGAATTTTACTCATAGCCAACTTCAGCCCGTTACACTACCTTAACCATAAAGTCGAGTTTCGTGACATACTCCCACACTAACCGCAAGTAGTATAGTGGGGGCTTCTGTTCCCGGAACCAGAGTTGCGAGTCGAGCGTTTTATACTGAGTGAATATTACACTTTAACAAGAAAAGTTGGACTGGTTCAGCCCAAGTACAAGGGCCCAAAACTAGTTAGTTTAATAATGCTTTCTATTCTTGCAGGACAATGGGGTGTCAATCCTTGTCAAAGTTCTAATATAAAAAATTTGATAAACTTAACATTCATGCAAAACCTGGTGTGAGGATTACTCAAGAATAGGCTATGTCTAACGGCAATCAAGCATTTTCAGTGTTGGGGATACCAGTTCATGTGATGGCTAACTATCCAGGCTGGTTGTTAGAATGCCTGCACGCAGGCAAAGGAACTCATGTAGTAACGCTCAATGCAGAAATGACTATGCAGGCAGAGCGAAATCAATTATTAGCTCAGGTTATTAAAAATGCTGAACTCGTGATTCCAGATGGAGCCGGCGTTGTTCTGTATTTACGCTGGCTGTTATGGCAAAAAGTGCAGCGTTTTCCAGGGATTGAATTAGCAGAAAAGCTTTTGCAAGAACTTGGGCAACAGAAGACGGGAGCAAAGATATTTTTTTATGGAGGAGCGCCTAGAGTCGCTGCAAAAACGGCAGATTTTTGGCAGGAGCAAATTCCAGATTTAAGTATAGTAGGCACTCACTCAGGCTACCATTCCCCAGAAGAAGAAGCACAATTACGACAAACTCTTGCTCAATTGCAGCCACAGGTGATTTTTGTCGGTTTGGGAGTGCCACGTCAAGAGTTATGGATTGCCGAAAACCGCCATTTGTGTCCTCAAGCAATTTGGATTGGCGTTGGTGGAAGTTTTGATATTTGGTCGGGAAGCAAAACTCGCGCTCCCGCCTGGTTAGGAAATAATAATTTGGAATGGTTGTATCGCCTTTATCAAGAACCTTGGCGCTGGCGGCGGATGTTGGCTTTGCCAGCCTTTGCGGTGAAAGCGTTTGTTTATCGTTTGACAGCAAGGGGTGCAATTAGTTAAGAGTGCTGAGTGCTGAGTGTTCTTACTTAGTTAGTATTAAAGTCTTCAAAAAGTTTTAAATTTTCTTTGTTGAATTTAAATTCCCAGGCGAAACCTGGGAATCCTTATTTTGAGAGGAATGTCACATCTGAGACACCAAGCTGTTCGGTTGTGGGTATGAGGAAAATTTAACAATGCCAGTATTAACAACTCAAGTTAAGAAAGACAAATCCCTTCATAGAGAGGATAGTGAAACTCAACAGCGCGGTAGTAATACTACTGCAAAGGTGCTATTGCAATCTGTAACCAAGACTTATGCTAACGGCACTCCTGCCTTGTTGAATGCGAATCTTGAAGTGAAAAAGGGAGAATTTCTGTTTATTACAGGGCCAAGTGGTTCTGGTAAATCAACGCTCTTGAAACTGCTCTATGGCCAGGAGTTGCCTACACAGGGGGAAGTAATCGTTGATGAATGCAATGTAGGGGATTTGAGGGGCGATCGCTTGTCATTATTGCGGCGACGGATTGGTATTGTGTTTCAAGACTACAAACTCATTACCCAACGAACAGTAGCAGAAAATGTCACTTTTGTGCTGCAAGCTCAAGGATATACCCGTAAAGAAATTCAACGACGTTTAGAACCAACCTTAAAGCTGGTAGGTTTACTAAGTAAAGCTGACTGCTTTCCAGACCAACTGTCTGGGGGAGAGCAACAGCGGGTAAGTATTGCCCGTGCGATCGTTGGTACACCACCGCTACTGTTGGCAGATGAGCCTACTGGAAATCTCGATCCAGATAATTCCTGGCAAGTGATCCAGATTCTCCAAAAGTTAAATTCCTTTGGGGCTACAGTAATCGTCACCACCCACGATGAACAATTAGTGCGGCGGTGCAATCATCCAGTAGTGCAAGTTCGCAATGGAAGGCTGTCTCGAAAATAAGGATTGGGGATTGGGGATTGGGGACTGGGTATTAATTAGGACTCATCATTTAACTAATGACCAATAACCAATGACTAATAAACTTTGACTTTTGCTGATACGGGTGTAAAAGTTATTGCTGTTTTGGGGGGTAAAACTTGTAGGCGATGGTCTCCAACCGACTGGAGGTCATCGCAAGCTTGTAAACTCTTAAAAGCTGCATCTCGAATCGCAACTTCTTCTTCTCGACGAAGTAGGAGTTGCAAGCATTCGACAACATCTTGTTGTACTGAAGAATCAACCCGCTTACGGCTGATCAATTTAGTTAGTTGACGTAGGGCAATCAACCGCTTCAATGGATCTTTTTCTGTTAAATTGACCAATAACTGATCTAGGTGGTCTTCTTCGCGATTTTCATAGAAGTTGACAATTTGCCATACCAATAAAACTAAAGTTAACAGGGTTCCCACACCTTGGGCGATCGCACCAGCAGCAATCCAGTGACTATGAGAGTCAACCCATATTGCCGCTGCCATGTAAGTGCTGACAGTAGCAATACCACCACTGATGACTGCTAAGGCCAAGCGACGATTTGAACTGTTTAAGAAATTACGTATTTTAGACCAGCGTAACTGCCAATCCCACTCCTGCATTGAGTAAACCAATACCATTACCCCAATGCCGATTAAGAGAGCCAATAGCAGTTTCCAGTTCCACAACAACATAGCTATGACGATTGTCAAGAACCCAAGAAAGCCCCCAGGCCCAGAGAAGCGCCTAAATGTTTGCTGCTTTATGGCTCCCTTTGTCTTGAATTTTGTCAGCGACCAGTTCCAGTCGGGGATCTGGTTGATTAATTGCTGCCAAGAAGACGAAGCCTGTGCCACAGTGTTTACCTACTTGATTACGAAATTACTTATTGTATAAGTTTTACTATGGATGAACAAAGAATGAAGGTTCAAACCACAAAATGTCTGGTTTGATAGACGGATAGTAGACTAGTACAGCACAGCGCAAATTAAGATACCATTTTCAACGGCTCGGAGCAAGGGCATCTTGTACGTAAGTCTTAATTAAAGACAAAAACGAAAGTTATCAAGGGTGAATTGACCATCAAAAGCACAGAAGGTAACGCTGTAGATGTTATTCACATTGATAGATAATAAGGTATTAGGGGAAATTGCCGAGTCTGAGTTGGCAAGATTAGAGGCTGGTAGTACAGTTTGACCAAGGAGTTGCCGATCGCGATCATAGGCGGAAAGCACTAGCCGTTGCGAACTAGTGACAAAGGCGCTAACCGAATTAACCGGACGCAAAAAAGTAGCTTCTAAAAATCCGCTTTTGGGCGCTCCCATTAAAACTGTTAGCCCTGAATAGGTTGGAAACACTGGATTTGATGGCTGTATTGCGAGAGAATTATGAAAAATAACTCCCCAACGTTCATATTGCCGCTCTACTGCTTCAAAACACTTCAAGTCTTCTAAGTCTAAAGAAATACAAGTAGGTACAGTAACTCTAGCAGCATCAATAGCTGGCTCAACCTGACCACGCCAAGCTGAAGCTTTAATTTCGTTTTGTATACTAAAGTTGTCAAGTGCAAATTTAGCGTCTTCAATCGTTAGTAGTTTATTTGATTGAAGAGTAGCCTGCTTTACCATGACATCCCGCCTTACCATTACTTAGATAATAATCAGATTAGTTATACATTAGATACTATTTTTTCCACATCATATAGAAGTAGGATTAATAGCTTACTAAAACAAGCGTTTCACTATTGTTGACGCTCAAAATTATTTATCGGTTTTCTGATAGATTACCATAAAAACTTATGCTAAATTCAGGCTTGAGTGATACTCGCTACCATGAAAAACCCTTATAAAACAGTATTTTCAACGTTAAGTTACTTTTGATAATGAAAAAAAATCACCAAATCTTTACAAGTAATCTAGTAATTTTATATCTACTTAATCTGACTGTGGCAAGAAGTCTTAGGTGATTGGTTCGTAGATAATAACAATGACCACGAAGTTTGAACTAAACACGTAAACATTCAAAGTGACTAAAGAAGAGGCGGGGGAGGAAAGATGCGTAGACATTGAGAAATAATCAAATGCTTTCTTTGTATCCCTGCATCCCAAGTTTCTTTTTTCACTTATGCCAACTAATCACTACAGTTAACAAAGAATACTTATGTTTCAACCACTGGGATTTGAACAACGCTCCATAAATACCTCACTAGGTAGGACGGTATATTATACTGCTGCTGGAGCGCCTTGGGAGGGCGATGTGACTGCCAAAGACGATCGAGAAACTTTGGTATTTCTGCACGGCTTTGGTGGTGGATCTTCTGCTTATGAGTGGTCGAAAGTTTATCCAGCTTTTGCTGCTGAATATCGGGTCATTGCGCCAGATTTGCTCGGTTGGGGTAGGTCTGAGCATCCGCCACGGAGTTATAAGATTGAAGATTATTTGACGACGATTCGGGAGTTTTTTGAGCAGACTTGTACGGGGCCAGTAACAGCGATCGCTTCTTCTTTGACCGCAGCATTTACAATTCGAGTAGCAGCAGATCATCCTGATTTATTCAAGTCTTTAATTCTTACCACCCCCGCCGGACTTTCTGATTTTGGCGAAGATTACTCCCGGAGCTTTTTTGCCCAGTTAGTTAGCGTTCCCGTTGTTGATCGTTTACTTTACAGCACTGGAATTGCTACTAGTGGTGGTATTCGCGGTTTCTTAGAGCAACGGCAATTTGCTAAATCTAATCGAGTCTACCAGGAAATTGTAGATGCTTATCTACAATCTGCCCAACAGCCTAATGCTGAGTATGCGGCACTATCCTTTGTACGTGGCGATTTATGCTTTGACTTATCCCTTTACATTCAACAGTTGACGACTCCCACTGCCATTATTTGGGGAAAACAGTCAGAGTTTACAGCGCCTTCAATTGGTCGCCGCCTTGCCGAAATCAATCCCCAAGCAATCCGATTTTTTCAACAGTTGGAAGATGTCGGATTAACACCACAGTTGGAATTACCGGCAGTGACAATCGGTCTAATTCGCAAATTTTTGCCCCTGCTTAATTAACAGGATCAAAATTCCCTCCGTGGTTTCAGGGGTATTAAATAGCAATCCTGAATTATTGGTGATAAATAAGATCCCCGGCTTCCTTAAGAAGTCGGGGATCTGCGGGTTTTAATTCTCACAAATCAAATAGGATTACTATATAAAATAGTATCAACAAAAGTGAGAACACTATTTGTCTTTCAATCTAATATCAATGACAGTTGCATTGAAGTTGTAATTAAAGCCTTCTAACTCAAATGGCATCCCAATTTTAACTTTACTGTTACCCAGAACTGGCCCACTTTCTGTAACTTGGGCTTTGCCGTCTAAAGTCAAAAGAAAATCTGTACTATAATTGTTGGCCTTGGGATCTGGAAGTTCTTTGACAGTGCCATCAGGTTGGAAAACATTGACTGTTCTAGGTAGCTGTTGAATAGATTTGATCTCAATCTGTCCGTAAGGTTGGTTGCGGATAATTACATTAGTTTTTCCGCCTTTTTTTAAACCATTATCGATTAATTTTTCTGGGTCACGTACATTCAACCCACGAACGACTAAGTCTACTTCAATGGGTACTGTTTTCGCACCAACTTGGGCAACAGAACCAGAAGTGCCAGGAAAGACAAAGATGCCAAATATAACTAGCAAAATTACCAGCGCAGCAGCTAAATCTAGGAGATTTATTTTGCCAAACAAGCGACCTTTGGAATCTAAAATAGCCATAAAAACTTTTCCGAGGTAATAGCGAAGTAATTGATTGTAGCAAGAAGGTTTTTGATGGGAACGGCAATTTTCCCTATTCGGTAATAATTCAAAGCGTCCAGGAGTTGCGGTTATGCGAGAGTTTATCACCAGTTCCTAAGTTTCAAGGAGCAGCAGCTAACTATGAAACTTTTACTTGTTAAGACTGACGCAGCTAGAAAGTAACATCTAGTGTTTAAGCCTATCTCTAGAGAGAATCCATAGTTTCCCGCAATTCAGTAGATTTGCCTAAGAATTATCTGTATAACAACTCCTTTGGGCTGAAGTTAAGAATGCAACTTAGAATACTTTAAATCCGTCTCATAATTTGTTCCATTATTTTATGTTCTCCCCAAATAATCTTCAGAGCGTATTATGTTCAACTGGAAAGGTTTTGTTACAAATTACCGTGTGTGGCGGCGTGGCTGGTTTTATCCCCTAATTTCGGTGGTAGTCGCCTTGAGCCTGTGCCTAAGTACACCCTTACCTGGAAGAACTTTAGATTTCTTACCTCTTTTACTCCAAGGATTTCAGGCATTTCAGCTTTCTAATATATCTCCTAATCAAGAAGTTGATCTTGGTAAGCAGATTAATCAGGAATTAGTCAGCAGTCAAGTCCGGCTTTACCGCAATCCCGAAGTTAATCGTTATGTAGAGCAAGTTGGTCGACGTTTAGCAGTAAATAGCGATCGCCCCAATCTCCCCTATACTTTCCAGATAGTTCAGGATGACTCTATTAACGCCTTTGCGACCTTAGGCGGCTATGTATATGTCCACACAGGTTTGCTGAAAACCGCAGACAATGAAGCGGAACTAGCAAGTGTACTCGCCCATGAAATTGGCCACATTGGCGGAAAACACGTAGTCAAGCAGATGCAGCAAAAAGCTCTCGAAAGTGGTCTATTAACAGCTGCCGGCTTAGATCGAAATTCAGCAGTGCAAATTGGTGTACAGTTAGCGCGAGACTTACCACGCAGTCGTAACAATGAATTTGAGGCCGATCAAAGAGGACTACGAACTTTGACACGTACTGGTTATGCCCAGTCTGCAATGGTCTCTTTTATGCAAAAGCTGCTGAAAAAGGGTGGTTCTGCGCCAACATTTTTGAGTACACACCCCGGAACTAGCGATCGCATTGATGCCCTCAGACGTGCAATTAACTCTCAACCTAGTAATGAAAAATATGGCTTGGATAACCCTAGTTATAAAGCTAATATTCGACCATTAGTGGGGTCTTGACAAGATTGGGCATGGGGCATACAAGTAAAAAAAACCAAGTAAAAAATAAAAAGAAAGATAAATTCAATATTTCTTTTAACTTTTAACTTGTTTCTTTCCCCCTGCTTCCCCTGCTCCCTCATCTCCCCACTCTCAATTCTTATTGCGGCGATCAACTTTAATTTTGGCTGGATCAACGGTAATTACAACCTCTTCTAAAGGCAGGGTACGAACATAGTTTTTAAAGATATTAACTTGATAAACCAAGTGATTTGTGACATCCAGTCCAGTCAACCAACCACTCCGGGGATGATAAGCGCCAGTATCTATGTCTAGCCATCCCCGTCCTTGTGCTAGTTTTCCAGGGGAAACACCAGGGAGGGTAAAGGTAATAGTGTGACCGATAATAATTTGCTTATCTGGGAAGTAGGGTTTTTCAATGCTGTGAAATTCCTCTCGTATCCAGCACAGTTCATCGGCTGTTTGTTCTGTCACCGACTTGGAAGGGTCAACACCAGCATGAGTTAACCAAATATCCCCCAAGTCAAGGTATGTAGGCAAAGCTTTTAACCAATCCAGATGGTCGTCAGGAATTGGAGCTTCTTGGTAACTGGCTACAGTAGCTTGCCCTCCACCATACAGCCATGCCTGCATCGTTGAAGAAGAAGTCCTTTCATTGGTCAGAATGTTTAATAACATCTGCTCGTGATTTCCCAATAAACATGAGTAGTTATTTCGTTTGACAAAATTAACTACTTGTGCGCTATGAGGCCCACGATCGATTAAGTCTCCCAGAAAATAGACTTGATCCTCTGAGGTGGGGGCGATCGCCTCCAGCAATGTCATTAAGCCTTCATAGTGTCCATGCACATCCCCAATTACAATTCGTCTGGGGCTAGTTTCGCTCATTGTCTCTTAGCTGCAATAGTTTTTGCTAATACTTCTGCTACAGTTTACGCTGTCTGCTTTCCGCAATAGAAGGTAAAAATACTGGATAATGTTTATTTTATTTTAATTCTTGTACGAGTAATAAACTTAACTTATCAAATATATACAAGGGCAGTTATTTTTCAGATGTCACTTATAATAACGATGGCTTAAGACTAGCTTTTTCTGCTAATTTGAACTACTTAGCCGAAAATTTAGGCTCTTGCCATATTCATCACTTTCAACTTCACAATGTCTAAGGATTTCTCTACTGAAATTAGTTCGCGCATCTGCAAGCACATGAATGACGATCACGCTGATGCTGTAGTGATTTATGCTAAAGCTTTTGGCGGTGTTACAGACGCGAGTGCAGCCGAAATGCTGTCAATTGATGCACAAGGTATGGATTTAACAGCGCAAGTGAATGGGGAAGCTGTACCAGTTCGCATCCAGTTTGATCGTGTTTTAGCAGATGCGGAAGATGCCCATCAAACTTTGATTGCGATGGTGAAGCAGGCGCGGGTGAAGGCTAAGTAGAAATCGCTTCAGCTTAGATCCAATCTTGTTTTGCTTATTGATTTTCTCAAAGTTGGGGTACTAGTCTGTCAAATTATTTTGACGGTTAGAGAGACGCGATAAACCGCCATATCTAAAAATAATTTCTCCATCAATTATTTATTGACAGACTACTACGGTTCAATCAAATGAAAAATGCTGTATATTACTGCCCATTAGTAGTAGTTGATGGAGGAAATGGTAGAGATTCAGGCTGAGGCTGAGGTTGCGGCTGAGGATTGAGAAAATCCTGCCAAGCCTTAATTTGCTCTTGTGCTGCACTGTAAGCAGCACTACCGCGTGGAATCGATTTAGCAATGTCAATGCCTCTAGCAATATCAGACTGACCTTGAGAGCGTGCTATTTCTAACAATTGCTGACTCCATTGGTCAATAGCCTGATTCGCATCCATACGTAAGATGCTATTGTTGGAAACGCGATCTGCTAATCGTATTGCCTCAATTAAGGCTTCTGGAGTGCCAACTGCCCCCACTTCCTGGGCTTTTTTCCAGTTTTCTCTAGTGCGGATTTGCCCTTCCCAGTCATTGATCGCAGCTTGTGCTTCCCCAGAAAGGGCCCTTCCTGATGAAGCAATTTGTTGAGCTGCGTTGATGGCGGCGGTGAGATTTCCACTCTGAGCCAGTTCTTGTGCTTGATCTAAGTAGGGTTGGTCTTGAATTCGCTGAATCTTTCCGACCCAAGTACGAATTTTTTTCCGTGCTTCTGGATATAATGCACGACCTCTACGAATTTCGCTAGCCTGGGCGATCGCAGCTTGCAAGGAGTTAATATCGTCGAATATTGCTATCTGTTCGGCGCGGTCTAAGTAAGGTTGGTCTTCAATTGTTTCTATTTGGGAACTCCAGCGATCCATCTCTTGTCTAGCTTCTGTGGCCCTGGGATTACTAGCAGGAATCAGCTGTATTTGGGCGATCGCTGCTGTTAAATTAGGCACTGTTCCCTGACTAGCCAATATTCTCGCTTTTTCTAGATTGGCGACATCTTCAATTTCCAGTTGCCAACGAGCAATTAGTTGCTGCGCCTCGTTATACACTGGTCTGGAAGGAGAAATCTGTTGTGCTTGAGCGATCGCTGCCTGTAAACCAGAAACGTTACCGATCCAAGCACTCCTTTTCGCATCAGCTATGGCAATAAAGTCATCGGTTTCACCTTGTAGTTTCGTACTTTCCGGTATTTGCCTAGCAATATTCAGCGCTTCATCCGCATCTTTCTTATCTAGTTTTGCCTGTGCCAATTCCAGCATTTGGCGTCCAAATGCTGGAATCGCTTGTTGAGCTTTTTGGTAAAGGTAACTTTCTTGCCCGATTGACTCGGCTAACTTGATTGCTTCCAATAAATTATCGACTACTTTGCTATTTGCTAAACTTTCGGCTTTTCCTAACTTATCCCCATCTTCGCGCGCTGTGGCAATTAGACGATTCAATTGGTCGTATTTAGTACCCGCCCAATATTGATTGTCTACGCGTAGCATTTTAGCAGATAACATAAAGGCCGATTGCCAGCGGCGTTCCTTGACTTCGGCGATCGCACTGTTATATGTGGTTTCTGCCTTTGACCAAATTAACTCCCATTTACCAACTTGTTCATCGACTAACTTATAAGCTGCCACATCTTCGGGTATTTTCTTGGCAGTAGCGATCGCTTCTTCTAAATTCCCTGTTTGGAAACTTTCATCAGCTAGCTTCAAAATATCCCGCGACCATTCTTCGATGAAACGATCAATTTCTCCATGCAGCGGGTGATTTTGTGGTAGTTGCTTCACCAGAGCGATCGCTTGCAATAGGTCGTTAACTGTTTGCTTAGAAGCCGCCAACTGAGCGCAGTGTAACCGCACAGAAGCACTAGCTAGAGGCCAGAAAATCGAGGGGCAATTAGGAGCAGCTGGCAACTTAAACAGCATTGCCATTGCCAAGAATCCTACACTGCCGGGAATTAACATTAATAGTACTAGCCACAATGTCCAGCTTTTAATCCAGCGTGGCCATTTCTCAGAATTATTACTGAGTTGGGCTGTTTCTTTTGAATTACTATTTACAGTTAATCCTTTGCTATGGTTTTTTTTTCGCCGCTTCACTGACTTGGAGTTATAACCAGTAGCGGGGACATCAAATGGCTGAGTTTCACCGAATTGTTCTGTTCGGGATAAGCTTTCGTTTTGATCTGGCTCTCTTCCACTGGCTGAAGACCAACTGTCTGGAATATCCCGCTCTGTCATCTCTCACACCAAAATAATTGAATAGCGCTCTGTTTTAAATCGATAATTCCATTGTTGACATAGTAACTTTCTCATGATTAAAAAGCTACTTTTTGATTATCTCTCTCCACAGAGTACCATTATCAATCTAAGAAATCAGTGCTATTTTATACTTTATCCTGAAATAGCAGATTCAGCTTGCAAATCGGCAATTAGTTGAGCTAACTGCTCGTTGCTTGCCTGGTAGACATTACCACAAAAGTCGCAAGTTGCTTCAGCACCATTATCTTTAATAATCATATCTTGCAGTTCAGCTTCTCCCAAAATCTTCAATGCCCCCAAAACGCGATCAAAAGAGCAACCACAGTGGAAGCGCAGCATTTGCCGTTCGGAAAAGATTTCCAGCCCCATATCTCCCAACAAGTCGCCAAAGATTTCCGGTAAAGTCTTCCCAGCTTGCAACAATGGCGTAAATCCTGCTAGACCGGCAACCCGTGATTCCAAAATTTCTACTAGAGCTTCGTCTCTGGCGGCTTTCGGTAATATTTGTATCAATAATCCTCCAGCCGCAGTTACTCCTGCTGCTCCCACAAACACACCTAAAACTAAAGCCGAAGGTGTTTGTTCGGAATTCACCAGATAATGAGCTACATCATCACCAATTTCGCCAGAAACTAGTTCTACAGTACTAGAGTAAGGATAACCATAACCGATATCCCGCACAACGTAGAGGTAGCCACCACCCACTGCACCACCAACATCTAGCTTCCCTTTGGCATTAGGAGGCAATTCTACAGATGGATTACCGACATATCCGCGTACAGTACCATCTAAGCCGGCATCTACCAATATCCCACCCAAAGGCCCATCGCCCTTTACCCGAACATTAACCCTCGATCCAGTTCGCTTCATACTAGAAACCATTAACAAGCCTGCCGCCATAGTCCGACCCAGTGCTGCCGTTGCCACATAAGAAAGCTTGTGGCGCTGCCGTACTTCTTCTGTTAAACGTGTGGTGATCACACCTACGGCACGAATTCCACCCTCGGCTGCTGTCGCACGAATTAACTGATCCGCCATGAATAACCTTACATTTCTTAACAAGTTCACTTTTTCTATTCTAAGTTCTCTGCTGCGAGAAAAGTAACTTGGTAGGGTGCTACGTAAATAAACGGCTGTTATTGGTCATTGGTCATTGGTCATTGGTTATTAGTGATTTACAAAGGACTAATGACTAAAACTATTTGCAATATTAGAAATAGCGATGTCTCATCTTTAGGTAATCTGATAAAAATGCTGGGTAATTTTCAACAAAGCCAATTGCGGATCGAAATCGAAGCATCAACAGATGAAATTCGTGACAGTCTGCTGCATCCTGTGCAACTAGAAAAATGGCTGTTAGGACAACGCTTTGCGCCAGGTATGCCAGAAGAACTGCTTCCCGGATTCCAGTTTACAACCTGGACTGGGCCAGTCACGATTCATCATCAAGTAAACGTTGTCAAATCCAACTGTCTCCGCCTGATACTCAGCGGAGGTATTGATGGGTTCCACGAATGGTATTGGGGAGAAGGTTGGGTACAGTCCCGCTTAGAAGGAGTTTCAATTTTGCCCTTAAATTTGGCTCAAACCCTAAGTTTGTTAAGCTTGCGTCAGTTTTTGGCAACTCAAGGGCGTTAAATCTAATGAACGTAGAAGGGAATTTTCCTTGTCTCTAGGACTAGCTCTTTCAAGGTAACTCGAAAAATCTCTATTTTTCTCTCTGCACCACGGACACTTTGCTCAAGTCGGGAAACCCTCCTATGCAGGTGTCCTGCTTTGTGAATCTGCGGTTTAAAAGTAATTTATCTAGGCACAGAAAAATAGAGAACAATTTTTAATAATCGGCTGTCAAAACTTGTTCAGCTGTCAATTCTAAGTGTGGAAAAGTTTGAGAGTTTGCTTCCCCTGATAAATTTTTATCTTGGTTTTACGACTAACACTGAACAATTAGCCTCTTCTACAACTTGACTGCTAACAGAACCCTGAACAATTCGCTTCATCCCCATCAACCCTCGACTGCCAATTATGATCAACTCAGTTTTATAAATATTGGCAAGACGAATAATTTCTTCAGCAGGATCGCCAGTTACTAGTTCTAACTCACTTGTGATTGATAACTTTTCTTGATACGATTGCAGCTGTTTTTCAACCTGAAAATAAGAAAATGTTGGCGACTCTGGCTGAGGACGATCGGCGGGTAGTTCCATTTCTGACTCTGGCGTAGGAAACACATGACAAAAAATAACCTTGGCATCTTTTGACAAAGCCAAATTATCTAAAGTCTGAATTAGTCGTTCTGAAATTTCCGAACCGTCCAGAGCTACCAAAATACTATTTAGCACCGCTCTCGCCTCCTAAAGAGTAGACCTCTTACATAAGTATTTAGCAAAATCCGTCGGCGGCGACACTAAACCAATTTTTTATTTTTTAATTATATATATTTGAGAATATTTGATTTCGAGATGCGTAGGTATATTGAATACGTCCTTACTTCAATCCCCTAGATTTATCTATGGCGTTACTCTAACCCGAGGTACTTAGCAATTCTGAAGCCACTTTTATAGTATTGCCTTGTAGTGACTGGGCTAGAGAAACTTTTCACGAGTTTCTGGGAAAGGAAAATTCTCTCCCAGAAACTACCGTCGGTAATGCCCGACTTGTGGACGCTTAAAGGGCAGCTGAAAGTAGAATAGCAAACGGCGTGCGTTAGCGTTGCTTACCGTAGGTATCGCTATCCAAACTTTTAGTTATAAGAAAAAATTAAGCATTTCAAATCACTCTTCTTGCTGAATTCGGCGTCGTACTGAATCAGCATGAGAAGGTAAACCTTCTGCTGTTGCTAGCACATCAATAGCACCAGCCACATTTTGCAGTGCGGTTTGAGAGTATTGAATAATACTGGAGTGCTTGAGGAAAGTTTCAACCCCCAATGCCGAAGCATAGCGGGCAGCGCCAGAAGTTGGCAAGGTATGGTTAGGGCCTGCCAAATAGTCTCCTACGGCTTCTGGTGTTGAGTAACCTAAAAAGATTGCCCCAGCGTGGCGAATCTGTGGTAGGAGTGCCCAAGGGTCTTTGATTTCTAATTCTAGGTGTTCGGGGGCAAATTCATTTGAGAGTTCTGCTGCTGCTTCGAGCGATTCCACAACGACAATCAAGCCGTAGTGAGCGATCGCTTTTTCTGTGTCTATTCGCCGTGGATGATCTACTAGCTGTCTTTCCAAGGCTAATTGCACGTTTTTCGCCAAAGCAGCATCCGTCGTCAATAAAATTGCTGCCGCCATTGGATCATGTTCGGCTTGGGCCAGCAAGTCAGCAGCGACATGCACCGGATTTGCTGTTTCATCGGCAATCACCAGCACTTCGCTGGGGCCTGCCAAAGAATCAATACCGACAGTGCCGTAGACAAGTTTTTTCGCTAGGGTGACATAAATGTTACCAGGGCCAGTAATCACATTCACTTTCGGAATCGTTTCTGTACCATAGGCTAAAGCGGCGATCGCTTGTGCGCCCCCAATGCGATAAATTTCTTGCACCCCTGCTTCTTGGGCAGCTACCAAGACTGCGGGATTAATTGCACCCCCTGGCCCTGGTGGTGTCACCATTACCACGTGGGGTACGGCAGCAACATGAGCCGGAATTGCATTCATTAGCACTGTACTGGGATAGGCGGCACGGCCACCAGGCACATACAACCCAGCTCGATCTACGGGGGTGTAGCGTTTGCCCAGCACTACTTCATCGTCGCCAAAATGTACCCAGCTTTTCGGTACACGCTGACGATGAAACGCTTCAATTTGGCGGCAAGCTAGCCGAATTGCATCAAGCAATTCCTTTGACACCTGTTGATAGGCTGCATCTAATTCCGAGCCTGTAACTCGGAGTTCTTCTGCTTTCAAGGTTTGTTTGTCAAATTCGGCTGTGTAATGCAATACAGCTTTGTCGCCTTGGCGCTTCACTGCTTGCAAAACTTCCCGCACCGTTGCTTCTTTGTGAAGCACCTGTTCGTCATGGGTGCGATCGCAGATCCGTTGTAGTTCTGCTCTAACGTCTGCCTGCTGAGTAATGATTCGCAGCATGGAGTAAGGACAATGCCAAAATTATAATATTGCCACCTGAGATTTAGTATTGCTCTTGACCCACTGGGGTGTGCAAGCTGACTCTAATTCTCTTCTCTAGCTTAACCTGAATTTTTTTCATACTCTCAAGACTACCAGCATATACTTTGCTTGATAAGGCAACTTAATTGCTCAGTTCCACAAGCCTCGGTAGGCTAGTAACAAAAAGCAGGTATGCCATTCATGCTACCCTTATGCCCTTATTTTCACTACTTGCTGACTGCAAGTGGTGTATTCACCTAATCTCCCGAATTACAGGGAGTATGGTCTGAGTATAATTTTTACTTATTTTCCTAACTTTCTGTAGTTCTTAATCTCTGTATAGAGACGATATATCGGTTCTATACTTGAAAATCCCTGAAATTTAGCTCTTTACAGTTCTTTGCCTCTGACAATACATCCGCTTTACGGGTATAAGATTGTATTTTTTGGCAATCACATTGCTTAATCAGGTTGTGGTGAGTTAGGGTGGCAGTCTTTAGATGTATCTGAATATTTTACACGCATTTCCTAAATCGACGAAATACGCAATCGGGGAGTAGGGAAGACACAGGAAAGGGTGGAACAGTAACTATATGATTATTTATCCCCAGAATTTTTTTAGTAAATTATAACATTGGCAATTTGGATGCTATATTAGTAAGTCTAGTAGTGTGTGTACATAATTAATAGTATTTTTGGAATTGACTGTGGCGAATACAAAGTCTGCTCTCAAGCGTGCCGAAATCGCAGAACGTAACCGACTGCGTAACAAAGCTTACAAATCAGCAGTCAAGACGCTGATCAAGAAATACATTAATGCTGTAGCTGCCTATACAGCTAATCCTAGCCCAGAATTAAAACAAGAAGTACAAACCAAGTTATCTGAGGCTTACGGCAAAATCGATAAAGCGACTAAACGGGGTGTCCTTCACCCCAACAATGGGGCAAGGAAAAAATCAAGATTGGCTCACAGACTAAAACCCCTCACACAAACAGCTGAGTAGTCATTGGTCATTTGTCCTTCGTCATTTGTGATTAAGGACAAACAACATAGAGGCGCCAGCGGTGAAGTATCGCGGTCTTGGGGGTTTCCCCCATGAGCGACTGCTGAACCCGTTGGCGCAGCCTCTCGTAGAGAAGGGCTTCCCGCAGGGTAGGACAAAAAATGCAACTGATAGACACGCACGTACATCTCAACTTTGATAGTTTCCAACCGGATTTAGCAACAGTGCGATCGCGGTGGCAAGAAGCAGGTGTAGTGCGTTTAGTACATTCCTGTGTTCACCCAGAGGAGTTTGCCAGTATTCAATTCTTAGCTCAAGAATTTCCCGAAATCAGCTTTGCTGTAGGTTTACACCCTTTAGATGCTGAGAAATGGAATAGCGACACAGCCGAGAAAATCAAAACTTTAGCAAGTTCTGACTCGAATGTGGTAGCAATTGGGGAAATGGGGCTGGATTTTTACAAAGCTGATAACTACGAGCATCAGCTGATGGTGTTCGAGTCACAGTTAGCGATCGCATCGGAACTAAACTTACCAGTGATTATCCACTGTCGGGATGCTGCTGTGGCAACCAGAGAAGTGTTGCAAAAATGGCGGGAACTCAAAGGAGAAAGAGTACGGGGTGTCATGCATTGCTGGGGAGGAACGCCAGAAGAAACCCAATGGTTTCTCGATTTAGGCTTCTACATCAGCTTTAGCGGAACGGTAACGTTCAAAAACGCCAAAGCAATCCAATCTTCAGCGGCGATGGTAAGTAGCGATCGCCTACTGATTGAAACAGACTGTCCATTTCTGGCTCCAGTTCCGAAACGGGGCGAGAGGCGCAACGAGCCGGCTTACGTCCTTTATGTAGCCGAACAAGTAGCTAAATTGCGTCAGGAAACAGTAGAGGCGATCGCCCATCAAACTACCAAAAATGCCTGTGAATTATTTGGGTTGTCAGTATCAACTGTATCCTAGTATCTTTTGTTAAGTTGTGCTAAAAAAAATAAAACTATAGGGGGACAAAAATATGCTAATATTATTCCCTCAAAAACATTTTGCTTGCGCCATAATGATAAAGGAAGGAGCCTAAAACTTCTCATCTAAATTTTCCGTGCTGTTATGGCTTGGCCATCCTCCCAATCTCTACAAGCGGATGCTCTCCCCACATGACTCAACCGTGCCAACCCAAATTGAGCTAGACTTTTGCACAACATCGGCTGAGTGTGTATTGAATCTATTGAAAATCGTTAAACAAAATTGTCTTGTGAGTACAATCCAGCAAAATGAAGTGATTCTGATTCAAAATCGACGAAGTGTGGATCATTCCCTCAGTCTTAGGATATCTAGGATATCACTGAGAGTATAAACAGCGGAGTGGATTTAAGAGACACTGGGTAGAGCTGCGTCAGCCAACTAAGGCGCTTTTTGGAGGGAAAGTGAGGAAAATTAGATCAAATTCAGGAATATCTCAACTGTATATTCTGATTGAAATGGGCATGGGGCATTGGGTGCGGAGTGTAAATGCTTTCAGCAAATTATTCCTTGCTTGTGCGCTTCTACATTCCTCATTAAGAGTGATCGTCCCCTTGTCAAGATTGCTCATTGTAGCTAGATTTAATCGCTCTGTTTGCCCACACATCTAAATAGTAAGTGTGTAAGAAAAAGTTCCCCAATAGCTAAGGACACTGGCTAGCAGTGGGAAGCGTCAAACAGCAGTGTCCAAGGGAAAATTTAACCAGGTTGACAAAGGTAGAGGCATGACTAAAGAAACATACATGGAACCCGCCTTTCTGTTGCCCGACTTGATTGAAATTCAGCGTTCAAGCTTTCGCTGGTTTTTGGAAGAAGGGCTGATAGAAGAACTTAACTCCTTTAGTCCTATTACAGATTATACGGGTAAATTAGAACTGCACTTTTTGGGTCATAACTACAAACTCAAGGAGCCAAAGTACAGCGTCGAAGAAGCCAAGCGGCGGGATAGCACTTATGCCGTCCAAATGTATGTTCCCACACGGTTGATTAATAAAGAAACCGGGGAAATCAAAGAGCAAGAGGTATTCATTGGTGATTTGCCTTTGATGACCGATCGCGGCACGTTTATTATTAACGGTGCCGAGCGGGTAATTGTCAACCAAATCGTGCGATCGCCAGGAGTCTACTATAAATCAGAAATCGACAAAAACGGGCGACGTACTTATTCAGCTAGCTTAATTCCTAACCGGGGAGCATGGCTGAAATTTGAAACAGACCGTAACGATTTGGTGTGGGTACGCATTGACAAAACACGCAAACTCTCAGCGCAAGTACTTTTAAAGGCTTTAGGGTTATCAGACAACGAAATCTTTGACGCCTTACGCCACCCAGAGTATTTCCAAAAAACCATCGAAAAAGAAGGGCAATTCTCTGAAGAAGAAGCCCTGATGGAGTTATATCGGAAATTGCGTCCTGGTGAACCACCCACAGTTTTAGGTGGACAACAACTTTTAGATTCTCGTTTCTTTGACCCGAAACGTTATGACCTTGGTCGCGTTGGACGGTACAAACTCAATAAGAAATTGCGCCTTTCTGTCCCAGACACAATGCGCGTGTTGACTGCTGGCGATATCTTGGCAGCCGTAGATTACCTGATCAACCTAGAATATGACATCGGTAATATCGATGACATTGACCACTTAGGGAACCGTCGGGTGAGAAGCGTTGGGGAATTGTTGCAAAACCAAGTGCGGGTCGGCTTAAACCGTTTAGAGAGAATTATTCGAGAACGGATGACTGTATCCGATGCCGAAGTGCTAACTCCCGCTTCCTTGGTGAACCCCAAACCATTGGTAGCAGCAATTAAAGAATTCTTTGGTTCGAGCCAATTAAGTCAGTTCATGGATCAAACAAATCCCTTAGCAGAACTGACCCACAAACGCCGTCTAAGTGCCCTTGGCCCTGGTGGTTTAACTCGCGAACGCGCCGGTTTTGCCGTGCGAGATATTCATCCTAGTCACTATGGACGCATTTGCCCCATTGAGACACCAGAAGGCCCCAACGCCGGATTGATTGGCTCGTTAGCAACCCACGCGCGGGTTAACCTTTACGGCTTCCTCGAAACACCATTTAGACCTGTAGAAAATGGGCGAGTCAGATTTGATCTGCCTCCAGCCTACATGACAGCCGATGAAGAAGACGACCTGCGGGTTGCTCCGGGAGATATTCCTGTAGATGAAACCGGGCATATTATTGGGCCATTAGTGCCAGTCCGGTATCGCCAAGAATTTTCCACCACAACACCAGAACAGGTGGATTACGTAGCAGTATCTCCCGTACAGATCGTGTCGGTAGCAACCAGCATGATTCCCTTCTTGGAGCATGATGACGCTAACCGAGCGCTGATGGGATCGAACATGCAACGGCAAGCAGTACCCCTGCTCAAGCCAGAACGTCCTTTGGTGGGTACTGGTTTGGAAGCTCAAGGAGCAAGAGACTCCGGGATGGTGGTTGTATCGCGTACCGATGGCGATGTCACTTATGTAGATGCTACAGAAATTCGCGTCCGTCCTAAAGCTAACACCTCCGAAATTAGATACACCCTTTCCAAGTACCAACGTTCCAACCAAGACACCTGTTTAAATCAGAAACCTCTCGTCCGCATTGGTGAGCGTGTCGTTGCTGGTCAGGTGCTAGCTGATGGCTCCTCCACTGAAGGCGGTGAATTGGCGCTAGGACAAAATATCGTCGTTGCCTATATGCCTTGGGAAGGCTACAACTACGAAGACGCAATTCTAATCTCTGAAAGACTGGTGCAGGATGATGTCTACACCTCAATTCACATTGAAAAATATGAAATTGAAGCTAGACAGACAAAACTCGGGCCAGAAGAAATTACCAGAGAAATTCCTAACGTCGGCGAAGATGCCTTGCGTCAGTTGGATGAACAGGGGATCATTCGCATTGGGGCATGGGTAGAAGCTGGAGACATCTTGGTAGGAAAAGTCACACCCAAGGGTGAATCTGACCAACCGCCAGAAGAAAAACTGTTGCGTGCCATCTTTGGTGAGAAAGCACGGGATGTGCGAGACAATTCTCTGCGAGTACCAAACGGTGAAAAAGGTCGCGTAGTTGATGTGCGCTTGTTTACTCGTGAACAAGGCGATGAACTGCCCCCAGGAGCCAATATGGTAGTCCGGGTGTATGTTGCTCAAAAACGCAAAATCCAAGTTGGCGACAAAATGGCAGGACGCCACGGTAATAAAGGGATTATTTCTCGAATCTTACCAGCGGAAGATATGCCTTATTTACCGGATGGTTCACCAGTAGACATTGTACTTAACCCCTTGGGTGTACCCAGTCGGATGAACGTGGGACAAGTATTTGAATGTCTCTTGGGTTGGGCTGGTCAAACCTTGGGAGTACGATTTAAGATTACTCCCTTTGATGAAATGTACGGTGAAGAGTCATCTCGGCGAATCGTGCATGGCAAATTGCAAGAAGCACGAGACGAAACAGGGAAAGACTGGGTATATAACCCAGATAACCCAGGCAAAATCATGGTGTATGACGGTCGTACAGGTGAACCCTTTGACCGAGCAATTACCATCGGTGTGGCTTATATGCTGAAACTGGTGCATTTGGTGGATGATAAGATCCACGCTCGTTCCACAGGCCCATACTCACTGGTGACTCAGCAACCCTTGGGTGGTAAAGCACAACAAGGTGGTCAGCGGTTTGGGGAAATGGAAGTGTGGGCATTGGAAGCCTTTGGTGCGGCTTACACCTTACAGGAATTGCTCACAGTTAAATCTGACGATATGCAAGGACGGAATGAAGCGTTAAATGCGATCGTTAAAGGTAAGGCAATTCCTCGTCCTGGAACTCCAGAATCCTTTAAGGTGTTAATGCGCGAGTTGCAATCATTGGGGTTAGACATTGCCGTTCACAAGGTAGAAACCCAAGCAGACGGCAGTTCCCTAGATGTGGAAGTCGATTTGATGGCAGACCAATCAGCCCGTCGCACACCTCCCCGACCAACTTACGAATCTCTTTCCCGCGAATCGCTGGATGATGACGAATAAGGATTAGGGAATCGGGCATGGGGCATTGGGCATTGTTTCAACTCCCCATGCCCAATGTTCCAAAACTAAATATACTCAAAATTCAAAACTCATAACTCGGAACTCAGCACTTAAGTATGAGACCTGCCCAAACTAATCAGTTTGACTACGTAAAAATTGGCTTGGCTTCCCCCGAACGCATTCGGCAGTGGGGCGAGAGAACATTGCCCAACGGTCAAGTAGTCGGTGAAGTTACCAAGCCAGAGACTATTAACTACCGAACTCTCAAGCCAGAAATGGATGGCTTGTTTTGTGAGCGCATTTTTGGCCCCGCGAAAGATTGGGAATGCCATTGTGGCAAGTATAAAAGAGTCCGTCATAGAGGTATTGTCTGTGAGCGCTGTGGGGTCGAAGTCACCGAGTCACGGGTGCGTCGCCACCGCATGGGCTATATTAAACTCGCTGCACCAGTAGCTCACGTCTGGTATCTTAAAGGCATTCCTAGCTATATTTCCATCCTGTTGGATATGCCCTTGCGGGATGTCGAGCAGATTGTCTATTTCAACTCTTATGTTGTCCTGAGTCCAGGTAATGCCGAAACTTTAACTTACAAACAACTACTGAGTGAAGACCAGTGGTTGGAAATAGAAGACCAAATTTATAGCGAAGATTCTCTGCTGCAAGGTGTAGAAGTAGGTATTGGCGCTGAAGCATTGTTGCGTTTGCTTGCCGATATCAATTTAGAGCAAGAAGCCGAAAGTCTACGCGAAGAAATTGGCAACGCTAAGGGGCAAAAGAGAGCCAAACTTATTAAGCGACTGCGGGTGATTGACAACTTTATCGCCACTGGTTCCAAACCAGAGTGGATGGTAATGGCAGTTATTCCCGTAATTCCCCCCGACTTGCGCCCAATGGTGCAACTAGATGGCGGACGGTTTGCTACCAGCGATTTAAATGATTTGTATCGGCGAGTAATTAACCGCAATAATCGTTTGGCACGCTTGCAAGAAATTTTGGCACCAGAGATTATCGTGCGGAACGAAAAGCGGATGCTGCAAGAAGCAGTGGATGCTTTGATTGACAATGGTCGTCGGGGACGCACTGTGGTAGGGGCAAATAACCGACCCCTGAAATCTTTGTCCGACATTATTGAGGGTAAGCAAGGACGTTTCCGACAAAACTTGTTAGGTAAACGGGTTGACTACTCTGGACGTTCTGTAATTGTGGTCGGGCCAAAGCTGAAAATTCACCAGTGCGGTTTGCCTAGAGAAATGGCAATTGAGCTATTCCAACCATTTGTAATTAACCGCCTGATTCGTAGCGGTATGGTGAATAACATCAAAGCTGCGAAAAAGCTGATATCGCGTAATGATCCCAGTGTTTGGGATGTGCTGGAAGAGGTGATTGAAGGACACCCTGTGATGCTAAATCGGGCACCAACGTTGCACCGTTTGGGTATTCAGTCTTTTGAACCAATTTTAGTAGAAGGTAGAGCGATTCAACTCCATCCTCTAGTGTGTCCAGCTTTTAACGCCGACTTTGACGGCGACCAAATGGCGGTACACGTCCCTCTTTCTTTAGAAAGTCAAGCTGAAGCGCGGTTGTTGATGTTGGCTTCTAACAATATTTTGTCACCAGCCACAGGTAAACCCATCATCACGCCTAGCCAAGATATGGTGTTGGGAGCCTATTATTTAACGGCAGAAAATCCCGGTGCGATAAAAGGGGCAGGAAATTACTTTTCTTCACTGGAGGACGTAATTATGGCTTTCCAGCAAGATCAAATTGACTTGCACGCCTATATTTACGTAAGGTTTGACGGTGAAATAGAATCAGACGAACCGGATACAGAACCCGTGAAAGTGACGGAAAACGAGGATGGTACTCGCACATTACTCTATAAGTTCCGTCGAATCAGACAAGACGCGAAAGGTAATGTACTGTCACAGTATATATACACAACTCCTGGCCGCGTTATTTACAACAATGCCATTCAGGAAGCACTAGCAAGTTAATTCGTAATTTCTAATTCGTAATTCGTAATTGAACAATTAATTACGAATTACGAACTATGAATTACAAATTATTAATTATTGATGACTCAGGACTAATGATTAATGACTAACGAAAAAATGATTTTTCGCAATCGCGTAGTTAACAAAAGTCAACTGCAAAAATTAATTTCTTGGGCCTTTACGAATTATGGTACAGCGCGAACCGCAGTGATGGCGGACAAATTGAAAGATTTGGGATTTCGCTATGCTACCAAAGCAGGGGTTTCCATCAGTGTAGATGACTTGATGATACCACCAACTAAGCGATTGCTCTTAGAAGCAGCTGAGGAAGAAATTCGCGCTACTGAAACCCGTTATCAACGGGGAGAAATCACTGAAGTAGAACGCTTCCAAAAGGTAATTGATACTTGGAATGGTACCAGTGAAGCCTTGAAAGATGAAGTAGTCGTCCACTTCAAGAAGACTAATCCCCTGAACTCCGTATACATGATGGCATTCTCCGGGGCACGGGGGAACATCTCTCAAGTGCGTCAGTTGGTAGGGATGCGGGGACTAATGGCAGATCCTCAAGGGGAAATTATCGATTTGCCCATTAAAACCAATTTCCGTGAAGGATTAACTGTGACGGAATACATTATTTCGTCTTACGGTGCCAGAAAAGGATTGGTGGATACTGCCTTACGGACGGCTGACTCTGGTTATCTTACCCGCCGATTGGTGGACGTATCCCAGGATGTAATTATTCGGGAATTTGATTGCGGTACCACTAGAGGTCTGGCGATTCGACCAATGACAGAAGGCGCTAAAACCTTGATTCCTCTAGCCACCCGCTTGATGGGGCGGGTAATTGGCGAAGATGTGGTGCATCCGGTAACAAAAGAATTGATTGCAGCCCGCAATTCCCCAATTTCTGAGGATTTGGCGAAGAAAATTGAAACATCTGGGGTGGGTGAAGTTGTGGTGCGATCGCCACTAACTTGTGAAGCCGCACGTTCTGTCTGTCAACACTGCTACGGCTGGAGTTTGGCTCACGCTAAGATGGTAGACTTAGGCGAAGCTGTGGGGATTATTGCCGCCCAAAGTATCGGTGAACCTGGTACTCAGCTAACCATGCGGACATTCCACACAGGTGGGGTGTTTACTGGAGAAGTGGCGCAACAAGTTCGTTCTAAAATCGATGGAACTGTCAAGCTTCCCCGCAAATTGAAGACTAGAACGTATCGTACCCGTCACGGGGAAGATGCCCTCTATGTTGAGGCTAATGGCATCCTGCTTCTGGAACCGAAAAAAGAAGGTGATGTTACCCCAGAGAACCAAGAAGTTCATCTGACTCAAGGTTCAACACTATATGTATTTGATGGAAATAAGGTAAAACAAGGTCAGTTGTTGGCAGAGGTTGCCCTCGGTGGACGGACAACTCGAACTAATACAGAAAAAGCAGTTAAAGATGTCGCCTCTGACTTGGCAGGGGAAGTGCAATTTGCTGAAGTAGTTCCAGAACAAAAAACCGACCGTCAGGGTAATACCACAACTACCGCAGCACGGGGTGGTTTGATTTGGATTTTATCTGGAGAAGTTTACAACTTGCCACCAGGTGCAGAATTAGTGGTGAAAAATGGTGATGCGATCGCTTCTAACGGAGTTTTAGCAGAAACCAAATTAGCTAGTTTGCACGGCGGTGTGGTGCGCTTGCCGGAAGCTACCCCAGGTAAGAGTACCAGGGAAATTGAAATTATCACTGCTTCTGTGGTACTAGACCAAGCTACGGTGACAGTCCAAAGTTCCCAAGGTCGCAATAATTACTTAGTCTCCACTGGTAACAACCAAGTATTTAACCTCAGAGCTACACCAGGCACAAAAGTGCAAAATGGTCAAGTAGTAGCTGAGTTAATTGATGACCGCTATCGGACAACCACCGGTGGTTTCCTGAAATTCGCGGGTGTAGAAGTCCAGAAAAAAGGCAAAGCCAAGCTGGGTTATGAAGTCGTGCAGGGCGGTACCCTGTTGTGGATTCCTGAAGAAAGCCACGAAGTTAATAAAGATATCTCGTTGCTGTTGGTAGAAGACGGTCAGTTTGTCGAAGCTGGCACCGAAGTGGTGAAGGATATCTTCTGCCAAAACAGCGGTGTGGTAGAAGTGACCCAGAAAAACGACATCCTGCGGGAAGTCGTGGTGAAGCCAGGGGAACTGCTGATGGTGGACGATCCAGAATCAGTTATCGGGCGAGATAACACATTCATCCAACCAGGTGAGGAATTCCAAGGCAATGTCGCCACGGAATTGCGTTATATCCAATATGTGGAAACACCAGAAGGCCCAGCCCTGTTGAGTCGTCCAGTAGTTGAGTTTGCTGTACCGGATAATCCAGATGTGCCATCAACGACATCAGTAAGTCAACAAACCGGGCGATCGATTCAGTTACGGGCTGTGCAGCGACTACCTTACAAAGATTCAGAACGCGTCAAATCTGTTGAAGGTGTGGAACTGCTGCGAACCCAGCTAGTGCTGGAAATTGAGCAAGAAGGGGAACAAGACCATAATGCTTCACCCCTGGCAGCAGATATTGAATTGGTGCAGGATACTGAAGACCCAGAAGTTCAACGCTTGCAACTGGTGATTTTGGAATCCTTGGTAATTCGTCGAGACATTACCGCTGATGCCACCCAAGGTAGCACCCAAACGACACTTGAGGTACACGATGGGTTAACCATCGCCCCCGGATCTGTAGTCGCACGTACCCAAATCTTGTGTAAAGAAGGTGGGGAAGTGCGAGGTGTCAAAAAAGGAACTGAAAACGTTCGTCGTTGCTTGGTGTTACGCGACGTTGACAGGCTCGCCATTAATACTGGTACTCAGCCCAAGGTGAAAGTGGGTGATTTGCTAGTAGAAGGTGCAGAAGTTGCTCCTGGAGTTTTTGCCCCAGAATCAGGGCAAGTAGTGGATATCAAAAGTGCCGCTGCTGCATCTGGTGGAGAGTCTGCTCTGAGTAATAAAAACTACGTTATTACTACCCGTATTGGTCGCCCTTACCGAGTCAGCCCTGGTGCTGTGTTGCAGATAGAGGACGGTGATTTGGTACAACGGGGTGATAACTTGGTGTTGCTGGTGTTTGAACGCGCCAAAACCGGAGATATCATTCAAGGTTTGCCCCGGATTGAGGAACTACTTGAAGCTCGTAAACCTAAAGAAGCGTGCATTTTATGTCGCCGGGCGGGTGAAGTTAAGGTAGTTTACGCTGATGGTGGTGATGAAGCGATCGCTATTAAGGTCGTAGAATCAAATGGCGTAGTGACAGATTATCCTTTGGGCCCAGGACAAAATTTGATTGTGCCAGATGGCTCAATGGTATTAGCGGGACAACCGTTGACCGACGGCCCATCCAATCCTCATGAAATTTTGGAAATCTTCTTTAGCCTGGGTTCTGAAGATGGAATCTATGCTTGTGCTAGCCTTGCCTTGCAGAAGGTACAAACCTTCTTGGTGAATGAAGTGCAAATGGTTTATCAGTCTCAAGGGATTGATATTTCCGATAAGCACATTGAAGTGATTGTTCGCCAGATGACCAACAAAGTCAGGATTGATGATGGTGGTGACACTACCATGCTTCCCGGCGAATTGGTGGAACTGCGCCAAGTTGAGCAGGTGAACGAAGCTATGGCAATTACAGGCGGTGCTAGGGCACAGTATACCCCAGTGTTGTTGGGGATCACCAAAGCATCCTTGAACACCGACAGCTTTATTTCCGCCGCATCCTTCCAAGAGACAACACGGGTACTTACCGAAGCAGCTATCGAAGGCAAATCTGACTGGCTGCGTGGGTTAAAGGAAAACGTAATTATTGGGCGATTGATTCCGGCTGGTACTGGGTACAATACCTATGATGAACCTGGTGCGATCGAAGATTATGCTGCTGAGATTAGCAGTAGTGTCTTAGATGAAGTTGACGATCCTCTAGATATGGTTTTAGATGACCGCACAGCTCGCACCTATAATTTAGATTCTCCGACTCTTGGGGAATCTGGTTTTGGCAGCAGACGTGCAGAAAGGTCAGTTTTAGATGACGAAGATGAATTAATCGCCGATGAAGTCGCAGACGACGACGATTACGAGGAAGAAGAGGAAGACGACGAAGATGATTTTGATGATGAATAGAGACGTAAAATTTCAGGTCTCTATTAAAAGATAAAAAGCAAAAAGGCAAAAGAAGATTTTCTTTTGCCTTTTTATTTTGCTCTCTAAAAACACATTTTTAAATCCTCAAGATTCTAGTTTCTGGCTTTTAAGCTAGTAGTCTGTCAATTATGGCGATTCAAAAGTAATATCCTCATATAAATCTGCAACAGCACACCGAAAATCTACACTTGCCAGATGAATGATATCTTCTTGTCCATAAGGATAAAGTACCCATTGTCTCTCTGGATTACGGCGAAAACACTCAACATTTAATCGAGTTTGACTCACAAGTACATATTCCTGAAGTGACTCCATCTGTCGGTAGTCAGCAAATTTATCACCTCTGTCAAAGGCTTCTGTTGTTGGAGATAGCACTTCTATAATTAAGCAGGGATAACGCAGAAAGTTGTTAAAAGCTCTATCTCGTTGGTCACAACTTACTATCACATAGGGGTAGTAATAGATATTAATCGACTCAATATGTGCTTTAGTGTCTGAGATATAAGCCTGACAGCCACTCCCGCGCAAATGATTTCTCAGCAGAGCAAACAGATTTCCGCTAATAATTACATGGGTATTGCTTGCCCCTGCCATTGCATAAACCTGTCCCCGTCTATATTCATGCTTGATAGGACTGGTTTCTTCTCCTTTGAGATAGTCTTCTGGGGAAATATAGCTAGAATTTGGAATTGCGACCATCTGTAATGACCTTGTGTGATGCCTTATATCTATTTTAAGAGAAGCTTGACGGCTAAATCCGCATAAATCTAGCTATTGCTAGATGCTGTAATTCTCTTAAGAGCTATAATCTACATCTGTTGCACCGAGAGATTAACTTGTGGATGTCATATTAGAACGATCGCACCAATTAAAACAAGCCTTAGTTGATTTTGTCTTTGATGCTGAGGGGGAACTGGCACAAGCACTGGAAACTTATGCAGCAGCACAGTCGCGCCGGGGAAGTGGAGATAGTACACAGCAGGATTTAATCATCGATAGCTTTCTGACAGATGGGAAAGTCGGTGATAAGTCTCCATTAGACTTGTTTATCGAAAGCAATCCAGATTTAGAAGAAAGCGATCACAGCCTGATCGACAGTTGGCATCATAGTTTTATTGGCTTATTTGCCATAACCAATATTTTACCTGATGGGTTTGAATTGACAAACTGGTTGACAGATAAACACTACATCGTCAAGCCAAACAATACTCAAACATTACAGGCAATATCTCGCTTGAAAGCAGGAGAAATTTTGCTAACTCGTATTTCTCCTGTCACCGATAGCTACTGGATGTTTTCTGGCCCCTACACAATAATGGGTAAATTAGGTAAACCAAAACTTGCTGTAGCAATTGGCAATTTCAAAGAGAATTATAAAAGTAATCTTTACAGCGATGCTCCCGACTTGCTAGAAGAAGCTTGGCAGTCAGTAGAAAAATATCATCAGCAGTTTGTGGACTTTTTTGGCACTGATGAAATCACACTATCTGGATACCATCTGAATAAAAAAATAGCGGAATTTCAAGAAGTAATTACGGAAAAAACCTTTGCAGCCGCAGGAATTGATACTTCTAAATCTCTGGCAGAAGTGGCAGAAGCAGCGGGCATTGGAGACGATGAAATCAAAGCAGCAGCACAAGAATTCGGTGCTGATTCCAATGTAGTCTCTGAGATGTTGAAGAGCAAAAGTGGCAATAGCAAAATGGTGATGCCAAAGGTTGATTTACCTGCTGACCTCAAGAAAGCAGAACAGGTAACAACCCTTTCTCATCCTCGTTGGGGACAGATGTTTTTACCAACATATAGTAAGATACAAGCAATTTTAGCGGCAGAGGATTGGCAAAGTGTTCAAGGGTCGGAAAAACTAGTTCGTTACTACCTGGAAGATAAAAGTATTAATGCTTTTATCTGGCATCGATTAGCGCAACAGTATCCAACTCAATTAGAAAATGTGTTAAAAGCATTTTTGCAACGTCCAGAGTTTAGGCTTGAAAGTGACTTGGATACACTTTTACAAGAATTCCACAAACCGATTGAGCCAGAGTTACCAGAAATTGCTAGCGTCCCCATACATCTACACAACTTATTTCAAGAAGCTTTAGGAGAAGTTAACAAATCTAAGCCCAAGAGTAAGGGGCAAAAAAAGTCAGCAAAAGGTTTTCAATAAGGTTAATTAATATATTCAATATCTCACTCTACCCACTTAAGGTTATATGTTTTCCAAGGTAGAGTCCTTTATGGGAGCGTACAGATACCTGTACGCTCCAAGCGCCTAGTGGGTAAAATCAATGTCAAAAACGAGATAAAAACCAGATAGTTAGATTTAAACATCGGTAGATAGCAAGTGAACAATCTCATCTACGATTCCTTCTGGACTCTCAAGCTTGGCTAGAAATCGATCAAAACCAGCATTTAAAGCCTTATAGCTTGAGACTTCCCGTGTATAAGAAGTGATAGCGATCGCAGGCAACTCTCTTAGGGATGGGCAAGAATGCACTCGAATTTGCTCAATTAACCAATTTCCATCATGATTGGGCAACTTCACATTGCATAACAAAATATCGGGATGAAGTGATTCGACTAAAGCAAGGGCTTCTTCTGCCTCGCTTAAAGCCATCACCTCTGCACCTTCCGTTTCCAAAATGAAGGTAAGTAAATCTGCAATATCTGGCTCATCTTCTACCAGTAAGATTAGGGTTCCAACAAGTTGCTGAAGCGAATTTAACTCAGTTTCTTGATTGATTTTTTGATTTGTTGCCATACCGTCCTTTTATTGGCTATCTACTTAGTCTGCTATTTCTATTGCAATGCATAGAGCAGAATAAGTATTCACCCTAAATATACAAATTTAGGGTGAAAAGCTTTAGAACAGGCTTTAGTTATTTTTTGGTAACAGGTAATTAGAGAAAAACCCTTACCCATTACCCATGACTCATTACCGAGGTTCAGCTTGAGTTGAAACTGTTAATACTTGCGGTGGTGTAGCATCTGGTGGATAGAGAAAGTCTACTTCTACTAAAGAGCGATCGCCCGCTTTCATCTTTAATAAAACTAATGGTTCCCCTGGTTGACCTCTCTTTTGCACTAAATGCACAAACTGAGTTTGTGGCTGATTTTGCTCATCTTTGTAACGTACCCGCACCGTTCCTCGGAAAAATACTTGAGGGGCTGGTGTACTCAAAAAGCGTAACCCTGGCTTAACTAATTGATCCTCCTTGAGTGGTGTTTGTATCGACACACTAACAGTTTGAGAACTTTGAGTATTGTTGTATAGCGGCAACTTCAGATTATATTGAATTCCATAGTTACCATGAGCGCGATATGCGGTGTCAGGATAGCGCACCAGCATAGTAGCACTTTGGATTTGACCAGTTCCTAAGGTACCGCCATGCAGGGTACTCAGAGCGTAAGAAAACACTTGACCAGGCTGGGGAATAGTTAGATACCTAGCTTTAGGATTATCTACTAATAAGGCTCTCCATCGCGAACCACCAGCCACTCCAGCGACACGCCCATAAATTCTTGGCTTGTCAGTTCCCTCTAAGGGAGTGGGTGCTTTATCTCGTGGCCCAGCCAAATCACCATTATCTAGTAAATTTTGCCATTCTTCTAAATTAGGCGATCGCTCACTGCCATCAGGATTCACCCGTGCAAACATCGCTAGGCTAGCTGCATAGACAGTGCCATCACTTTGCAGTCGGATCAATGTAGACCGACCATTAAGAGGTGGTGTCAGTCCCTGCACCGGAATTGGTAAATTGAGTAACATCCGACTTTGCTTTGCTGGAATCTCAATTTGAGCAGGGAAAATTTCTTGTCGCACTCCTCGAAGCACATCAGACATAACGCGATCGCCTGGCCCGGCAAAAACTTTACCTAAAAAATTTTGGCTAAAAGATGGTAACTGAATAAATGGTGCATCCGGTTGACTCAAATAACTCGCCGCCTGCAAAATATTCACCTTCACCGATTCCGAACTAGGGTTATGCAAAATTATCCCTAAATAGAGCGATGTCTCCGACGAGCTACGCCTACGCAAATTATCTGCTGGTTCAGCTTTCGTAATGTGGTGAGCAAAAATATCAAATCGTCCTCGAAAGGGAAAATTCAGATGCGCCGTTGGCACTTTTTTCCCATCTGGTGGAAAGGTGGAAAGTAAAATTCCTTCTTTCAAAACCAATTCTGGACTATTGCTATTAAAAGTTGGCACTGTATCCAATTGCCCTGGTAAAGGTCGTACTTCTTGTGGTTGTACAACTTCTTCAAGTGATGGCGTAGCAGGAGTTAATTGAGCAATGGGAAAAACTAGTAACAATGGCAACATATACTTAGATATTTCTTTCACCATACAGACATTAACAACTTGATGAAAGTGCCAGTTTGTTAATAATTAATACAAAATCGGCAAGAATACCCATCAAATTTTCTTGATTGAGAATCGGAACATGGACAAAAATACAACGTGCTATGAGTTTATTTTGACTTAAGTAATCCAACACTGAATAGTAAAGACCTTCGCAAACAAATTTACCGCAGTCGTAGCTAATCTCAATTGCTGTGGCTCCCGCCACTAATTTTTCTAAATTAACCTCTGTCTGTAAAACAATTTCTCCATAGCTAGCAACGGCTTCCACACTTAATTGTGTACGGCTTGCAGCCATACCACAACAGATGATGTAATCAGGTTGGATTGCATTGATTTTTTCCATTACCTGAGTACTGGCAAGTTGCACATCTACGGGTAACTGGCGTAAAAAAGTTAAGTCATGCGGTATCAGATCGAGTTTGGTAACTTCAAGTAATAAATCATCAGAAGAATTTGTCTGTTGATCCTTTAGCCAAATATCAAAAGAAGTTAATAGAATTCTTTTCTTCATAACAAATATTATTTAGAATAGAAAAACCCTCCATAATAAATTTACAAGGAGCAGGTAAATGCCAGTGATTGCGGTCGTAGATTACGAGATGGGAAATTTGCACTCAGTCTGTAAAGGCTTGGAAAAAGCTGGGGCAACTCCTAATGTTACTTATTCTCCAAAGGAATTAGAGCAGGCAGATGCTATAGTCCTACCAGGAGTAGGAGCATTTGATCCAGCAGTGCAACACCTGCGAGCGCGTGGTTTGGAACAACCGATTAAAGAAGCGATCGCATCTGGTAAACCTTTCTTAGGAATTTGTTTAGGATTGCAAATTCTCTTTGAATCAAGTGCAGAAGGTACCCAACCAGGACTAGGAATTATCAAAGGAAAAGTGCGGCGGTTTCGCTCGGAACCCGACATTACTATTCCTCACATGGGTTGGAATCAGCTGGAAGTGACTCAACCAAAAAGTATTTTGTGGGAGCATTTACCATCCGATCCTTGGGTGTATTTTGTCCATTCCTACTATGTTGACCCAATAGACCCCCTAATCCGTGCAGCAACCGTCACTCACGGGACTCAAACCGTCACAGCTGCGATCGCCCATGAAAACCTGATGGCAGTCCAATTTCACCCCGAAAAATCTTCTAATATCGGCTTGCAAATCCTGTCTAATTTCGTTGCTCAAGTCCGCGAAAAAATTCCTGCCTAATATTCTTTTTGTCATTTGTTCTTTGTCTTTTGTCTACAATTGATGACCGATGACTAATGACTAATGACTAATAACCAATGAGTTTGAGAATTTACGGCAATCGTCAGCTAAAAACTTTACCAGGAAAAGAAACTAGACCCACTAGTGCGCGGGTAAGAGAGGCAGTATTTAATATTTGGCAGGGAGAAATCGCAGGTTGTCGCTGGCTAGATTTATGCGCTGGTACTGGCTCAATGGGCGCAGAGGCTTTGTGTAGAGGAGCCAGCCTAGTAATCGGAATAGAACAATCGAGCCGAGCCTGTGCCACCATCCAAGAAAATTGGCAGCAGGTAGTTAATGCCGACCAAGAATTTCGGGTATTACGGGGAGATATTACGCAGCAGTTAAAGACTTTATCAGGCAAGCAATTCGATAAAATTTACCTCGATCCCCCTTATGCCAGTGGATTGTACCAACCAGTATTAGAAGCGATCGCTCACCATCAACTTTTAGATTTTAGCGGCGAAATCGCAGTTGAACACGCCTCACAAGGTTGGATACCGCCAGAGATTCCCGCTTGGGAAATTTGCCGCCAGAAAGTTTACAGCAACACATCACTTACTTTCTACAGAATTCAGAGTGAGGGATTAGGGGCGGATAAAGGAGATGAGGAACAATATAACTCCTAACCCCTAACTCCTAACTCAGCACTCCCTTATCCTCCCAACTGATTGGGGCGCTTGTATTGCCTATAGGCAGCGTAAAACAGTCCGGCAAGGGTGACGAAAACTAGACCAAGGACAATACCTGATAGCAGGGGTTCAACCACTGGAAATCTCCTCTTTGTAATAATTAAATATTCGTTGCTTGCTTTTGATTTTACCAAATTTCGTATGAATCCTGCGCTCTACAGCCTTTTTAAAGGACAACTGCCTAACTGCCCACAAGAAAATAGTCTTCTGTGCTTGCAGACACGATCAAGAACTTTTAAGCTATGTGTAGGAAATAAAAACTTTTTAGCACACCTAGACTTTCACAGCAAACCTTTTGGATAACCAGATTACCAAACCTGAAATATTGATTCAGCGGATCGTTTTATTGATGCTGGCCACACTGCTAGCAGTCCCTTTAGGCTTTTTTGGTGTTCAGTTAGTTCAAGCCTCCGATCCATACGTCAAGAGTGTTCTATCCTTAACAGGAAACCCAGTTCAAGGACATGCGATCTTTCAAATTAACTGCGCTGGTTGTCATGGCTTGGAAGCAGACGGGCGAGTAGGGCCCAGTTTGCAGGCTGTTTCAAAGCACAAGTCTCGGTATGGGCTGATTCATCAAGTGATCAGTGGTGAAACACCGCCAATGCCAAAATTCCAACCTAGTGCCCAAGAAATGGCGGATCTTCTGAACTATTTAGAGTCGTTGTAGACCGGAGAATTTTTGGTTGCTGGATACACAAATGGAAAAAGCAGCATAGGTTGTGCTGTCTTTTTCTATCTCTAACAACTTTTAATAGACCCAGGACTTAAGGCTTGTCATTAGCCACATTTTTTTCCAACTGGCGATCGCTTTCAAAGCAGATTACATAACCTTGATTCTTGCGTGAATATTCTCAATAAAAATTGATAAATGAGAATCATACTTAAACTTTAAAACCCAAATTTCATCAGCCTTTTAAGAGATGCGGTAATGACAAGAGGTTTAAGCAGCATATTTGCGTAGAATCTTTGATAAAAACTCACATAACCTGTATATTTTTAAGTATATTAGCAAGTAACTATTTAATTATTGTGAAAGTGAGGTTAGGATAACTAACTCGTTAAAATTAAGGTAAAAGCTATTAATAAATGGGCTATGGTATAGCTTCTTTAACAAACTAGATATTCTTAAGATGCCTGAAAGCTAATGACTGAAGCGATCCAAATCGGTAATCGTACAATCGCAGCTAGTGAATTGATTTCCTTGCTGGCAAGTTATCAAATGCTGCCACAGTTGCAGCGTGAATTGATCATCGATGAGGCAATAGAGCAAAACTCACACCTTGCGAAAGTAGCAATAGAGTGTACACCTGAGGAAATAGCCCAAGCTAAACAGCAGTTTTACGCTGAAAAACAGTTCAAAAATGAAGAAGACATCCAGGCTTGGATGGCACATCAAGGCTTGACTTCCGATCAACTAGAAGTCATTACCACTCGTAAGCTTAAAATTGAAAAATTCAAGCAAGCTACTTGGGGTAACAAACTAGAATCTTACTTTTTCCAGTCCAAGACAAAACTGGACAAAGTAATTTATTCCCTACTGCGAACCCAAGATGTGGGAATTGCCCAAGAACTCTACTTCAGGATTCAGGCAAAAGAAAACTCTTTTGCTGACTTGGCGCGGGAATACTCACTCGGGCCAGAAGCCCAAACTGGCGGTTTAGTTGGCCCGATTGAATTGAATGCACTACATCCTGTAATGGTACAAATGCTCTCTAGCAGTCAACCAGGTCAGATATTGCCCCCTACACGCATCGCTGAATGGTTTGTTATTTTGCGGCTGGAAAAATTTATTCCCGCACAACTGGATGAATTTATGAAAGTGCGTCTTCTGAATGAACTTTTTGAAACCTGGATACAAGAACAGCAAAAGCAAATCATGTCTGCACCACAACAGGAGGTGGGCAGGGGAGGACAGGGAGAAAGCGATAAACCTTTAATTTAAGTATGGAAGTCACCTTCTATGCTGTTTGCCTTCAAAATCAAAAGTAGCGATCGCTGTGTTAGTTTTTTAGGCTGGACGTGCGATCGCTTTTGATGTGTTTTTTAGGTGAGTATTCACCTTTATTATACATGCTAGTAGGTGAATACTCACCTTTGTCAAAACATGGATGGGACGAGTTAGACTGCGAATTCGAGAATTAGCTCAGAAGCGGGGTTGGACACTGCAAGATGTAGCTGACCATGCTGAAGTCAACTACAACACAGTTAAAAGCTATGCTCGACGTGACGACGGGATGAATACAGTTGATTTAAGTGCAGTCTATAAAATAGCTCGTGCTTTAGAGGTGACGATTGAAGAATTGATTGAATTGATGGAATAGGCAATGGGTGTTGAAGAGGTTGAGATGATGCGATCGCCACATAGCATTACAATTGTCCAGTCGTCATTATCTTCAAACCGAGTTAAGCACTAGCGTAGGCTGTTTTCCATTTTGCAAGGGGATTATTTTGTGGGAGTTTTCAGAATTCTTTCATCAGCCGCATCCTTTCGGAGGGAGTGAGCATGAGTAGTTAGCAGTAAAGTTTTATAAAGTATTGAGGAGTGAAGGAAGATTTTTGGGAACTATAAAATAAGAGTTTTTAATAAACTGGACATCCGTACTTATGATTAATTTAGAAAATATTCAAAAAATTCAGGAGAGAGTTAAAAGTGGGATTTTAAATAGCTTTTGGAACTTTGACTACTGGGAGAATGTAGACGATAAAAGTGGATACTATGATATTGGTGGTAATGCACAAAGCAAAAATGGTCAATGGAAAGTAGAGATATACAGTTTTTGTGGGCATGATGCATCCATTATTGTCGAAAAAAATGGAGAGACTGTTTATAAAGTTGAATCTTGTGATAATGGCAATTTTAGAGAACATATAGAATTTTGCTTCACTACTTGGATTAGAGCAAAAAAAGAATTCGCTTCAGATTTACTGGATTCTATGCCTACCTAGAGAGCCGATTCAGTAGAAATACTTGACCTAAAACGCAATATCTGAATTTGTTATGTTATATGCAAATACTTAATACAATTATTTTCACTAACCTTTCTCCCACTGTTTGCCACCAGGTAACTCACTCAACATCTCATCAATAGCACCAGGCAAAGATTTTTGAGAATTCGTATAAGTCAAATCTAAAAAAGCCTGTGCTACTTCCATAATCTGAGATTTATCTACAATTGCTTCCAGTCGCTTAGGTGTATACAAACCATTTAAAACTTCAGCAGATGCAGGCTTGATTGCTGCATCAAAAGCAGCATCCAGCAAATCCTCTCATTCAGTTGGCTTCACATAATGAGAAGTCTTATTATCCTGAACCTATCCCAAATAATATTTTGTGAATCCAGATGTGGATAGTAGCGAGGTCAATAAATGCGTCAAAATAAACCTTTTGACGCTCCCATCTAACGACTAGACGACGGTATTTGCGTTGATACCAAGCGAAACACCGCTCCTGCTGAAATCTAGGAACAGAAATTTTAATGGGTCTTCCTCTGTTTTTCCTTGTTTTCCAAACTCGTTTTGGCCATTGAGGGCGAATACTCAGAAAGCGTAGGGCAGCACGTTTTTCTTTGGAGTCATAACCTTATCCAATACTAAATTCAGCATAAACAAAAACCCCCTAGCTGTTATGAGAGCTAGGGGGTTTTAGTTTGTAAGAATAAACCTGGCATCGAGCTATTTTTGCGTAGGGCTACCCC
>NZ_JABXKK010000080.1 GCF_017115045.1 Nostoc sp. NMS8 | reverse complement strand
CACAAGCATTACATGAACGGATTGAGTCAGCCGCGCGGATGTTGCCATTACCAGAAGAAGATGTAGCACCTGCACATGAGTCTAGTAGCAGTGAAACTGATGTTTTAGAAAATTTCCCAACACGAGTTTATCAAACACCCGGATTGCAAGGATAAGAGGCTGGTAGCTTTTAATAAGCGAAATATTGTTGAATATCTTGTTGTTCACTGCGTAGAATCTTCAGTGTTTGCTGGTAGATTTTGGCAGCCTTTCTTCGCTTTTTTAGGTGTGTTCACCCCGTTTAAGTAAGTGTTATAAGGTGTTGCGACTGTAATCTTCTAGAGCATTAAATAGTTACCAATGTTGCAGAGTCTAAAAAGTGCAAGTTATACGTGCAACAGCTTACTTTTTCGGGAATTTGCGAATGTATTGAAATCAAAACTTTACAAATTAATGCTGAATCTTAGCAAGACAATATCACCTTTTACCCTTAACTTTTTTCAATGCTGCTTGTCGTACTTCTGCATTGAGCAAATAACCAAAACCCACTTTTTCTAAACGCAGCACAAATTCCTCTCGTGTATTGCCCAATTTCCTAGCTGTAGCATCCAAATTCCAATTATGCTCCGCTAACTGACTCAGCAAATAAACTCGGCGAGTCTGCATTCCTGATAAGCGGTAAATCTTCAAATACTCCAATTCCCCATTCTCTCGAATAATCGCTTCCCCAATATGATTTTCTTCATTGGGGTTGAGGTCAGTAATAAATCTTTGTAACATGAAGGAACCAGCAGTATAGACTTTTTGGGAAATTAACTTGCGTCCTAGCAGTCCCTCTGCCATGAAACCCTGAAACGATGCCCAATCTGAACGCATATTTTGTACTGCTGCTCTCAAAGCTGTTAAATTATTAATTTTTGACTCATCTAAAGATACACTCATGGGAAAAGTTGTATCGTGCAGCAACGCGTATTGGTACAATAACTCACCATAGAAATCTTCTAACAAGCTATTGTGCAAAAGTCGATAGTCCTCTGGTGTCGGTACTACAAAAGCTGATGCTAATGCTTCGGCAACAAATACTAATACCCCAACCTGTCGAGAGTGAATTTCAAATACCCGCAAAGCATCTTCAAGTCCAGCAATGTAACGTCCACTAAAAGAGCTTTCCATTCGGCTACCCAGCCCATGAGAAAGGGCATACTTAGAATATTCACTCCAGGCAATATCGGGGCCAGAGAAAAACATTGATAAAAAGCCTTCCATTGCCAAGTGCAGTGGCAAAAATCTCAGTTGATTACTAGATTCCCGCTTCACCATCCGGTGCATTAACCGGACACTGGCACAACCATAGTTTAGCTGTTTACCATCTGTTTTAAAAAGCTGTCCCCCAAAAGCCCCCACAGGACTGCCGTCATTAGTCCAAGACAACACTAGTCCGTGAGGAATATAGGAAAAATATTTCATTCCTGGTGCTGTCATTTCTCCTGCTAAGGAAACAACTGTTAAATCCTCATCGTAGCTACGACGCAGCAAGCGCAAATCGTTACGTACTTGATGGCGCAATAATGGCACAATCCGCACTGCTCCTCGTATTTGAGAAGGAGCAATTTCTAGTCCTTTGAGTGATATGTCTGCTAACAGATTGCTTTTGGATGACATAGGATGGTGGGTCTATTTTTATTAACTTTAAGCAACACCGTATCTTGAGCAATATCAGTTTCTGTTATGTTCTCCTGAATCCAGTTTTTTGTCTTTAATATCTAAAATTTTATAGTGATATTGTATTGAGTGTAGCTATACTAAACCTAACACTTTACTAACTTTACTAACTTTGCTCCACAGCTTATATTACCAGGATTTATTATTTTGATCTTGTCATCCTGCCGCTTCAGATTTCCGATTACTTTAATACTTGTTAGAGATAATGTTATTTGTAGTAATTCTGTTTTTTGTTCCTCGCTTAATGTTACTGGATATTTCCCATTTACTTTGTCTTTTATCTTCGATTGAATATTTGATGTAAGTAATCCTAAATTAAACTCTACTCTATCGCCATTTTGAGAAATTGGCAAAAAAGAATACTCATCTTTGCTATCAAACCATTGCTTACTTACATAGGTATATTTTCCAGTATGCTGACCAAGAAAAGAGTATTTAAAATGTCTCTCCCATCGCTCAGATTTATTATTTTTATAATCCTGTTGGAACTCTTCAGGTATTCCTTGCTGGTTATCCGGCCACTTAGCACTATGATCTACAACAAAAACTGTATCTAGCTGAATAGTATTTTTATTGACAGCATCTCCACTAGAGAAAAAAATATATGATCCTGCTGTGACATGAGAAGATTTTGATATAGGTTTTCTTCTTAATTGAGTAGCATGACAGTATGAATAAAGCCAGCTTTCTGAAAATACGAATGGGTCTTCATTTTTGCACGGTTCATCCACCCAAACATTACCTTGCCAATCTGTAAGTTTATCATCCATCAAAACCTTAGCTTGGACTTCAGTTTTTTTTCTTGCGTAGTCAGGATGAAAGATTAAGTAATGTAGTGGTTTCATAAGTAATCTAAATTTAATTAATCTAACTATTTTATGTTCCGATAATTGTGGGATAAACTTTACAGAGAAGAGATTTTTTGGACGAAAGTATTTTATTTAAGCTATTGAAAATAAATCAATTTAATTGTTGCAAACTCTATACTTTACACCCTTAACATTTGCTTGACTCGCTCTGCTAAATATGATTCTAATTCAGCTAAAGATGCAGAACCTTCAGCGAACCGGGCAAAGCCCAACATCGTAGGTAAATCTTCTGCATCTCGTAATCCTACTGTGGGAATTGTGGGACTAAGGGGATGTAAAGAAAAGTCATCGGCATTGTAAACAGGATTGCAATGAATAATGGAAGTTTTTTGTTTCGGGTCTAAACGATCGCGATATACACGCAGAATTTCCGATGCTCCACTGGGGGGGTCGTTTTCCCAACCATCGGTTACAAGTACTACTAAATCTGCGCCCCAGTCCAAAGCATCCAGTAGGGGAGTAGCGAGGTCTGTTTGTCCACGAGGTAGAATCAGCAGTGGATCGCTGGTTGATGCTGTCCAAAAGGCATGGTATTCCTGGGATGCTGCTTTTAGTAAATAATGAGTAGATAAGGCTACCCCTAGAGGACGACGATGTTTTTCGGCTGAACCTGAACTGGAGTAGCTGCAATCTAGAACTGCGGCTACTCGTCCTAGTTTTAGGGGTGATTTTCTTAATGTGAAAGCAGCAGATTTCTCTAATGCTTGGTTTAAGATATCCCACTGCTGTTTGCGAGTATCCAATGGCAAAGATAGGATATACAGCGCCAAACGAGTTAGGGGGAGACGACCTAAATTAATGTCGATTTCTACTTCTGTGCGGTTGGCTGAACTTTGAAAGCGCAATTTTTCATTCAAGGTCATTTGTTCTTGAATACGGGATAAAAAGACCTCTCGTTTAATTCCGTGTTTTGCTGCTAAACCTTCGGCAACTGTAAAGGGTAACTGATAAACTGCTTGAGCGCTATAGTGTGCTTGGCGAAATGTCTCGAATAGCTCTGTTTGGTAAACTTGCTGTTTCCATTTACCAAAGAGAAAATTACCTAATTCCCCTGGTAGGGTGAGGTGAGCATGGGATACCGTTGGCGAATTCCCTAAACAGCTAAACTGAACCGATTAGTTCAGCGA
>NZ_JABXKK010000129.1 GCF_017115045.1 Nostoc sp. NMS8 | reverse complement strand
TGATGGCATTATCTAGACTCCATAGATGATTCTTTTTGTCAATGCGTAAGTCCTAATTTTTTCTTCAATCTAAAATTGATTTTCAATCCAAAATCCAAAATTCCAAATCTAAAATTGATTGACTGCTGATTCAGTAAGGCGATTTAAGTATCTTTCAATTAAAAGAATGGCAACAATATCATCTATGGGTCTTGGTGGCTGTCTCAGACCCTTTGGCAATAACTTTATTAGCCCTGTGGGTGGGAACATTTGCCAATAGCGATCGCGTGCTTCTAGGGTTGTATAACGCTCATCCACTAAAATGATACTCAGCGGTTCTATCAATTCCTGATATAATTGCTGTCTCCACTGCTTGGCTGTAGTTTGGTCGCCCATAACCATTAAGGAAATGGGAAATTTTTGACGTAGTGTCTCAATGGTAGCGATCGCTTCTTTTGCTAGCGCCACCTCATGATAATACAGTTGCCGATCCAGTCCCATCACCGCTAAACCACACTTATCTCGACCTGGATCAAACCCCAAAATCACTGGTTGCGTTGGTGAAAATTCACGAAAATTCATAAGAAATTAAAAATAAGAATTCAGGATTCAGAATTCAGGATCAATTGGTGGCGAGTCTGTCTTGGAAAGTTATGATGTCTACGGCGTCAGCCGCCGCTTGTGACTTTCCGCGCTCATCTCCCACTAATTGTATTCTGACTCTCTGAACTTCTGACTTTTCAATTCTGAATTCTCTTTTAAGTACTAAAAATAATTTTTCCGTTGACTATTGCTACTAATTTTACTCTCAATGGCCCAGCTGTATAAGTGTCCTCTGCCGCGATCGCTTTGATCTCCAATGGCTGATTGTACTGTCTTAACTGGGTGATAAAGCGTAGAAAAGTCCCATCTACTTGCACATTTTCGACAATCCCCACGTTACGGGCACGAAATTGGGAAGCAGAAATCAGTATTTCTAGCCGCTGCTGTAACTGATAAGATGTCATGGTTTGGGAATCAGCAGTAGTCGTGGCTAGTACCGCGCCTTCTGAAAAAACCAGTTGATTTCTGGCTGTATCGGCGAAAAATTCTATCTGCTTTTCTCCTCTGACGTAATTACCAGCCGAGAAAATTCGCACCACATATTCTTGACCATCGCCAATCTGTTTGCTTAATTGCTCAATCCTATCCTGGGTAACGCGCAGTAGCTCGACATTTGCAGGATTTGCACCAGGCTCGCTTAACTCCAGGCTGGCGTTGCGATTGGCTTCTTGTAAAAGTTGTATCACTGCCTGACGAGCAGCAGCAGGTTGGGTAACGCGAATTACACCAGCAGATAGAACTTGACCACGAACTAAGGCCAGCTTACCCAGACGCAGGTCGCGGTAGGATTGATAATATTTTTCCAGCCTGGCAACTTCTAGTTCTAGTTGCTCCTGTTGTGCTTCCAATTCTTTGAGGCGCGATTCCCGTTTGGCAATTACTTGCTCTCGCGCGGTAATTTCGACATTACGTTTTTGAATTAGTTGATCCAACTGAGAAATTTTTTGATCGCGTTGTTGGATGGCTTGTTGACGATTAGCAAGTTCGTGATCGCGTTTTGCGATCGCTGTTTTGGCTTCGTCAATGGCTTTTTTCGCTTCCGCATACAATCGTTGACGTTCTGTCTTCAATAACTCAACTGCCGCCTGTAACTCCTTTCTCTGGTTATAAACGCTTTGCAATTCAGCTATGGCTTTTTGGTACTGAGTTACAACCTGATTGAGCTGACCTTGAGTGCGTTGGAGTTGAGTTTGGGTTTGAGCTTGTTGACTGATGGTGCGGTTCAACTGGGCTTGTGTTTGCCTCTGTTTGGCATTGACCGCCTGCAAGGATTGGTTAATTGCCTGCAAGTCTTGTTGTGCCTTTGCTTGGGCAATTCTAGCCTGGTTTAGCTCACCCTCTACCTGACTTTTCTGAGTTTCTGCGGTTTTTAATTGTTCCCGCTTCTGTCTGAGGTCTGTTTGAATATCCTCTAACTCAAAGACTCCCTTTCGTAAGCCTTCGTCGGCAGCAAATAAAATCCCTAAGGTTGATGCGGAAATCAAACCACCCGTAAAAATTGTTACCACTACGGCGGTGTTTTTTGGACGTAGATTAAAAAGTGAGAGGCGCGCTTTGCCAACTCGTGTGCCGATGCGATCGCCCACGGTTGCAATTACGCCTCCCAGAATTAAAATTGCAGCGATGAGGATGTATCCGGTGGTCATCTTTAGCTACCGAAATCCTTCCAGATACAGCCTACTACTTTTAAGCATTGTCTGGAAAGAAATGGGAATTGGCAATAGCTGAAATTATTCAATTTTAGATTTACCTCTAGCTATTAGTGTCATTTTTCAAAACACAACACGTGCCGACTCCCCATTCTCCCATTGTTTTTATGTGAATTGCCTACTTAAAGTAACAGGTTTATGCACAGTAATCTTCTTTTTGTGGATAGAAATCATCTTTTTCTCACGCAAATCTCCCAGTAGCCTGGTAACGGTAACACGAGTTGAACCAATTGCTTCTGCGATCGCTTGATGAGATAACTTCAAATCAATAGTGATCCCATCTGCACAAGGAACGCCAAAATCTCGACAAAGAATTAATAAAAAACTCACCAACCGAGAACCCATATCTCGGTGAGCAAGAGTTTCAATCATCATCTCCGTTTGTAAAATTCGCGAAGACAGACCTCGCAGCATTAACATTGATAATTCGGGATTTTCCTTGAGTGCTACCTCTACCTGTTCAATTGGTGCCGACAGTAATTCCACGGGAGTAAATGCAACCGCATGGTAAAACCGGTCCGATTTATTTCCTGTCAGCAATGACAATACACCAAAAACACTATTTTCTCGCAGCAGCGCTACCGTTATTTCCTCTCCTGCCTCGTACACCCTGGAAAGTTTAACAGCACCTTTCAAAAGAAAATAAACTCGTTCGGCAGGATCGCCAGGAAAAAAGATCGTTTTATTGCGTTCAAACGTTTCCACAACTGGCGGAAACGCCCCGGTCGCCATCTGACGAAAAACATTTGCTAGGGCTTTATCTTGTGTCACGATCATCTCCCTTCCCCTACCCAATGCCGGAAAAACAAAAACTCATTACCTAAGAATACACCTGAAAAAAGAATAAAGCACCGTCAACCTTTCTGTACTTTCCTATACTCCAACTAATCTCTTCATAGCTCTTTGTTTATAATGATACATAATTGTTGATCCTTTCAGCTACTAATTGTTGATAAGTAGTTCCAATAGCTGTATTCAAAAGGTTTTTTGAAGAACAAATAAAGATATCTTGAGAATATCTTTATAAAAAATCAAGATTTTTTTCACAGCAAACACTCTTACCAATATTCATTTTTGCAAATCCTGTATAAAACAAAGATAAATTAGCCTCAGATTCTAGTATGCTCCTAATGATCGATCGCATTAACAATTTATATGCTAAATCTGACTGGAAAAAATGCCCTTGTTACAGGTATTGCCAATAACCGCTCGATCGCCTGGGGCATCGCTCAACAGTTGCATAAAGCTGGAGCAAACCTGGGTATTACCTACCTGCCGGATGAACGCGGCAAAATGGAGAAAAAAGTTGCGGAATTGGTAGAACCCCTCAACCCCAGCTTATTTCTTCCCTGTAATGTCCAAGATGAAGACCAAATTAAATCTACCTTTGAGACAATCCGCGAACAGTGGGAAAAGTTAGATATCCTCATCCATTGCCTAGCCTTTGCCAGCAAAGACGATTTGAGTGGAGATTTTAGCCAAACTTCTCGTTCTGGCTTCAACACCGCCTTAGAAATCAGTACCTATTCGCTGGTGCAGTTAAGTGGTGCAGCCAAACCTTTGATGACAGAGGGAGGTAGTATCGTCACTCTGACATATTTAGGTGGTGTAAGAGCAATCCCCAACTACAACGTTATGGGAGTTGCCAAGGCGGGTTTAGAAATGAGTGTGCGCTACCTAGCTGCCGAACTAGGCCCACAAAATATCCGTGTGAATGCCATTTCCGCCGGCCCCATCCGCACTTTGGCATCTTCAGCAGTGGGTGGGATTTTGGATATGATTCATCATGTAGAAGAAGTAGCTCCCCTACGACGCACCGTCACTCAGTTAGAAGTCGGCAACGCTGCGGCCTTCTTGTGCAGTGATTTGTCCAGTGGCATTACCGGACAAATTCTATATGTAGATGCAGGATATGAAATTATGGGAATGTGACGCGATAAAGTTAGGAGTTAGGAGTTAGGAGTTAAGAGTTATAAATTTTTAACTCCTAACTCATAACTCCTAACTTTTAACTCTTTCCACTCCCTATGCAAACAACCAATCGTCAACTTAATTCAAACTACGATCGCTTAACTGAAACCCCTCGGATTGCCACTGTTCACCGCACCACTGGTGAAACTAATGTCCAAGTTACCATCAATTTGGATGGTAGAGGAACTTGCAAAGCAGCAACAGGCATTCCATTTTTGGATCACATGTTGCATCAAATTGCCTCCCACGGGCTGATTGATATAGATGTCCAAGCCAAGGGAGACTGGGAAATTGACGATCATCACACCAACGAGGATGTCGGCATTACTTTAGGGCAAGCTTTGAACCAAGCACTAGGCGACAGAAAAGGCATTGTCCGCTTTGGTAATTTTCTTGCACCACTGGATGAAGCCTTAGTTCAGGTAGCGCTAGACTTTTCTGGACGGCCTCACCTTAGCTACGGCTTGCAAATTCCTACTCAGCGGGTAGGAACCTATGACACCCAACTGGTACGAGAATTTTTTGTAGCTTTAGTGAACCATAGCCAAATGACATTGCACATCCGGCAACTGGATGGTATGAATTCCCACCACATCATTGAAGCGACATTTAAAGCCTTTGCAAGAGCAACCCGGCTAGCTGTAGAAATAGACCCCCGTCGTGCTGGCGTAATTCCTAGTTCTAAGGGCGTTCTATGAAATGGGTATTGGGCATTGGGAAAGAGGAGGTAGAAGGCAGAAGTTCTTTAATTTTGAATTGATTTCTGCCTCATCTTTCTATTCCCCACTCCCCAATAATTGACATACCAGCAGTTGATGGTTATTATCAGCCTAACGGGTAACTTCTAATTAATATCAAGCTGATAAATAGTAATTTAACGGAGATGAAGTCTGTTGCAGATGACTCTAATTCTCAAATTAATACGATAGACATTCCACCAGTAGTCCTAACTTCTGAGTTGCGAAAAGTCTATCGCACTGGTTTTTGGCTAAATCAAAAAGTCGTATCTCTCAAAACCTGTTCTTTAACGGTTTACAAAGGCGAAACCTTTGGTTTGCTAGGTCCAAATGGTGCTGGTAAAACCACCCTTTTAAAATTGTTGCTGGGAATTATTCATCCCACCTCTGGACGAGGATCGTTGTTGGGTAAGCCAATAGGCGATCGCACTGTTAAGCAACATATTGGCTATCTACCAGAAAATCCCTATTTATATGACTATCTCACTGGCTGGGAATTTTTACAGCTAGCCGCTGGTTTATTCCAAATTCCCCAAAGTGTCCAACGCCAACGTATTCCCCAACTGCTGGAATTAGTCGGTTTATCCCAAGCCGACGCCCGTAAAAAGCTCCTACGTCGTTATTCCAAAGGAATGCTACAGCGTGTTGGCATGGCACAGGCGCTAATTAACGAGCCAGATTTAGTTTTTCTGGATGAACCTATGTCTGGGCTTGATCCGGTGGGGCGCTACCAAATGCGGGAAATTATTCTGGCACTTAAAGCCGCTGGTAAGACGATTTTTTTTAATAGCCATGTTCTGAGTGAAGTAGAACAGATTTGCGATCGCATTGCCATCCTCGCTCAAGGTGAACTAATTTGCTCTGGTTCCCTCCATGAACTCTTAGGCAAAAACGACACATATCAAATCAAAGGTCAAGGTGGTGATGGGGAAATTCTCAAAAAATGGATACCCACTCTCATCTTTGAGCCTGATGGTTCCTGGCACGGTACACTACAAGATGATTACTATGATTTTCTTGCTAGTCTCCGTCTTATGGAGGGCAAAATTATTGCCATGAACTTGTCGCGACACTCCCTAGAAGAATTTTTTATTCAACAAATCCAAAGAAGAAATAACTCGCTTAATTAGTTAGTCTTGTTGACAAATAGTAAATTATCGGATGACTTGAAGAACTCAACCCAAACTTTCTGCTTTTTTGAGTTGATCTTCGCTCAATCCAACCCACAAAAAATAAAATTGCGACCTTTTTGTAAGTTTATTTGGACTTAATTAATGAAGTTATTCATAATTTTACTACTCCCTGGCTGCTGATAGTAGATTTAAAATCACAGTTTCAATGTCATAAAATTGACTTCTAGCAATAAATCTTGTTCATAAGTGCTTGATTGGAGAAAAGATAATTGGTTTTATAAACTGGCTTTAAATGCGTAAGTTTTATACTTTTTGAGAATTGCTCTATTCAAACAGCATTAACTTTAAGTTAACTTCACTAAAAATTCAAATTCAATAAACAAATTTATTCCGGAAAATCACACTTTTCTAGGAAAATAAGAGTGTTGGGGAACTTGAATACTTAGGTATAGTCAAAATAAAAATGTTTAGACAGTACTTTATTGATTGTAGTTTCATAGTCTCAGGTAAATATGCTTAACAAAAGTTTGTCTAAGTTCCTAATTAAGCCATCTGTGGGTATGGCTCTGTTAACTGCTTTCAATGCCGCTGTGTCATCTGCTAGTCTCGCTCAGGGACAACCATTACCACCAACTACACCATCACCAAGCATACAAACACAAATAGATACTAACTATTTATTAGGTGGTGGCGATCTCATTCGTGTAAATGTATTTGAAGTACCTGAATATACAGGTGAATACCAAGTCCCCCCAGGTGGAGCAATTAACCTACCTTTAATTGGTAGTGTGTCAGTCCTCGGACTAACAACTGAACAAGCTTCTGACGAAATTGCTAGAAGATATGCTCGCTTCCTCAAACGTCCCTTGATCTCAGTTAATCTGTTATCACCTCGTCCCATCAATATTTTCGTTGCCGGAGAGGTGACACGTCCCGGAGCTTACACTCTGAGCTTGAGTGGAGGCGCCGGCAATAATCCAGGCGTACAATACCCTACAGTTTTAGCTGCATTAACAACAGCGCAAGGAGTGACTTTAGCTGCGGATGTCACTCAAGTTCAATTACGCCGTAAAACAGGACGTTCCTCGGAGCAAACCGTCACTGTTAATTTGAAGGAACTCATTCAAACAGGCACGTTATCACAGGATATTACCTTGCGGGATGGAGACACCATAGTTGTGCCAACAGCAACTAACTTCAACATAGCAGAATCCCGCAATCTATTTTCAGCCAACTTTGCTGCTAGCCAAACTACACCCCGCACAGTAACAATTATTGGTGAAGTTAACCGTCCTGGTTCGTATCTTGTCACCCCAGGCAACACAGATAACCAGGCGGGCGCAACCAATAACAGTGGTGCTGCCAGCCCTACAGGTCTACCAAATGTGACGCGGGTAATTCAACTAGCTGGGGGAATTACAGCACAGGCTGATGTTCGTAATCTCAGGCTACGCCGACCGACAAGAACTGGCTCAGAACAAGCTATAGATATTAATCTTTGGCAACTATTGCAAAGCGGTGATGCCAATCAAGACATCATTGTACAAGACGGAGATACGATTGTTATTCCAACGGCAACTGAAATTAACCCCGCAGAAGCTACTCAATTAGCTACAACTACTTTGTCTCCTACACGCATTCAAGTTGGTGTGGTAGGTGAAGTTAAAAGACCAGGGTTAACAGATGTTCAGCCAAATAGCTCTTTAAATCAAGCTATACTCGCTGCTGGCGGATTTAATGATGCCAGAGCTAGTAGTAATGCTGTCGATTTAATTCGCCTCAATCCTAATGGTTCTGTCACTAAACGTATAGTAAAAGTAGATTTCTCCGCTGGGATTAATGAGCAAACTAATCCTATACTCCGCAATAATGATGTTGTAGTAGTTAACCGATCTGGTGCCGCTAAGACTGGTGATACCATCAACACTATAACTGGGCCTCTAGGTATTATCCTTAATCTTCTGAACATCTTTGGACTCTAAGTTTAAGATATAGATGCAAATTGGGGGCGTTGGCAAACCCTCTCCGTCCCTAAAATTGCACTATCTTTTAATCAAAGCTCAATAGTCAAGAATTAATATAGTCCTACTTAATCATTCGTGAGAGAGAAAAAAGCTAAAAAGCTTAAATTTCTGGTTTTCGAGACGCGATAAATCGCCGTCTCTACAAGTGTTTTGAGCTTATCTGAACTGTATTGTTCTCTACGGCATGGGATTTTGCTATGCGTAGCGTCTCGCAGAGAATGCATCTCTTCTTCCAAAATTGTATTTTCAATTCCCCATTATTAATAAATAAGTAATATTACTCATTGACAAATTGGGTAGACTCTAAGAATAGCACTAAAAATTATTAATGTGCATTGATAGGCTTTTGCAAACCTTGTTATAGATACCCGAATTGATTATGATAATGAGAATATTTAAGAAGGTCTAAGCGCCAAGACATACTCTGGACTTGGTTTTTAAATATCAAATAATTATCATTATCATAAGAATTATTTAAGTAAATTAAGTAATTGATGACAGATATACTATCTTAACCACAGATACTGCGTATACACAGTAGAATGATGTGCAATTGGAAATGACGCTATTTGTGCGGTTGCTTAGTGCCCATTAATAGAGTAACTCTGGATACTGATAATTCTTTTTCAGTACTTTTACTAGATACTTGATTTTTTTTGGAACACAAGCTAAAAAGGCAGTTCAGCCATATTTACGCGGAAATACGCAGGTGTAAACCTAGAAAACCGTGTATAAACTTAACAAATAGCAGTTACACATCGTATCCAATACTGAGTTACTGACTAAGGCTAGAGTTACTGACAGTTGACAATTGAGTTTTTGCAACATACCCTATTTTTCCCTATGATGATTCATGGTTTAGGTTTTCTCAGTTTGAGCGCATCTCTTGTACTTCCCTGGGCATTAACAGGTCTGGTTCAAGGGCAGAAAATAACAGAATCTTTAGTTAAAGATGTTCGTCAGTCATCCCCTGTTCAGCAAATGCCATTACCTAGCCGCAAGCTGATCAGCCAGGTTTCAACTGCGACAACATACTATGTGAGTGGTACTGGAAATGACAGAAATAGCGGACGCACGACCTCATCCGCTTTTAGGACAATTCAAAGGGCCGCAGACCTTACCAGACCTGGTGACACAGTACTGATTCTGAACGGGGAATACAGGAACGCACCCGGACGTGGGGCTGTACTAGGCATTAGTCGTTCTGGAACTGCAAACGCCTGGATTAAATTTAAAGCTTATCCTGGTCATTCTCCAAGAATTCGCCACAATACATGGAATGGTATCGGATTTGCAAAGCGAGTTGCATATATTGAGATCAACGGGTTAGAGGTTATAGGAAACAATGCCAATGTCACCCTTAGTTATGCATTAAGTCAGAAGCGTAACTCGTCAAATGTGCTTACAAACGGAAACTGCATAAATCTTGAGGGACGCAGTGGTGGTATTCATCACGTAAAGATTCTGAACAACAAAGTGCATGACTGTGGAGGAACTGGTATTTCAGTCGCCGGAGCTGATTATGTGACAGTGGATAATAACACTGTGTATAATAACTCCTGGTATAGTGTCTTTGGTACTAGCGGCATTTCCTTCATACAGAATTGGAATTCTGACGGCAGCCAGGGATACAAGATGTTCATAACCAACAACAGAGTCTACAACAATCGTATGTATGTTCCCTGGATTCAACGTGGAACTATCACAGATGGTAATGGCATTATTGTAGATATTTCAAAAAGTGGTACAAATGGTGCATATAAAGGACGGACTTTAATTGCAAACAATATTGCCTACAGAAATGGTGGTTCGGGTATTCATGCCCATGAAAGTGAGCATGTCGATATTGTCAACAACACGGCATATTTGAATCAGCAAAGTCCAGAACTTAAAAGGAAGGGGGATATTTATGGTGGTTATTCATCTGATATCAAGATTTTAAACAACATTATTTATCCTTCTCCTGGCAAGAATGCGAACACCAACGTGATGAATAGGAACGTCACCTATGACTATAATCTTTACCCCAATGGTGCCGTGGTCGTTGTGAGAGGTACTCATGATGTTGTTGGAGATCCACAGTTTGTGAATCCCTCAAATGGTGACTTTAGAATCAGATCAAGCAGTCCAGCAATCAATAGAGGTTACTATTGGAGGGGTTTGACAACTGATTTTGAAGGTACTCCTCGTCCTAGTGGTAGTGGATATGATATTGGGGCAGACGAATATAGGTAACTGCATATCATGTCCTGTTATCTGCCCAAAGTGATATCAAACTGAGTTATACGGTTACATGAAATAACAAGCCTGTGGAAGCAGGCTTGTTATTTTGTAGCTAATTAAATAAACATGATATAGAGGTGTGCAGTTCAGTGAGATACAAAAACTTTACTGAAATGATGTGAGAGCAAGAACCTTGGTGTTCTCATACAATCAATAACCGCTATATACCAATTATGATCTTCAGTTCACTAGCAAGACAAAATCCTACTTTATCAAGTCAGTATCTCAGAAGCCAGAATTTAGTATGAATTTTGTGTGATTGGTAGATACATCGCATAGTTTTAATACTACCACTAAATCTCCGATTTAGTGGTAAACAAGAAAGTGGCGGGACTGAATCCCCCACTAATTGATTCTGAATTCTTCAAACAGAGCTTTTGTTTGGAATACGTTTTTGTTGCTTAACCTCTCTTCTCAAATCTTGATCGGTAAAGTATTCTTTAGCATGGTTGAAATAACTACTAGATTCATTTTTATCAATGATACCGTTCACAACTAAACCTAAGACGTTGTGACTGGATCTCTCTAGCATTTCTTGAGCAGCAGCTGCACTGTTAGAATCAATTACTCCCGGTCGAGCTACTAACAAAATCCCATCAGTCATTTGGCTTAAAGTCAAAGCATCGGCTGCTAAAAGTAGGGGAGGAGCATCAATGATGACAAAATCATAGTTGTATTGAGATGAGACATTTTCAATTAGTGATGCCATCCGTTTCGAGTCAAGCAAAGCAAGTGGGTTGGGAGGTCTAACTCCAGCAGTTAAAACATCAAGGTTATCCATTACCTTAGATACAGCGATGTCAAATTCAGCCTGACCTACAAGAACCTCACTCAAACCAACTGCATTGGTTTGTTGCCAGAGATGATGCTGAGAAGGAATTCGCATATCTGCATCAATTAGTAAAACTTGACGTCCTAGTTGAGCGATCGCCGCTGCCAAATTAGCAGAAACCGTGGACTTGCCTTCTTTAGGAACTGCGCTAGTTACGACGATAGTTTTGAGTACCTTATCTGAACTCAGGAATTTTAGATTGGCTTGAATCATCCGGTACATTTCGCTCGTTAAAGAGTGGGGCGTATCTCTAACGGCAATTGTTTGAGATATTGATTCTGCATTGGAATAACGAGAGCGAACCTTTTTAACAGATAAAGGAATAATTCCCAGTAAGGTATATCGAAATACATCTCTAACTTCTTTAAGTGTTTTTAGAGATCTATCTCTCATAGCGAGGAAGAGTACGGTTGTAGTCGCAAAAAATAAACCGAACATCACTCCTAGCACCAAAACAATTATTTTTTTAGTTAATACTGGGTCTTTGGGAACTAAAGCCCGAGCAATAATTCGGGAAGTAGCTGTATTTGTATTCTCAACTAACTGTAATTCTTGAACCTTTTTCAATAAAGTTTGATAGGTAGATTCTGCGACTTCAACTTTCCGTTCTAACTCCCGCTGATTTTGTGCCAACTGGGGTATGAGTTTCATCCGCTGTTCGTAGCTAGCACGGGAATTATATAGAGAGGAGAGTCTTTGAGTTAAACCCAAGCGCTGTATTTCTGACTGGAGAAAATTTTGTATCAGACTTTGTCTAAGTCCTCCAATCTGTAATTGACCCTGGGGAACTTGTGTTTGACTGCCAACAGTCTGACCAATTTGCTGTTGCAGGAGAGATTTTAAACTAGCTCTTTTTGCTTCTAGGTTAACAACTACAGGGTTGTTATCTAGGAAACGACTGCGTTCAATTGCTAATTGCCGCTCGGTCTCTTGAAGTTGTGTAAGGACTCCCTGTACTGCGGGTGACTGACTGAGGGCGCTCGCTGCGATCGCTTCTCGAGAATTTAGCTCTACTTTCTGTCGCAGTTCATTGGTTTGGGCGTTTACTTCATCCAATTGAGCCTTAACAGTATTCATCTCATTGTCTAAATTTCCGATAGTCGCAACGGCTGACTTTGTTTCCTCTGATAAATCTGCAATCTGATGCTTTTGCTTAAATATACGTAGCGCTACTTCCGCATTATTAACAGCACCTTGAGTTTTTGGAAGTTGCTTGGCCATAAATTGACGCGTTGCTCCTGCCTCAGAGCGATTTGTCGAAATATCATTGTCTAAATATAAATTCATAATTGTGTTGACCACTGCCGCTGCTTCTTCGGGGTTAGGGCTGCTATAGCTAATTCGCAATACATCTGTCCCACCCACAATTTTTAGGGTCAGAGATTTTTGCAGCGTTTTTATTTCCAGAGGTTCACCTTCATTGTCTTTGAGTTGTAGTTTGTCTATTGTCCGCTGCAATAAAGTAGGGGAAGAAATAACTTCTATCTGACTACTTATGGGATTTTGAGTTGCTACCAAGGGTTTCAAATCTCCTGAGTCTCCCCCTTCCGAGGAACCAGGCGAAAGATTAGTTCCTGCTACTTTGAAAGAGGGAACTTTGAATAACAGTTTTCCTTCTGCTTCATAGGATTGCTTCATAAATTGTGTAGCTACCGCACTCAGCATAACTGTAGCTACAAATATCGCAGTCGCAGGTAACCACCATCGTTTCAATATCAATAAGTAATGATTAAGGTCTAAATCAATAGATTCTCTAGATTCCATAGATTTTTCTGACATAAATCTTCCAAAGTACAGGTTTTAAACGAGAAACTCAATATTGATCTACTCAGATTAGCTACAAAGCACACCTAGTGATACTATTTTACAATATGACATATAGTATAGACTATTTAAGTAAAAAAACCTGAAATCATTTATAGGCTTTGGTTTCAAGAATCTAACAGCCAATACTTAGGAGGAGACAGGAGTATTATTAAAAACACATCCGTTATAGTTCATACTGCATTTATGCTTCAATTAACCCTCTGTCATCAAAGTGTAGTGAAACCTTAAATCTTCGTTGGCTGTATCCTCAAAAATGCGTCGATTTATCTGAAAGTGGTAAAAAAGAGTTAATTAAATAGTGGATGTGATACAAGATTGTCATAAAAGAATTGCCATATATCAATAATGAACTATTTAATATCAGGTTATTTTAAATATTTTTTACGATTAATATCGAATTTGCTTTCTTAATATCAAAATATTTGCATAATTCGACGCACATACGTCTCTACCCTTCTTAGAACGTCCATATTTTTCAAACCTCCTAATCCAAAATAAATTCCAGTACAAAAATTTGCCGTCCAAGTTAAGTTGGCATAATAAAAATAAATTATATGAAGGAAGATAAACTGGGCTAGAACCCTCTTCCTTCCTACTTCATCACTCCAACTATAAATTTTCACGAGAGATGAAAATATCGTGTTCCTACTTAGGTTGCCAAGCTTTATCATAAGCCTCTAACAGCTTAGGTATTTGATGTCGCCACTCTAGTTTTTCCTCCATTCTTTGTCTACCTAGCTCTCCCATCTTTTGCCGTCGCTCAGTATCTTCTAGAAGTTCAAGAATGTTTTCGGCAAAATCTACCACATCGTTGCCTTTAGCATAAACAGATGCTCCCTCTGCCGAGCGCCTTCCTTCCAAAAGGTCAAACTGAACAATGGGTTTTCCCATTGCCATATACTCCATGATCTTGTTCATTGTCGAACGGTCATTGTAGGGCATTTTTTTATCGGGATTGGCACATATATCACAGCTAGAAAGTCTTGCCAGAAGCTCATTATCAGGAATACGCCCCGTAAATTCTACAAACTCATTAACTTCTAACTCTTCAGAGAGTGCCTGAAGCTTGTCAAACATCGGCCCACTACCAATGAGCATAAAGTGAATATCCTGGCGTTTTTTTTCATAGACAATGTAGCGCACTGATTGCAGCAGATAATCGATTCCCTCAGGTTCTCCCATGACGCCGACATATCCCACTAAATACTTTCGACCTTTACGGTAGACTGGGTTGGGCGGTACGGGTTGAAAACGAGAAAGATCGGGACCACTGCGAACAACAAAGACATCCTCTGGACTTTTGCGCCCACGGGTAAGTGCTACTGAGAGGTAAGACTCATTTGTTGAGATAACTACGTCTGCTGTCGCAAAGGTTAATCGTTCAACCAGAGAAAGTCCATAGTAAAAGATATCTTTTCGTCCATACTTAGCTTCGTACATCTCCAGATTGATATCATGGTGGTCAAATATTACTTTTACACCTTTAAACAACTTAAACCATCCTGCCACCAAAAATAGTAAATCTGGAGGATTGCAAATGTGGACAATATCAAAACCTCGCTCTTGCCACACCCGATGGGCAAGGCGAAACTCCCAAAAAAGCGCTGTACCATACTCCTTTAGATAACCTGATACCGAACTGATATCAGGAGGCATTTCGTGACGATAAATGTGAACCTGATCGATTACCTCATATTCTTGTTCAAATCCTTTACCTTTGGGACAAATCACCGAAACTTCATACCCAGCTTTGATCAGGGTAGAGGCTTCCATCCATACTCGCCGATCAAAGGGAAGGGGGAGGTTCTCGACAATAATCAGTACCCTACCAAGCGATGCCATGATAACCTAACTCCTTACTTGTTTGATTAAAGACTCCGGCTAGATCCAAAATTTGCATTTCTTTGGGAGCCTCAAGTAGTACTTGGCGAAATTCTGGTGTAGCATGTGTAACTACTGCCAGTTCTGCTCCCTCTAAAGCTTGTTGGGAATTTGGTACTAGAAAAGCCTCCAAATGAGGGATGTTACTCTGGATATAGGCAAGGTTGGTTCCCATCAATCTAGCTTCATATACAGCAGGGTCGTATATTTTCACCTGGCAGCCTTCCCCAATCAACCGCTTGACTAACAGTACCGCTGGACTTTCTCTTAAATCATCTGTACCTGGCTTGAATGCCAATCCCAAAACAGCAACCTGCCTGACACCAAGACGTAACACCTGCTGGGCAGCCAAATCCACTTGAAGGCTGTTAGTAGTTGGGAGGGCATTTAGTAACGGTACTGGTACATCCATATTCCTTGCATGGTAAAGCAAAGAACTCAGATCTTTGGGCAGACAGGAACCACCGTAGGCAAATCCAGGACGCATATAAACAGGGGAAATATTTAACTTCGTGTCCTGCACGATGATGTTCATTACTTCCCGTCCATCTACACCAAAAGCTTTAGCAACTCGTCCGATTTCATTAGCAAATCCCACCTTGGTAGCATGCCAGCAATTGGCTACATATTTAACCATTTCCGCCACAGATGGCTGGACTACGGTGAATGGTGCATCTACTCTGGCATACATCTGTCGTACTGCTGCTTCTGCCACAAGAGATTCAGTACCGATAATCGTGTACGGTGGTTGATCGTAATCTTTGATAGCTGAACCTTCACGTAAAAACTCTGGGTTAAATGCTAGATGAATAGAATTATCACCTGTGATACTATCTAACAGATTTTGACACTTTTCCAATGTTCCTGGGGGGACAGTACTACGCAACACAACTACATGTGTTTCATTTTTTTGGATGGCGGCTTTCCCAATCTGCTTGCACACATTCCAAACATAAGTAAGATCGGGTTCTCCTCTTTCCATTGGAGGTGTACCAACGCTAATCAGTGAAACATCTGATCTTAGTACCGCCGCTTCCGTATCTGTAGTAGCTGTGATTAACTTGGCTGCAACTCCATCAACTAGCAACTGACTTAGCCCTGGCTCTACAATAGGCGACTCTCCCTTGGCGATCAAATCCACTTTTTCGGGATTGACATCTACCCCAATGACTTCGTGCCCGTCTCTTGCCAAGCAAGCTGCTGTTACAGCACCGACATATCCCAAACCAAAAATGCTAATTTTCATATCTATACAGTAAGAGTAAAGTTGTTATAGGTTTCATACATTACAAAACAATCAAGCTCTAAGATTGCTCTTCTCTAGCATCTTAATTCAATACTGAGTGATATAGATCCATAAAAGAAACCCAATGTTTTTTTATATCTAGAGGAAAAACACTTGTTCTTGCCTCGGCTCCTAGAGAAAGCCTCAAATTCTCATTTTCAATTAAAGACTTAATAGCATTTGATAATTCCTCAATATTCCCTGGACTAACAATTAATCCATTTTCCGATTGAGTAACTATCTCAGGTATACCTCCTACTGGTGTAACGATGACTGGTAGCTCCCAAGCCATTGCTTCTAACATTGATAATGGAAGACCTTCATTGTAAGAAGGCAACACAAAAATATCTGATTGAGTTAGAAGAACGTCACGTTCACCTGACCCTATCCAGCCAAGCAATTTTATATAATTCTCCAAATTTAGAGTTTTAACTAAATTACTTGCTTGCTCTACCTCTCCGTCTCCTGCCATAATGAGAGTTGATCTATTTTGATCTTCAAGAGGCAAAAGAGAGAAGGCTTTAATCAAGTCAAATGCTCCTTTACGCTGACCAATCCGCCCTAAAAAAAGTAAGTTTACTTGATTAGAAACTGAACGCTGTGGAACTTCATTAGGAACTTTTACTGGGTTATAAAAAACTACAACTTGTTCGGGTTTAAGACCAAGATTTTCTATGTAAAAAGTTTTCCAACTTTCTGATAAGACAATTAATCTTTGACACTTGCAAAATAGCCAACTTAGCAAAGTCTGTATCCATTTTGGAAGATCAGCAAAGAAAACATGAAATTGACTACCATGAGCATGTAAAATTATTGGCTTGTGAAATATCCAAGCTAAAAATATCATAATTCCTTGTCGTAAAATGCTGCCGCGCTGTGAAATTTCCAGTTGAACAATATCAACTTCTTCCATTAGCAGCATCCAAACAAATTTCCATATAGCTTTCAAAAATACCACGATTTTGATTGCTATATCTCCTTCTTCGTGAGTAATAATATGACATATATTAACTTCAGAAGGAGCATACTCCAAAAAAATCTTCTCGTAATTGGAAATGCCACCCTGCTGGAGTAAGCTAGGGCCTAACAGAATAATATTGAGACTTTTCGCTTTACACATCGGCTCTACTGTTTTTATAATTGGTCTATCCTTGATTAAGGCATCAGCAAAATAGTTAGATTTGATCATTTTAGTTTTTTATCATGACCGAAAATAATTGCATAAAATCTTAAACTAAACACATTTATTATCAAAAGCTTATTATTTTTCAATCTTATCGGGCTAAAATATTTTTCTCAAGCATATAGCGGTTTTGATATGGTTCGGGATTATGACCAAAAAAATTATTTTAGAACGCTTTAACAACTTATAAATTGTATGCTGTAGCTTGTTTTTTTGCATTTATTCTTCTTGTTTCATGTGTCATTCTCACTGAGAAAGATAATGCTACATAGAGAATCCAATTTAAGCTATTTGATTCCAGTAAAGCAGATTCAGTAAGGCTAGCTAAGGCTATATATGTCATATGTATAAGTGGCCATATATCTAATGCCGTTTTATTGCCACGCATCCAAGTCAATCCTTGCAGATAAGTACGCCAAAATCCTAACAAGAATACCCCCAATCCTAAAAAACCTAAATCAAGGCAAATAGCAAGATAACCATTGTGGGCGTGAGGTGCCAGCCATCCTGCATTCAGCCAAATATAGGCAGACTCACCATCCCATCCTTGCCAGAATCCACCATAACCATAACCAAGCCAAGGACGTTTCCAAATCATATCAATCACTAGTGGCCACAGCTCTGTTCGACCCGTTAGTGTTGAATCTTTACCAAGTGAAGCAAACACGACATCAGCACCATTCGATAACCAAAGATATAAAATTTGACTTATGATAGCCATTATCATTAGGGTTGGTATCATGATAGAGTACGACCATCGCCAAATTTGAAAAGCGAAAAATGCAAATATTAAAATTACTAGATTTACTATTGATGAACTTGAACCAGCAAGTATTAATAGCAGTATTGACAAGCTAAACCCACCCCAGAAAAGCCAATTATATCTTCTACTTTGATAACCAAGGATTAAAAAAACGATACTACTAGTAACCATCCTTGCCCCTAGACCGTTTTTGTGAGTGAATACTCCACGCCACTTTCCTGCGTCAGACTGTATCCCATATTGAGGTAAAGCTATAGCAAAAAAAACACTGAGTATTATAATAATTCCAAAAACCCAAGCTAATAAATGGAATTGCTGTTTTAGGCTATATCGCGAGGTAAAATAAACGCCAAACAAGCTGGAATTAATGAGAGTAAAACTATTTTTTAATGTTGTTGATGGTTCAGCAGACCAAATAATAGAAACAGCTGCCAATATGAATATTGGATAAACCCAGAGTCCTTTACTCAATACATATAGAGTTTTCTTCCAACGCAAAACCAGTAGTAAAAATGTAATTACATAAATTAAGAAAAAAATAATCCGAATCAAGGAACTATCATATTGTACCTGTTCCTGCTGTAGTGCTCCTCCTGAAAGGATAAGAGTGAAGATAGCACCTGAATACATCAGCAACGTTAAAGTAGTGAATCCATATTCAGCAAAAATTAGCAGTTTTTTCATATTTTCATAAATTAACTAGAACCTTAATTTTCCCTATTTATATCTTCGTGAAAAATATTGCCTGTCTGAACGGCAATATTTCAGCAATTAGAATCTTCCTGACAGAAAGCTAATACTATAATGTTGCAAGCTATCACTTAATAAATAAATTATAGCATCAGCTATAACGCCGACATCACCAAGTGGAACTAATACCCGTCTTTGTTTATAGTCAACTAACTCGTCTAAGGCATTCACTTTTTACGAGTTCGCTGTATTTTTAAGATTGATATTTATTCTTTATGAAGATCGAAGGCAGAGATAATATACACTTAAAAACTGTAAATTTAACCAAAGAGGCTTTGTATATGGCGCTATACTCATCTCTAGAATTATTTTTTTGGGAGACTTTAAATTCACGCTTTAAGGTTTTTTGTCATTATTCTTATCTTCCGCCTTCTTTTTATAAACAGTCTCCTATATTTTGGGCTTCTTGAGGAAAACAGAGCGAATTTGCTGCCTGAGTTGCTGAGGGAACAGCCACATAGTTAAGTACAAGAGTATATCAATGGGTCGGGGATTGCCCCAGCGTATAGATTCCCCTAACAAAGGAAAGAAGGCTTTCCAGTCACCGACTAAGGAGGCAGAAGGAGTAATAATTGTTGTAATAAAGCCTGAATAAGCCTTTGGTGTTACTAAATTGCGGGTAGAACGAATCCAATCCAAGGAATATTGCCATTCGTTAATGTTGCTTAAACGCTTGATTCCCATATCTGAATGCCAGATTGCCATAGGCTCAGGCACGAACTCTATTCCTACACCCTCGACAGCATTAACCCTAAGCAACCACTCCCAATCCTCATGTCTGTAAAACTTTTCTTCTAGAGGAATTTTTTGCACTAACTCTTTCTTCACAAAAATAGTTGATGTTTGTATGCAGCCCTCTCCTTTAAAAAAGGAGTTACGCGCAAAAAGATATTCACTTAAAGGTTCAAAGAGGTTAGGTAACCTTCTAGGACAAATCAAATCACCTTTTGGAGTATGGGCAATGAAACGACTAGCGATAACTGGAAAATCATAATGGGAACTATTTCCTACTTCAAGTTGACGCTCTAATTTTTGTGGAAGCCATTCATCGTCATCATCTAAAAAGGCTATCCAAGTGCCTTTAGCTTCTCTCACTCCAGTATTTCTAGCCCCTGATGGTCCAACATTTTTTGATAATTCTATCACTCTCAATCTTGGATCAGTTATTTGAGATAATACGTTGACTGTTTCCTGATCGGGGCCGTCTACAATCACAATCACTTCAATTGATTGCAGCGTTTGAGCTAATGCACTTATGACACTCCTAGCAACAATTTGTGGTCTATTACGTGTAGGAATTACAACGCTGACTATTATTTGGTTACTTTCATTTACCATTGTTAATTTTTGGTTTATTAGTTTTTCTGATTGAAAATATTCCTTATTCATTGCTCTAGTTATCTTAGTTTTAGAAATTTTGCTATTTTGGAAGCAAGCTTAGTGATTAAATTGTCATCCTTTTTTTACAAATTTTTCCAAGACAAAATCAATTCCGCCTAAAGTATAAATACTGAGAAAACCAACAAATAGAATATATGAGGAGGTCGAAATAATAAGAGTTAATGCAAAGTCTAAGTTAACTTTCTTTAAAATTAAAAATACAGATAGCATTAAAGTGCTAATTACAGCAGGACGGCGAATAATTCTCCATAAATTTAATGGAAATAGGAGAGTATAACTGAAGTAAACATACTGACTGAAGGCAATAATAGTCATTAGCAATGCCATTATAGCTGCACCTAGTAGCTGATATTGCGAAACTAATGCCACACCTGCCAAGCTTCCTAATATAGTTGTAATAACCACTTCACGTAGGTTGACTATCTCAAAATGATTGGCTACAAGTAGATAGCAGAGTGTGCGTGTGAATGGCAGTAAAAGAAGTGATACAGCAGTTATACTAAGAGCTAAACTTCCTTGAGCAAAGCTAGAGTCATAAATAAAAACAAGTAAATCTTCGCCAAAAAATAACAATCCAAGGAATAAGGGTAATCCCATAGTTAGTAGAATTTCAATGAAGTTCTCAGTGATTTGCTGCTGCTTTTGTCGCCCTTGGTCTACTACTTTTGAGAGTCTGGGGAACATTGCTACAGTTATACTGTTGGCAATAATTAAAAAAGGTTGTAATAGTTGTAATATTCCACCAAAAAGACCTACTAAAAACTCATTTCCTATCAATGAAAGAATCAAGATTTGAATTCTACTACTGACTACAGATATTGCTTCAATAGCAAAAAATGTCCGTGCGCCCCTAATTATATTCCATATAAAAATTCTATCGATTTGCCATTGTATTTTGACGAACCGTGTAATCAGAATCCATTCAACGATCAGAATTAATGTTTCCGAACAAAACAGTATCCCTCCCAGATATTCAATTCCATAATTCAGTTGCATTGCCCAGATCATTATTAGTACGCGTAAGACATACACTGGGACTGTAGCAATAGCAATCAAATGCATCTTTTCTTTAGCTTGGAAAATTGCCTCTGTTACGTTGGAGAGTCCAAATGGAATGATGGTTAATCCCATAATGTAGCAAATTGTAGAGGTTTTAGAACTATAGGGAAGTAAAAACACTACAATAACCAACGCCCCATAACTCAGAAAAGTAAATATTAATTGTAAGCAGGTACCACTAATTAAATAAACTGATGTTTTTTGTGATTCATTGGCTAGTTCTCTAGTAAACAATGTCTTTAGCCCCTGTGAAGCAATGCCCACAAAAATAAAATAGTAGCTATATGCTAGTAGATACTGACCTAAAGCCTCAGCTCCTAGAGTACGAGCAATACCAGCGGTTAATACAAAGGCTGTAATGCTTTGTGTTAACCGATTGACTATCATTGAAAGGGAATTACTTATTAGTTTATACTTTTCTGACATTCTTAATTATTAATTAGCTTATCTAATTAGCTTTAAATCACCAATATTCATAACATAATGACTTACTTTTTCTGATAAAGCTTTAGAAGCTTTTCTAGCTTTTTTTACGCGTACAATTCATCCAATCAGTTTTTTGGGACTATCATAAATTGAAACATTGAATACGACATTGTTCACAATATTTTCTTAAGTTAAAAATATTTGAAGTGTTGAATACAAAGAAAGGTTTTTATTACCTTAAGCAAATAGTTAACTACTGAAAATAGAAAAATATAAATTTAATGAGTGAAAACCTTAACTTCACGGTAAACAGCAATAGTTATATTAATATCTAAACACTATATATAATTATTGCTGTTTGCTATAATTTATTTTTCCTTAGCTTAGTAGGCACCTTCTTTTTTCAAAACTACCATCACTGTTTTGAGCAGAATTTCAAAATCTAATCCAAGAGACCAGTTTTCAATATAGTTAAGATCAAGATTGATAACTTGTTCAAAATCTAAGATATCCGAGCGACCTGAGACTTGCCAAAGGCCTGTAATGCCAGGTAAAACTTCATGTCTAATAAAATGATGTTCAGCAAACTTATCTACATCTCTCGTAGGTAAAGGTCGAGGCCCTACTATACTCATTTCTCCAAGAATAACATTAAAAAGTTGGGGTAACTCATCCAAGCTGTAACGACGGAGAAACTTACCAACACTAGTAATACGAGGATCATCTTTAATTTTAAAGATAATCCCATCTTTAGTTTCATTTAAAGCTTCTAATTCTTTCTGTAATTTTTCCGCATCAGACCTCATGGTTCTGAATTTCCATACTTTAAACTGTTGCCCATGTAAACCTATACGTGTTTGTCTATAAAACACTGTGCCGGGAGAGTCCAGTTTTATAGCTACAGCTATAGCTATGTACACAGGGAATGATAACATTACAAATAAAGTTGCGAAACAAAAGTCACAAGTACGCTTTATCCAAAAATCTTTACCTGTAATTATCGGACAATCTAAACTCAGGCAAGGCATTCCCCCAATTTTGTTAAATTCTACATTTCTATAAATTGGTTTTAATTCCATCGGTAAAATATGTACTTGGATACCAGATGCTTGAAATAACCAGCACAAAAACATTCTATTTTTCAAAGCATCCCAAGATATAAAAACTTCGGTTACACCTAATTCATTAAGTTGATTCAATGTTTTTTGACGTTGATATCTGTCTAATGAATTAGCATTCGCAGTTCCAGATATTATGTAATGTTTCTCCTTTTTGATAAAGCTAGCAATCTGCTCACGATCTTGAGAATCACAAATAATAAATACAGAAGAACGAACTATTTTTTTCTGCTTGCGGAGATATTCAAGAGTAAGATTTACACTATATCTACCAGTACAAATAAATAGTATACTTAGCAACCAAGATAATAATATTAATCTTGGTTGTGTAATATCAACAACTGGTTTATACAAAAAACAAACAAGGAGTATTAATCCATGAGCAAAAGTTAGCGATTTGATAATATTCAAGTAGTCATAGCGTTTTTGACCTTCTCGATAAATACCTTGGACAGCTAATGAGGCTATTTGAATCCCAATAGTTATTAAGATTGGTAAATAATGACTAGGTATATACCAAGTCAAATGCTCATAATATTGATATCCAGCTAAAATCCAAGCTAATGATAAAAGAGCATAGTCTACCAAAAATAATGTTGTTAATCTCAACCACCATGAACCTTTACGTACCGTTACAAATGCAGATGCGCGTAAATCTAAAGGTACTTCACTCAATTTATTTGTTGCAATGCTTTGATTACTCATAGTTAATAAAACTTGGTGTAGTTAAAAGTTAAAATTTGATGGAAACCTATATATACAAGTGGGGTATCTCGCATTTTTCTCTCAAAGAAGCCTGTCATTTATAGTTTACAATTAACGATTTTCTTCAGAGTAACTTTAATTTTTTGATCAAAAGCGTATTCTAGGGTTGGTCTTTCTTCTTTTAGCTACTACCCGAATGCTTAACTTTTTTTGATAATTAGCGCCTAGTTTAGCCCGTAAATATTGAGCTTTGATGCCAAGAAAAGAACTTATTGTTGAATTAACTTATAGTTAAATAAAACTCCCGACATTAACTTAGTAATCAAACAAGTCAGGTAGAAATATTAATTAGAATTTTTAAGGCGTGTAATAAATAGTTAGACTTGCTTACTAGACTTTTATTGCAGATTAATTTTTCTATTAGAGATACTCATTCATATCTCTTTACAAATCACTGTAGCATGTTTAGCTAGACTAATTCGGTTTTGCTTAGAAATTTTCTTGTTTGCTTACGCATAATTACTGATTTACAAAACTTACATCGACAACATACAACAAAATGGATCAAAATTTTGATTTTTGTTGCAAAAATTTACATAATGTGAACATTGTCGTTGAATTTGGGTTATCTTCATGAGGATATCTAAATAATTGGTAACAAATTATTGAAAAAAATTCTAATTAATAATTGATCTATGATATCTATGAGCGTTGTCATATATGCCTTGTAGTCATTTTACATCCTGAGAGAGAGTCGTTTTTGATAGATTTTTTTGTCCCTAGATTAAATTTTAGATTTGCTTTAAGAAAGGACTTGTTGCTGGGTGCTAACTAAAAAATCACTGATATCTAATCCCCGATGCCAGTAGCTATGTTATGTTTTTTGGTGTCTCCAGTCTATTATACCTATTGGCTACTTACTTAATTGCTTAAGCAAAATTATAATCATGACTTTATATAACTTTTACATAGGAACAAACACAATGAAGATTTGGTAATAATTAATTTTTTCTTCAGCAATTTTTCGTAGAAAAGGATAGAGTCTTGTTGGTTGTATACCTATTTAAATTAATGAAAATAATGAGAAAAACTTGTTAGCTTAAGTATAAAGCTGTAGGAAATTGCTGTTTTCTGGCTGTAAGTCAACAATGTGATAATGCAAAATTAGGGATTTTATTTGAGGATGTATATTTATTAACCTGGGTATCGCAACTCATAATCTTTGTTCTTGGTGGAAGTCAAACTGTTGGTAGCATAACGTTTTAAGGTTAGTTATGTTTTGTTTATATAAATAAAACTTGCTCTTTGAGGATGTTAATTTGCCGAGCTAAATATAACTTTCTATAAGCCCAAATATATAATAAATAATAAATTAAATAAAAAATGCCATTTCCTGATGGAGTTGATATATAGAAAATGCAGATAAATAACCAGATTTCAGATTATAAGCAAAATATTCCGTTAAATACCTTAACAAAAACTAACATCATCGGCACTCAAGTCTTCAAAGAATGGAATGATACCCAAGTAACTCATCGTCAGGATCTCTGCATCCACCAAATGTTTGAGATGCAGGTAGAGCGATCGCCCCAAGCAATTGCTGTAGTATGTGAAAATACACAACTTACTTATCGGCAATTAAATCAACGGGCAAACCAACTAGCGCACCACTTGCGTGCTTTAGGCGTTGGCCCTGAAGTACTTGTAGGCATTTGCGTGGAGCGCTCCTTGGAGATGATCGTAGGTCTACTGGGTATTCTCAAAGCTGGAGGCGCTTATGTACCTTTAGACCCAGCCTATCCCTCAGAACGTTTAGCCTTTATCTTGGAAGACACGCAGACACCAGTGTTGTTAACCCAAGAAAAATTTCTCAATAATCTACCACCGCATCAGGCGCAAATAGTTTGTCTAGACTCAAACTGGCAAGGGAATATCCAAAACAGTCAAGAAAATCCTGTCAATGAGACGACGGCTGATAATCTCATCTACGTCATTTACACATCTGGCTCTACAGGACAGCCCAAGGGTGTAATGATTCCTCACCGTGGTATCTGCAATCAACTCCACTGGAAGCAAACAACCTTTGGATTAACTCAAGCAGACAAAGTTTTATTAACTATTTCTTTTAGTTTCGACCCCTCCGTGTGGCAGATATTTTGGCCATTGTGCTTTGGAGGGCAATTGTTCATGGCTCGCCCTGCTGGACATCAAGACACTGCCTACATTGTAAAAGTCATTACTGAGCAGCAAATTACCGTCCTGGCCTTAGTACCCTCTATACTGCGTGTCTTATTAGAAGAGAAGGGAATTGAGAATTGCCGATTCCTCAGACATATCATTTGTGGTGGTGAAGCTTTACCTGGCGAACTCCTAGAACGCTTTTTCGCCCAACTGAATTTGGACAATGTTCTGCATAATTGTTACGGCCCGACAGAAGCTTCTATTGATACCACTTTCTGGACTTGCCAGCGCGGAACTGATTATGCAATTGCTCCCATTGGTCGCCCCATTACGAATGCAGAGATTCACATCCTCAATGAAAACTTACAACCTGTAGCTGTTGGTGAATCAGGCGAACTGCATATTGGCGGTATTGGTTTAGCGCGAGGCTATCTCAACCGTTCAGAATTAACCATAGATAAATTCATTTTCGACCCTTTTAGCTCTGAACCTGGGGCACGCCTCTACAAAACTGGGGATTTGGCACGTTATTTGAGCGATGGTAATATCGAGTTTCTTGGTCGCATTGACCACCAAGTGAAAATACGTGGCTTCCGAATTGAATTAGGAGAAATTGAAACCGTATTAGGTCAACATCCGGCACTAACGCAGACTTTAGTTATAGCTAGAGAGGATGTGACTGGGGATAAGCAACTTGTGGCATATATTGTTGCCAGTCCAGAGCAAATCCCTAGTCAGGTAGAATTGCGGCGCTTTTTGCAAGGACAGCTACCTGAATATATGGTACCTAGTTTCTTTGTATTTTTGGACACCCTACCACTAAATCCTAACGGTAAAATAGACCGCCGCGCCTTGCCTGCGCCGGATACATCTGATATTAGGCTGTCAACTAACTTTGTTCCACCTCAGAATTCCACAGAAGAAGTCTTAGCTACCATCTGGGCGAAAGTTTTGCGTCGGGAACAAGTAGGCATATACGACAATTTTTTTGAATTGGGAGGTCATTCACTGCTGGCCACTCAAGTGATGTCTAGGGTTCGCCAAGCCTTTCAAGTAGAAATACCGTTGCAACTCTTATTTGAAAATCCAACGATCGCTACTTTAGCTGAAGCAATTGCCCAAAACCAGACTCAAAAAAATAATCTTCAAAATCAGACTATTCCCCAAATAGCCAACCGAGACTCAGCCCCTTTATCCTTTGCCCAGCAGCGAGTGTGGTTTTTGCAACAGTTGCAACCCAACAGCCGCGCATATATCGTTTCCAATGCACAGAGGTTAAAGGGTAACTTAAATACGGGAGTATTGCAACAGTCACTAGATGCGATCGCTATGCATCACGAGGCACTACGAACCAACTTTATTACATCACTTGATGGTAGCCCCATACAAGTAATTCGCACGCCTCGGTCAGTGGAACTGAAGGTAATTAAGGTAACACAAGAGCAAGTAGAATATTTCCTTAAGCAAGAGGCGCAACGCCCCTTCGACTTAGAAACCGACTTGATGCTGCGAGCTACCTTGCTCCAAATAGACCAAGAGGAGCATATACTTTTGTTGGTCATGCACCACATTGCGTCAGATGGCTGGTCAATAGGTATTCTTTGGCAGCAGTTAGCAGCCATTTATCAAGCCTTTTTGAGCGGTAAGCCTTCGCCCCTGGTAAAATTGCCTATTCAGTATGCTGATTTTGCTGTTTGGCAACACCAATGGCTATCGGGTGAAATACTCTCAGACCAAATCAACTACTGGAAAACCCAGTTAGCAGATGCCAAAACTGTATTAGAATTACCAACCGACCGACCACGACCCCCAATCCAAACTTACCAGGGAGCAGTGCAATCCCTGATTTTACCCCAGTCCTTGAGTGCAGCGCTCAAAGAACTCTCTCGTCGGGAGGGCGTCACTTTATTTATGACATTGCTGGCGGCTTTTGGGACAACACTGCATCGTTACACTGGGCAAGAAGATATTCTCATCGGTTCTCCCATTGCTGGCCGCAACCAAGTTGAAACCGAAGGGTTGATTGGGTTCTTTGTCAATACCCTAGCCATACGCACTAACCTTTCCGGCAACCCAAGTTTCCGGCAGTTACTTAGTCAAGTTCGAGAAGTAACATTAGGAGCATACTCCCACCAACACCTACCCTTCGAGAAGCTAGTAGAAGCACTACAGCCAGAACGAAATCTGAGCCATTCACCGTTATTTCAGGTAATGTTTGCCTTCCACAATACCCCAAGGGAACTTTGGGAACTTCCGGGATTGAACATTACCCCACTAGAAATCCATAGCGGTGCAGCCAAGTTTGAGCTTACCCTCGATTTAGAAGAAACTTCAGAGGGTATCAAAGGTGGAATTGAGTACAACACAGATTTATTTGATGCGACAACGATCGCTAGAATGGTAGGGCATTTCCAAACTTTACTTGAAGGCATCGTCGCCAACACAGAACAGCATATTGCCGATTTGCCTCTGTTAACAGCAGCCGAACAGCATCAGCTACTAATAGAGTGGAATGATACCCAAACTGACTACGATTTATCTGAATGTCTGCACCAGTTATTAGAAGCGCAGGTAGAGAAAACACCAGATGTGATCGCTGTAAAATTTGCAGATAAGCACCTTACTTACAGTGAACTAAATAGTCGTGCCAACCAATTAGCACACTACTTGCAAACTTGTGGAGTCCAGCCAAATGTATTAGTAGCCATTTGTGTTGAGCGTTCCTTAGAAATGGTTGTCGGACTGTTAGGGATTCTTAAAGCTGGCGGCGCTTATGTACCTCTCGATCCCGAATATCCTCAAGAGCGTTTAGCATATATGCTAGGCGATTGTCAACCTGCGGTGCTGTTAACCCAAAGAGATTTAGTCGAGCGTCTGCCTACAAGTAGCCAGAAAGTTTGTCTGGATACCGATTGGGAAACAATCTCACAACAAAGTAATTGCAATCCCAATTCCAGCGTTCAGCCTCTAGATTTAGCTTATGTAATTTACACCTCTGGTTCTACTGGCAAACCCAAGGGCGCGATGAACACCCATCGGGGAATTTGCAATCGCTTAATATGGATGCAAGACGCTTACAAGCTAACTGGAAGCGATCACGTTCTGCAAAAAACGCCTTTTAGTTTTGACGTTTCAGTTTGGGAGTTTTTCTGGCCCCTATTGACAGGGGCGCGTTTAGTGATGGCTAAACCTGGTGGACAGCGAGATGCAGCTTACTTAATCAACACCATCGCCCAAGAGGAAATTACAACACTGCACTTTGTACCCTCCATGTTGCAGATATTTCTAGAAACCAAAGGTCTAGAAGGTTGCAAATCTCTAAAACGGGTGTTTTGTAGTGGAGAAGCTTTACCCATTGACCTCCAGGAGCGGTTTTTTGAGCCGATGGGATGTGAACTACATAACCTCTATGGCCCTACCGAAGCAGCAATTGATGTCACATTTTGGCAGTGTCAAAGAGAGAGTAATTTAAAAAGTGTACCGATTGGCAGAGCGATCGCCAACACTCAACTTTATATCCTCGACTCCCATCTTCAACCAGTTCCATTGGGTGCGATCGGCGAACTTTATATTGGTGGTATTGGAGTTGCCAAAGGCTATCTGAACCGTCCAGACTTAACAGCCGAGCGATTTATTTCCCATCCCTTTAACGAAGGTGAAAAACTTTACAAAACTGGAGACTTAGCCCGTTACCTTTCCGATGGCAATATTGAATACATCGGTAGAATCGATCATCAGGTAAAAATTCGTGGTTTTCGTATCGAACTTGGAGAAATCGAAGCCTTGCTGGCACAGCACCCTAACATACAGCAAACCGTCGTAACAGCGAGAGTCGATCATCCCGAAAACCAGCGACTAGTCGCCTACATCGTTCCTCACCCAGAACAAACACCAAATATAGACGAACTGCGCCATTTCCTCAAAGAGCAACTACCAGAATATATGGTGCCTAGTGCTTTCGTTTTACTAGAAACCTTACCCCTAACCCCCAACGGCAAAATCGACCGCAGCGCTTTACCAGCACCAGACTCAACAAGGCTTGATTCTGAAAACACCTACGTTGCGCCCCGTGATGAATTAGAATTGCAACTAACCAAAATTTGGGAACAAATTTTAGATGTCCAGCCTATCGGTGTCAAAGATAACTTCTTTGAGCTTGGAGGACATTCCATACTAGCAGTAAAACTGTTTTGGCAAATTGAGAAGACGTTTAGTAAAAATCTGCCTCTTGCCATTCTGTTCCAATCAAGTACTGTAGAGGCTCTAGCCAAAATAATCTCCAAAGAAGAAATAGCAGTAACAAACAAGGCTATAGTAAATACCTTAGACAAATCAAAATCTAACTGGTCATCCTTGGTAGAAATTCAACCCAACGGTTCCCAGCCACCTTTTTACTGTATTCACGGGCTGGGTGGGGAAGTCTTGTGTTTCCGTGAACTGGCACTGCATCTGGGTTCAGAGCAACCATTTTACGGACTACAGCCACAAGGGCTAGATGGAAAACAGCCTTTCCATACGCGAGTTGAAGACATGGCAACTCACTATATTCAAGAAATCAAGACTCTTCAGCCCAATGGCCCTTATTTTCTGGGAGGTTACTCTTTTGGAGGTGTAGTTGCCTTCGAGATGGCTCAACAACTCCAAAAGCAAGGCGAGCAAGTTGGCATTCTGGTTCTGTTTGATAGTTGTCGTTTAGGTTATAGCTGGCGATCGCCATTTTTCAAACGAGTCTTTTTGCATTTAAATAATATAGTTAAACAAGGGCCTATCTATCTTTGGCAAAAAATTGTGAGATGGAGCTATTGGCGTAAACAGCATCTCCAAAATACATATAACCGTTACTTGGAAGAGGTACTTAATTTACCTGAAACTGACAAGCATTTAAAAAGCGTAGATGCTAATATGCAAGCGGGCAGTGAATATATATTTTCACCTTATGCTGGTCAAGCTATCCTTTTGCGGACAGAAGATGAAAATCGGGACGAAGCGATAGGTACACGATACGATCCACAATTTGGCTGGGGCGAACTGGTGGCTGGAGGATTAGATATCCATTACGTCCCTGGATCTCATTTTGACCTACTTAATGAACCCAACGTACAAGTGTTAGCCGAAATATTGAAAAATTGCTTAACCCAGGCGCAGTCCCTAAAGAATTAAGAAGGGTATCTGACAACCTGCCACCTCCTCACAACTCAAAACTGCTGGGATGCTCAACTTTTTAGAGAAGTCGAGCATCCCAGCCTTGCAATTTTTATAAATCAGATAAAATTGCTATAGGGCAATACGCTTGGGTTAAGAAATTTATCCGTTGAGGCAGGTAGGGGATACAGGGGGGAAAAAGCTTATCTGATATTGTGCTATTGGGTGAGATAATTACTCTCTGGAACTGGAATACTGGTTACACTCTAATAAGCAAAAGGCTTGACCGATTTAATAATGGGATGAATCTTGCTAGTGTCACAAATTGAACAGAGGAAATGATTGTGGCACTGAAAACTCGAATGACTGTCGTTTTCAAATTTTAAGTAGCTAAACAATTCACAATCCACTCATGTTATATAGACGATTTGGACGCACCGAATTACAGATGCCAGTGTTTTCCTGCGGTGGCATGAGATATCAGTTCAAATGGGAGGATGTTCCCAATCATGAAATTCCTGCTGATAACCAGGCGAATCTAGAAGCGACGATTAAAAGGGCGGTTGAGGTTGGAATTAATCATATTGAAACTGCCCGTGGTTATGGCACTTCTGAAATGCAATTGGGGAGAATATTACCCAAGTTTCCCCGCGAAAAATTGATTGTTCAGACCAAAATCAGCCCAAAGGCAGATGCGAAAGAATTCCGTGAGACATTTGAACAATCATTGCGAAATCTCCAACTAGATTATGTTGACCTTTTAGGGTTGCACGGTATCAATCATCCTGAGTCGTTAGATGACAGCATCCGTCCCGGTGGCTGTTTGGAAGTAGCGCAGCAGTTGCAAGCAGAGGGAAAAGTTAGATTTATTGGCTTTTCCACACATGGTTCAACAGAGTTAATTGTGCAAACAATTAATACCAATCAATTTGATTATGTGAATCTGCACTGGTACTACATTAATCAATGGAATTGGGCAGCAATTGAAGCAGCTAAACGCCACGATATGGGGGTGTTTATTATTAGCCCATCTAATAAAGGCGGTTTGTTGTATGAACCCCCACAAAAATTAGTAAATCTTTGCGCCCCGTTGAGTCCGATGGTGTTTAATGATTTATTTTGTTTGAGTCATCAAGATGTACATACCCTAAGCATAGGAGCAGCAAAACCACAAGATTTTGATGAACACCTGAAGACTTTAGAATTAATCGATCGGGCATCAGAAATTTTGCCACCAATTTTAGCAAGGTTGGAATCAGAAGCGATCGCGACTTTGGGAGAAGATTGGGTAAAATTCTGGGAAACAAATCTACCAACCTTTGACCAAACCCCTGGTGAGGTAAATATTCGGGTGATTTTGTGGCTGCGGAATTTAGCGATCGCCTACGATCTGGTAGAGTACGCTAAAATGCGTTATAACCTGCTTGGTAATGGCGGTCACTGGTTCCCCGGCAACAAAGCCGATCGGCTAGACGAATTAGACTTACGGCAATCGATCGCCCGCAATCCTCACGCCGACAAAATCCCCCAACTTCTAGAACAAGCTCATCAGTTGTTGGCGGGTGAAGCGGTTAAACGTCTATCTCGCACTTGATAAATTGCATAAATAGGTCATTGGTTATTATGGCCTATGGGAAATAGTAAACAATAATTATCAATGCCCAATGCCCAATCCCCAATGCCAAATCCCCAATCCTAATCAGATTTTTTCGTATCTGCTGATTTACCTGCCTTAGGTACGACTAGCACCTTATCAACGCGATTACCATCCATATCCATCACTTCAATTCGCATACTTTGCCATTCAAAATGGTCTGCTGCGGCAGGAATACGACCTAAATGGGTGATCACAAAACCACCTAAGGTTTGATAACTGCCGCGTTCCTCAGATTCCCACTCTTCCATACCGAAAAGTTCCAAAAACTCCTCTACAGGCAACATCCCATCCAAAAGCCAGGAACCATCTTCGCGTTGGACAGCTTGTGGTTGATCCTGTCCATCTGTGGAAGGAACATCACCGACGATTTCGCTCATGATGTCATTGAGAGTGACTAATCCTTGAATCACGCCGTATTCATCAACTACTAGCGCCATGTGAGTGATGGTTTGCTTAAACAATTCTAAAACTTTCAAGCCACGAGTGCTTTCTGGCACAAATACAGGCTGTCGCAATCCGATTGTCAAGTCTAGAGGTTCCCCTCGGAAACTTCTGGCTAATAAATCGGTGACAGGGATAACACCCAGCACATTGTCAAGTCCTCCCTGACAAACTGGATACCGAGAATAGGCACTATCAACCATTTTTTGGCGATTTTCTTCGGCAGAGTCATCTAAATCTAGCCAAACAATATCGGGACGGGGTGTCATTAAATAGCTGACAGCGCGATCGCCTAAACGAAAGACTCGCTCTACCATATCCTGTTCAGCTTCCTCAAAAGTTCCCGCCTCAGTCCCTTGCTCAATTAAAATTTTAATTTCTTCTTCGGTGACTTGCGGCTCGGTAGAAGCTGTAATTCCCAGTAATCGCAGGATCAAATCTGTAGAAGCACTTAATAGAAAGACTACAGGAGAACCGATCGCCGCCAAAGCTTGCATCGGAATCGCTACAATCGAGGCAATCCTTTCTGGGTTATTTAACGCCAGACGCTTCGGTACCAATTCGCCAACAATGAGTGAGAAATAGGTAATGAGCAAAACCACTATTCCAAAGGATATCGGTTCACTATAAGGTGCTAACAAGGGGACAAGCCGCACATAGATTGCCAGTCGAGCAGCAATTGTTGCTCCTCCGAAAGCACCAGTCAGAATACCGATCAGGGAAATACCCACTTGAACGGTTGACAGGAAATGATTTGGAGACTCAGCTAGTTTCAATGCTGCCTTTGCCTTGATATCTCCTTGATTGGCAAGCTGCTGTAGCCTAACTTTCCGTGCCGAGACGATCGCCATCTCAGACATAGAAAACACGCCATTGGCAATAATTAGCACCAAAATGATTAAAATTTCAAAAGTTATGGAGGACATGTTTAAAATTGCGGTTTATCAGAGCGAACGTAGCTCAATCCCTAGTATCTAGTATTAAAGGTGCTTCGATAAATGCTTTGACTATACACAAAGTAATAGTTATAGTTCTTAAGTTTATTAGTCGCCGTGCATTATTCTTCCACCGAAGGGATAACAAAGCTGTTAACACTTTTAAAATGGTTGACATAAACTGCCTCAAAATTTGCTGACCCACAAAGACTCCCATCGCTAGTAGTACTTATGTCATTTTCTTCTATTGTGCGTGCCTTAGGCCGATCGTCGCTCACTACTGAATTTATTTCTAAACTGAATCGACAACAAGAATTGCGGTTAAATGGTATTCCCCGACTACCCAAGGCTCTAGTAGCTTCGGCATTAGCACAGGCTCAGGGCAAGGATTTATTCGTGGTTTGCGCCACTCTGGAAGAAGCTGGACGCGTTTACGCACAATTGGAGGCAATGGGATGGCAAACAGTACATTTTTACCCCACCTCCGAGGCTTCTCCCTACGAACCTTTTGACCCGGAAACTGAGATGAGTTGGGGGCAAATGCAGGTATTGGCAGATTTGGGCATGAGGGATAGGGGACTAGGGACTGGGGACTGGGGACTGGGGGGACAAGGAGGACAAGAGGGAATTATTGAAAAAGTTACTCCCTTGTCTGTTCCCAATCCGCAATTCCCAATCCCCAATCCCGGAGCGAAGCGACCTTTAGCGATTGTGGCTACTCAAGGGGCGCTGCAACCTCATTTACCTCCGCCAGAAGCTTTTCAACAATTCTGTCTTACCCTGAAAAAAGGGATGGAATTAGACCTGAATGCCTTCAGTGAGAAAATAACTATTTTGGGGTACGAACGAGTTCCTTTGGTAGAAACAGAAGGACAGTGGAGCCGACGGGGCGATATTGTTGATGTGTACCCAGTTTCCTCTGAGTTTCCAGTCAGGTTGGAATGGTTTGGTGATGAAATCGAGCAAATGCGGGAATTTGACCCAGCAACCCAACGTTCTGCCCTCGACAAAGTTGACCAGATAATTCTTACCCCCACTAGCTTTACTCCTGTGGTGATGGCAGCACTGAAGAATAGTGTTGAGTTTCGAGTGCTGAGTGCTGAGTCAGAATTTAACTCAGCACCCAACACTCAGCACTCATCGCTGATTGAAGGTAGTCGTCGCTTTTTGGGGTTAGCGTTCGAGCAACCAGCATCTCTGCTAAACTACTTAGCAGAAAATACCTTGATTGCCATTGATGAGCCAGAACAGTGTCATGCTCATAGCGATCGCTGGGTAGAAAATGCGGAAGAACAATGGAGTATTGGGCATGGGGAAGAATCTACTCCCCTAACATTGCCGAAAATCCACCGTTCGTTTGATGAGTGTTTGGCTGATGTTGCCAAGTTTAAAACATTATATTTATCGGAACTGTCGGAGGAAAATAGTGGGATCAATCTTGCCTGCCGTCCTGTTCCAGCCACGCCACACCAGTTTGCTAAACTAGCTGAAACCATCCGCCAAGAACGCGATCGCAATTTCTCGATCTGGCTGCTTTCTGCTCAACCTTCCCGTTCTGTCTCGCTCTTGCAAGAACATGATTGTCCGGCTCAATTTATCCCCAATCCCCGCGACTACCAAGCGATAGATAAGCTGCAAATTAACCATATTCCCATAGCCTTAAAATATTCTGGTCTTGCGGAACTAGAAGGTTTTATCCTGCCTACGTACCGATTGGTAATCGTGACAGATCGGGAATTTTTTGGGCAGCATTCCTTAGCGACTCCCGGCTATATCCGCAAGCGCCACAAAGCTACTTCTAAGCAAGTCGATCCCAATAAGCTGCGTCCAGGCGATTATGTGGTTCACAGAAATCATGGTGTTGGTAAATTTGTCAAGCTGGAAAGTTTGACGATTAATAATGAAACCCGTGATTATTTGGTGGTGCAGTATGCTGATGGGTTATTAAGAGTCGCAGCCGATCAAGTAGGTGCTTTATCCCGGTTCCGCGCCGCAGGTGATAAAGCACCGGAACTCAATCGGATGACCGGTAAAGCTTGGGAAAATACCAAGAATAAAGTCCGCAAAGCGATTAGAAAATTGGCGGTGGACTTGTTGAAACTGTATGCAGCGCGATCGCAACAACAAGGTTTTAGCTTTCCGGGTGATATGCCTTGGCAGGAGGAATTGGAAGATTCTTTTCCCTACCAACCCACGACGGATCAGCTTAAAGCTGTTCAAGATGTAAAACGCGACATGGAAAGCGATCGCCCAATGGATCGCTTAGTTTGTGGCGATGTCGGTTTTGGGAAGACGGAAGTGGCGATTCGTGCTGTTTTTAAAGCAGTCACCGCCGGTAAACAAGTGGCACTCCTTGCGCCAACGACAATTTTAACACAGCAGCATTACCATACACTCAAAGAACGTTTTGCTCCCTACCCGGTAAATGTCGGTTTGCTCAACCGTTTTCGTTCGGCTGAAGAACGCCGCGATATTCAAAAGCGATTGGCAACGGGTGAATTAGATGTAGTAGTTGGTACACATCAACTTTTAGGTAAAGGCGTGTCATTCCGCGATTTAGGACTGTTGGTAGTAGATGAAGAACAGAGGTTTGGGGTAAACCAGAAAGAGAAAATTAAAAGCTTGAAAACTCAGGTGGACGTGCTTACACTCTCAGCTACTCCCATTCCCCGAACTTTGTATATGTCCTTGTCGGGAATTCGGGAAATGAGTTTGATTACCACACCGCCCCCAACTAGACGACCGATTAAAACCCATTTGTCACCGATTAATTCCGAAAGCATCCGCACAGCAATTCGTCAAGAATTAGACAGAGGGGGACAAGTATTTTATGTAGTTCCACGAGTAGACGGAATTGAAGAGACAACAGCCAATTTGCGAGAAGTAATACCGGGAGCTAGGTTTGCGATCGCCCACGGTCAAATGGATGAAAGCGAGTTAGAATCAACCATGCTCACTTTCAGTAATGGCGATGCAGATATCCTCGTTTGTACGACAATTATTGAATCTGGCTTAGATATTCCGCGAGTCAACACGATTTTGATTGAAGATGCTCACCGCTTTGGATTGGCACAGTTGTATCAATTACGCGGTCGTGTGGGACGTGCAGGTATTCAAGCTCATGCTTGGTTATTTTATCCAAAGCAACGGGCATTATCTGATGCAGCACGGCAAAGATTACGAGCAATTCAAGAATTTACTCAGCTAGGTTCTGGGTATCAGTTAGCGATGCGCGACATGGAAATCAGAGGCGTGGGTAACTTGCTAGGTGCAGAACAATCCGGTCAAATGGATGCCATCGGTTTTGATTTATACATGGAAATGCTAGAAGAAGCAATTCGGGAAATCCGAGGACAAGAAATTCCGAAAGTGGAGGATACTCAGATTGATCTCAACCTGACGGCGTTTATTCCAGCAGATTACATCACCGATTTGGATCAAAAGATGAGTGCTTACCGAGCGGTGGCTACAGCTAAATCTAAATCAGAATTAAAACAGATTGCAGCAGAGTGGAGCGATCGCTATGGTACTTTACCCATCCCTGCAAATCAACTTTTGCGAGTCATGGAACTCAAACAGCTAGCGAAAAAACTCGGATTTAGCCGGATTAAACCAGAACAAAAGCAACACGTCGTTTTAGAAACGCCGATGGAGGAACCTGCTTGGAATTTGTTAGCGGCGAATTTACCAGACAATCTCAAAACCCGCTTTGTGTATTCTCCAGGGAAAGTGACAGTACGCGGGTTAGGAGTTTTTAAAGCAGATCAACAATTGCAGAATTTGATTGATGCTTTCGGGAGAATGCAAGGTGCGATTCCAGAGGCAGCTAGTGTTTGATAAATTTTGCTCAAGTTTCTATCAATTTAGAACCAAACCTACAGAGGATAACCAGAGTGAGTATTAATCTTGATTTGCCACCAGAGCTAGAAAACCAGCTTTTTACTGAAGCTTCTCGGTTAAATCTTCCTCTTTCTGAATACATTCTTCGGATTCTTTCTGTGAGACAGGTTTTAGCAAACCCACCGAGGACGGGAGCCGAACTCGTTGCTTATCATTAAAAAACAATGTACTTAAAAAAACTATGGTATCCTTCCCCTGTCTTTGGGATGATAAATGTGAATGGAGAAAAGGCTTAAAAGATTTTGCAATTCAGTTTAATGAAGCTTTTGGCAAAGACTACAGTCTTTCCAAGTTTCTCGATATTTCTGAAAAAGGCGGCAAACAGCAAACCAAACAGCCAGAGGTACTATTAGAAGCTCCGGGTGATAAGCCGATGGTAATTGAATGTAAAAAGATAGTTTATCCACCCAAATATTATGAGAAACATCGGCATTTCCACTATTTTTTTAAAGATTTTTATGATTCTTATAATCGTGATTTAAAACCTATTTTACCTCAAGATGTATATGAAATTGGCATCAACGAAAATGTACTGTATCAAAATAAGAAACAAAAATTCCCTTCAATATCGAATCAGATAGTAGCTCATGTATTACAGCATATTGAGGAGTTTCATGTCTCTAATCAAATCTCCTCAGCAGAGCCTATTCCTTGGGGTTTTCGCCGGGTTCCAGAAAATGAACGTGATGACGAATCTTACAAATCAGGGCTAAGGTTATCTAGTTCAGCAAAATCATTGTCGTATCAATTTGATAAATTACCGGAAGCCGAAGAGGAGATAGCCAAGGAATTAGCTAAACATTTATCTAACACAGATATTAAATTTAGGGATTATGCCAATTGTTTAAAAATTTTAGTGATAGAAATATGTGGTGATATTTTGTCCATCCCTTCACCAGAAGTAATTGTAGAAATAATCGAAAATGCAACTATTCCATCTAGTGTAGATCAAATCTGGCTTGCAGACCCACAAGATGAGACAGAAAGTATAATTAGTTATTATCAAATTGTGTAACAAGAGGTTAGATTGACACCAGGAAATCCAACACTTGCTGCTCAAACTCTACTACTTCGGCTATTGAGAGCGATCGCAGAAGCAGCTGTTGTTTGAACTGTAGCAACATTAATTTGAGTAGCTACAGTTAAGAGCAAACATTTCTGGTTGTTAGCATATTCTTACAAACTAGCTCAACAAGTTTATGAAAATTAGAGCAATCATTCATCCAGCAGAAGAAGGCGGCTATTGGGCAGAGGTCCCCGCGCTTCCTGGTTGTATTACCGAAGGAGACACCATAGAAGAGGTGATGGCTAACTTAAAGGATGCTATTGAAGGTTGGCTTGAAGTTGCCAACAGTCGTAATGCAATTGCGTCAACAGATCAAGTTGTTGAAATTGCTGTATGAAATCGATTTCTGGTAAGCAACTTTGTAAGATTGTGGAGCAAAAAGGTTGGGTTTTGCAAAGAATTACTGGCAGTTATCATATTTATGAAAACCCCGAATTAGAAAAAATCCTGTCAATTCCTGTTCACCGCAATCAAGATTTGAAAGTTGGAACCTTGAAAGCGTTGATGAAAATAGCCCAGCTATCTGAAGAAGATTTACTTTAATTTCAAATTACTGCTCTGATTCATCCACTAACTTGCTTGGTTCACCGGGGTAGAAATCATAGTCCACAATCTCTGACAAACTGTAAGGACACTCTACCGGAAAAGTCCGCTTGGGCAAATCTGTTTCTCCAACAGCTAATTCGACACCTTTAAGGTAGGCTTTGCGAAGTGCTTCTTCAAAGTAGGGCTTTAAGCTAGGATTGTCTTCAAGCAGTTCAGCAATATCTAAGCGTTGAATACGAAGTGTTGCTAACCAGCTACGGCTACGGCGTTGAGACTGATATTGCCATTTTAGTAAATGTCCAATCAACACACTCAGACGGTTTCGTAATTCTTGACGTTGCTGTTTACCCAAAGATTGAATCTCCTCAATTAGATTTTGCAGATCAATCTGACTCCACTGCTGATTGCGAAGTAAAGTTGCTTGTTCCTGTGTCCAAGCGTAAAAATCAGTTTCATAGAGGCTTGGTGAAGGCATTGGTATCTTTAGGTTTGTTTCAGGTACACCCATTAGGTTAGTTCAAGCTTAACGTCTTTGCTTTTATTGTAGAACTGTCTCAAATACTAGTTCTGCAATTGAGAGCGATCGCACCCTCGCACCCTAACAACCCCAACTAAGTGCAAGCAGAGATAATTTATAGTATGACTTTCGTAATAACTAACAGCTATGACAGAGCTACTTGAACAAGCGATCGCTAAACTAAAAAATTTGCCTGCCAATGAACAAGATGCGTAGGCGTAGCCCGCCGCAGGCATCGCGGTGATAATTTTGGAAGAACTAGAAGATGAACGCCGTTGGGATGAAGCTTTTGCCCGTTCTCCAGATATACTTGCCAAGCTTGCAACCGAGGCAATGGCTGAATATTGTGCAGGAAAAACCCAAGAGTTAGATCCAGATAAATTGTGAAGTCACGTATAATCACTCAGTTTCGTCAAGGTTTTGCTGAGTGCGATTTCCAGATGATTTATAAATATTCAAAAAAGACTTCAGGTACTAATTTGAATTCTCCTGATTTCAAGCGAGATATATCTATCCATAACGCTCTATGTTTATGATGTGGTGATTCGGAAAAAACTAAACTTTCTAGTTTATAAAATTTTGAATCAGCAAAGTCACATTCATAAAGCTGAATAATTTCATGACCTTGCCTGCCATTAAATATAAACAGGTTCTCTATACAACCGAGATATTTAATATTCGTTAAGTCTGCCTGAATTTCCTCTTGAAACTCCCGTTCTAAGGCGGCGTGGCTGGTTTCGCCAAAATCAACACCACCGCCTAAAGCACGATAAAATGTTTCTTGCTTTACGGGGTCGTAGCCTTCAGAAAGAAATATGCATTCGCCATTCCGAATTAGCCCCAAAGCGATTACCCGAATTTCGCCAGCTTTATTCATTTTTGTAACTAATTATCGTAGATAGACTGAGGACGACTTTCGCTATCCTCAATAGGCCAATCGGGATTTTCACCACCAACGTACAATTCTTCAATGGTGACATATTCCTGACTTAGCTGTGTGAGAGCGTTAATTAAAATATCCAATGCGATCGCATCACTGGTTCCTAAGTCAAACCAACAACGCCCCCACTGTCCCTCATATTCAAACTCACCGATGTTGTGCATCAGTGCTAATAGGCTTTTGTCATACCCTTGTTCATCATAATTCATGTAGCTGATATCGAGTCCAGTGTCCTGCACCTGAAGATTCTCTGCATTAAATGCACCCAATTTACCCAGATAAAACCAGGAATTGAAAACTTCTTCTACATACTGCTTTTCACGCGCAGAAGGATTTGTGCTGAATTTTAGCCAAATCCACACATCAAAAGGATTAATTTCGCGAAACTGAATCTCCATTTTGGTCTAATATCTCAATTAATGTTCTGCAAATAAGCATATCAAAGTAGGGTATAGGGAATGGGAAGTAGGGAAATGAGAGAGAATAACCAATGCCTGATTACCCAGGATTGTTAAGGCTAACAGCATTTTTGCGTTCACTCTCAATTTGTTTGACTAAATCGCCTGGGAGTTGGGATTTTTTAGTTAATGCTTTGTCAAAATTAGCGATCGCTTCCTGGATTATCTGCTGGCTTTTTTCTTTTTGCCCCAATTCTTTCAGGATTTGAGCTTTGAGATAATAAATTTCTGGATTATCGGATGTGGTTTTAATTGCTCGGTTGACATACTCTAGTGCTTGTGGATACCTTTTTAAATCCCGGTAAGCAAGAGCAACACCCCGATCTACTAGATACTGGGGAGCAGCATTTTGTTCTAAGCGTCTAATTGCCTGATCTGGGCTAGCAAAAGGCAAATTAACCGCCAATAATAAATCCATATAACCCTTGATTAAATTCAGTTCTGGATCGTTGGCAGAAATTGCCTCGGCTTTGTCTAAATATTCATAAACTTGTCGCAACCGACTAAAGGCTTGCGGTACACCCTTGACTGTACCCTCACGGGTGATAACTACTGCACCCTCTAAAAAATGACCAACAGCAGTGTATAAATTACCACGCAACGGATCGCTAGAAATTAGTTTTTGTCCAGTTTCTAAAGTTTTCTGGCTGTAGGTGTCGAGTTTAACCCAATCCTTATTTCCGTATGCTAAAGATGCCCTTATGGCATAAGCTAGAGGTTCGTTTGGCTCTTTGGATATTGCTTGTTGCAGATAACGATCTGCTGCTGGATAGTTGCCCTGTTGGAAAATCGCTTTAAAAGCTGCTTCTGTTAGGTTGCCAATTTGATGAGGTTCGCGATCGCGAAAGGGATCGTCAGCTAAAGAAGGACTTACCCAAAAATTAAGTGTGATTGCCCAAGGGGCAACGCCAAAGGCGAACGCAGCTGCAAAAGCAGTCTGAACAAAGGTAGTGAGTTGAGAAGACACTATTAATCGAGGAGAAGAACACCTTTTAGTCATTTTAACCTTCAGAATAATTGCGGTTGAAATAGTTGTATGTGTTACTTACAATACAAAAAATGCTTAAGTTTAATTTTACTTTTTTACTCAGCCCAGGTTAAACGCCCCGCTAACGTTACTCAGCACTGTTTCAGGGTGAGTCTGCCACAATAGAGAAAATGTAAATGATTCTTGCTGCGATATTAAAGTGTTAAGGCAGATAATACGCTATAAATTTTTCCAGAATTTTCTAGATACTCTCAGTGTAGTTAATCAGTAATTTGCTGACTTTTTGGTAATCTTAACAAATGCTCTATCTCCGAAATGTAAATTATCATCCTACAGCGTGCCCAACAGCGATTCTCAAATCGATCAACTTGGAATTAGCACCCCAGCAGCTAGGTCTAATTATTGGCCCGAGTGGTTCAGGTAAAAGTACCTTACTAGAAATTTTGTCGGGACTAGCCGAACCCACAACCGGCGCGCTCTTCTGGCGGGAACAAGAACTGATAGCCGAACAGCTACAACAATTGGCTGGGTTGGTATTTCAGTTTCCAGAGCGGCACTTTTGCGGCGGTTCGATTTTAGAAGAATTGCGTTTAGGACATCCTGAGTTAGGGTCAGAACGAGTCAGACAAGCGCTGAGTGAAGTGGGATTAGAGCATTTATCACTCTCCGCTGCCCCCCATGCTTTGAGCGGTGGACAGCAACGACGTTTAGCTTTGGCAGTGCAATTGATTCGCCAGCCAAATTTACTGTTATTAGATGAACCCACAGCTGGCTTAGATTGGTCAATGCGTCGGCAACTGGTAAATTTATTAGCGAAACTGAAACAAGATTGGACATTGTTAATAGTGACACATGATGCCGGAGATTTGTTAGCGATCGCAGACCGATGCTGGACACTCAACCACGGTGAACTAGAATCAGTAGACCCAAAAACACTAGAAGCCAAAGCTAAAGAACCTCTACCGACAGTGTGAGAAAAGAGCAGAGGGGAATAGTGGGAAAAGGAAAATAACCATACCCCATAACTAATGACCAATGACTTAATGACAAACTTATTGCCTGAGATGGCAGAAATCTGGCAGCAAACTCTCAATTGGCAACCAACTGTCCAACAGCAAGCGCAATTTCAAAAGCTTTATGAGTTAATCCTAGAAGGTAATCGCCAACTAAATTTAACTCGCATCACTGACCCCCAAGAATTTTGGGAAAAACATCTCTGGGACTCTCTGCGAGGAATTGCACCCCTGTTATCAGCAAATTTCTCCCCTGCTCCCCGCACTCTCATTGATATTGGAACAGGTGCGGGTTTTCCAGGTATTCCAGTAACAATTACTCTACCTAATTGCACAATTACTCTTCTCGATTCCACTCGGAAAAAAATTGCTTTTCTCGACAATATATTAACTGAACTTGCCCTTAGTAATGCTAAAACTCTGGTTGGTAGGGCTGAAGAAATCGGTCATCATCCCCAGCATCGATTAGCTTACGATATTGCATTGATTCGTGCTGTCGGTGCAGCCTCGGTCTGTGCAGAATATACTTTACCACTGCTCAAACAGGGAGGTTTAGCCATAATTTATCGCGGTAATTGGACAGAAGATGAAACAACTGCTTTGCAGAATGCTGTGAAGCAGTTGGGTGGCGTTATTGAATCAATCGAACAATTTACAACACCCCTAAGTCACAGCATCCGGCACTGTGTCTATTTGCGTAAGGTAGCCACCACACCAATTCAGTTTCCCCGTGCTATTGGTGTACCTACCCAAAAGCCTCTTTAACTAATTCGTAATTCGTAATTCTAAAGGGTACAGAGTTATAGGAATCCGGTTTAATTTCTGAAAAAATGCTTAGTGGCGTGGCAAGCAAAAGAATAGTGCATTAGACGTAGGTTAGGTGAAGCAGAGCGCAACCCAACATATATCAGGATGTTGGCTTTGGCAAAGCCTCCAACGCCACTTGCTACAACGCGGGGAACCCGCGCAGCGCAGTGGCTCCCCAACCTACAATTTTTTTTGCTAATTCGTAATTAGTAATTACAAATTATTTGGACAGGAGTGGAGATCAAGTTTTTATTTTTTCTCTGTCTTACTGCTTTTCTCCTTATCTCAATGTTTAAGCAAATTTACTTGCGGCTGCAAATCTCTTGTTAATCTCATCCCAATTAACCACGTTCCACCAAGCATCTAAATAATCGGTGCGGCGATTCTGGTAATTAAGATAATAGGCGTGTTCCCATACGTCATTACCCAGGATAGGATATTTGCCTTCACTTAAAGGACTATCTTGATTAGCTGTAGTTGTCACTTCCAACTTACCATTTTTGTTACGCACTAGCCAAACCCAACCACTACCAAAACGACTAGCACCAGCTTCGTTAAATTGTTTTTTGAAAGCTGCAAAAGAGCCAAAGTTTTTATTAATAGCAGAGGCAATATCTCCTGTTGGTTCTCCCCCACCTTTTGGCTTCATAATTTTCCAGAACATTGAGTGGTTGACATGACCACCCCCATTATTACGTACTGTTTTGCGAATATCTTGTGGTACTTTGTCAAGTTTTTGCAATAGTTCTTCAACAGTTTTACCTTTGAGTTCTGGGTGTTTGTCTAAGGCTGCATTCAGGTTTTTCACATACGTTGCGTGGTGTTTATCGTGGTGAAATTGCATCGTTTTGGCATCAATATGCGGTTCCAGTGCTTCGTAGGCGTAAGCTAAAGGGGGCAGTTGGATAGCACCTGTTGTATTTGGTGTTGTATTTGGTGTTGTATTTGTTGTTGCGTCGGGAGTTGCAGTATTACCCTCAGAAGATTTTTCTGCTAATGCACAAGCATCTAATGCAAAAGCACCCGCACCTACTGTGAATATGAACAAGAAATGGCGTCGATTAATAGTCATATAAGTTTTTGCAGCGAATCGATTAAATCTCTATTGCAGCTTTTATTTTCTTAGATTCTGGCTACAAAAAATTGGGAATTGGTTATTATTTCTGGTAGTTTAATAAACTATTTATAAATTGATTCTGAATTTAGAAGCCAGAATTCAGAGGTAAGAATCACTTAGGAGAGGATTCAAACCCACAACTAAGTCAAGATAATTAACTAATTTAACTGGGTTACTTGAAAATCACAGTCATTTTTGAGGTGAAATTTTGTCTCCAGTTTTGGAATCAAACACAAACAAGTAATTTAAATCTAGTTGCAAAGAAAGGCGATCGCCTGGACGCAGACGCACATCCCCACCCACCTGAATATTCAATACCACCGCCGAACCAGGTAAACCAGCACGAATCAAAGTTTCCCTTCCCAAAGGTTCCACCACCTTAACTTCCACAATCAGCTGACTCTCATTTCCTTCTTGGCGTTTTGGCGATTCGTTAATAAAAATATGCTCTGGACGAATCCCTAAATCAAAACTATATCCCTGACGCAACTGTAATTTTTCTTTCACAACTGCTGGAATTGTTAATAACTGTCCACTCACATCAAAACCATTATCTTGATAGATTGCAGGCAGAATATTCATTGGTGGACTGCCTAAAAAGCTTGCCACCATCTGATTAGCAGGATTTGTATAAATAGTTTGAGGATCGCCGATTTGTTGAATCCGTCCGCGATTGAGTACGACAATTTTATCAGCCAAAGTCATCGCTTCAACTTGATCGTGAGTGACGTAAATAGTTGTAATGCCTAATTCTTGATGTAACTGTTTCAATTCTGCCCTGGTATCATCGCGTAATTGGGCATCTAAATTAGATAAAGGTTCATCAAGTAAAAACACTTCTGGTTCACGAGCGATCGCTCTCCCTAATGCTACTCGTTGTTGCTGTCCCCCAGAAAGTTGTTTGGGTTTACGATCCAGCAGGTGATCCAGAGAAAGCGATCGCGCCACATTCATCACTCGTTCTTGAATGATTTTCCGGTCAACCTTCCGCATTTGCAAGCCAAAGCCGATGTTTTGGGCCACACTCATGTGAGGATAGAGAGCGTAGTTTTGGAACACCATCGCTACATCCCGTTGTCTGGCGGGGATATTATTCACCAAGCGATCGCCAATAAAGAGTTTGCCAGATGTAGCAGTTTCTAAACCGGCGATCGTTCGCAAAATTGTAGATTTACCACAACCCGATGGCCCAACTAAAACCCAAAATTCGCCATCAGGAATTTCAAAGGAAATGTCCTCGATCGCAGTGACATTGTTAAACCTACGCTTAATATCTTCTAAACGAACATTTGCCATTATCTAATTTGATATTTTCAGTTTGGAATCTGCGGCATTTTCAACTCAATATTTAGGAGCTTTTATCCACCCCCTTTGAGAAACTATGAGGCTGTTTTATAAGTGTAGAAACTTTTTTTACTGCACAATTCTAATCAGAAATTTTAGAGCCTCTTTGACCGCATCGGCATTGGGAAAAACCTCTGCTACGTCAGACTCTAAACGAATTGTTATTTCACCGAAGCTCTTTCGTTCAAGGCCGAGCTTTCTCACTCTTAGACTATTTAAGTCATACTCTGATCGCAGACTATAGCATGATATTTTTGACTTCTCAGACATCCTTTAAACAAAGTTCAATTACTTCTTTCATATTAGCCATCAACTCATTAATTGTTTCTCCCTGACTGTAACAGGCTTTTAGCTGAGGAACTTCTCCAACATAGTAGCCATCTTCATCCCGTTCAATGATGACGTAGAATTCTCGGTTAGTGGGATTGATCATAATGTCTTTGTACGTAAGCTCAAAATCATTATTTTTCTGAGTTCTTTGTCCAAGCTGGGTGAGAAAGTAAAGAAGCAAAAACTCGTACCCCCCGAAGTTGATTAGAAAGGGGTAAGTGACCTCTAGGCGCATTTAAATCCCAGGTAAACTCGTTAGGGTATCGCGTCCAGGTATTACCTGCTTTCCAGCCAATTTTCGGCCAGAAATTCTCCCAATTTTTACCCAAACTTAACCAGATTTCTCGCTGCACTGAAAAACCAAATTTACCTTCCGAGTGGACTAACCAGAGGTTGTTAATGGTTTGCAAGTCAACAGCCGAGGTATTTTCTACCTCAGTAAAATACAACCATTTTCGTTGTACAGCCGTTGGCCCTGATAGTTCACACATTTTTTCGATGCTGACGCGATCGGCTGCTTGGAAGTCTTGAGCAGCAAGTAGCTGTTGCAAAGAATTGTAGTTAATCCCGCACTCTGATTTTAGAGGTACAATTCCCTCAGGAAAAGAGGAGCGTAGAAATTCTTTGACTTGAGGTGCATCAGAGTTGTAGAGGACTTGGTAAGCTTTGCCATCAATCCAAGTCGCTGGGTTTTCACGTCGTTTCAGTAAAAATTCCATCAACACGTCTAATCCTTCATTACCCAACTCAGCTAACTGTGGGATTATCTGTTGTTGGACTTTTTCAGACCCAGCGATTAACGGTCGTCGGAGGGAGTCGATGTCATTTGCCGGGTCTGATAAAATCATTGGGTCTGTCATGCCATTCTTGTTTTAGCGGTCAGTGAAAGAGCGGTAAGCTATTGGGCTTCTCTAAAGTGAAGCACTGATAGCGAAAAGTAGTTTACTATTTTTAATCGTACAAAATTGCGATCGCTTCACTGAAATCCCACACTTAATCCCCAAATAATGTACAAGGGGAATAGGGGGAAATCTTTGCCTTATGGCTTCGTAAACAAAAGACATAGGAAAATATACAAGCCTGCCACATAAGGATTTTTTGACTAGCAGCGTATCGATTAGGAGTGTGTGAACGATGTACGAAAAGATTACCCCCCCCGCAGCCGGAGCAAAAATCACCTTCAAAAATGGTGAACCAATTGTACCGGACAATCCAATTATCCCCTTTATTCGCGGCGACGGCACAGGTATAGACATCTGGCCTGCTACCCAAAAAGTTCTCGATGCTGCTGTAGCCAAAGCATATAAGGGTCAGCGTCAAATTAGCTGGTTTAAGGTTTACGTTGGAGACGAAGCTTGTGATTTATACGGCACATACCAGTATTTACCTCAAGATACTCTCACGGCAATTGAAGAATATGGTGTAGCTATTAAAGGGCCTTTGACTACTCCCATTGGGGGGGGAATTCGTTCTTTAAATGTGGCATTACGGCAAATTTTTGATTTGTATGCCTGCGTGCGTCCCTGCCGTTACTATGCAGGTACACCCTCACCCCACAAAAATCCCGAAAAGCTGGATGTAATTGTTTATCGGGAAAATACAGAAGATATTTATTTAGGGATTGAGTGGCGACAAGGTAGCGAAATCGGCGATCGCTTAATTAAAATTCTTAACGAAGAACTGATCCCCGCCACTCCAGAACACGGGAAAAAACGCATTCCTCTTGATTCTGGTATTGGCATCAAACCCATCAGCAAAACTGGTTCCCAGCGCCTAGTCAGACGTGCCATTAAACACGCCTTGCTATTGCCCAAAAATAAGCAACAAGTGACTTTGGTGCATAAAGGGAACATCATGAAGTACACCGAGGGCGCTTTCCGCGACTGGGGTTATGAATTAGCAACCAGTGAATTTCGCCAAGAAACTGTTACAGAACAAGAATCTTGGATTTTGAGTAACAAGGAAAAAAATCCGAATATTTCCTTGGAAGAAAACGCCCGCCAGATTGAACCTGGGTTTGACAATCTCACCGAAGACAAAAAAGCGCAAGTTGTCAAGGAAGTTGAAACTGTTCTTAACACAATTTGGGCAACCCACGGCGAGGGCAAATGGAAAGAGAAAGTTTTGGTGAATGACCGGATTGCTGACAGTATTTTTCAACAAATCCAAACCAGACCGGATGAGTATTCAATTTTGGCGACAATGAACTTAAACGGCGATTACTTGTCTGATGCTGCTGCTGCTATTGTTGGGGGATTGGGAATGGGCCCAGGGGCAAATATTGGCGATTCTAGTGCCATATTTGAGGCTACCCACGGCACTGCACCCAAACACGCCGGCTTAGATCGGATTAATCCGGGTTCAGTGATTTTGTCTGGTGTGATGATGCTGGAATTTTTGGGCTGGCAAGAAGCCGCAGACCTAATTAAGAAAGGTTTAAGCGATGCGATCGCAAATAGTCAAGTCACTTACGATTTAGCCCGTTTGCTAGAACCGCCTGTTGAACCTTTAAAATGTTCTGAATTTGCCGACGCAATTATTCAGCATTTTGGTTAATTCTATTAGGGTTAATTAGTCACAAGTCGAATTACCCCACCCTAACCCTCCCCGTATGTATTGGGGAGGGAACTGGATTTATTGTTTCCCCCCCTTTACAAGCAGGGCTGTTTCATTCCACAAGGTGAAGGAGTTTGTCAATATCATGAGATATAA
>NZ_JABXKK010000087.1:32119-52284 GCF_017115045.1 Nostoc sp. NMS8 | reverse complement strand
TTGAAAAAACCTGTCTCTTGTTTTTCTTGGAATAATTTATTCTTTGGAAGTCCCTTAGTACTCTATGGCAGGGATCATTTTGCTGATGTTCTCTCACCGTTCTTGTGGCAATGGATGTTTCTCTATGGCGGGTTGATTGTGGTACTAGGTCAGTCTTTTTGGATTAAAGGCTTAAAAACTTCCACTGTATCTACGGCTTCCTTAGTTAGCTCATTTAGCCCAATTGTGGGCATTCTAGCAGCCTATTTAATTTTGGGTGAAGCCCCTAACTTCGCTCAATATATTGGCGGTAGCTTGATTTTAGTAGGTATATTCTTGAGCCAAGTTGGTACCTGGCGTCAGACTTCTAGCAAGGTGAATTCTACTCCAGCACAGCAACAGGTAGAAGCTGGTATGGGATTCAAAGGGATTTGAAGGAGGCGGAAGAATTTTAGATTTTAGATTTTGGATTGAATATCTCAAACCACAAATCCAAACTTGTAGAGACGGTGATTTATCGCATCTCTCTAACCGTCAAAATAAACCACCCATTCAAAATCGATGAAACGCTTACACTGTATTAATTTTGAATTTTGAATTTCGCCTTGCGGTACTAGTATGTCAAAATAAAAATACCCGATACATCAAGGTGAGCGATCGCTCCCAAAGCTAGATTAAAGGATTGACCTGAGCAATGGCAGACCCAACCAATCACAATCAAGCGGGAGAAGTAGCTCCCAGCACTGTTGACAAGCAAGCTCCCAGTGTGGCTGAAGAACACGCTCCTAGTACAGACTCACCCGAAGCCACAGATATTCCTACTGCCAACGCGCCAGATCCTAAAGCCGCAAACCCAGAAGATAATCCTAATGCTGCTAAACCACCCAAGCGAGAAAAACCCGCAGCCGCAGTAGGCGAAAAACCCGCCGTCGACGCAACGGAAGAAAAACCAGCTGCCGCTAAAGCCGCCAAAAAGGAAAAAGCCCCATCTGTTGAAGATAAGCCTTTTGTACAGTTCATTGAGCAAGACTACTTACCAGCTTTACAAAAAGCGATCGCTCAAAAAGGTGTGCAAGATTTACAGGTGTCTTTCGCCAAGCAGAAAGTGCCTATCACTGGCTTTGAATCCGCCGAAGAATGCTGGCAAATTATCGGCAGTTGGTCGGAAATCGGTCGGCGTCAGTTTAACCTGTATTTCCCCGAAGAAGATATTCAAGGAAAAAAGGGATTTTCCTGTAATGAAGGCAAAAAACCTAGCACTCTTGAGTCATTCTTAATCGATGAGCGCAGAATTACCCTCGATTTGTTGGTATTTGGCTTAGTTCAGCGCTTAGATGGTCAAAAGTGGTTAGGTAGAAATTAGTCATTGGTCATTAGTCATTAGTTTTTAACAAAGGACAAATGACTGAGGACAAATGACTAATAATAATTAAAGTTCCTAGAAATGGTAGGTAACGGCTCCAACATTGGGGTCGTTTTCAATAACTAAATTTTGCCTTAAAAAATTATCGATAAAATTCAGGAGTCAGAATTTAGAATGAATTCTGTATTACTGGTCGATAGTAACTATTCGTACCCTTACAGGGATCTTGCTACGCTTTTAGCCTCCCGTCTTGATTCTGACTCCTGAATTCTGAATTCTTCTTCAAGAGTGTTGATTTAAGTCTTTAAGAACTTCATCTACTGTTTGATAGCGTCGAATGGGAATACTTTCTAGCATCTTGTTAAGAATGCGACTCAACTTGTTACTAACAGAAGTTTTTAAGTATTGCTGCCAAACCCAAGTATCGTTATTAATATCATAAGAATCGAAGGGCGATCGCCCAGTTAATAAATTAATGCAAGTAGCACCCAAACTGTAAATATCGCTGGCAAAAATAGCCCTACCTCTCATTTGTTCAGGTGCAACATATTCAGGACTACCAATACTTGTACCAGTTCTATTTAAGGCGGTGTTAGTGGCAGATTTAGCAGCGCCAAAATCTACTAATACTAATTTGCGTTGGGTTTCGCTTTTACGTAAAATAATATTTTCTGGCTTGATATCGCGGTGAATTACTTTTCTGGCGTGACAAAATTGTAATACTGGTAATAAATCATTTAGTAATTGCCAGATTTCCGTTTCACTAAAAGTACCTCTATCTGCTAACTCTTGAGCTAAATTTTGCCCGTCGATAAATTCTTGTACAAGATACTGCTCGTCTTCTTGGGTAAAATATGCCAGTAGTTCAGGAATTTGGGGATGTTTGCCTAATAAATCTAACTGCACCGCTTCTTGATTAAATAATTCTATGGCTTTTGCAAGAGTGCCAGTACCTTGAGCTTGAGGATAAAATTGTTTAATTACGCATAATGGTTTTGAAGGTTTATCTTCATCTACAGCTAAGAAGGTTTTACCAAAACCACCTTGCCCTATTTGTTTAATCGCACGATAACGTTCTTTGAGGAGTAAGTTATCACCCTTGCTTCTTGCCGTTTCGATGAGTTCAATCATGAGTTTGTTGCCTGTTGGCTCGTGGACTTGAGAGGCGACCACTGCTTGATTTAACGGTACACCCAAGGGAGATACACCTACTTTGAATCTCAACTTATGTTCATATTCGTCAACCATCTCAGGGATGATCAACAAATCCAAAAGCTGTCCTATACCGAACAGACCACCAGTCAACAGCCAGAACAAACCACTTACAATCTTGCCATTGTAAAAACGGTGCAGTCCTCCTAATCCTAAAAAGACGGCTGCACACAAGATGTAAGAAACAAGAAGTCGGCTTTTACGCTGATTGTTTTCAAGATTCATCTTGTTTTCAACCCTTTGGATTTGCTCTTGTTGTCTAAGATGGTTTTCCCATACTGTTTTTTATAATTATGGATAGCTAGACTTACATCTTGCATCAGTTACTTTCTGGCAATTTTTGTAGGTGGTTACTATCTAACCTATAGTCACTGAAAAGAGTGTAACATATTACTAAATATTTAATTTTTTTAAGTAATTATGCTAGTTAACGATTGTTAATAAATTAACGATCGCTAACGTATTGATTAATCAAACCCGATAAATTTATTGTAGTAACAACCACGGCAAATTACTGAGTTTAGAGTTTTTTAGATACAAAAAGTGCGTGTTGCTTTACTGAATCGAAACAATGGCGATCGCTAAAACTACCTTTGCTTAACTACTAATCTGCGATTGTTGATCCTTCAAACATTGAATTATTGTTGCAACTCTTAATGTTTTGCTTATAAGTTTCTAACCCGCACCTTGGTAGACTGAACTTTATACAATTGGATTATTATGGGCTGTTACGGTTTGCCAGAGCAATTACCCTTGGCTTTCTGGTAAGGCAGTCCGGTCTTTTCCCAAAGGGAGAGGCTAGCGCCAAAAGGGTTTCCTACGCCACTTGCTCCACTTGGGGTCTCCCCAAGTGGAGCAAGTGGCTCCCCATGAGGAACTACCGTTAGCGTAGCGGTAGAGACGTAATAGCGTCACCCGAAAGGTCTACTTAAGATAATAATAAAGACGAAAGAGCAATCAAGACATGGTAGATTCCCTCAAAAAACCAGGCTTTGAAGAAATCCGGCCAGGGATTAAAGTCCCGGCAAAAGAAACCCTGTTAACACCTCGGTTTTATACTACCGATTTTGATGAAATGGCACGGATGGATATCTCCGTCAACGAAGACGAGTTACAAGCCATTCTCGAAGAGTTCCGCACTGACTACAACCGCCACCACTTTGTTCGGGATGCCGAGTTTGAACAATCCTGGGATCATATTGACGGGGAAACTCGCCAGTTGTTCGTTGAATTTCTAGAACGTTCTTGTACGGCAGAGTTTTCCGGCTTTTTGCTGTATAAAGAACTTGGTCGTCGCTTGAAAGGCAAAAGCCCCGTTTTGGCAGAGTGTTTTAACCTGATGTCACGGGATGAAGCACGTCACGCTGGCTTTTTGAACAAAGCTTTATCGGACTTTAATCTATCCCTAGATTTAGGGTTTTTGACTAAGAGCCGCAGTTATACTTTCTTTAAACCGAAATTCATCTTCTACGCCACTTATCTTTCTGAGAAAATTGGCTATTGGCGCTACATCACTATTTATCGCCATTTAGAAACACATCCCGAAGACCGGGTTTATCCAATTTTCCGGTTCTTTGAAAACTGGTGTCAAGATGAAAACCGTCACGGTGATTTCTTTGATGCGATCATGAGATCTCAGCCGCAAATGTTGAATGATTGGAAAGCACGGCTGTGGAGTCGGTTCTTCCTATTGTCGGTGTTTGCGACCATGTATCTCAATGACATCCAACGCAAGGACTTTTATGCCACCCTTGGACTGGATGCAAGAGAATACGATATCCATGTAATTGAAAAGACCAACGAGAATGCAGGTAGGGTGTTCCCGCTGATGCTGGATGTAGAGAATCCAGAGTTTTATCAGCGCTTGGACATTTGTGTAAGCAATAATGAGAAGTTGAGTGCGATCGCTAATTCCAACACTCCCAAATTCCTGCAATTCTTCCAAAAACTACCGCTTTACATTTCCAATGGTTGGCAGTTATTTCGCCTATATCTAGTGAAACCAATTGATACTGTTTCTTATCAAGGAGCAGTTCGTTAATTTGTAACAGGTTTGCGAAAGCTTAAGTGGTTCTGCAATCAGCAGAACCACTTTTTTGTTTAAGACGGCACCCTAAAGGGTATTACTTGTCAATAAGTCTAAGTAATTAGTTTATATGCGTTAAACTTTCGTCGCAGCAGCACTTGGTAAACTCACTTTTAACCGCTTAAACATTGCTTCTCGTGCTTGTACAGCAAGATTATCATCTAAAGGTTGTAATGCGATCGCTTCGTTATACTTTAGCCGCAGTGCTGTTTGAATTAACCAATCGGCGACAAAGGGATTTTTCGGTAATAAAGGGCCGTGAGAATAAGTAGCGATCGCATTCTGATAAAATGCTCCTTCTGTCCCATCTTCACCATTATTTCCCAAACCGTACACCACTCGCCCTAAAGCTTCCACTTTTCCTAGTTTGGTACGTCCGCCGTGATTTTCAAAGCCTACCAAATATGGTGTGCTACCCGTCATCTCTTTTAAATCTCGCGCTAGGCGTGAAGCTGTCACTTCAATTACCAAGTTACCAATACAGCGCTTAGTATTTTCACCAGGATGCACAGAAACTAAATCGAGTATTCCCAAACCATCAATTCTTTGTCCCAAGCCTGGTTCATAATAATGTCCCAGTAATTGAGGTGAACCGCAAGTAAATACTCCTGGTGTTCCATTTTCGATTTTCTCGCGCATTGCATCAGCTTTCGCACCTTGCAAATCACGCATGACAATTTCTTGCTGACGATCTTGTGCGCCACCACCAACGATTACATCTACAGTTTTAATATCTGCGGCTGTGGAATTTTGATCGAGGGGTAACACTTTCACATTGTATCCTCGCCACTCGGCGCGACGTTCTATAGTAATTACATTACCGCGATCGCCATAAGTACTCATCAGCGTCGGATAAAGCCAACCAATTGTTAATTCTAAATTTTGAGAAGTCATATTCGTAATTCGTAATTTGATTGGGTATTGGGAAGTGGGGAATGGGCAAAATTTCTCTAATTCCCACTGCCCAATTTAAAGAATTTTCCTACCAGTTAGAACTTCTCGCACTTCTAACATGGCTGAATAGGTAGGTAGAATATGCAGAGTTTCATTCTCTGGTGTATGCTCTAATGCAGTAGCGATCGCTTGTCGCAAATCTTCTTCGACGATTAAATTTAAGTTACTCTCAGGGGACTTTTGGCTGTAACGTAGACGTAGTGCCATATCATAGACGCGATCGCCACTCACTACTAAAGTCCCGCCGCGTTCGACTAATTTCTCGGTATCCACGTCCCAAATCCAGGATACATCAGTGCCATCGGGCGTGCGATCGTTCAATACCAGCAGTGTGGTTTTATCTGTGCTTTGAGTAACTACGCGAATGGTTTCATTCGTTCCTACAGGATTTTTTGATAACAATATTCGTACTCGTTTACCGTTAATTACTAAATCTTCAGCCCGACCAAAGGCAGCTTGAAAGGTATTAATAGTATCTCTGATTGTTACTTCATCAATTCCTAACTCAATAGCCGCAGTTGCAGCTGCCAAAGTATTATATTTGTTGTACAAACCAACCAGAATTTGCGACCATTTATTACTCTCGAGAGTCGGTTTACTTTTAGTAAAGCCACACTTAGGACAAGTAAAATCTCCCAAATGAGACAAATAAACACCCTTGTAATCTAGAGAATGTCCGCATTTGGGACAATAAATAGAATCGACAGCGTGAGGAATTGCTTCTAGATAATTTTCTGGTTCATTCAAGCCAAAGAATAACACCCGTTGGGGTAACTGCTGACCGAGGTTAGATAAAGTTGGGTCATCAGCATTGGGAATTACCACCGTTTCTGCTGGTAGGGTAGAAATAACTTTTGTCCAACGCTTACTGATTGTATCTACTTCGCCGTACCTATCGAGTTGGTCACGGAACAAGTTTAAACAGAGAATGATTCGCGGCTGGAGTGGCGCTAATACTCTAGGTACAATATTTTCGTCAACTTCCAAAATGGCGTAATCAGTATTTAGCGTACCTAGTAAGTTGGTGCTTTCTAAAAGCGCCGTCATCAAGCCATTTTCCAGATTTGCACCTGTAGAATTATGAGTGACACGAAAACCCTTGCGTTCTAATATTGTGCATAAAAGCAGCGCTGTAGTGGTTTTGCCGTTAGTACCAGCAATTAAAATCACTCCATTTTTAACTTGCTGACTCAATAATTGTAAGAGTCGGGGTTCAATGCGACGAGCAATCGAGCCTGGTAATACACTAGCAGCACCCAGACGGAGCGATCGCACAATAAAGGTCACACTTTTTGCCACTGACACCGCGAAACCCAATCGCAGCCTATCTATGAATTGTATTTTGTTTCCCACATCTGTACCCTAGTCTTCTGGCGGTTGCTAATTAAAAGTGCAAATTTAATCTTGTGAGTTTAGCGAATCCTGGCTGAAAAAGCCAGTCATCGCCATTTTGAATTTTGGATTATGTACTACTTCGCCTTTGTTTTGACTTCCGCATAGCAGTACCAGCCACTTGCGAGAGATAATCTCAGTAGGCGTTATCTTAAAAAATAGTGCGTGGGCGTAATTACATATCCAGCCCAGTTTGCCAAATTCAGTACAAACTCACAACAAGTAGTAGCTTGCAAGGTTCCTTTTGATGAATAGCGCAAAGTTTCTTTTTTTACATAAACAAATTACTAGCTGGCAAAGGTGGTTGTCCAAATGCCTGTTGTTGCTTGTAAGTCTTTTCATTATAAGTATGCAACCTGCATCTGCTGGTCTTAATAATGATTTATATGATGGCAACATCTTTGTCGTTTATGCTGGCAATGGTTCATTGGTTCCTCCCAGACAGACACTCGCACAGACTTTAGCGGAACATAAACCCGTATTTTTGGCTTTTTATCTGGATGATAGTAGCGATTCCAAAAGATATGCCATTTCCATTTCACGGGTACAGGAATTCTATGGTCGGGTAGCAGAGATTATGCCGATTAATGTAGATACTATCCCGCCTAAAGAGAGCTACGACCCAACAGAACCAGGATATTACTATGCTGGGAGTGTTCCTCAAGTCGTGGTGTTAAATAAATCAGGTGAAGTAGTTTTGAATAAAAAGGGTCAAGTAGCTTTTGAAGATATAGACGATCAATTTCGTAAAATCTTTGATTTATTACCACGTACTGAAACAGCACAGCTAAAACGGCGAGCCTTTAATGAGTTTAGCAGTGAGTTAGCTAAATAACTTATGGGGTAGACCAAATTGGTCTGCCCTAATTTTTAGTGATATCTGTTACTACATCGCCGCCGATGTCAAAGCATAATGATTAGAAAGTTAATCTATAGTCTATAAGTCCGTAATAACTGACTAATGACTAATGACCAATGACCAATGACTAAATAGAGTGTATTCTGATGTCAAAGGTTTACACCACCCAAGAACTAATTCAAATTTTGGCAGCCGAACGCCAAGCTTGCCTCAAAGGAAAACGCCTAAAATTAGAAATAAAAGTTTCTGGCAATCCTGTAATTGACCAGTTTATCAGTACTGATGGGCTGCAACAGTTCACTGCTTATCAAGATTTCAAAACTGCAGTTCACGAGTATCAGGAAGAAAATCTAGTTTCCGGTATTATCTGGCGGGAATTGACAGTTAAAGGAAAAAACTTGTACTATCCCGAAATAGATAGTGAGTTAATTGCCCTCAATGGTGACTTAGAGATATTAAAAGCCGCTAAAAATTCCATCGTAGAATTTTGGTATGAAGTCACTATTGGGATGGATTTATACTTAAGTTTCAATAATAGTAAACAACATCAACAAATTGTCACATCTGATTTAGAAAGAATTGTTCAAAGAACAGAATGGGCAAGTTTGTGCAAGTGGGAAAATTCTAGCTTTTTGGAAATGATTTTGCAGCTAGGATGGGGTAAACCAGAAGAAGCTTATTATAAACGAGGAAGACCGCGATCGGGTAGTGAATATATTCATGCAGTCAATCCCGGAAATCGCCCTATTGGTTGACTTCAGAAGGCAGAAGAAACCCACATTTAGAAATAAACCTGGTACTGTAACAATGGCTAGTAAGCCAAATGTGGATGTACCAATTGGTACTCTAAAAAATATCTGGAGGCAAGCACAGTTATAAGGAGAACCGCAAGGCAGTATGTAGTGGTGATTGAAAAGGCTGAAGGTAATTACTCTGCTTATGTCCCTGATTTACCAGGTTGTGTTGCTGTGGGTGAAACTTTAGAAGAAGTCAAGCAGATGATTGCAGAAGCTATTGAATTTCATATAGAAGGAATGCTAGAAGATGGTTTACCTGTTCCAAAACCTACAAGCATTTCTCATGAGGTTGAAGTTGCAAACTACAGCAAAATATAATTTAAAACTACTAAATTAGCACTAAACAATCCTTCTAGATATTTGTAAAGTTAGTTTTAAAAGTTCCTAATATGGACTTTAATGCTTAAAAAATAAAGACTAAAGTCCTTACTAAGAACTTGTTGACAAACAATGTTTATCGACTTTGAACTATGGACTCTTGATTAGAGTTTTCAAACTCTGAAAATTCTACTTTGGCAGGTTTCCAACCTCCCGCCCAAGCAAGGCATAGATGACGGAAGCGATCGCCCCGCACCTCAAAATTTGGGTACTGATCGAAACTCGCGCAAGCCGGAGATAGCAATACCACAGGCGCTTGATACTGCTTGGCTAATTCTGCCGACTTGGGAATTGCCCTTTCCATAGTTTCCACAATATGGTAATTATGATACCCTATTTCTTGCAGACGTTTAGCAAATGCGGGTGCAGCAGAACCAATCAATAACACAGCAGCAGTTTTGGTTTGAATTTTTGCTAACCAGCCAGTATCATCTCCGGCTTTGGCTTCTCCACCAGCAATTAAAATCGCTGGACTGTTAACGGATGCTAAACCAACTTCAGCAGCATCGTAGTTAGTAGCTTTGCTGTCGTTAATAAAGTCGATACCTTCCCAAGTGCAGATATGCTCCAAACGATGGGCAACACCAGGAAATTCTCGAATTGCAAGTGCGATCGCATCACGGTTAATTCCTGCTAATCTTGCTGTTGCTACTGCCATCAACAGATTTTGCTGGTTATGTTCTCCCACCATTCGCAAAGTAGATACTTTCACAATTGGTTCTGGTGCAGAGGTTGCAGTCAATTTTTCCACAACCCAGCCGTCCTCGATGTAAAAGCCTTTTTCGCTAATTAGAAAATCTTTTCCTCTAACACTTGTCCAATAAGCATCAGGCCAAGCGCTTAAACCTAGCTGACTCAAGTAGGCATCATCGCCATTGAATACTTGCAACTCGGACTGATGTAATAACTTAGCTTTGATGTTGTAATAGTTCTCTAAAGTCTGATGACGACTCAGGTGATCCGGTGTGAAAGTCGTCCAAACACCGATCCGAGGAGCAAGAGAACTCGAAGACTCTATTTGATAGCTGCTAACTTCCGCAATTACCCAATCGAGTGAAGAGTTAGGAGTTAGGAGTAAGGAGTTAGGAGTGAGGAGTGAGGAATTATCAAATGCTCCCCCTGCTCCCCCTGCTCCCTGCTCCCTGCTCCCTGCTCCTTTCCCCCTGTAAGATAGGGCAACATCACAGGCGGCATAACCAATATTCCCGCAAGCTGGTGCATTTAATTCTGCTGCTTTGAATATGGCAGCAATTAAAGCTGTGGTAGTAGTTTTGCCGTTAGTGCCAGTAATTCCTACCCAAGGTAGCGATTGTAAATTTCGCCAAGCGAGTTCCATTTCGCCAATGGTTTCAATACCTAACTGGCGTGCCTCAACTAACACGGGAATATCCCAAGGCACACCAGGACTAACAACTATTAATTGGGGTAAATTAGCACCATTTAATTCTAGAGATTGGCCGAGTTTTACGATTATTTGCTCGGCAGCGAGTTGTTGTTGTTGTTTTAGGAGGGTTTCGGAGGTGTTGCCATCACTCAGCTCTACCTCCCAACCTTCCCGTTTCAACAATCTCGCCGCAGCAACACCGGACTTTCCCAATCCAATAACAGTAGCTCTAGGCATAGATTGCAGCAGAGTGTCCCTGGTTAAGCACTCCCTATACTAGCGTTTATTGGCAAAAATTACACCAGTTTTTGTTAACCTACGCTACAGATTTTTAACGATCGCACCAAAGTCAGCTAAAACACGGGCATGATTGCGAACTAATCCCAGCAGATGTAACCGATTACGCTTAATTTCTGGATCGGAGTCCATAACTAAGACGCTATCTGGGCCATCAAAGAAGTTACTAACTGCTGGAGCAATTTTTGTGAGTGCTACTACTAATAGTTGATAATTTCGTGTCTGCTGTGCTGCTTGGGTTTGCGGCACTGATTCGATTAGCGCATTATACAAAGTACTCTCAGAGGGTTTTTGGAATAATTCTTGACGAACTACGGTTGTTGGTTCTAGCTGTTTTGTATCCAAATCACCTTGAGCGGCTAATCGTGTGGAACGGTTAACGGTTTCGTAGATGTTATCTAAGGTACTGTCGTTGCGGATTTGTTGTAAGTATGAGGCGCGATCGCGTACATCCAATAAATCTTTTAAAGTCCGTTCTGTATATTCTGGGTCATTTTCTCCCAAAACTGCATTTACCAAGTCGTAGTCAATCTGCTTTTCTTCTTGTAGTAAAGTGCGGATGCGTTGCAAGAAAAACTCTTGTAATGCTGTGGTTAATGATGCCTGTTCTTTGTGATATTTGGCTGCAAAATCTGCTGCTATCTGCTTCAATAAATCATCTAAATTTATTGGCAGATTATCAAACCACACAATTTTAACTACAGCATTAGCAGCACGGCGTAAGGCGAAGGGATCGGATGAACCGGAAGGAATTAAGCCTAAACCAAAGATACTCACTAAAGTATCTAATCTATCTGCCAAACCAACAATTTTACCCGTGAGTGTTCCTGGTAAAATATCACCGGCTCCCTTTGGCAAATAATGTTGAGAAATTGCTTTTGCGACTTCGGCATCTTCACCACTAGCTAAGGCATATTTTTCTCCCATAATGCCTTGCAATTCAGGGAATTCATATACCATTTGTGTCACCAAATCTGCTTTACACAATAAAGCAGCACGTTGGATTCTTTGGCTTTGATTTTCCGCTAATTCTAATTGGCTGCTAATTTGCTCGGCGATTTTAACTATTCTATCTACCTTGGCACGCACCGAACCCAATTCTTCTTGGAAAGTGACTTTTTCTAACTGGGGTAAAAAACTTTCTATTGGTTTAGTTAAATCAGTTTCATAGAAAAATCTGCCATCAGCTAATCTGGCACGAATTACCCTTTCATTCCCGACGGCAACAATATCTGATTTTTTCGGATCGCTGTTAGAAATGGTGATAAAGTTGGGCAATAATTCTTGCTCAAAACTCCCTGGTTTGAATACAGGAAAATAACGCTGATGAGTAACCATCACTTCAGTAATTACCTCAGTTGGTAATTCTAAAAATTCTGGTTCAAATTTCCCGACAACTGCGGAAGGATATTCTACAAGGTTGATTACTTCTGCTAACAAATCAGGGTAAATTACTGTATACCCACCTAAATTATCTGCTACTGCCTTTACTTGCTCTTTGATCAGATTTGCCCGTTCTTCTGGGTCAACGTTGACATAAGCAGACTTGAGGGCGGTAACATAATCAGTCGGCTGGGCAATTGTCACAGGTTCAGGATGTAAGACCCGATGACCTTGAGAGATGCGATCGCTCTGAACCGTTTTAGAACCATTCACTAATTCTAGAGGCAGCACTGTCTCATCTAACAAAGCTACCAGCCAACGAATTGGTCGGGAAAACCTGGCATCCCCATTACCCCAACGCATCAACCGTTTACCCTCTAAACCCCAAATCCACTGGGGAACAAGTTCTGTCAAAATTTCCGCCACAGGACGACCGATAATTTTTTTAAGAACAAAGACAAATTCCCCTTTGTCAGTGGGGCGAACAGATAGTGCATCCAGTTCCACACCTTGCTTTTTGGCAAAGCCTGCGGCGGCGGCTGTCGGCTGACCATCTTTAAAGGCAGCTTGGGCGGGGGGCCCTTTAATTTCTTCTTCTCGGTCTGGTTGCTGCGATGGTAGTCCTGTAATCACTACCGCCAACCGCCGGGGAGTACCATATACCTGGACATTTGCGCCCTTTAGGCTGTTTGCTTCCAGGCTTTGGGGAATGCGTTCCTGCCATTGTACTAAAGCATCACTGAGAAAACTTGCAGGTAGTTCTTCTGTACCAACTTCTAATAGAAACCCAGGCATATAACACTGTTTTCAACTTTGCGTAGCTCAACTTTATCAGTTATTCTCAGGCGATCGATCGTGATTTTTAGCTAGAGGGCGGTTCTAGCTTGCGGCAAAAGCTTTGTTGGATAAACTTGGCATTATTGGCACATAATATCACTCAAATTGTACAAGCGATTGCCCCGATACAATGATGAAACCCACCGAATCAAGCCTGAGTAGCGGCTGACGAATTCCCTGTAGAATGGCTGCATTTAAAGCAGTTTCTATCTTCACTTCTTCACCTAATGCCTGATCCCAATTTTGCTGGTTCAGACGCAGGCGTAATTGTTCGACTCGATTGCTTAATTTCTTTTCGGCAACGCTAGCACAATTTTGGCATAATTCAATAAAATCGGGACGATTGGAAAGTAATTCTAAAGAAGTGTTACGCACTTGATAGCAAAAATTTTGCCATTTACTAGGGTCAACAAAATCGTCAATAATTCCTAAGCGCTCTTTTGCTAGATTGTAATCTCGTCCTTGATTATTGTTTTTATCTTTATATGGACGTTGCAGGATACTTAAGAGTGCTTTATCTTCGACAACGCGTATTGGCTCTTTGCGACCATCAACATAGATAGTTTCTATAATTGGCGGAAATAAAGCATCAACACGTCTTTGCAAGTTTTTGAATTGAGAATTATCTAGTTTGTAATCGATTAAAACTTGTTTGACATTTTTTAAATTTGTCTCGACTACATAATTGCATTGGAAACCGAACCACTCTTTTCCTTCTTTAGCATCCCAAGATGTATCAGTGCGCCACATTGCAAAGGCTTCACCTCGGTCATCCCAATTTATATAGTTCAAGAGTGCTTCGACAAATCCTTCGCCAACTCGAAACAGCTTAATCCCCGCATTCTGGTTTGCTACTCTACGATTATAAGTACCAAATTGGTCTAGATAACTCTCAGCAAAACGGTTTTTTAACTCATTTATAGGAACTAAGGTACGCGTTGTTGGTTGATAACGTCGCATATCTGATGAATCTGGGTTATTCATTCCCCTGAATCCCAGCGCGTCACAAATCCAGCCTTCAATTGCTCGCTTAATTTCTAAATGGCAAGCATCGTAATTATCTAAATCTTGAAAATACTGGGTTGCAATTTCATCATTAGCGTCAATTTCATCGAGAGTATTTTGTTCGCTAATTTTGACTATTTCCGCTTCAATTTGCGCTTGAATTGGTGAAACCATCTCCAACAAGCCAGCCGCACCTGATTGAAACAAAACTGTTTCTAATTCTGCAAGTTTCTCATCCACATAAAATTGGAGACTCGCAATTGATTGCTGGAAAATACCAAACCCATCTTTTAAGACTTTATACCAAGCATTGTGGGGGCTATCTTCCAAATAAGGGCCAATCAAAGCTGTAGATTGAATGCCAATTTTGCTGCCAATGCGGTCAAGTCTGCCAATTCTCTGCTCTAATTGATTAGGCGACCAAGGCAGGTCAAAATGAATTAACCAATCGGCAAACTGGAGGTTACGCCCTTCTTCTCCAGAGCGATCGCATACTAGAATAAAGCAGTTTGGGTTATTCTTGAACCTATTTAAGCCTTCCTCAACTTTATCTGGTGATTCTCCAAATTGATGGCTGGCTACTGTCTCTGCACCAAAGGTATCAGATAAATACCGGACAATTTCGCCACAAGTTTGCACAAAACTGGTAAATACAACAAATTTGGGCAGAATATCGCCAGTAATTGGTCTCTTGATTCTCTGCTGTATTCTGGTGATGAATTCCTTTTGATTCTTGCGGACGTTTGCGGGGATTTTGAAGTAAGTACCTAACTGATTCAGCAGTACTGTTTTTAAATTTTCCGTCCGTTGTCCGTCTTCTTGAGGTTGACGAATAATTTTTAGTAAGGATTGCAGAATTTCTTCTTCCCCTGAGAATTTGGGGGTTGTAGTTAAGATGCGAATATCATCTTCTTTAAACTCTTGGATGAGTTTAGCATGAGGTTTGCCAGTTAACCGGGCGTTAATTACCTGCTCTAAAATGCCTAACCAAGTGCCAGCAGCGAGAAATAACAGCAGAAAAATGCTCTGATATTGCTTTTCTTGAGGTGCAACACTCCGCCATTGATTGAGGAGTTCGTGGATATCAAGCGATCGCTCGTCTAAATCATATTCTTCTTTGGGCGTGAAGTTGCGGTCAAATATCACATCTTCCACCGCCGCGCGACGGTTGCGAAGCATTCGCCGGTGTAGTCGATAGGTATCGCTGACATGGACGCGAATTGCTTGGACTATTTGCTCTTGCTCAGTAGAATTTGCTTGTAAACAATTTTCTAAATCATCTGCCAGCTTCAGCAAATACTTATCCTCCGCAAAGAGGTTTCGTAATTGCTGCAAGTTGCTTTTGAGAACCAGAGGTTCTGCACCTTCTTTAAAAGAAAGCAGAACTTTACCAATTTGCTGACGGCTTTCAACTTTGGTACGGAAACCTACTAAATCACCTAGTTTATAGGTTGTTGGGTCGAGCAAGTGCAACATGGCTAAAAAATCTTGCTCATGATTCAGAACCGGAGTTGCAGATAATAAAAGTAAGCGATCGCTTTTATGAGCAAGTTCTTTGCAAGTCTGAAAACGCTGGCGAACTGCTGCATCCTTAGAGGTCGCCATTGCTGCAATATGATGAGCTTCATCTAAAATTAAGCAGCCTATCTTCGCTTTCAGGTTGATTTTATGGATATCTTCAACCGCCAGCACCGCTACCCGTTTGCCAAAATGGGAGATGTAAAACTTGTTTTCTAACTCAGTCCGCCATTGTTTAAGTAAATATTGCGGAACTATGACTACCGCACCTCTTTTCGGCTCATCCAGGAGGAATTGACGGAGAATCGCACCCGCTTCGATGGTTTTTCCGAGTCCCACCTCGTCTGCTAACAAATAGCGTTGAATTGGGTCTTCCAGTACCCGCCTGACTACTTCAACTTGGTGAGGATAAAGATTGATATTTGCCGAAATCAGTCCTGTCATCCCCCGACTCACAGCGCGTTGCTGAATCAAGGATTTCACGAAAGCCAATCTTTTGTCGTGGAAGTAGGGGGTTTCGTGACCCTTCATCGCTAGAGTTTCGATGGGATTTGTGTTGGGTAAATTGCAACGAACGTAAATGTCTTCAACAGAAGCGATCGCCGTTTTCTTATCTGGTAAATCTATTTGATACATTTCTGTATCTTCATCCCAGATAAAAACTCTGCCAACTATCCATTTTTCCTGGGTTGGGAACTTGATGTAGCATCTAGCTTGGGGTTCAAGCTGGACTTCAGAGAGCGAACTTAAAGGTAACGTTTTTTGGAGACGTTGCCCTATAGAGCAGAAATACTCAACGATCACATTGGCATCAGATATTTCCGTAACTTTTCCGATACCCAAAGAGTTATTCTGGGACTGTACCAATAAACCAAGCTTAATCATAGATCCAGTCCCCTGAACAAACTAAAAGAACCTCCCAGACTAGTTTTTGAGCCTATATCTGGTAGTTTTGTCGATCAACATTATAGATAATAAACTGGCATTACAGTTTTTGTTAGAGCGATCGCGATGCTTTTATCAAGATACAAATACTGACTCGAACTCAGCCAATTTGTATTTTTACCTAAAATTGCTGATTTTTAAGTATAAATTCATCTTCCCATCATTCGACTCAGCAACCTTCAAAATGGCATATCAGTTCGTGACCAAGTACAACATTTCATTAATTCATAGCGAATCAACTTTAGCAAAACTCTGCGTACCTCTGCGTTTACCTCTGTGTTCCTCTGCGTTAAAAAAAGGCATTTAAACTAGACAAAATACTTGAGGTTGTATTTTATTTAATATCGGCTGATATGTAGCGCAACAGATTCACACTTTACCTTGATAACGCCACGATACAATTAAAGTAATGTAGTTTTATTCACGATGAAGAAAATTAGAGACAACACAATTAAGTTAAATCAATTTTTAAAGTTGATGGGTATAGTACCAACTGGAGGACAAGCCAAGCTGATGATTCAAGGTGGCGATGTCCAAGTAAACGGTATGCTAGAAACCCGACGAGGACGGCGATTAGTACCAGGTGATAAAGTGACAATCCAAGGACAGACTTTAGAGGTGGATTTGAACAATAATGAAGACCAAGACGTAGTAATTGATTTTCCCGAACAAACCGAGTAAAAGATTTTTATCCCAAATTTCAAAGTTCCTCTTTTGCCTTGTGAGTAATGCTACAAATTTCCAACAAAGTTATTATCCCGCAGACAGATATTGAAATTACTGCGATTCGCTCGCAAGGAGCAGGAGGCCAAAATGTTAACAAAGTTTCCACTGCGATTCACTTGCGCTTTGATATTGTGGCTTCATCATTACCCGATTATTATAAACAACAGCTTTTAAAGCTCAACGATCGACGCATCACCCAAGAAGGAGTCATCGTTATTAAAGCCCAAGAACATCGAAGCCAAGAAAACAATCGCGAGTCAGCGTTGAGACGACTGCAAGAACTCATTCAAAGTGCAGTTGTAGTCACGATAAAACGCAAACCCACCAAACCAACCCGCAGTTCTCAAAGAAAGCGCCTCGATCATAAAATTAAGCGCGGACAGGTTAAATCTAACAGAGGGCGAGTGACAGATGGTTGATTTATTGATTATTTGTAGAAAACATGATGAATAAAAAAAGATGAATAAAACATTACTAAAACTTTTGATATTTGCACTTTTAATCTTGTTTATTATTTCTCCGTTTGCAGCCCTTGCCAGTTTAATGCTTGTAATATTATTGGCAGCATTTTTATCTTTACTAGGTGAAGTATTGCAAGCAATTATTGGTGGCGACACTAACCCGAAAAAGTCATAAAAACAAAATTTAAAATAGAAGATGGGGATTTGCACGAAAGAGTCGTTTTCAAGGTGCGATCACTTTACCATAGACAATTTACAATCTGTCACAGCATAAGTTGACATATATAATTTCTTCTCGATCAAACAAAAATTAAATAATTATGATATCGATTACCTATGAGGTTATATAGAATAAGTTGGTTAAGCAACTTATCTCACAAAGCCTGATTTTGTGCAGTTTCACAAAGAATTAATATGATTATTCATAGTATTTATACAAATTTAATATTCAAATATGTATCTATACTAATGAAAAATATCTCTTTTTTTTGGCATAATATTATTTTAATAACTCCCGATTTTATAAAAAAACCTAAAATTAATTCATACAGAGATTAATAATTATATTTGATGAGTGTAAGCATACTCACAACTAATAGAGCTAGATAACGATAAAAATTAGAACTTACTAGTCACAATAAAAGACAGCAGATTTCAGGTAAATGAGGTATAAAATCTAATAAAAAAGCCAAATACCAAGACACTTTCAACCCAGTTAATAGTTCCCTATTCCCTACTGTAAGTGGTAACTTCAATCACAGCCTGAACACTTTTTTATAGTCAACTTTAAGCAGAATATATAGATGCGGATAATTCGACATATCAATTACAAAAGGTACTAACTATGAATTCCCGCGCACTGCTGTTAGTAAATCGTCATGCCCGCCAAGGGCAAAAGGGTCTGTCGGAAGCGATTCAATATCTGAAGACACTCGACTTTGATTTAATTGAAGAGTCTACAGAAGATCCCAAACATCTTGCTGAAGTTATACATCGCTATCAGCATCAAGTTGACTTGGTAATTATTGGCGGAGGAGATGGCACTCTCAATGCTGCCGTAGATGCTTTAGTTGATACTCAGTTGCCTTTGGGAATTTTGCCTCTGGGAACTGCTAACGATTTAGCGAGAACTTTGGGAATCCCGAATTCCCTCAACGAAGCTTGCAAAATTATTTCGTATAAAAATTTACACCGCATTGACTTGGGTTGTGTGAATGGCAAGCATTTTTTTAACGTTGCCAGCCTGGGATTGAGTGTAAAAATTACTCAACGACTTACCAAAGAAGTCAAGCGCCGTTGGGGAATATTTGCTTATGCTGCCACTGCATTGCAAGTAATTTGGGAATCTAGACCTTTTACAGCCGAGATTGCGATTAACGGTGAATCAGTTCGTGTCAAAACAGTGCAAATTGCTGTGGGTAATGGCCGCTATTACGGTGGTGGTATGACCGTGGCTGACGATGCCGCAATAGACGATCAAAGACTAGACCTTTATAGCTTGGAGATTGAACACTGGTGGCAGATGATATTATTAGTACCTGCAATGCGACAAGGGCAACATATACATTGGCAGAGTGTACGCTCTCTTCAAGGTCAAGAAATAGAGGTACATACTCATAAACCGCGCCCTATCAATACAGATGGTGAAATCACTACTTACACACCTGCTCATTTTCGGGTTATACCTAAAGCTATAGCTGTTTTAGTACCCCCAAAAATCAGGAGTTAAGAGTTATTCTCCCTCATCTCCCTGCTAGAAAGTGGGAACTCGCATCAATTTACGCCAAATGCATCTGAGATTTTCTCAAGATATAAAGTCCCTATTGCAACGCCTAGTTGAACAACCGCTAACTCTAGGTGATATTTTGGCAGAAACCTCAGAACGAGGCTTCTGCCTGGTAATTACGTTATTAGTTTTGCCATTTTTATTTCCTATGCCACCGGGATTAACTGGCCCTTTTGGTGGTGCTTGTTTACTATTATCAGGGCAAATGGTTTTAGGGAGGCGATCGCCTTGGCTACCAAAAAGAATCGCTAACTACAAATTTCCTCGTCCCTTCGCTCAGTTGCTTTTGCAAAATTTGGGGCGTCTTACCAAAGTTTTACAGAAAATTGCCCGTCCGCGATTAGCAAAAATAGCCCATAATCCTTTGATTTGGCGAATTAATGGATTTTGTATCTCTTTATTAACAGTATTACTAATATTACCAATTCCGTTTACAAATCCCATCCCCACTATAGGTATTTTACTTTTGACTGTTGCCACCATTGAATCTGACGGTTTATTGATTTGCATCGGCTATGGCATTACTGCCCTGATTAGCTTGCTGTTTGGATTTATTGGTTATGCAGTCTGGTTAGCTCCTAGTTTACTGCCCTCTATATTTAAATAATAAAAGCCCCCAGCTTTTGACTGAGGGCTGTAATTTATTAGGGTGCATCTACCATTTATTAATCCGCTTTATTGATCATCATATCCGGGAATATTTAACTAGCATCCAAATTTATTTTCTTCCAGTCTGAAAAAATATATTAGCAATAAAAAAGCCTTCAACTAAAAGCTGAGGGCTTTGATTTAATTAAGGTGCA
>NZ_JABXKK010000087.1:0-32109 GCF_017115045.1 Nostoc sp. NMS8 | reverse complement strand
AGCAATAAAAAAGCCTTCAACTAAAAGCTGAGGGCTTTGATTTAATTAAGGTGCATCTACCATTTATTAATCCGCTTTAGTTATTGCCATATCCGGGAAAATTAGACTTACGACAAAATTATTTCCTGAATTCAAAAATATATTAGCAATAAAAAAGCCTTCAACTAAAAGCTGAGGGCTTTGATTTAATTAAGGTGCATCTACTATTTATATATCCGCTTTAGTGATTGCTGCATCAGGAAGAATTGAAAAAATTAAATATCTGTGGAATTGATTTCGTTAGCTACAGCAGCAGTACTAACCTCAATGAAGAGCATCTACGGTATTTGACTAGGTAACATTGACTAACTTCACAGTAATTTTACAAATATCCTAAATTATCTCTGGATACACAAAGTTTCTGTTAATATCTCCAATAGGATATCCGCAATAGTACGAATATAGTTTATTAGTTGGGTATATGACTATAAAAGTTAGACACACCCAACTTGATGAAGCGATCGCAATTTTTATTAGCCCTTGCTAGTTTTAGTATTGTCGGGGGAAGCTTTCTTATGAAAACAACTTTTAGCAGTACTAGTGAGCCTAAAATCATCACTGATGTCTCACGCTATAGAGAAATTCGTAATCAATTATGGTCTGATAATGACCAGGTAAAACACTTTCCTAATGAGATTCCCACTGATGCCAAAAACGTTCGCATTGCTTACTCTCCTGAAATTTTACAGGGAAGTAGTTTTTTTCAAGTTAGACTAAAAGAGCCACCAAACAAAATTGAAAAATTACTTTCACAATACAGAAATAGTGCCAAGCACAAATATAGGGGTGGTAACACAAATGACCACATCAACCAGCCTAACGGAGTGCCGACAACTTTTTTCTACACCAGTGACTCGCCTACAGAATCTTTCCCACCTACTTATGAAATATTAGTATTAAATACAGATGACAAAGGTAGACCAGGTTTCAAGTGGAATCATGGAGATAGCTACGGCGTGGCTATTAATAGTTCTGCCTCAGAAATCATTTATTGGTCTGAAAAATGGTAATTAGCAATTCAAAATGACTTTGAATCGCCATGAAAAAATCATTCTTGAGAACATCCGACTTTATAAAAAATTCAGTTTACCCAAGTAAGGACATCCTTGATGCTCGATTACTTGATACCCCTGATACTAGCATCAAGCGACTAGCTCGACTTTTCGCTAAATCCCCATTTAAATCTTAAAAAATCCTTAACTCCTAATCCCCAGTTCCCAATTCCAAGGTTTCTGTTATCCATCAGCAAAGATGCTCTTGAGCGTAATTGTATAAGAAGCAAAAAGGTGAGATGATTCTGTTATACAGGAACTCATGTTACTGGTACAGTTAACAGTGTTGTGTTAAATTCCCAATAAATTAAGCAAGAGAGGTGTGCAAAATGAAAAATTTAGTAAAGAATCTCCTTGATGAACGCACAAAATCAATTATTATATCGTCCGATCTATATCAATCTTTACATAATAAAGTGCATTCAAGCAAGCTAGCGGTTGCAGGTAAAAGGCTTGATATTTGTGCTAATGAAGTTGCTATTTATCTGCTTATGGTTGGTAAAGAAAAATATGCCTTGCGTGACAAAATTTGTCTTGAAATTGGCAGTGGGTGGTTACTGACTCATTCGTTAGTATTTTATCTTCTCGGAGCAAAAAAGGTTTATGCAACGGATATTTACCCATTATTACAACTCGACAATATTTTCAAAGCTGTGTGTAAGTCTGTAGATTGGAGCATCTTAGATAGTCTATCTACATTTGAAGATCGCGAGATGATCTATTTACGTTTAAATAAACTACTTTCATTAAAAAATTTCTCTGTAGAAGCCTTACACGACTTGGGTATAGAATACGTCGCTCCAATTGATTTATCTCAACAACTACCTAGCAAAGAAAAAATAGATTTTGTATTTTCCAAATCTGTGTTAGAGCATGTACCAGTTGAGGATGTTGTGCCACTTTTAGAAAATATTGTAAGTAGCCTCTCTGAAGATGGCTTTATGTTTCATCTTATTCATTTAGAGGATCACAAAAATTTAAGTGAAAGACCATTTGATTTCTTTGCTTATCCACAAGAAGCCTATTCGAGAGAATTACAATCCAGGTGGGGAAATCGAATTCGGCGAAGCCAGTGGAAGCAGATATTTTCTAACCTCAAGGATTTAGACTCTAAATTTGTATTTGAGTGGTCATGCCAGCACGGAAAATTACCAGAAAAAATAGACTCTTCTGTTCAATATATAGATGAAGAAGATTTAAGAATATCCCATATTGGTGTATTCGGAGAATTTACATCACTTCCAAAAGTCAAGTCTTAGTAAAGATATTTACTTTGTTTGTGTCCTTCTCTATGAGATGCTGCGCGTAGCTTGCGGCAAACTAGTTTGTGTCTACATTTTTATTTTTTGTACTCAAATATGGTTTAGCGTATCTTCATACAGAATTGGTATGAATATTGCTTTTACCTTTTTGGGTATATCACTTTGGGTAGTTAAAACTTATAGTCAGCATAGCTAAGATTTATAAGTGATTAAAAACTATCTGAATATTTAGAATGCCAACTGCTTTAATTACTGGTGCCTCTAGTGGTATTGGTAAAGCCTTTGCTCAAGAACTAGCTGCACGCAAAACAAATCTTGTACTCGTTGCTCGTTCTGAAGATAAATTAAGCCAATTAGCTAAACAATTACAAGAACAACACAAAATTCAAGTAGAGGTTATAGTCAAAGACCTTACAGAACCTAATGCCGCTGATAGTGTATTTGATGTCACCAAAGCAAAGGATTTAACTATTGACTTGTTAATCAACAATGCTGGTTTTGGCTACTATGGCGACTTTGCCGAAGGGGATGGAGAAAGACAAGTCAAAATCGTACAATTAAACATTTTGGCATTGGTAGATTTAACCCATAAATTTCTACCCTTGATGCGGCAACGCCGTTCTGGAAGCATTATTAATGTATCTTCTATTACGGCATTTCAACCGATACCATACCTTTCTGTTTATGCTGCCAGTAAAGCTTTTATTCTTAGCTTTAGTGAAGCACTATGGGCAGAAAATTATCAATATGGTGTCCGTATTTTAGCCACTTGTCCAGGGCCAATAGAAACAAACTTTTTTGCAGAAGCTAATTTTCCTCCATCACTGGCAAGCAGTACAGATAAAGTATATTCTTCTGAAAAAGTGGTTTGGGAGTCTTTAGAGGCTTTAGAAAAAGGCTATCCAACTGTTATTAGTTCTGATGCTAATACTCAAATTAGAAGCAAATTATCTCGGCTTGTGCCGCGCAAACTTCTGCTGAATATGTTAGCAAAGCACTTTAAAGCTTAAGGAGTTAGGAGTTAAGAGTTAGGAGTTAAAGAAAGTGATAAATTTAAAATTCCTAACTTTTCACTCTTAACTTTTAACTCCTGATTCCTAGTTGATTAGATATATCTTGTTAATTGAACTCGGTAACGATCTTTTTTTGTCACGGCAATTTCCCCAACTTCTAAACGCCCTTTAGAGCGAATGGCGATTAAGTCGCCTGATTTGACTTGAGAACTAGCTTGGGTAATTTCCTTCCAATTGACGCGGACATCACCAGCATCAATGAAATCAACCATTTTGCTGCGAGACATGCCAAAACCAGCAGATGCGATCGCATCTAATCGCAAAGAAGCCTCCACAGTAGTTAATTCTTTTTTCTTGGGTTCCCGAACCCTTAATTCAGTTATCTCAATCCGCTGACTTTTCACAGGAACCGATCGCACCTGTTTCAGACTCATTTCCAAAAATTCCACCAACTCTGGTGCAACAATCGCCTGGGCCCCTCGTTCTCCCAGAACTATTACATCTCCCGTCTTTTCACGAACAATTCCTGTCCCCAACATTGCGCCTAAAAAGTCGCGGTGAGAGGCGGTATCAAACAGGAAATTACCAGCAATTTCCACAGCTACAAGGCTGACTTGAGATTGATCTAAGGGAAGTTCTGAACGAGCGATCGCTATTCTTTGGCGTTCAGCTTGCGGATATCCCCCCCACGCCACCAATTGCACTTCTGTTAATCGGTTAAACACCCGTTGAATTTCCACCAATTCTGGAGGAGAGAGAAAATCTGTCAAAACCACTTCCCAAGTTTTGATTGCTTGTTCTGCTTGGTCGATTACACGAGCTACACTATCTCGATTTTCAACACCTTTTAAAAGTTCTTCTCGTGGCAACATTCTTAAAAATTATGAGTTATGAATTGAGAATTAATCTGCTATAACTATCTTGATTCTAACTTTTTAAAGCAATTATTGACGCGGCATTTTATCTAGTCTAAAAATCTCTCATGGTTTTCTTTTGATAGTTCCAGCACTCAAAGTTTTAATGAATGGCATGAAAGCGCCGTTGCGATCGCCAGTCCTGAACTGGCAGCTGCTTTTAGTGCCGAAACTAATGAAATAGCATTAACCAAACCATCTGCTCAGAGTGACGTGTGAACTCCTATGTCAGATAATCCCTCAGAAAATCCAATAGTGGAGAATGTGGAACCGCCAGAAGTTAAACTGACGGTTCCAGCATTATCTTAGGTTCAATACACAGTATTTGTGTCAGCATAACCTTGGATATTTTCTGGATCAAACTGACGTAATATTCGCGTTGCTTGCCGAGTAAGAGTTTCAGAACCTTGAACAGCAACTAAATATTTACCTGCATCTAAGCGATTGCGATAAGGTAAAGCATCACCACCACCTACGAGTAAACCAACTCCGCCGCCAACAATCACACCACCCATCGCACCACTAGCAGCACCCAGCAGTCCGCCGACAATGTGATTGCCAACTTCACCCGCCCAAGAAAAAGTATCTAAACCTGTGATGAGGCTGAATGTAAAACCTGCAAAAAAGCCAAATGGTATCAGCCAGGTTGCCATCAATTTTGCTTGCTTTTTAGCTTGGTCTTTGGGGTCAATTAAGCCGAACTCATCAGCCGTTTTATACCCCCTCCCCAGGATAGTACTGTTTATGCCTTCTTTTTCTAAGGCTAAGTAAGCAGCTTCGGCTTGAATCCGGTCAGGTAATACGGCAACAAGGTAATTCATTGATTTTACAATTTGTCTAATAGAAGTTTTGCCTTAATTAACAGCGTATCAGTCCTGGTCGAATCAATCTTGTATTGAGTAGGAGTTAGGAGTTAAATGTACATTATCCAATCACTTGAGCAAATCTAGTGGTTCACAAAAATTGTTCACGCCTTGCTTGAGGACATATATTAAAACTGGTGCTGCCAAAATCTTAGGAAAGGTTGGCGTTGTTTTTAAATGTTCCATCATCTTTTGAAGAGAAGTATTAAGTAAATCTTCTCGATATTCTTGTTCGCAAATGACGACACGCCATTTTCTAGCTAAAGCATCTAACCACTCAGAATTTGCTCTTTCTGGCTGTTGTCCAGCGCGGATAGCTAGCGTCATCGCTGCATCTTCTAAATCTCCATCACAGTCTTCAATCAAATCCAGCGCTTCCATATCGCTGGGATCATCTGCTAATTGAGAGCGAAACTGTGCAATCTCTTGAGATGTTACTTTAGTCATGAGTCTTTGACAAGGCGACCGATCTATCACTCAGTTATGCTATATCATTTCACAAAATTCCTGTTACAAATAGGTTTTTTTTGACCAAAAAGCCTCATTCTTCAATGTAATTATTGGAAAATGAGGCTTTTTGAATTTTTAATTAGGATGTTAAAGTCAGTACTTCTAGCGTAATGCTCTGAGGGTAACAGACCGTTGTAACTGAGCTAAAGCGCGATTGTAATCCAAAATTGCTGTGACTCGATTACCTTCAGCTTGGGTGAGGTCGTTTTCAGAGTTAATAACATCAGTTTGAGTGCCTACACCAGCTTGGAATCGCAAACGCGCTAAACGTAGAGCTTCCCTAGCTTGTTCTAAAGCAGTATTAGCGGTTTGAACATTCTCCAAACTAGATTGCTGGGTAGAATAGGCTTGTTCTACCTGAAAGCGAATTTGGTTGCGCTGTTCAGCAAATTGAGTTTCTGCGATCGCAATATTAACTCTTGACTGATCTGCTCTTGCTCTTGCGGCTCCCCCATCATACAAATTTAGGGTTGCCCTAACTCCGAATGAATAACCATCAGTAAAGCTGACATTATCATTGAACTGGTCTAGGATGTCGTAGCTGCCTACCAAACTAATTTGAGGGCCTAGTTCTGCAAGGGCTTGCCGACGCTGTTGTTCGCTGATATTGCGTTGTGCTAACTGCTGTTGCAGTTCTGGACGATTTTGATAAGCCAACACAATACTTTGTTCTAGTGTTGGATTCCAAAGACCAGCTAATTGTACAGGGTCAGCCGCACTGATATTTATCCCTTGGGGCAAACTGATCCGAGTTGCTAATTGACGACGGGAAATTGTCTGTTGGGATCTAGCATTAGTTAAATTTTGTTGGGCATTTGCTAAATTCACCTGCGATCGCAACACATCAAACCGCGTACCAACCCCAGCTCGCTCTAAAGCTTCTGCATCACGCAAACTCGCCTCAGAGTTGACTACAGCCGATTGGGCAATCCGTACTTGTTCATCGGCTTGTTGCAGATTGTAGTAGTCAGTGGCAACATTCAGACGGATTGTCTCAGACTGAGTTTCTACAGCCAACTCATTAAAACGCACTTGTTCTTCAGCCGCTTTGACGCTAGCTTGCACTCTCCCAGAAGTGTAGATATTATATGAAAGTTGTGCCTGACCAGAAAAAGATGTACCAGGTCTATCTTGCTGAGAGGCAAATGGCCCGCTTAATGCGTCCTGAAGCTGACCACTAGAAGACTGACTACGAGTCAGATCGGTGCTAAGTCCCAGAGTGGGCAACAAAGCAGCTTGCGCCTCGCGTAGAGCCGCTCTATTGCGTTCTAGCTCCAATAACGACACCTGGAGATCGTGATTGTTACGCCGTGCTAACTCCAAAGCCTGTGCCAAAGTAATCGGCTGATTCCCCTGAAGTCTCACTTCCTCTGGTTTGGTGGGAAATTGCAGAGGATTTGGGTTAGGAATCAGGTTCTCTGGAATTTGCACCGGCCCTGAGGGTGCAGGAGTTATGGTTGCTGGCACAGTAGTAGGTTGCACCGAACCCCCCGATGTCGGGATTACGGTTCCTGGCACAGTGGTAGGTTGCACCGAACCCCCCGATGTCGGGATTACGGTTCCTGGCACAGTGGTAGGTTGCACCGAACCCCCCGATGTCGGGATTACGGTTCCTGGCACAGTGGTAGGTTGCACCGAACCCCCCGATGTCGGAATTACGGTTTCCGGTACAGTGGGAGTTAGCGTCGAATCTGTCGGAACGGGAGTATTACTTTGAGCCACGAGGCCAATAGCATTTTGTTGTAAGCAGGTGCTTGAGGCCAGTAGCAAATTAGTCGAGGAGTAAGTTTTGCTTTTTCCTAACTCCTGTGGACACCTCTGCGCTGACAACAGTTTTGCTGTTCCTCCACCTGTGGCTGAAGTTTGTAAAAATGTTTGTAACTGAGTAACAGTATTTATCTTTTGACCGACTGGCTGCTGTGCAGAAGACAGAGACAAAATTTCTTTTTGGACAGAAGCGGGTTTTGAAGTGTAGTTAGGAACTAGCATCTTCTTTAATTTCTGCCCATTCAGGTCTGAATTACTCTGTTTTTGCTTGCTTTGAGCAAAATGGCTCACATCTGGCTGTTGAGAAGGATTAGAGGTAGGTGTCAGACTTAAAAATCTACCTTCATCTTTCTTCATTAGCAAAACAGTATTTTCAGCCGTAAATACTGGAATACTGCTATTACTTAAAGGCTTCACACTGAGTTTAGTAAAACCAAAAGTAGGTACTAGGGTTGGAACACTAACATTTGCACTGTTGGGCAGTTGCGTATTCATAGTGTCTACAGCCAAGTGTTGACCATAAGTAGAAGTCAAAACACTAGGAGAAGACGCCAGTTGTACCTTAGTTAATTTCGCAGTACCAGCCCAAGCAGGCTGAGTTGTTAATACCGCTGCCGTTACACCAGGTAAGAAGCTATAAAATAATTGCTGTCCTTTCACCGCATCCCCTCACACGAAAATCAATCTAGCGGCAGAAAACCTTTCTTCACCACAGAATATAGCACGATACTAAACTTAGGAAAGAATATACTACGATACTAAATTTAGGGTTCGGAACTCTGTTTGTCTTCAAAACGTCTAACAATGCGAGAAAGTTCCGCCTTTTCATCGATACTAACGCGAGTAGGAGCACCGCTGATAATCCGTTCGTAGTTTCGGAAAGAATCTTTGATATCGGGCCCGTCAGCAGTAATATTATACTCACGAATTCCCTTATCGTGCCAAGAACCTCTCATTTTAAAAACGTTAATTGCCCGCGACATTTCGCCGCGAATTTCTACGTATTGTAACATTATAATTGTATCGGTAATCGTGGAAATATGAGAGTCAGTAATGGAATGCGCTCCCAGAAATTGGTCAGTTGTGTTAGTAAAGAAACCAGTAATTTCTTCTTGTTTAGCATAACCCGTCACCCCAATTACAAACTGCCGAAATGCATTATTGCTCACTCCTCTAGCTAGTGCTGAAAGGGAATCGATAGCGATGCGAGCAGGTTTGAAGATTGCAATTTCTGATTTAATAATTTGTAAGTGGTCTTCTAAGCCAGTTGATTCGGGATAGGTACAGATGATTTTGAGTAAACCTTGATCTTCTAATTCTTCAAAATCAATTCCCCAAGAGGAAGCATTACGAGATAGTTGGGCCCGTGATTCTTCATAAGCAAATAATATCGCCTGTTCTCCATTGAGGCAGGCATCTTGAATAAACTTACTAACTAACAAGGTTTTGCCTGTACCTGTGGCCCCTGTTGCTAAAATGATGGAATCTTTAAAGAAACCACCACCACACATTTCATCTAAGGTTTTAACACCAGAAGATACCCTGACATTAGAAGATCGTTGAGTTAAGCGCATTGCTCCCAGTGGGAAGATGTTAACTCCTTCATTAGTAATTGTGAAGGGATATTCTCCTTTCATGTGAGTTGTACCGCGCAACTTGAGAATTTCAATTGTGCGACGGCGGCGTTCTCCTTCTAAAACGTTGCGAACAATTACTACATTATCAGAAACAAATTCTTCTACTCCGAAAGAGGCAACGGGGCCATATTCTTCACCTCGTTCAGTAGTAATTACAGTGGTAACACTCAGCAGTTTGAGACGGGCTACTAGGCGAAAAATCTCGCGTCGCACCACTCCCATTGCTTCATACTGCTGAAATACTGCTGTTATTGAGTCGATAGAAACTCGTTTAGCTTTATATTTACGAATCGCATATTGCAAGCGTTCAATGAGTGCAGAAAGGTCAAAATTTCCAACTATATCTTGACCTTCTGGATCAGGAGAAGCATCAAGAATAAATAACTTGCCTTCTTCAATTAGACGTGGCAAGTTCCAGCCAAAAATATTGGCATTTTTAATAATATCACTAGGCGATTCCTCAAAGGTAACAAATACTCCGGCTTCATCAAAGTAGGTGATACCGTTATAGAGAAACTGAAGAGAGAATAAAGTTTTGCCTGTGCCGGAAGTGCCGCTAATCAAGGTAGTTCTACCAATTGGTAAACCACCATGACTAATATCGTCAAATCCTTCGATCATCGTCCGAATTTTTTCTAAACCCCCAATTCTCGGTGGTTGCGTTGGTTCTAATTGCTCGTTTTCACTCATTGCTTGATAATAAATTTGGATGAAAACCTGTTTTTTATGAATAAAGTTTGTACTAATTTTTTATGATTAAATTTTTACTCTTCAATATCTTCTTCACTCAGTTCTTCATAGAGCAAATCTAATCCAATCAATACTCTTTCTCTATCGGAAAGATCCCCGATAATTTTGCGAACAGGTGGAGGCAAAATTTTAGATAATGTTGGAGTTGCTAATATTTTATCTTCTTCCGCCAGTTGTGGGCTTTTTAGTACATCGATCACTTTCAAAGCATAAACACCTTCAAATTCCTGTTCTAAAATGTCTTTGAGTGTTTTTAATGCTCTGACTGAATTAGGGGTGTTCCCTGCTACGTAAAGCTTAAGAACGTAGGTTTTTCTGAGTTTCTTCATATATTTATATCGCTAGTCACGAGCATAAAAATACAATATCTTTCGCACATCAAGACAAGTTTAACATTGATGAATTTAATTTATTTAGAAATCGAACTGCGATAGACTTCACACAGATGAGCTAGGATATCTATCAAGGTTAGACGATAATCAAGTAGCGTTTCATTGCTCCTGCCTTCTAACTTTAGTTGGTTAGAAAAGTCTTCAATTACCTCCATGTGAATTTCAATTATTTGTGGCACAGGAATATTAGCATAAAATATAGTATTGATAAATTTATCAATTTTATCTTTAAGTGTTTTATCTGTGCTAAAATAATCTATAAGAATCAGGCTATAATCCGATTTAAGCTGTCTTAATAATCCTTGCCTTTCTGCTAGAGTCATCTCCTGGAAATGTTGTTGGCTTTTTTGCATCTGACTGGCAAACACATAGACGTACTTGCCAGTGTATGCCTTACTTGGGTCTTGTTGCAGCCAATTTGGGAAATAGTTGATGTTTACAGTGGCAGTTGCACCAACGGGTAGGTAGGAAAACTGGGCAATAATAGCGTCGAGCAAGTTCCACACCCATGCGATCATTTTTTTTTGGTTGGCTAAGTCAGCTAAATTATCTAAACATTTGTTAACATCGGGTTGCAGAATCAATATCGGTAATAACATCTACTCTTAAATATATTTATTTGATCGCCCGAACAAATAAAGGTGGGCTGATAAATTTGGCTAACGCTTCTAGGGTAATACTGGCTGTACAGTAAACTGGTGATTCCATACCGAAATAACGCTCTGTGTTAGCAGATAGTGTTAGTTAATCAACAACCTAGTACAAAAAGGCAAAAGTAAAAAGAAAGAATACTTATTTTGTAAGCTTTCTGGCTATTTTAAATTGGTGGTTTATTTACGCCGTGTGGTATTAGTGCCGCAATTGAGTACTAAGACTTAGTACACGTCACCGTAAAAGAGATTCGGAAATATCGAAGGTTGATGTTAGGTTTTACTACGTACCCCTATGGAGAAATTGCTACCACTCACCTTACGAATGATTAACTTCCATACTATTCTTGTGGTGGGCTGTACTTTGATGATGAGCTATCTGTCAGCATAGAAAGACACAGTAGCTAATTTATTATTTGCATATTTATGTATATAAAGAGATAGATTTTTGGATTTTGCTCCTTGATAAGATACTTAAACGAACCTAAAGGATTGTCGCGTTCTAAATCATTATAATTCCTCAAGGTTCTAAAGCGAATCTTTGGGGCCATAATTGTTTTAGCTGTCGCTATCGATGAGGAGTTTAAATACCAGTAAGACACTGGGGAGGCTAGTTGCCAAAAATGAGAAATGTGGCCTCTTGAAAAAATGCACTCGTCCGCAAGCAAGTGTCAGTGAAGGAAAATCCCATTATTTTTTTAATGGCGTTGAAATAACCAGAGTTGCTTATATGAGTCTTCTTAGAGGATATGACTTCAGGCGAAAAGACCATCAGCTGGCAGATGGAAATGCCGGAGGGTTCCACAGGAAGAATGACCCCCAAAGCCCTATGTTAATGCTAGATTACCCGCTTTATGACTTTCAGGCAACCGTACCCAGCTGCCCTCAAACAAGTTCTCTGGCAGTGGTGTTGGAGATTTTTGAGCAAGAGCAGTGCGATCGCTTGGTAGTAGTGAATCAACAGCAATGCCCCATCGGATTGCTGTATGCTGCCCGTTTAATCCCAACATTATTAATACATAGTGACGATAAAAATCTAAATTTACACCAATCGCTCTCTACCTGGGGTCAAGGTCTAATTGAGCCAATACAGACAATATTAGCTTCTGAGCGTGTAGAGCAATTGAGCTTGCACTTGGGCGATGCAGCCGAAAAACAACAGAATTTAGATTGGGCGCTGATTGACTCTGATGGTCGATATTTAGGGCTGCTGGATAGTTCGCGCCTGTTGCGATCGCTAGCCAAAGAACGCATGGCTGGCTTACAAAGCTCAGGTGAGCATCACCATGAGCATGATGCTAGGACAAATGAATCCAAGTCCTTAGGACACCAACCACTGGTTCACTTACTAGAAAGACTGCCTTGGCCTTTGATGTTGCAAACGGGTAATGGCAAAGTGGTAGCGCGAAATCCCGCCTGGTGGCAGCAATTAGGAACCTTGAAAGACCCAGAAGGAGTTAGGCAACAGGTAGAGGCAATACTTATCCCTAACCTCTTGGAAACACCAGAATATGTTACTCAACAAGCAATCAAGGTTCATCCCAATGGCAGGGAGAATGAGCATGGTGAAGAAAAACTGATTCAGCCAGAAGCATCAGGTGATGTTGGATACAGTCGGTGCTATTTAGATAGTCAAGTGGGTACTTGTACCTGCGTTGTCGAAGTGCAAAATGGTCAAGAGCGAATCTGGCAGTTTGCCAAAATTCCCTTAGATAGTCCTGAGTTTAAAGTCATGAGTGCTGAAGAGGAGGTTACACTCAGCAATGATTTGTGGTTAGTTTTAGCTACTGATGTCACTGAACAGCAGCAGCTTTGCAAAGAATTGGCGGCAAAAAATGCCGATTTAATTCAACTAAATCGGCTGAAAGACGAGTTTTTAGCTTGTATTAGTCATGAACTCAAAACTCCGCTAACTGCTGTTTTAGGACTATCGCGCTTGCTGGTGGATCAGCAGTTGGGAGAACTTAACGAGCGTCAAGCCCGTTATGCAGGACTGATTCATCAAAGTGGACGCCACCTGATGAGTGTGGTTAATGACATTTTAGATTTGACCCGGATGGAGACGGGACAAATGGATTTGACGCTGACTCCGGTAAAAATTCGGGCTGTGTGCGATCGCGCCCTATCGGAGGCTAAAGCTATCCACACTCAAACCACCAAAGCTACAACCACTACGCCACCTCAAAATGCGCGATCATCTGCTCCTCAATTCTGCCTTTCCATTGAACTAGGCTTAGATCAGATGGTGGCAGATGAGTTGCGCTTACGCCAGATGTTAGTACACCTACTTTCCAACGCCTTTAAATTCACTGAAATATCCGGCGAAATTGGACTGCGGGTGAGTCGTTGGGAAGGGTGGATTGCCTTTACAATTTGGGATACAGGCATTGGTATTCCTGAACACCAGCAACACTTAATCTTTCAAAAATTCCAACAATTAGAAAATCCCCTCACTCGCCAATTTGAAGGCACTGGTTTGGGGCTGGTATTAACTCGCGCCTTGGCTCGTCTCCACGGAGGAGATGTCAGCTTCTTATCGCGTGAAGGAAAAGGTAGCCAGTTTACACTACTGTTGCCGCCTAGTCCCCCAAATACAGGCTTTTCTGAACCAGAGATGGGAATCAGAGAAGATGAGGAAACACGACACCAACAGACACGGCAAAACCTCGCAGCAGCTCGTCAGTATGTTAGTACGCCCACACAGCATCATCACGCTAGTTCACAACGGCTGGTTTTGGTAGTCGAGGCAGTAGCCAGATATATTGAAGACTTGACCGAACAACTCAAAGGTTTAGGGTATCGGGTAGTGATTGCGCGATCGGGGACAGAAGCAGTCGAAAAAGCTCGGCGCTTGCAACCAATAGCGATATTTTTGAATCCATTGCTACCCCTGCTATCAGGTTGGGATGTGCTAACTTTACTCAAATCTGACACCGCAACCCGTCATATATCTGTAATTGTGACAGCGACGGGAGCCGAAAAGGAGCAAGCATTTGCTAATCGAGCCGATGGTTTCTTAAGTTTGCCAGTTGAGCATCAGGTATTAGCACCAGTTCTCGAAAAATTATGTACTGTACAAGCAGTTGGGCAGCAAGGGTTTAACAACGATACAATTACCCCAACTAAAACCCCACTGCGAATTCTCCGGTTGGTAAATCCCCAGTTGGAATCAGTCAATCCCCATCCTTCACTTCGAGAACATCGGGTAATTGAAGTAGATGACCTAGATCAGGCTGAACTTTTGGCGCGGGTATGGCAGTTTGATGTCATTTTGCTTGATGTCGAAAGTACGACCGCCCAAATTTATCTGCAACAACTAATTGGGCATCCACGTTTAGCAGCTATACCACTGGTTACTTGCGATGTCGCAACCACCTTAATAGCTTCTAAAATACCAGGGCTATCTGTATTTCCTTACTTAACACCATTTGCTAAAGACAACAGCAGTCGCACCGAGAAAACAGATGCCTTACTATCTGTACTGCAAATTGCTTCTGGTATTTGCTGCCCTCCTAACATCTTGGTAGTGGATTTGACAATGCTGCGTGATTTTCCCCAGGTAAGACGCAAGCCAGCTAAGGGTTATCGGACTGAAAAAAATTGCTCAATTAGTAGTGAAACTGCTGAACGGGGTTCTGAGTGGTTCCAAGCTTTAATTCAGTATCTACAAACAGCAGGCTTCAAAGCGGCGATGAGTCCATGTTGGGCAGAAGTGTTACAACAAATTCGTCACGAAAGCGTTGACTTACTGCTAATTTGTTTAGGAGAAACCTCTATCCACAAAGATGTACTCAAAGCACTGAAAACATTAGGAAATTCGCCTTTAAAGTTACCACCAATTTTGGTACTAAATCAGCGATTAAATCGTCCAGAAACTAGCTTCCAGTCTGGGATAGCTTATCACGAGCAGAAGAAGAATGGTTTGGAATCGATAGAAACTGTTGTTGGTGCGATCGCAACTCAAATCTTACCGCGATCGATATCAATGGAAGACCTCTTAAATCAGATCAATCAAGCTTTAGCTGTCAACGGTTACAATGGCAAATGTTAATGGGCATTGGTCATTGGTCATTGGTCATTAGTTATTAGTTATTTCCCAAGGACTAATGACTAATGACTAATGACAATTCACGATATATCTATTTTTTCATTTTTCTTTTTCTTAAAAGGAACTCGAACCAAGTTATAAGCACCCTTGGTCGATAAACTCTTGTAATCATCTGGCTGTAAGTCCATTTGTAAAAACTTTTTCTGTTCAGCCAACAGCAGCACTGAGGCAGGTTTTAATCCTTTGGCAGCCTTATTTTTAATATGCTGTAAAGCCTCTTGGGGAAATCCTAAATAATTTACATGAATGTGGCTGTAAAATACCACACTAGGCTTTTTGAAGCCAAGCATGATCAATTCTTCATTTGGTTGTTTTGCTTCTAGTATTACCGCAGACAATTCTCTTAAGGGTAATTGACGTTCTCGATCGATAAAGAACAAAGCAGGCGTTAATACAAAAATTAAAAACGCCACAAACCCGATTAAATTAATACTGATAACGTAGTTCCACCGACGAATCAGTAAAAAACCAGCAACCAAAACAGCACATACCAGCCAAATTACACCCGCGATTACTGGTATACCGGATTGTTGAATTAGTTCGTGGAAGTTGCTGATAGCTGGATCAGTACCTAATATATGGGTTAGGTTAAACAGTGCTGTTGACAAGAATGATAAAAACACTACATTGACCCAACCACTCCAAATGAGTGATGCGGGGATGGGGACACGTGGGGATGAAGAGGAATTATCAAATACTTTTTCCTTTTCCCCATGTATTTGCGCCTCCTCGTCATGTTCAGTGTTGGGGAAAAGATCACTCCACAACAAGGCTACCAGAATTGCTGCTGCTGGCATTAAAGGCAATACGTAGCTAGGGAGTTTGGTGACAGCAATGCAGAAAAAGACAAAAATGCAAGCAAACCAGAACCAGGCAAATAAACCAAATTGCTGAAAACGTTCAAGAGATCGCCAATGCGATCGCTGCCAAAACTTTAGTCTGATTATAGAGGCTGGTAAATACACGGAGTATGGTGCAAAGCCAAGTAACACTATTGCAAAGTAAAAATACCAAGGTGCTGAGTGACCATTAACTACTTCTGTAAAGCGTTCCAGGTTGTGATAACCAAAAAAGGAGTTAATATAATTCCAGCCATTGCGCCAAATTACTAAAGCATACCAGGGCACTGATAAACCGAGAATTATCAATATACCTACAAAGAGGCGTATTTCCCGCAGCACCTCCCGCACTTTACCCACGTAAAGCAAAAAGGCGGCAACAATTAACCCTGGCAAGACAATTCCCACTGGCCCTTTAGTCAAAATTGCGCCAGCAATCAGCACATAAAAAGCTAAGTACCACTTATTGGGGAATAGGGCATGGGGCATTGGGGATTGGGCATTGGGTATGGCTATTCTCCTTGTCGCCTCATCTCCCTCATCCCCCTGCTCTCCTGCTCCCTGCCTCCTGCTCCCTTCCTCCCCTGCATACCCTAGAAAGAAACATAACAAGGCTGATGCCATGCAACCAGTGAGCAGCATATCAGAGACACCCGTTCTCGCCCAAATAATAGTTTCGGGATTCAGTGCCATGAGCGCTGCTGCGATAAAAGATATTAAATAGCGGCGAGTGGGACGTGAAACTTGCTCTAATTCGTCTTGTTTAGTCAAATACCACTGTATGGTGTAAAAAGCTAAACAGACTAAGCCGAAGGCTGCGATCGCAGAAGGAAGACGTACTGCCCACTCATTCACCCCAATTAGGTGATACGCGATCGCTTGACACCAGTAAATTAAAGCAGGTTTATCGAAACGAGTGTCACCATTGAAAAATGGGGTAATCCAATCACCTGTAACGAACATCTGGCGGGAAGCTTCGGCAAAGAGTGGCTCTGTCTCATCAATCAAGCCAATGTTGCCCAAATTCCACCCAAAAGCTATCCAGCCAACCACCATCAACCACAAAATCGACACAGTTAAACTCAGGGCTGGATTCTTTGCTATTTTGTTGAACCACCGATCAACAGTGCGCTTAACACTCAATTTCATTCTCATTTAGTCAATAGTCAACAATCACTAATCAATAGTCGTTGGTTATCTATCTTTTGTTCTTCGGAGTTTTTAATTCAACAATTTTCCTCTACTCATTACTCAACACTTTACCAACTATAGGGTAGTGGCGGAGTAATGAGTAATGAGTAATGAGTAATGAGTGCTGAGTAATGAGTGTGGAATCTCATTTCTTATACCAGGACTGGGAATGAGTTAAACGCCGCGCTATCGCTAACGCAAAAGAGGAACTATTATTTTGCCCTTTGCCTCCTTCAAGGACTCAACACAAGTTGCCACTCTTTGTTTTGCGAATTCCACTTAGGTAATTGAGTTTCACCGACAACAAAAGGGCCCCAGTAACGACGGGAACCATCTTGTGCAAAAGCAACTAAAATATCTCCCTTCTCCAGCTTTAAATTATTCTGAGGTAGGGATAAAATCAGTCCCTTCTCACTACCTTCCTGGGGAGCAAAATCCCAATGTGCTGGTACATCATAGTTATTCTGTTTTGTACTAGAGCCTTTCGCTACCGACTGTCGTGCCAGTAGAGCCAGCCGCACAGGCTGATTTGTTTGATTGCTCATTCGCAAAGTCCCTTGATTGCTGACTTTGCTAGCTGATTTATCACGATCTGCCAACACAGGATAAGTATTCTCTTTGCTGCTATGTTCTATTTGATTGGTTGAGTTAGTTACTGGAGTAGATACACTAGCAGCAGTATCTTTTTTAGGTAAAACAGAAGTTGTCTGCTTCTGAAAAGTTTCTGTTGGTAGTTCTGAAGATGTATCTGGGTTTGTGGACTCAAAGGATACGCTAATTCCAAAGCATCCCACCATAGCAAAAAGCAGTCCCAAGCAAGATGCTGTAACACCGACGTTACGATACACTGAAGATTTCATATTGATAGATAGTTATTAGAAATAAATATTTTGTCTAGGCTTGAGCAAATAGTAGCCTATTATCCCAAAAGATAATCACACAAATTAGTCTAATATAGACTTTGTTAAAATTAAGGACACGGATGTATTATAAATATCATTTTGATGAAAAAACATTTGGAGTAAATAATTTCTTTGATGTTTGAAAAACAAGGGTTACAGACACCCATCCCTTGGAATTTTGACCGTAGTATTGCATAAGAAAATAACATTTGATACAGAGATAGCTAATTCATTTATATAAAAAATAAAAGTTTCCTGAAACCGCTAACGGCTCTAACAAGGCGTGCTTTGCAAAACCTCAGATAAATCTAAGTGGTATATTTTATTTTCTGCTATGAAAAGCCACCTGATTGAGAGGATGTTTGGAAAGTACCTATTGATATAGCAAGCGATCGCAGATCCCCCTAAATCTACGCTAGTTCTTTCTCCTATTAGAAGACACTACAGGTAGCTTTCTTACCTATATGTCTAAAAGTGAGGAAACTCGCGTCATGCACTAGTTTCCTTTAAAAAGAGGGAATTTAAGTCATTTTCCCCTTTTTTAAAGCTTGCTTATGGGGATAAAACTAAATATTTATAGTTCCCAACCATCCTCTAAGAAAATCTACTTCTTTAAAGATGATAGAATGAGCAAATTTGAAGAAACACTGGAATCTTTACTAGATATCTACAATATTAACAAACAAGCTGATACTAAAACCAATATCCTCCTGAATTTAATATAGATATATTTCAAGATATCTTGACTTTTCCCCAGAAGTCCCCTCAATGCAAAACACTCGTCTCAATAACTTGTTTGATGCCATTGCTACACGCTTGGGGCAATGGTTTTTAAATCCTTGGCGGCGGCTATCGTTGCTGATAATTAGTTTTTTGTTCGGTTTTTTTCTGGGAAACGCAGTTTCCACGACAGCTGGACAACGGGCAGAATTAGATATTGTAGTAGCTGGTTTTTTAGTACTGTTGACGGAAATTACCAGTAGGATATTTTATAGTCGTAGCTTTTTGTCAAGGCGATCGCTCTTGATAGACTCATTAAATCTCCTCAAAGTTGGTTTCACCTACAGCCTGTTTCTCGAAGCCTTCAAGCTGGGATCGTAGTGAGATGGGGAATTTATGAATTTGTGGCTGGATGAAATTTTGACAACCGATGCGGTGGCGGAAACTTGGCAACAGCAAGCAAGAGTTGCTGTGCTGGCAGATCGGTTAAGGGCTAGAGCTTTTGGGATCGTGCCGAAAAATGTCGATGAAGCGATCAAAGAGCGATCGCATCTACTAAAATCTGTCTTGCCAGCTTTTAAGCAATTTTGCCAAACTACCCTCCAAAAGGAACCCCAGGAAATGTTACCAGTTTTGTGGGACTTGTGGCTTCCTTTGGGAATCAAACTAGCATTGCACCGCCAACAATTGGGACGCCCCCTGATTCAGGGAATATTGGGAGGACAAGGCACGGGTAAAACCACAACCTGCAAAATTCTCAGTTTGATTCTCGATTGCTTGGGATACCGAACTGTGAGTTTATCTTTGGATGACTTATATAAAACTTACAGCGATCGCTTGCTTTTAACACAGCAAGATCCCCGCTTAATTTGGCGCGGCCCGCCAGGAACTCACGATGTAGACTTAGGCTTAAAGGTACTAAATCAAATCCGCCAGTCGCAAAGCTCAGTGATGGTTCCCCGCTTTGATAAATCTGCTTATGGAGGCGCTGGCGATCGCACTACTCCAGAAATCGTTACAGGTGTAGATATTGTACTATTTGAAGGCTGGTTCGTGGGTGTACGACCAATCGAGCCAAATATATTTGATACAGCACCGCCGCCAATTCTCACTGAGAAAGATAGAGTATTCGCCCGTGATATGAATCATCGCCTCCACGATTATTTACCATTGTGGGAGCGATTAGATAGCTTAATTTTGCTTTATCCCACCGATTATCGCTGTTCTTTAGAGTGGCGCAAACAGGCGGAACAGGAGATGATTGCTGGGGGTAAGTCAGGGATGAGCAATGCAGAGATAGAAGAATTTGTCAATTATTTTTGGCGATCGCTTCACCCAGAATTATTCATTAAGCCGTTGCTAAAAGATGCCGCAGCAGTTGAACTAGCGATCGAGATTCATGCCGATCATAGTTTTGGTCAAGTGTATGGCAATTAGTATTTTAATTAATGTAAAAAAGAATTCAGAATTCAGGAGCTAAGGCAAAGACTCCGAAAGCTCTGGTCAGAAAAACACCAATTCTTTATCCACCAATCGTACATAATTCATTCTGAATTCTGACTCTTGACTCCTGAATTCTGTTTCTATAAATACATTATGAAAATACTTTTTTGTTAAATAACTAACTTTTAAAAGTTTAATATTTATTCTTTTGACAATTTATAAAAATTTACTTAAGCTAAAGATAGGTTAAGCAAATCAACAAACGACAGCGATTTGATTTAGCTCCATCAAAAATTGCTGTCGTAGGCTATTGGCATAAGGAAATGAATCAAAACTAAAATTATTCCATGTAGGCAATTCAAGCAGATTTGGCTACAAAAAGCTAAGACATGATTAAGCATATTGCACCGCGCAGATATTGAACAGAATGAAATCAATTATGGATGGATACTTGTGGTGGTGTTAGTGAGTGTCCATCAATTGTTGAAGTTTGACTAGCGATTTTAGATTCGGGATTTTCGATTAGGGTCTTCGGGTTTATCTCTCGTCAGGGACGGAATAAATCTAAAATCCAAAATTAATTCACCAAAGTGCGGTAGATATGTCCAGGAGAAGACTATGTTTGAGTATTTTACATCTTTGAACGACCACAATTTACCTTATCCAGATACGCTTCACCCCATCGTTGTCCACTTCGTAATTGCGATGGTTTTGTTTTCCTTTGTCTGTGATCTAATTGGCTATTTTACTGGTAAATCCGGTCTTTTTGAGGTGAGTTGGTGGAATATGTTAGTTGCCACGATCGCAATCTTCGTTGCAATTATTTTTGGTCAGTTTGAAGCAGGATTAGCACAGCCTTACAGCCTAGCGAAATCGGTGCTGAATTTGCATACGCTAATTGGTTGGTCGCTTTCAGGAATTATCACAGCGATTACAGCTTGGCGTTATGTAATTCGTGCCCGCAATCCTAAAAAAATACCGATTTATTATTTGGGAGCCGGACTAGTTTTAACCTTAATAGTTGGCTTACAAGTATATCTCGGAGATGAACTTGTTTGGGTGTATGGATTGCATACCGTACCAGTTGTGGAAGCAGTAAAGGATGGTGTGTTGCGATGAACTCAGAATTGATTAACCAATTAACCGACTCTCTAGGCCCAAACGGATTACCTTACACAATTCCGATTCATCCCAACTTAGTCCATTTGACAATAGGTTTGTTCATCATTGCGATGACCTTTGATATCGTTGGTGTTCTGTTCCCCTTTGAAAAATGGGTCTTCAAATTTTTGGCAATTACTGTCGAACGCGACAACTTATTTGCAGTTGGCTGGTACAACATGTTAGCTGCCAGCATCATCACATTTTTCACAGTAGGAGCAGGCTTTTACGAAATGCTATTGGCAGCACCACCAGCTGATATGAAGAGTGCTTGGGGATTGCAGGCAATGGAAACTATGCTCTGGCATGGTGTGGGTGGTGTGTTGTTATTAGCGCTGATTGTTGGCATGACCATCTGGAGAGCATGGCAGCGCTTCGTTTGGGGCAAACAAGAATATAAACAGACAGATAGAGAAGTGCAATGGATCTATCTGTTCGCAGGCATCGCAATCATGTTCATTCTGTACATCCACGGCACACTAGGAGCGCAACTAGCCGCCGAATTTGGCGTACACAATACAGCAGATAATTTGCTGCGATCGCACCAAGACCTCAACACAACACTCAAATAAGTCATTTGTTATTTGTCCTTTGACTAATGCCCCATGCCCAATAACCAATACTCAATACCCAATGCCCAATAACCAAAGACCATGAAAATCCAGAAGATTTTAAACATTTTAACGCTGCTTACAGGCGCGATCGCAGTGACTATTACCAGTCTCTGGATCGGGAAGCAGGCTTACTTTTGGCTTCCCCCCCAAGCAGCAGCCGAATCCCTACTAATTGATGATTTGATTAGCTTCTTAGTAACCCTCGGTGCCTTCATCTTCTTGGGAGTAACAAGTACTCTGATGTATTCTGTGATCTTCCATCGGGCAGTCAAAGATGACTTCACAGACGGCCCCCCAATTCATGGCAATGTCACCTTAGAAGTTGTCTGGACAGCAATCCCAATTCTTTTGGTGTTTTGGATTGCGGGTTACAGCTATCAAGTTTATGAACAAATGGGAATTCAAGGCCCATCGGAATTAGTTCACCTGCATAATCCGCTAGCAATGCAATCGGCTCATGCAGAACCAAATGATGCACCAGCTAATGCTTTAGCGGAACCTGTAGAAAAAATTGACGTACTAGCTAAACAGTGGGCGTGGGTTTTTCATTATCCTGAAAAAGATATTACTAGTACCGAATTGCATTTACCTAGCGATCGCCGGATACGTTTAGCGCTGAAATCACAAGACGTTCTCCACGGCTTCTATATTCCTGCATTTCGTCTCAAGCAGGATATTATTCCTAACCACGCGATCGACTTTGAATTTACTCCCATCCGTCCCGGACAATACCGATTAACCGATTCTCAATATAGCGGTACATACTTTGCCACGATGCAAGCGAATGTAATCGTTGAATCTCCTGAAGATTATCAGCAGTGGCTAGCCCAAGCTGCAACTCAAAAGCCATCCCTAGCAAAGAATCAAGCGGCTGCTGAGTATGCTCAAACATCCCATCAATCAGTCCAAACAGGTTGGGTTACAGTTCCACCTGCTGCACCTCCTCTAGTTAATTCACCTGGTTGAAAGGAAAGTAACCATGACTAATGTTCCTATTGAAGGTATCCTTGATGAGAAGCATAACCACGAATCTCCGAGTAGCTGGAAAGAATACTTCAGCTTTAGTACTGACCACAAGGTAATTGGTATCCAGTATCTCGTTACCTCATTCTTCTTCTTTCTTGTCGGCGGTATCTTTGCGATGGTGATGCGGGGAGAACTGATGACACCCGAATCAGACTTAGTAGATCGCACCGTCTACAACGGTATGTTCACCATGCACGGCACCGTGATGCTATTCTTGTGGACATTTCCCTCACTGGTTGGTTTTGCCAACTATTTAGTACCCCTGATGATTGGGGCGCGAGATATGGCATTTCCTCGCCTCAACGCCGTCGCCTTTTGGATGGTGCCAGTGGTTGGAATTTTGATGATGGGTAGTTTCTTCGTCCCTGGAGGCCCAGCCCAAGCCGGCTGGTGGTCTTACCCGCCAGTCAGTCTCCAGAATCCCACTGGTAACTTAATTAATGGTCAAGTTCTCTGGCTCTTAGCGGTAGCAATATCTGGCGTATCTTCAATTATGGGGGCAGTCAACTTTGTCACCACAATCGTCAAGATGCGGGCCCCAGGAATGGGCTTCTTTCGGATGCCTTTGTTTGTTTGGGGAGTGTTTAGCGCCCAGATTATCCAACTATTTGGACTACCTGCATTGACAGCAGGTGCGGTGATGTTGCTACTTGACCTTACAGTTGGCACCGCCTTTTTTGACCCCGCTAAGGGTGGGAATCCAGTTATGTTCCAGCATTACTTCTGGTTTTACTCCCACCCCGCCGTTTACGTGATTATTTTGCCTGTCTTTGCGATTTTCTCAGAAATCTTTCCAGTTTATTCACGTAAACCTCTATTTGGTTACAAAGTAGTCGCTATTTCATCCATCTTGATTGCAGGTGTGAGCGGCATTGTTTGGGTACACCACATGTACGTCAGTGGTACATCAGGCTGGATGCGGTTGCTTTTCATGCTGACGACAATGTGTGTATCTGTCCCCACAGGAATTAAAGTATTTGCTTGGGTGGCAACTATTTGGGGCGGTAAACTGCGGCTAAATACCCCCATGCTGTTTGCCTTGGGTGGATTAGTTATGTTTGTCTTCGCCGGTATCACAGGCATCATGCTTTCCTCCGTGCCGGTTGATGTCCACGTTAACAATACCTACTTTGTGGTGGGACACTTCCACTACGTCCTCTACGGCACCGTGACGATGGGCTTATTTGCTGCCATCTATCACTGGTTCCCCAAAATGACCGGGCGGATGTACTCAGAAAGCTGGGGTAAAATCCACTTTTGGTTAGCCTTCATCGGCACCAACCTCAACTTTTTGCCCATGCATCCCTTGGGATTACAAGGAATGTTACGCCGAGTTGCTTCCTACGCCCCAGAGTATCAATTCTGGAATGTCATCGCTAGCTTGGGCGGATTTCTCTTAGGAATGTCCACCTTACCCTTCATATTCAACATGGTGATTTCTTGGATGCAAGGCGAGAAAGCACCCGCTAACCCTTGGCGAGCAATCGGACTAGAGTGGTTAGTTTCTTCACCCCCCCCAGTAGAAAACTTTGAAGAAATTCCCATCATCATCTCCGAACCTTACGGCTACGGCAAATCAGAACCCTTAACAGCCAACCTCCCAGAATAACGCCAACCATCGAGAAGACGCAAAAACCCTCCGCGCTTCCCTCCGCGACGGCAGTCGCTCATGGGGGAGACCCCCAAGACCACGCTGCCTCTCCTTTGCGTTTCAAACTCCCCCTCAAAAACCAAAATGGACAGCTATATCAATTCCCACGAATTGCCCCACACAGCCGCAGAACACAGCCACGATGAAGAAGGCAACAAAATGTTTGGCTTCATCGTCTTCCTCCTCTCAGAAAGCGTCATTTTCTTGAGTTTTTTCGCAGGATATGCAATCTACAAAACAACAACACCTAACTGGCTACCAGCAGGTGTTTCTGGACTAGAAGTAAAAGAACCGGCAATTAACACAGTAATTCTTGTCGCGAGTAGCTTTGTAATTTACTTAGCAGAACGCGCCCTTCAACGCCACGACTTAGTGAAATTTCGCCTATTTCTCTTGGCAACAATGGCAATGGGAACTTACTTTTTAGTTGGCCAAGCGATTGAATGGAACGGTCTCGCCTTTGGTTTCACCTCCGGGGTATTTGGTGGAACCTTCTATCTACTTACAGGCTTCCACGGTTTGCACGTTTTCACTGGTATTTTGTTGCAGTTGATAATTTTGGTACGTTCTTTCCTACCTGGCAACTACGATACAGGTCACTTTGGTGTCAATGCAACTTCATTGTTCTGGCACTTCGTCGATGTTATCTGGATTATTTTGTTTATCCTAATCTATGTTTGGCAGTAAGAATTGATGGAAGGAAAACCCAGATAATTTATCTGAGTTGGTGTATGGGGCATTGTTAATTACTTTTATGCCCCATACACCATTCACTTTATTATTCTGTTTGGTACTAATGGTTGCTGTTTCAGCTACTATTTTTCTCCTACTTGTGCTTCTACTGTTAACCGAAAGACAGATTTTGGGAATACTAAATTTAACAGCTTAGGCACTTAGTTATGAAAAAGGAGATTATGTATGGCTGCACAATATAATCATCTAACTATCAAATATCTCAAGCTAATCAATCATATTGCTTGCAAACGAAAAGAATGGTCTCATGATAAGGATGACAAGGAATTTGATTTAGGATGGGTCATAAATGAAGGGAGTGGAAAATTAACGAAACAGAACAAAATAAAACGTAAAGAAGTAGATGCCAAAAAAGCTAGAAAAGGTGATTGCATACTCCTATGTCAAAACAATCACTTTCACGGTCATCATGCAACCCATATAGTTGAAATAGTAGATGAACCTGATGAGGCTAAATACAGAGATGACACATGGACACGTCAAGTTAGGATAATATGGAGAGCCGAAAACCCCTGGGAAAAAGCACCACTCACAGAAGATGTCATTGGTAAGAAATTTTCATTTCGTAGTGGAAACTTGGTTAGCGTTGACGCACCAACTATTGACTTGAATTTAGACAAGTTTAAATTTGAATAAACTAAAGCATATCTAAATGTAATCAGAATCTCGTTGATTCTCTCTGTGCCCTCTGTGCCTCTACAGTTTAAAAGTAATTTATCTAACCACAGAGACGCAGAGAACATAGAGGTTAGAAGTTAAAAAGGGGTTTTTGGATATAAGGCGTAAATCACTGTAAGAAGTATACTTATACCAATTCTGTGTGAAGATGCGCTTATGCTGCAAGAAATCAAGAACGAACCGCCTTCTCTTCGAGAGGCTTCCGCCAACGCGCAGCGTCTCGTTAGAGAAGAGCGCCAAATACGCCAATAAATAAGAAATTAAGAGATTTGGCGCAGCTTCACAAAGAAACGGTATTAGCTCTCGTCTCAACCTTTTGAATTCACCTTTTCCTCAAACTTTGACCCATCTTGATGAGATAAAAATTTATCACTATTGTGATAATTTCTTCGCCATTGTTCTAGCTTGTCTATAGATATTGATTTAGATATGACATTCACACCATTTCCTCGCCAAGCAACTTCTGCATCTGTTGTGAAAACCCCACACTCTAATTGATCTAGCCTCATATTCCAATATTCGCTAAATCGACCTTTTAAAGTAATAACTTGCTCAAATACCTTATTTCTATGTTTATTTCTTCTTTTTCTTTCTGTTGCTCCAGTTGCTTCTGTATCAATAAACTTAGTTTCTATTAAAAACAGACTACCTTTAAAAGTCAGGAAGACAAAATCACACTTCCCTAAATCTGTATAATCTGAAATTGGAGACTTTTCAAATAACAGCAATTCAGCGCACGAGGGAAATAATTCTTTAATATTCAGAAATAAATAAGCTTGCAATAGAAGTTCCTTATCGTAAGGAAATAATATCACTCCTTCAAAAAATTTTTGAATGTCCTCGTGAGTTTGGGGTTGAATTCTTTTACAGTATGAAACAAATTTATGTAGCTCATTTACAGTCATCAAGTTCTAACTCCTTCCCCCGGTCGCAGCCTTAAGGGTATTAGCATAAAAAGATACCACTCCCTCAAGGAATTTATCATCCGCATAAGTAACTAAAAAAACGATCCAAATTCTAGCTACTTAAGGCAATTTACTGTTGACAGTTGAATAAAACTAATTCTTAAGATACTTTTCAGTATTGGTTGATTTTTCACTGCTAGTGTTAGCTACTAGTCAGCGATTTTATATGAGCAGGAAAACTGGCATTTTGTAAAGCTTGAACGGTAATTCTAGAATCTTGTACACAAAATTGCCAACCCAAGCGAACAAGCTTACGAGAAGTTTCAGTTTGAATAATTCCAATCACCGGCATTTTTGCCTTTTCTTTATCTACTGAATGCTCTTGCAAAATTGTTTTCAAGCGATGTAAATCTTCCATATTACCTGCTTGTTGGGGATTTAATTCCACCATTACCATTTGTACAGTTTCCACTGGCTCTGCATCTTCAAGAATAAATTGAGTTTGCTCATCACGCCGATCTACTTTTCCCCAAATAATCAATCTAGTATCGACTTGGAGTAGAGAACTAATGCGTTCATAAGTTTTCGGAAAAACTACGGCTTCTGATTGTGTAGTTAGGTCTTCTATTTGCAATATTGCCATCTGATCGCCTTTTTTCGTTACCACTTTTTTGACGTTATTCAACATCACAACTGCACAAAGCCTTGTATCTTCTCTTTGTTCTCCCAGTTGTGAAAGATTAATTGGGGTCAAAAGTGGCGCTATTTGCCGTAAGGATTTCAGTGGATGATCTGATACATAAAAGCCTAGTAATTCTTTCTCCATCTGCAACTTTTTCTGTGGGGGCAAATCTGTTACAGGTTTAGATTTGGGAGCAGTTTCAAAGGCATTATTCGCTCTCTTATTCTGAGCCGAAGAAAATCCATCACCTAATAAATCAAACAGATTCCCTTGACCACTGGCTCTGTCTTTGGCGCGAGATTGTGCCCAATCATACACTAATTCTGAGTCATTAATTAACTGTTGGCGGTTGGATTCGATTTTGTCAAAGGCTCCACAGTAAATCAGCGACTCCAAGGTTCGGCGGTTAACAGCGCGCAAATCCACGCGATCGCAAAAATCAGCGAGTGTTTTAAACTCTCCTGTCTCATTTCTCGCTTCCAAAATACAAGCGATCGCATTTTGTCCCACGTTACGCACTGCCGAAAATCCAAACAAAATCTTGCCTGCCGTTGGTGTAAAATCAACACCAGAACGATTAATATCTGGCGGGTCTATGGAAATCCCCATATTTGTACAGTTCGTAATATATCGCTGCACCTTATCGGTATCACCACTGTTAGCCGTTAACAGTGCCGCCATATATTCCAATGGGTAATTAGCTTTTAAATATGCTGTTTGATAAGTTACATAACCATAAGCTGTCGAATGAGATTTATTGAAACAATTAGAAGCTATTAAGTCATTTTTAATCGCAAAATTATGGTCGCGTTCAACCCCAATGTCATAGACATTTTCTTTGCCTAAATATTTGCGTGTGGCTATTTTTATCATCCTACCCTACCCTGAAAAAAATTTGCGAAATAATTGATAAGATTATGAATCTTGTAGTATTTACAGCATTTATAATACAAAATTATATCACTAGAAAACACTGCTATACTTTTACACGAAAGTAGTTAATATATATCAAAAACTTGATAAGCTCTTCAATAGATGGTTGATAGCTATGTATTTGCTGTTTTTAAAACTCATTCAACACATTTAAATACATATTAATCCGCTCAGTTAAAATGCATTGTGGAGACTAGGGATTGGGGGAGCAGGGAGAAGAATTTCCCCTCCGCAAGAGCAGCACCCTGCCCCTCTGCCTCTTTTCAATGCCCAATGCCCCATACCCAATTTCGACCAATATGTACTAGAATCAATGACTTGAGTCATAAAGAGAGCAATCATGGCATCCATCCGCGAGTTGCACCAACAACTGATTGAAAAAGAACGTTCTGCCGTCGAAATTACCCAAGAAGCTTTAGATCGCATTCAAGCGTTAGAGCCAAAATTACACAGCTTTTTATGTGTTACCGCAGAACAAGCATTAGAGCAGGCAAGTGCTGTGGATGTCAAAATTGCTGCGGGAGAGGAAATTGGCCTGCTAGCAGGTATTCCTATAGGTATCAAAGACAATATGTGTACCAAGGGAGTTCCCACTACCTGCGCCTCCCGGATTTTGGAAAATTTCGTACCGCCTTATGAATCAACCGCGACGCAAAAACTGGCAGATATTGGGGCGGTAATGGTTGGTAAAACCAACTTAGATGAGTTTGCAATGGGTAGTTCCACAGAAAACTCTGCTTACCAAGTCACAGCTAATCCTTGGGATTTGTCACGAATTCCAGGCGGTTCTTCGGGAGGTTCTGCGGCGGCGGTATCATCCCAAGAATGCGTAGTTGCTCTCGGTTCTGATACTGGCGGTTCGATTCGCCAACCTGCATCTTTCTGCGGTGTGGTGGGGATGAAACCAACTTATGGTTTGGTTTCTCGTTACGGCTTGGTGGCTTACGCTTCGTCTTTAGATCAAATTGGGCCATTTGCCAACACAGTAGAAGATGCGGCAATATTATTGAGTGCGATCGCAGGTTACGATCCTAAAGACTCCACCAGTCTGAAAGTTGCCATTCCCAACTACGCTGCTAACTTAAAACCAGACTTAAAACCCAGAGGTCAACTAAAAATTGGTATTATTAAAGAAACTTTTGGTGAAGGTTTAGACCCTGTAGTAGAACAAGCTGTTACCAAAGCAGTAGATCAACTACAAAGTTTGGGAGCGGAAATTCATATAATTTCCTGTCCCCGCTTTCGCTACGGCTTACCCACTTACTACATCATCGCCCCATCAGAAGCATCAGCAAACCTGGCTCGTTACGATGGCGTTAAATATGGGTATCGCGCTCCTAATGCAGATAATCTGCTATCGATGTACACTCGTACCCGTGCCGCTGGTTTTGGTACAGAAGTCAAACGCCGGATTATGATTGGCACTTATGCCCTCTCCGCTGGCTATTATGACGCTTACTACCTTAAAGCGCAAAAAGTCCGCACCTTGATTAAGCAAGACTTTGAAAAGGCTTTTCAAACGGTTGATGTGTTGGTTTGTCCCACATCTCCCACTACAGCATTCAAAGCAGGGGAAAAAACTACTGACCCCTTGAGTATGTATTTAACTGACTTGATGACTATTCCTGTAAATCTTGCTGGTTTACCTAGTTTAAGTTTGCCATGTGGTTTTGACGATCAAGGGCTACCCATAGGATTACAGCTAATTGGTAATGTGCTACGAGAAGACCAGCTTTTTCAGGTAGCTTATGCTTATGAGCAATCCACTAGTTGGCATCTCCGTAAACCACAAATAGTTGTTGGTCATTAGTCATTGGTCATTGGTTATTAATTCCTCTCCCCAATCCCCAGTCCCCAGTCCCCAGTCCCCAATCCCCAATCCCCAGTCCCCAGTCCCTCTATTTTTTGTTCATTTGTTAGTCTGATTACTAACTATTGACTGTTGATCTTTGTTTTCTGGAGTCGGAGATTCAGCTGTAAGTTGTGGATTAAGTATATGAAGAAGACCAGCTGATGCACCGACCAGTAATAAAATATAGGTCAGAACAAGAGGTATGTATGTATTTCCTTTGTTGTCTGAATTCTTATGAGCATTTTTGGAATCTTCACGGACAACATTGGTTATCAGGCTGTATGATAAAGCATTTCCATCCAGCCCTAAAGCATCTCCATAACGACGGATGAATCCTTGAAGAAAAATCGGCTCAGGTAATTCTTCAAATCGTTCTTCTTCTAAAGCTTGCAAGATACCTGCTCGAATCATTGTTTGAGAGGCTATTTCTTCTATGCGGATGGATTTTTCTTGTCTTGCTTGTCGTAGATGTGTGGTTATTTCCTTTAGTTGCTCTAATTGAGCTTCGTTTAAGAGCGTCACAATCTTTTCCTCTATGGCCTAATTCTACTATTCATTGAGAACACTCCAATTTGCATACGTAAATTTACTGGATATTTGATTTTAGGATAAATTTTTTTGAGAATGGCTTAATCCCGCATTTTAAAATGCTAGTGCGCCTTATAGTAAGTATTTTTATTGTTATAATACATACCTTGAAAATCAGAGAACCGGGTATGAAAATTAACTATTTGCAATTTATAATACAAGTATTTTCCCAGAGGCTACTCTGGGCTGGGATAATTGCAGCGTTCGCCTACTGTGTTATCTGTCTAGTTCTTTTTATTGGGCAACCTCGGTTTATTTTCTTTCCCTCTGCTGTTATTGAAAAGACACCAGAGTTTTTTAATCTTCCTTACAAAGAGGTTTGGTTGGCTGTACCTGGTAAAACAGGCAAGGTAGAACACATCCACGGTTGGTGGATAAAAGCCAAGCAACCCAATGCCAAGGTGTTGTTATACTTACACGGAAATGGTATCAATATTGGCGCAAATATAGCTCATGCCAACAGGTTTCATCAGCTAGGGTTTTCGGTATTACTGATTGATTATCGGGGTTATGGTCGCAGTGAAGGCAGCTTTCCTAATGAAAAGCGGGTTTATGAAGATGCAGCTACAGCTTGGAATTACTTGGTACAGCAACAACAGATTGCACCTAGCCAAATTTTTATTTATGGACATTCTCTAGGGGGTGCAATAGCCCTCGATTTGGCAGTCAAACACCCACAAGCCGCTGGTTTAATCGTGGAAAGCTCTTTTACCTCCATCCGCGATTTAATCACTTACCGAAATATGTTTTGGATGTTTCCGGTGGATTTAATCTTGACACAGCGGTTTGAATCCATTAAAAAATTGCCAAATTTAAAAATGCCAGTTTTATTCATTCATGGCGCTGCTGATTCGACTGTACCCTCTTTTATGAGCGAAAAACTTTATGCTGCTGCACCCGAACCAAAGCAACTATTGTTGGTTCCAGGAGCAGATCACAACAATACCGCAGTAGTTGCTGGGTCACAATATTTGCAGTTGGTAGAGTCTTTTATCCAACAAGTGCAGACTCCTCGCTATTTGAACAGCTTCGACTAGCTTGGCTATTCCTTACGGTGTTAGCAGGGTTGCTTGTACCAATTTTGGATTTTGGATTGGGAATTACCTTGGTGCTTCTGGCTTGGCGTGAATTTATCTGTTGCAATCATTTTTCAAATTGCTAGGACTTACGCATTGACAAAAAGAATCATCTATGGAGTCTAGATAATGCCATCA
>NZ_JABXKK010000102.1 GCF_017115045.1 Nostoc sp. NMS8 | reverse complement strand
ACGACCCTTATTTATGAATTCACTATTTTGTTATTCTGTCAATGCGTAAGTCCTATAATCCTAAGTCATGCAGGCGATCGCTACGACAACCCCTTAAGGCGTACGCGCAAAATTTCAGCTTGCTTCTGTGCTTCTGCTAAGGCTTCCCGCGCGCCCTGTACCACGTCAGCCCTAGCTCTATCTACGAAACTAGGATTGTTTAATCTGGTACTTAGGGATTGAACTTCAGCTTCAGCTTTGCTCAAGCTTTTTTCTAGCTTGGCACGCACAACCTCAATATCTACCACACCGCTGAGAGAAATTAGCACTTGTATTGTACCAATTACACCTGCGATCGCATTTTCTGGTTCTTGTGGTTGTTCTAGTTCTCTCTGCGGAAAAAATCGGCTCCATATCCTAAGTCTCGCTTGAGCAGTTAGGAAATTTTGGCTAACAAACCAAGCTGTGTAACCAAAACCAACTAGTTCAAAGAAAGTTCCGATGATGGGAATTTCATCAATGGCATACCCCGCAGCTAAACCCAATCTACTAAAGATAATGGCCACAATAATTAAGCCAATTGTCTTCAAACCCCTTTGAGGTTTTTTAGCAGCAACAGTTTGGTTTTCTTGTTTGTCAGTAATGGTTAAAGTCTCAACCTTCGCCAAATCTTTAATATAAGACTGTCCAGAAGTGAGAATTTCCCGCTCTTTCTGGCTTTCAGTTTGCAAATTCGCTATTACTTTTACCCCTGGCTTAATATCCGCCTCAGCCCGCAAATTCCGAATTGTGCGGATAGTATCAATCAGTAATTCAAACTGTTCTTCTAAAGCTCGATCGATTAAGTTTGCATCTACCTGGGGATAGAGTTGCAATGGTAAAGTTTGAGGTGAATCTGCTGATTGTTGCGTGAGAGTCTGCCAAATTTCTTCGGTAATATGAGGCATGAAGGGATGAAGCAGTTTTAAAATTCCTTCCAGAACGTAACCAAGAGTTTGCTGTGCTACCCGCCGCGATACTGGGTCGGCATCTGCTTGCAATCTGGATTTCACCAGTTCAATATACTGATCGCAGAAATCACCCCAGATGAATTCGTACAATCCCTTGGCTGCTTCCCCTAAACCATAATTATCGATGTAATTAGTGGTTTGTTTAACAACTTGATGATACCGCGAGATGATCCAGCGATCGCTCAATTCGTTAGCTACTGGATTCCCCAATTGTTGCGGCGTTTGTCCATCCAAATTCATCATCACAAACCGGGCTGCATTCCACAACTTGTTAGCAAAGTTGCGGGATGCCTCTACCGATGCCGATTCATCCTTTTTGCGATCGTATCCTAAGCGGATATCTTGACCAGCGCCAGCCACTTCCCTAATTAGGGTATAGCGCAGGGCATCAGTACCATATTTGTCAATTAATAACAGCGGATCAATACCATTACCTTTGGTCTTTGACATCTTCTGACCTTTTTCATCCAGCACCAAGCCGTGGATGTAAACTGTTTGGAAAGGCATTTGCCCAGTAAGATGCCCAGCCATCATAGTCATTCTGGCTACCCAGAAAAAAATGATATCAAAGCCTGTCACCAAAGTCGTAGTCGGGTAGTAAGTTGCTAAATCCTGAGTTTGTTCTGGCCAGCCTAAAGTTGAAAACGGCCAGAGTCCAGAAGAAAACCAAGTATCTAGCACATCTGGGTCTTGTTCTAAATTGACATTTTCACCAAATTGTGATTTGGCTTTCTCCCAAGCTTCAGTTTCCGATTTCGCTACTACAAACGGCGTGTTATCGGTAATTTGCCCACCCGTTTCACTGATAGCGTACCAAGCCGGAATTTGGTGTCCCCACCATAATTGCCGAGAGATACACCAATCAGTGAGTTTTACTAGCCAATCACGATAGACTTTTGTCCAGCGTTGGGGGACAAACTCTGGGGAAGTTTGCTGGTCGAGGAATTCGAGAGTGTTGTCAGCTAAGGGGCGAATTTTGACGAACCACTGAGTTGAGAGGAGAGGTTCAATAGGTACTTTACCGCGATCGCTGTAGGGAACGGTATGCTTATAATCTTCTACCTTCACCAAAAAGCCATCTGCCTCTAAGCGAGAAACCACATTTTTTCTAGCAACAAAGCGGTCTTGTCCTTGAAACTCCCCAGCGTTGGCGTTGAGAGTGCCGTCTTTGTTCATAATGTTGATAAACGGCAGATTGTGACGCTTACCCATGTCAAAATCGTTCGGGTCATGGGCGGGAGTTATCTTTACGCAACCCGTACCGAAAGTGGGATCAACATATTCATCGCCAATGATCGGAATTTCTCGTTGTAGAATTGGCAGAGTTAGAGTTTTACCAATGAGATGTTTGTAGCGATCGTCATTGGGATTAACAGCTACAGCCGTATCGCCCAGCATTGTTTCTGGTCGAGTTGTCGCCACCTCTACAAAACCGGAACCATCGGTGAAAGGATAACGGAAATGCCAGAGATTTCCATTCACCTCTTGATTTTCCACTTCCACATCAGACACAGCCGACTGAGAAGCGGGACACCAGTTAACTAAATATTCACCACGATAAATTAGGCCTTCCTCGTAAAGACGAGTAAACGCCTCGACAACAGCTTTGGATAAACCCTCATCCAGAGTAAACCTTTCCCGCGACCAATCCACCGAGACACCTAAGCGTCGTAGCTGATTAAGAATCGTTCCTTCAGACTCCGCCTTCCATTGCCAAGCGCGTTCTAGGAATTTCTCGCGCCCCAACTCGTAGCGAGTCTTACCCTCTTTTTTGAGTTGATTTTCCAGCATACTATGCACAGCAATGCTGGCGTGGTCAGTTCCGGGTAGCCACAGGGTATTGCGCCCCTGCATCCGGTGGTAGCGCACGAGGGTATCAATCAACGCACTTTCAAAAGCGTGACCTATATGTAAGTTACCGGTGACATTCGGCGGTGGAATGACGATGCAGTAGGGTTCGCCGCCTTTGTTGGGGTCAGCTTTGTAAACTTGGTTGTCTTCCCAGAATTTTTGCCACTTGGCTTCAGTGGAAAAAGGGTCGTAAAGACTGGGGAGATTGGGAATAGTTGCGGTCATGCGGGAAAACTAAGGAAGGACTCTAATAAATTTTGCCACAGGGTTGGAAGCTGGTTTGTTTAGCAATTCTCGAAATCGTGGGTGTACCCCTTAAAAAATCTGGAAATGCGAAATCTATTCTTAACCCTTGTAGCTATCTTGGTAAATTCCGTAGCTGACATCTGTAATATTCGCTCAGAAAGACTCATGAAATTGAAACCAGGTTTATTTCAACTCATCGTGTTCGTTATGACTGTATCGTTACTTGCATCTTGTGCGACAACCCCAGAAGCAAAACAGTCAGATTGCATCTCCAAAACTTCGCCGAACCCTAAACAACAACCCAATAACTGTTCACCCTCATCTACTAATAGTAGCGGCACAAGCGGTTACTCCGGTGGCAGTAACAATAGTCGCGGCACAAGTGGTTACTCTGGTGGCAGTAGCATTAGAAGAAGCAGTTTTGGTGATTCATCAGAGGTCGGTACTTCCAGCAGTTCTTCCAAGGGTCGTAGTGGTTTTGGTAGTTTTGGTCGCGGTGGTCATGCGGGTGGATAAGAGAGTTATGAATATTTTCAACAGTCCTCAACGAAAGCGTCTATTTCAGTCCATGAAAATGGGTTGGTACAACTTTGCTCCTATTGAAGAAGGAACAGGTATACCTCTAACTGACCAAGAAACACCCTACGCTCTTTATTATTGCCATCAAGTTTTACCGCAGACGATACAAGAAATCCGGCAAGCATCGGAATTAGTCGGTAGTGTTTTAACCCAAGCGTGGGGAATTATCCGCACTCTTGATGAGGATACACTACTTTACTATGGATTTCCTGAAGATACCATCAAGTTAGTTAAATATGACTTCCTCGCACCATTTTGTATGCGTCTTGACTGGTGCTGGAATCTAGAAACGGGGATAAAAAAAGTAGTAGAAACTAATCCCCAAACTCCTAGTTTTTGGTTTGAGTGTACGGACGGCAATAACAAAGTTGCCCAACATTTTGGATTGCAACAACCAGATTTAGATGCTCAAAAAATCTTAAAAAGAACACTCAATCAGCATATAAATAGAGCCGCCTTAAATTTGGGTAAACCAATTACAGACTGTCGTGTGGCATTTACAGCTTTGAATAATGCCGAAGATTTAGGAACTATGCGATGGTTGAGCAAGAATTTGGAGTTCAAAAGTGCCATTTTACCCTTAGAATATCTTGGCATAAAAGATGGTGAATATCTATTTGACCAGAGAACAAAAAAACCAATAGATATCCTCTTTATGTGGTATCCAGTGGAATGGTTAATCCATGATACTGATGAAAAAGGTGAAAGATTATGGCCGGCTCTAGAACAACTAATTTTTGAGAATAAAATTGTGATTGTGAACTTTGGTTCTGCCTTTGCACTACAACCAAAGAGTGTATTTGCCCTAATTACAGATTTGGGATATGACTTTTTTGCTGAGAAAGATGCTGGGACAGTTTGGGAATATTTTCCTAAAACATCACTGAGTGCAACAGGAATAGGTAATTCATACTTTGCTAAACCTATTTTAGGAAGAGAAGGTGAAGGAGGATTTGCAGTTAACTCAGGAAATATCTCTGCGCGTGGTAGTAATAATGACCCTTGGTATACACAACAAAATTATGTGTATCAAGAGTTACTAGAGTTTCCTAAACTAGAAATTGATGGTAAGTCAATGACTCAGGTTTGGGGAGCATGGCTATATAACAATGGTAATGACAAGTTTATATCTGGAGGTGTAGGAATGCGTCTTTCTGAAGGGGAAATTACAGATAACTTATCCTATTGGTGTCCTATTGGATGCTAATTTTAATAGCATCGATAATTAGAGGCAAACATGAAACCTCAAACCACCACCCCTTCGCCCTGGACATACATACCCACCCTATATTTCACCTCCGGCATACCTTACGTCATCATCAACACAGTTTCCGTAATCTTTTACAAAAAACTCGGAATCGATAACGCCCAAATTGCCCTTTGGACAAGTTTTCTCTATCTACCTTGGGTCATCAAAATGTTTTGGGGCCCAATTGTCGATATTTACTCTAGCAAACGCAAATGGATACTTTATACCCAATTTGCCATGTTCTGCTGTTTGGGTTTGATAGCATTCTCCTTACAACTGCCAAATTTCTTTTTCATCTCCCTCGCAACATTAACAATAGGAGCATTTATTTCTGCAACTTATGACATTGCTACAGACGGCTTCTATCTGCTGGCTTTATCTCCAGAACAACAAGCCTTTTTTGTCGGCATTCGCTCACTATTTTATAGAATGGCTGTCATTTTTGGTTCTGGAATATTAGTAGTCTTAGCAGGTCAGCTTGAAGTATCTCTCAATAATATTCCTTTAAGCTGGACTATAGCCATTGGCTTCTCAGCTTTAATTTTAGCAATTTTGTTTATTTACCATCGCCTAATTTTACCCTTACCCGAATCAGACAACCAACGACAAATACAAGCTAGGGAAAATATACCTTTTTGGGCAATCATTAGCTCATATTTTGCTCAGGATAAAATTATCAATATTTTGGCATTTATCTTACTTTACAGACTTGGCGAAGCAATGCTTGTGAAAATAGCCTCTTTATTTTTATTGGATAAACCAGAAGTAGGTGGTTTAGGGCTATCAACATCAGATGTGGGGTTAGTTTACGGAACATTTGGGGTAATATCCCTAATCTGTGGAGGAATTTTAGGAGGTTTGTTAATTTCAAAATATGGATTAAAAAAGTGTTTGTTTCCTATGGCTTTAGCTTTGAATTTACCTGATGTATTTTATGTGTATATGGCTTACACCAAGCCTTCGCTAACATTAGTGTATCCGTTGGTTTCTTTGGAGCAATTTGGGTATGGTTTTGGATTTACAGCTTTTAGTGTTTATTTAATGTATATCTGCAAAGGTGAATATAAAACTTCTCATTTTGCTATCTCCACTGGCTTTATGGCTTTAGGAATGATGTTACCAGGTTTAATTAGCGGTTATCTACAAAAAACTTTTGGCTATCCATTATTTTTTATCTTGGTTTGTTTGCTGACCATTCCTGGGATGATTGCTCTCTTTTTTATACCTTTAAAAGAAGAAGCAAAGCGTCAAAATAATTAGCATTATTACAGTTCATGAGTCATGTTTTGGGAATAGATGGCGGTGGTAGCAAGACTGTTTGTATCTTGATGGATGATTCGCGTCAAGTGCTAGGTCGTGGTGAAGCAGGGCCATCTAATTATCAAACTATAGGTATCGAAGCAACTTTACAATCTATTCAATCAGCAATTTATAATGCGGTTGAAGCAGCAACCATTACAAATATTGTGAATATTGATGCAATATGTCTGGGTTTAGCTGGTGTAGGTCGTGCAGCAGATATAGAAGTAGTAAAAGATTTAGTTGATGAGTTGCAGAATAACAAATCTCTGCCCATTAACTGGGCATTACAGCTAGCGAATATTGTAATTTGTAACGATGCTTTAATTGCTTTAGTTGGTGGAATTGGTCAGCCTGTAGGAATTGTAGTTGCAGCCGGTACTGGCTCGATAGTTTTTGGACGAAATCATCAGGGAGATACGAAGCGAGTCGGCGGCTGGGGGTATATTTTAGGAGATGAAGGTAGTGCCTATAAAATTGCGATCGCAGGCATGAACGCAGCATTCAAATCTTATGATGGATGGGAAATGTCAACGAGTTTAGTAGAGGCTTTCAAACAGCACCTTGACTTAAAAAATATAGAAGATTTAATAGAAGTAATATATCGCCGAGAATGGGGAGTTAAACAGATAGCTGCTTTAGCACCAGTTGTAGATTTTGCAGCCGCATCAGATGATATAGTAGCGAATATCATAATTGATGATGCTGTAAAAGAGTTAGTAAAAGCTACATCTACAGTAATTGATACAATTTTTACTGCTGACTCGGCTTTAGAAGTCGTCACAACAGGAAGTGTGTGGCGCGGTAGATGCAATATCCATGAAAGATTTGTAGCGTCTCTTGTTAAGAAGTTTCCTAATGTAAATGTGATTTTTCCGAGATATGAGCCTGCTTATGGTGCTAGTTTGTTAGCGTTACAGACAACTCAAAATTGACGCGAAGAAAGCAATAATATAAGTTTTCAGTCTGCAAATATACGCCCCAAAAAAGTTACTATTTCAGACCAAGCTGCGGTGGTAGCACTAGAATCATAACGATAACCGTCGTCGCGCATAAATGTATGCTCTGCTTCATACAAGAAAACTTGGTGAGAAATGTTAGCATTCTCAATTGCTTTTATTATGGTTTTGCGATCGCTATCTGGTATATGAGGATCAAGAGTACCAAATACCATTAGCATCTCGCCTTGAATTTCATTTACCCTCTGGATTGTATCGGCTACCTCTTTACCCAGTTTACCACTAGGAATCCCAGTCGGGTAACAGCAAACGGCAGCCCGAATTTCGCTTTGAAATGCGGCGCGGAATGCTAAATGTCCACCAATACAAAAGCCAAGAGTGCCTATTTGATTTGGAGAAACCGCACTCTCTGTTTTCAGAAATTCAATCACAGCAAGGCAATCGGCATCATAATCAGCTACAGAGGTTCGACGCGCATCGTCATTTCCCCGCATCCTTCCCAGATCGTCTGGTTCAATTACTAAACCAACAGGCTCTATTCGGTGAAAAATTTCTGGGGCTGCTACTACATAGCCGTATCCTGCTAAGTAGTTAGCTAGACGAATCATTGCATCACCTAACTGATAAATATCACTATAGAACACAATACCAGGGTATTTACCTGCTGCTTTGGGAGCCGCTACATAAACACGCATTAAGCTGCCATCTACTCTTAACTCAACGTTGCGCTTAGTGATTTGCACTTTTTGTCCCCGTGTTACGCTTGCTGTCATTAGCTTCTACACCATAGCGCCGCAGCATCCGGTTACTTTCGACCCACAATTTGGCGTTATTTTACCAGTGAAAGTTTGTTGCGATCGCCTTAATACACTCAGTAAAAGCTACATCTACAGTAAAGGACTTTCAACAAATAAATTATTCAATTTTATAGGGTGAGCGTCTTGCCCGCTTTTAACTACTAAGCAACCACGTATCATATCTTTACGTGTTTGTACGATAGCATTTTATTTATTAAACTCAGTACGATGAAATTACTAGTGAGATAAACTAGTAAAAATTTTTATTTTTAATATTGGGATTTTTTATGGATAATAATCAAAATTTAAAAACAATTTTTTCTTGTAATCCCTTTGAAGTAGTTAAACAATATAAAAATAAGCATAAGGGCAAGGATAATAATATTTATAGTTCTCAAGAACATAAAGATTTTCAAAACACAGTCAAGCAACCTTTTATGAATTTTTGCTACTTACTATATCAACAGATACCATGTGAAATTGCTGCCAATAATTTTTATGAAATAACATCGGATAAATTAATTGACATAGATATTGCTATATTAGTATCTCCTTACAAAATAAGTTTACATAAGTACTTAGATATATTTTCATTATTATATATAGAATTAAAAGAGGTTTTGCAGTAGAGGAATTAATTAACATTTTACAGCAATTAAATCAGGCGATCGCAGATAAAAACTACGAAATTAGTATTTCATTTTTCCTAACAGATAAATTAAAGGAAGACATAGAAGATATATGGCGTATGGAAATTGAGCCATATTTAGAAGAGTACTTTTTTAACCAGCTAGAAAAAGTAGATAAGTTTCGCTGGGATGGAATCAAGAATAAACTATGCATATAAACCCAGTAGAACCAAGAATTATTGAATTTACAGAATACGAAAATAAATCATTTCAGCGTAATGAAATACCCGATTCAGCCGCAGTCGAGTTATATGAAAAATACAAAACACAACTAGATATAGAATTTCCTAGCTATACGACGAGACAACATTGGAAACTCAAAGCTAAAGGATGGGTAGGTTACATTCCGGTCACTCCTGAATTGCATATAAAAATAAATCCGAAAGTGCCTATCAAAAACCTCTTCGGAATGCTGGAATATGCCTACAATTTAAAAGGTTTTCGCTTTCTCGAAGGGCTAATGGATTGTGAATCTCTAGAGAATTTTTATAATAATCTGGCTCATATCTTAGCCGATAAAGTTTTAGAACGGTGTCGCAAAGGATTATATCGTACTTATTTGCCTAAAACACAGCAGCTTTCTTATGTGCGGGGAAGGCTAGATGTGCAACACATAATTCAAAAGCCGTGGGATGTTAAACTGAAATGCGATTACGAAGAACATACGGCTGATATTAAAGAAAATCAAATTTTAGCATGGACACTTTATATCATTGGTCGTAGCAGTTTATGTTCAGAAAGAGTATCACCAACAATACGAAAAGCTTATCACGCTCTACAAGGATTAGTAACGCTGCAACCTTGTAGTGCAGAAGATTGTATCGCCAGACAGTACAATCGCCTCAATCCCGACTATGAACTATTACATAATTTATGTCGATTCTTTTTAGAAAATAGTAGTCCAAGTCATGAGAGGGGAAATTACAAAACCTTACCATTTCTCGTCGATATGGCACATTTATATGAGCTTTTTGTTGCCGAATGGCTTAAGAAAAACACGCCACAAGGCTATTTTTTCAAACAGCAACATCCAATAGAAATTAGTCCAAATCGGTATTTCAGTATAGATATATTACTGTGTAATACTGCTACTGGCAAAACAATAGCAGTTTTGGATACAAAGTATAAAGCCCTAGAACTGGCAGGATATATAGATATTCATCAAATGATCAGCTACGCCAATACAACAAAATGCGAGCAAGCCTTTTTGATATACCCCAAAGACTTGACACAGCCACTAGATATTAAAAGTGATAAAATCCGAGTCCGCAGCCTCACCTTTTCCCTAGATGATAATCTCGATCGTGCAGATCAAACTTTCTTAAAAAACCTTTTTCTCGTAATCCCTTTAGAATCCACACCAATAATTAGAAAAGGGGACAGATGACATTCGCTTGCTGCGAAGCACCCATCCCCGAATAGCTGCCCAGATGATGAACCTGGAATCTATAGTCCGGTATCTAATCATCCAAGTATCGTCCGAGATATATGGATTGTCACTGGGATAGATACTGATTTAGAAGATATCTACTAAAAGATGCGGTGTTGATTAACCCCTTTTTCTCTCTCCCATCGCCAACAGCGCTGTACCGTAAGCTGCTTCTGTGTAAACTGACGCTACTACAGGAATCTGCAAATTACGCGCTCTAATTGCAGTCCAAGTATGATTTGCTGCACCACCACCAGCAGTATAAACACGGCTCAATTTGTCTGCTCCCATTGTCTGTAATAATTCATACCCTCGTGCTTCTATGCGGGCAATGCTTTCTAACAACCCATGCAGAAATTCCACTGGATTCTCTGGGCGTGGTTCCAAACGTGGGGGTAGATTGGGATCGTTAATCGGAAAGCGATCGCCTACCTTCAACAATGGATAATAATCTAACTCGCTGGCAATTGAAGCATCAATCTCCCGGCTAAGGCTTTCTAACTCAACGTTTGTGAAAAATTTCTTTAGTACTGCACCCCCAGTATTAGAAGCACCCCCAGTCAGCCATAAATCACCCAATCGATGGCTGTAAATCCCATATCTGGCATCTTCTACACGGGTATGACTTAACAACTTTAGTACCAACGTTGAACCAAGAGAAGTTACGCCTTCACCTGGTAATTTTGCCCCACTGGCGAGAAAAGCGGCAATACTATCAGTTGTACCAGCACACACCAGACAATCACGGTGGAAACCGAACTTATCCGCAATCTCAGGACGCAATTCTCCAATGGGAGTACCAGGTGATAAAACTTTGGGTAGCTGAATCGATATTTGTAACAATTCTAGCCATTCTGGGTATTTCAACTCTTCCACGTCATAACCCAGCTTTAAAGCATTATGGTAATCGCTAACCCCCAACTGTCCATGTAGGAGAAACGCCAGCCAATCTGCTTGATGCAGGAAATATCTAGCTTTACTAAAAGAGGGTTGTTGCCTCATCCACAAAAGTTTGGCTAGGCTAGAGGTGGCACTCAACACGGTATGATTGGGGGGTGCGATATTCCTCAAATGCTTTAGGACAGATGATCCCCGCGTATCGTTGTACAAAAGTGGTGCATCTACAGGATTGCCAACAACATCGACTAGCAAGACAGTGGAAGAAGTCCCATTGATTGCGATCGCTTTAATTTCTCGCCGCAATTGGTCAGGTATTTGTTCCACCAACGCAAACAATGCCTCCTGCCAAATTTTTGGCGTAACGGCGGCTAGTGAGTCCTGGAAAGGATATCGCACTTTAGCCTGAATATAAGAAGCTTCCTCGTCAATCACCACGCCGCGCGCGCCAGATGTGCCGAAGTCAATACCCAAATATAAATTCATATTTTTATAAATTTTTTTAATGGAGAATAAATAAGGACTACTGACTAATAACTGCTTTTGTTGCATCTTGTAACAAGATATTCCACAATCTTGGCAAAACAAGGAAAAGTAGTAAACGAACTGTTCAAAATCTATTCAGGTTAGGAGGTTTTTAGCCATGCCTATCTTAGATACTCTGTACATTGCTCAGGTGTCTTCTCTCTCAGATACTCAAGTCTACATCGCTCTAGTTGTGGCGCTGATTCCAGGAGTTCTTGCTTGGCGATTAGCCACAGAACTTTACAAATAACGCTCCGATGTGACACAGTTAAAAAGCTAATAATCCTGGCAGTACGGGGTGCAATTTCCAGAAACTTGTGGTTTTATGCCACAAGTGGCTAGAAACCTTGCACTTACGTAAGCCAGGTTATTTTTTAACTAGTGCGACACTTGTAGCTATTTCAAAAAAATGAAGTAATATGACAGCTAAATCAAGCATTCAGGAGTGCTAATCTCTGAGTGCTGAGTGGACAGGAAGAAGTAATGAGTAAGAAGTAGTACTTTTGAATCTTCCCACTTTAAGCCGAGGCACTAGCGACTCTGAACTGATTTGATGCTAAGTTCTAATTCAGTTCTAAGTAGCAATTACTGAGTTTTGAAAAACTTTTGACACTCAGCACGGACTAAACCTTAGCTATCCGCTAACAGCACTCATAACTCAGCACTCTTGATAGTGCTTCCTACACTAAGCGAGGTTATCTTTTAGCATCATGAACGCAATTCAACCGTCCAGACCACCGTCACAACCGATACAAAAACGTCGGATCATTCCTCGACCAAAGCGGCATCTTCGTCAACGTTCTTACCAGGTGATGGGACTGGAAAGCACAGCCAAAATAGCAGTTAATTTCGTCATTACAGCCGTTGCCGCATCTGCGTTAGCACAACTTTTGCCTTATCATTGGTTACAGCAAGAAAAGTTGCGAGAAATCAGTACTGAACTTAAGCAGATGGAAGGGCATGTCAATGGTTTGCAGGCGGAATTTAGCCGTAACTTCGATCCGCAACAAGCTAAAAGTATTAGACAACAGCAAGGATACCGATTTGATCCCAGCCAGCGTCAGGTGGTGTTGATGAATCAAGATCGCCGAGAAGATGAACAAACAAAGTCATTACCCTAAGACAAATAGCGAATTTAGAATTATTTAGGTTTCTTGTGATTCTAGCTATGTATAAACCGGGTGTTAATTTATATTATTGCTAATAAATAATGGTTAATAGCTAATTTTTGAATAGCTATGTAGTTATCATGTATTAGTCATTAGCGATACAGCGTCGCTCCGCTCCAATTCAAAATTCAAAATGAAGAATCTACTTTTTGAACCTTGAATTTGCAAAAAGAAGTAATCTACCAATTAGGACGCTGATTCAGATAGCAACTCATTGAGCCGATTTTCGAGTTGTAAACGCAAGCGATAACCAGTAATATCATTACTATTATCGAGAGAGGGCAGTTGAGTGAGGGCGCGACGATAATCTGCGATCGCACAATTCCAGTCGCCCCAAAGATGGTAAGTCTTGCCGCGTTCAGCCCAGATATGACCTTCTAGTTGACCGAAAAGCAGTGCTACCTCAAAATTCTCAATTGCCTCCTCGTATTGCCCCAAATCGCGCCAGGTAATGCCTCGGTTAATCCGCGCTCGGATATGGCGTGGATTCAAATTAATCGCTTGATCGTAGTCGGCAAGTGCTAGTGCTAATTCTCCACAAGTCGCATAGTAATTTGCTCGGTTATTATAAGCACTAGCCAAATAGGGATCGAGTTTCAGGGCGGTGTTATAGTCGTAAAGCGCTTTTTGTCTTTCGGCACTTTGAAAATAAATCAGCCCGCGATTGTTGTAATCAACGGCATTGCGTGGGTGGCGGCAGATTAGTTGAGTTAAAAGTGCGATCGCTTCGGTATAATCTCCTTGTTGAGCCAACCTCAAAGCACAAGAGCGTAAATCGCTATCCCCGAAAATAGATTCGGTGCGATCGCTCCTCCCCCGGTCTTGAAGTTTGTTTGTAGTATCTAAAACATACTTATATTGCTTACTTTGCTGGTTATCGTCAGCTAAAAATGAGTGAATATTCATCTTTACCTACATTAAAGCCCTGCTTTTTGAAATAAAAGTCTAGTTTTTACTGTTAATGGTTTTACCACTGTGTCTATTTTTAAGGTATTGATGGTTACTTGGAAGCCATCTCAAGACTGAACTTAACTACCCACACTAGTAGAAATCTACGCCCTAAATAAACAATTGCTCCTCAAACCTAATTATGGATACTCGATCCTGAAGGTGAATTCCAGAAACAGCAGACGTGAATCTCAAAGACTAGGAGACTTGCAAATAAAAAAATATTCAATTAACTCTTCTTGTGGGGTGGGCGACACGAGAGCCATATTATGGACTGGGCGCTCATGTTGCCCACCCCACAATATTGGATAATTTATTTCTTGGAGTTCCCTAGTCAAGTAGTGAGAGCGACAAATTGGTAGAATGCCAACAAGCTGTTCGTTAAAGAGGGAGATGAGGAAGCAGGAGAAGCAAGGGGAAAATAATTAATACCCAATGCCCAATGCCCCATTCCCCATTCCCGATATTCAATTTTTTTGAGAAATTTCCTGATGACAACCGCAACTTCTTATCCCAATGCCCCTGATTTAGCAACCGATGATTATATTGTCATCGGCTTGGCAACCTGCTTCGTCAAAGAAGATGGAGAAGTTTATCAAATCGAAGTTATAGAACCAATACCTTCTGCGGCTTTAGAAGCGCTGTTAAAGGGCATTCCTACCTCCTATAAGCTGGCTCATGCCACAACTTTGGGATCTGTGCTGGATGGCGATTCACCACTGCTCCCAGATGGCTTTCCAGAGTCGGCTCAGTTTGGAGAGGAATTTGTGCCACGGGCATTTGCAGCAGCTCGTACCTACAAGCGTCGTGAATCTGCAAAATCTTTAATTCCCTTAGGTACAAACTACGCTGATTTTAAGTATTCCATTGAGCGTAAGCGGGTATTAAACGCCGCTAGAGTTGTCACCAAAGAAGACAACGTTAAACAGCATTCTCACACTCACAAAGTTCTTTAAGTAATTATGGTAAAACTTTACGGCGGCGTTCGGAGTCGAGCGTCAATTGTCCACTGGTATTTAGAAGAATTAGGAATTCCCTACGAATTCATCAAGCTTGATATGCAGGCGGGTGAACATCTCAAGCCTGAATATTTGGCAATTAACCCATTTGGTAAAGTTCCAGCTATTGTGGATGGGGATTTTCAGCTTTGGGAATCTGGGGCAAGTTTGCTGTATCTTACCGATAAGTACAGTAAAACTCCACTTTCACTAGAGGAACGCGCTGTATTTTCCCAATGGGTGTTGTTTGCCAATGCTACCCTTGCTCCAGGGATTTTTGTAGAAGCAACTCGGGAGCGCGAAATGCCCCGCTTGTTGACTCCATTAAATGAAATTTTCAGTAATCAACCTTTTTTACTTGGCAATGAGTTCACTGTTGTTGATGTGGCAGTGGGGTCTATTCTGAATTATATTCCTACGATACTGAAGCTAGACCTCAGCCCCTATCCAGCCGTGTTGAACTATATCAAGCAATTATCTGAGCGTCCGGCATTTCAAAGAAGTATTGGCGGACGGGCTTAAAATAATTCGTAATGACGCTTTTGCCTCGCTAACGCTGCACTAACGTAATTCGTAATTGAATTTTTAACTACGAATTACGAATTTTTTAACGATAATTTGTAAATTGCAAGGCAACTGGGTAGTCTTCTTGTTTTAGTCGCTGCATGACAACTTGCAAGTCATCTTTAGATTTGGCAGAAACCCGCACAGCATCACCTTGGATTGAAGCTTGTACCTTTTTGAATTCGTCCCGAATCAATTTGGAAATTTGTTTGGCGATTTCCTGGCTGATGCCTTTTTTGAGTTTGATTTCTTGACGCACGCGATTACCACTGGCTGATTCAACCTTGCCAAAATCAAAGATTTTCTGTGAGAGGTTACGCTTGGCGGCTTTTTCTCGCAGAATGGTGTGTACAGAATCTAAGGTAAATTCGCTGTCAGTGCTAACGTTAATACTTTCTTCGACTAACTCGACAGTAGTTTCAGTGTCTTTGAGGTCGTAACGACCTTTGATATCTCGGATAACTTGATCGACAGCGTTAACCAACTCTTGTCGGTCAAAGTCGCTCACAATGTCAAAGGAAAAAGTAGAAGCCATAAAACATTTTAGATTTTAGATTTTGGATTTTGGATTGGGTAAAGTTTTCCCCAGTCCCCATTACCCCTTATCCCCAGAGGGGCCGCACCTTCCCCACTCCCCAGTCCCCAATTAACTAGTAGCTTGGATGATGCTCAAAAAGATGAGAGTGGCAGAGCTAGAGATGCCAATGACAAACATCAGCGATCGCAAAAGGGGTATATTCAAAATATAAAAAATTGAGTATAGCAAACGGGCCACCACAAAGGCGATCGCAGCCACTTGGGCTGTAAAAGAATTTACACCAGTTACATAAGCCATCAATGCGGCTGCGGCAAATATCATAAAGGCTTCAAAGGTGTTCTGATGTGCCCAAGTAGCCCGTTGGGCATAAGGTGGCAATTTATCAAACAGGGCGCGAGGATTAGAAAGCATTTCAGGCCCAATACTCGCACGGGCATAAGCTACTAGCAAAAATGGCACATAAATGAGAACAGCAGCAGCAGCAATCGAGTACAAAAAAATTATCATTACTTATTAGTCATTGGTAATTAGTCATCAGTCATCAGTCATTAGTCATAAGTCAAATGCAAATGACAAAAGACAAATGACAAATGACTAATCAAAGTAGAAAAGCGTCACCACTTTTCTTTGCTCTTCTGCATCCTGACAAGTTTGTAACAGGGTGCGACTGTCGTGAAACGCAAAGCAGATTAGTTGCTGGCAACGGGAGACAATTTCCTTATTGCACAGGTAACTAGCTTCCGCAAGAGACAGAGTATCATTACTGGGATTTTCGACTAGATGCATTACCTGTTCTAGTTGCTGGCGTGATTCTAAAGGCTGGCGTTCCAGGCTTTGGGGTAGAATCACCGTCAACAAATTTGCATCAGCCCGGGTTGCTCCCTTGATGGCCGCTGAATTTGTCCCTGTAGCACCAGAAGTAATGATTCGATTACCCGATAAAACTAGGGCATAAGTCATCATTTCAATAAGATTCTGATGCGTTATCGGGACGTGGCGAGAACCCAGCAAGGCAATTCTTTTAGAACCTGTTTGCTGGATTGTCGCCAATTCTTGGGCTAATGTATCGAGGTTAATAAGGTCTGTTGATTGGCTCAAAGATGGAGATAATCAGACTAAACGACCCAGATATTTTACCAAACAGCGTGTAGATGCGAAGAAAACTTAAGTTAGACATTGCGACTATTTTTCGATTCTTTGGTTCAGTAACTCCATTACTTGGTTACACCAGGCTAGGCAATGTGTTTCATAACTAATGCCATTTAGGAGAGTTAAATACTGAAATTTGCCTGATTCTGGCAGTTCTTGCGGATTCTGAAAGTAATGCTGTTCTAAGTTATGGTACGTAGACAATTTTTTTTGATGGGCTTTTTGGTGATTTTCTAGCTCTGCCAAGATAATTTCCTTAGGAACAATATTGCCAGCAAAAATTTTAACCAGTAAATCATCTTTAATCGGTGTGGGTTCACAAGGTTGAGCAATCCACTCTTTGAGGTACTGTTCTCCCAAGTCTGTAACGCTGTAGAGCCTTTTATCTGGCCGTCCTGCTTGAAGAATTGACTCAGAACTGATCCAGCCTTGCTCTTCTAGCTTCGCCAACTCCCGATAAATCTGCTGGTGACTTGCTGACCAGAAAAAGCCTACAGAACCATCGAATCGTTTTGCTAAATCATACCCACTACAGGATGCGTCAACCAGAGCCGCTAATATTGCGTGCGCTAATGCCATAATTTTTAATTCACCACTTGACTTATGCAACTAATTGCATAAAGATAGTTATATGCAATTAGTTGCATATTAACTTAAACAACAAGGAGTGAGAGATGTCTCAAGTAATACCAGGAAGATTGACAGCCGAGATTGATGAACCTTTTGTTGTGTTTTTAATTGGGATGCGAATTAATAAATTATTCGCTTTTTCCAAATGGATTCCCACAGTCAGGGCAATGTCACCCATGCTACGAAGCCTAAAGCAGAATCCCGAAAAAGGGTTTTTAGGAGGAGAAGGGTTTATCTATCCGCGAGGGGTAGGACTGATTCAGTATTGGCGATCGTTCGAGGATTTGGAGCGTTTTGCCAGAAATCCAGCCGATGCACATCTAAAAGCTTGGCAAAGGTTTAATCAAGCCGTTGGTGCTGATGGCAGTGTTGGTATTTGGCACGAAACTTATTTAATAGAACCGGGAAGGTATGAGGCAGTTTACGGCAATATGCCCGTCTTTGGATTAGCTGCTGCAACTAAGCACGTCCCAGCTATGGGGCGGAGGGAGACAGCACGCCGGCGCCTGGGAGGTGACGGCGAACCTGCTGTACCCTCACCAGCAATACAGCCTCCTAACTGATAACTGAGCATTAATGCTCTTAATAGTTTGAGTTGATAAATCAGTTGATAAATCTAAGACAATGCCGCTGCGGGAGTTAAACCTAATTTGGAGAACAAGCGGTCAAGGTCAAAATGCTCGGACATCAACTGATGAATATACTGAACCTTAATTGGCTCGTGGACACGGACTTGACCAAAAGTGCGGTCAACAATTCCGACAGTAGTTAGGGTATCTAAGTCAACAGACAAAATGGGTATTTCTAGTTCTTCAGCGCGACTGAGAATGAAAGGTGGGGGTGGTAGTTGCCCGGTGAGAATTAAACATTGGGTAGAAGTTTCTAAAGCCGCTTGCTGAATTTCCACGCGATCGCCTCCTGTCACCACTGCCATATTCCGGCGTTTGCGGAAATATTTCACAGCGGAGTTGACATTCATCGCTCCAATTGCCAGACTTTCTACCAATAAATCCATGCGATCGTTGCGACAGAGAACATCAGCCTTTAACTGTTTGACTAGTTCGCCAACACTCACACTGCGGAGCAAATCGCTGTTTGGCAGCGTTGCTAGCACCGGAATCCCCTGCTGTTCCAAAAATGGGCGCAAGATAGTGTCAACCGCTTCTAGTTGGGTGACAGGGATATCATTTATCACAACTCCAATCAAGCGATCGCCTACACGCTGTTTTGCAGCCAATAGGGACTCAACCGAAAGCAACGATTTATAGCGGGTTACTAACAGCACAGCAGCATCCAATACTTCAGCCATTTGAAGTAAAGACAAGTCAAACAAATTGCCTTCGGACAAATCACCAGGCCCTTCCAATAAAACCAAATCTCCTTGAGATTTATGTAAATATTGTTGTATTAGGGACTGCTGATAATTGGTTTTGTCTTCCCCTCGCAAGCGCTTTTGCACATTTGGTTCATCCAAAGCCAGCATTGTAGGTGCAACGCGGTTTTCCGGCAAATTGAGGCTAAGAGCTATGAACTGGACATCTTCTTCAATTACGGTTCCACTAGACGAATTAAAACACGTACCGAGCGGTTTACCGTAGGTAATATCCAGACCTTTTTGCTGTAGCTGATGAGACAAACCCAGAACAGTTGCAGATTTACCGCTGTAAGTCTCGGTCGATCCAATCAGCAAATATTTAGGGGATTTTGGCACACATGCACTCCTAATTTCAAAAGTCAGAAGAACCCAGCTAGGTGTTTCCTAATTCTAGTTCCTTCTGGCAAAAGCCTCTCGCTCTCACTAATTAAGGTTTCCCAGAATTACCTTTTGATTGAACAAGCAGGAGTGGGTAATGGGGAGTAGTAGTCTGTCAATAAATAATTTATGGATAAATTCCCTGTAGAGACGGCGATAAATCGCGTCTCCTAACTTGAAAGGCGCTGTAATTTTAAGCCACAAGTTGTAAAGAGCGCACTCGCGGCATAATTTCTTGGGCAAAGCGTGTCATTTCCGAGGCAAAGGGATTGAATTGCAGCATGAAAGTCTCGATTCCAGCATCAACAAAATCTGCAACTCGTGTAGCCACAGTGTCGTAACTACCAACTAGACCGGCTGCTGTGCCACCATTGCCGCCAACAGCAGGATTTTTGGCGAAGAGTTGAAACATTACGGCTTCTGGATCAACTCCTTTAGCAACACTTAATTTCAAGTGTTCTTCTTGCTTCTGGAGTGCCAGAAGTCGCTCAAGTTCTGCTTGGGCTTCGGCATCGGTGGGACGAGCAATTACAAAGGCCGACAGACCAAAGCGCACTGGTTTGGGTAAGGTTCTCGGTCTACTTAAAACTTGTTTAATTACCTTGCGGACATCCTCAATGGGTTGACCGTTGATAAAGTAAATATCTCCCTGTTCTGCAACTAGTATTTGCGCCGGATCAGATGCTCCGCCAAGGTAGATAGGAGGATGGGGTTGGGCAATGGGAGTGGGTTGAAAACTTAAATCCTCTATTTTGAAGTATTGGCCTTGGAAGTTAACCCTCTCGCCACTCCACAGGGACTTAACAACCCGCAGCCACTCACCCGAATAGCGGTAACGCTCATCGTGGGGCGGGAAGGGAATATTAGTCCGTTCCATCTCTGGGCGGAACCAAGCACTGATTAAATTTATGGCAAAACGTCCATTACTAATAGCATCAATGCCCAGTGCCATTTTCGCCAAAACTGCCGGATGGAATAGCAGAGGCTTAATGGCGGCGATAATCTCAATTCGTTCTGTGGCTTCAGCCAAGGCCGCAGATGCCGTCCAGGTTTCTAGCTGCTCCAGTTCCAGACTGCGGGGGTTAGCGATGTGCTGTGCTACCAAAGTGCTGGCATATCCCAAACGCTCTGCTTCTAAAATAAGCGATCGCGTGCGCTCATAACTTGCATCCACAGGTTCTTCCGGTGTGTTGAGAGGGCCAAAATTACCTCCAACAGGTGCCCAAATCCCATAACGTGGTTCTGTCATAATTACCTCCTAGTAAAATAAACAAGTTAGTTACAAATTCCGATCTAACTATGAACTAGTTCTGGAAGTTTAAATCCCAATTACGAATTATTTAATTGAGTCCTAAAGAATCCTTTAAAGTCTTGCCTGTATATTCTTTGCGGAATAATCCCCGTTTTTGTAATTCTGGTATCACTAAATCGACAAACTCATCAAAAGAACCAGGAAGATAAGCAGGTGAAATCACAAAACCATCCCCAGCCTCTTCACGAAATAGGGCTTCTAGTTTGTCAGCAATTTGAATGGGAGTCCCAACCAGTTGAGGTACAGCTAGACTTCTGCCATAAATTTTGCCTAACTCTTTCAGAGTTATAGTTTTATCTAAACTCAGTCTTTGAAGCACAGATAACAGTTTTTGATAATCTTGAGCTTCAATTTTTTCCACAGATTCATCTAAAGAATATTGCGATAAATCAATATTTAAATGATTCGACATAGTTAATAAACCAGCCATCGGATGCACTAATTCATTGTGAAAAACTTGCTTTTCTTTAGCAATAGTTTCTGTCTCACCAACAAAAGGCATCACCGCAGGTAGAATTTTACAATTATCTGGGTTACGCCCATATTTAGCCATCCGGGTTTTAATATCTTGGTAGTAAGATTTCATGAGTGTGGGATTGGGACTAATTTCAAAAATCAATTCCGCCCATTTGGCAGCAAACTCTCTACCTTTATTAGAAGCACCGGCTTGAATAATCACCGGACGACCTTGGGGAGAGCGAGGCACTGTCAACGGCCCCCGTGACTTTAACCATTTCCCCACATGATGGACATAATTAACCTTTGAGGGGTCAGCAAAGATGCCGTTTTCTTTATCTAGAACTAATGCCCCTTCTTCCCAGCTACCCCAAAGTTTGGAGGCAACTTCGAGAAATTCATCGGCGCGATCGTAGCGGAGATCGTGTTCTAGATGCTCATCGAAGCCAAAATTCCCTGCTTCGCTAGCCCTACTCGATGTCACCACATTCCAAGCAGCCCGCCCTCGGCTAATGTGGTCGAGGGTGGCAAATCCCCGCGCCAGATCGTAGGGGTGATAGTAAGTAGTAGAACGGGTAATACCAATACCAATATGCTTGGTAACAACTGCCATCGCAGTTGCCAGCACTAGTGGATCTAGCCTGAGTGCCCCTTGAGCGCCATATTTCAGACTCTCGACAAAACTACCACCGTATGTATCGGGCATCGTTAAAGAGTCAGCGAAAAACACCAAATCAAACTTGCCACGTTCCAGAACACGGGCAATATTCTGATAATATTCAGGTTCGAGAAAGCCTAGCTCAGTTCTGGGGTGACGCCAAACGGCATGAGAGTGAACAACTTGTGAAGCAAGTAAGAAACCTGCTAGATGTATTTGTCTCATCTTGAAAGCTCCTGTCTTTTTTCCAACGTTTTTCTGACATAACTGGCTTCACCCTTGTGCTGGTAGCTCTAAGATATAAATGAGACTCAATAGGTGAGCTTTGGCATTAATTAACCTATTAAAACTACAGTAATTTGATAGACTAACCGTAGTTTATGACTGAGTACGAACATCTCACAGATAGCGAGAAAAAGCAAGATGCGGCAATGAAAATTACGCATAATTAAGGCGGAAAACTTCTCTTCGGCAAGATCGAGTTTTGAAAAACTGTAATTTTTAGCGAGGAAAATCTCAATGATTATCGATCCCTCCCAGAACGACCCACGAAATACCTATCAATTACTTGTTGGTTCAGTGGTTCCTCGACCGATCGCTTGGGTGTCAACGATCGCCAGCGATGGTACGCCTAATGTCGCGCCTTTCAGTTTTTTTATGGGCGTGACAGCTAACCCACCGACTCTAGCCATTTCCACAGGTTTGCGACACGGTGTTAAAAAAGATACTTTATTGAATGTAGAGCAGTCGGGTGAACTGGTAGTCAACATAGTTGTTGAAGAATTGGGGGAACAGATGAACGCCACATCTGGCGACTTTCCGCCAGATGTAGACGAATTTCAAGTAGCGGGACTAACTCCTGCTCCCTCAAAACTGGTGCGTCCGCCACGAGTTGCGGAATCACCCATTAATATTGAGTGTGTACTGAAGCAAGTAGTTTATGTAGGGAATGAAGGTAGTCAATCGGGATTAATTATTGCTGAGGCGGTGCTGTGGCATGTTCGGGATGATTTACTGACACCACAAAATACAATCGATGCCGCAAAATTGCATGCGATCGGTCGTCTGTCTGGAAACTGGTACACCCGCACCCAGGATTTGTATGAAATTACTCGCCCAACTTAAAAAGTAATCAAGTGGCATTGGAGGCTTTGCCAAAGCCAACATCCTGATATATGTTGGGTTGCGCTCTGCTCCACCCAACCTACGTCTAATACGCTATTTTAAGATTGCCATGCCATGACAGTAATTTTCTTTTTACTTTATAAATTGTCTATCAGCACTTTCTTCAAAAGCCCAATACCTGCATTGATTTTTCAAGTACTTCTTTGGGTCGAAATGGTTTAGTCAGATATAAATCTGCACCAACTTCAATTCCTTTTTGTTTATCAAATTCCTGTCCTTTAGCTGTCAATATCACAATGTAGACATCAGTCATTTGCAGGTCGTGTTTAACAATATGACAGACTTGTAGCCCGTTCATTTTAGGCATCATCACATCAAGAAAAACTAGATTTGGTTTTTCAGCTTTAATAGTTTCGAGAGCTTCTTCTCCATTTCTAGCAGTGAGAAGTTCAACACCCTCGTCTTCTAATGCTTCTAGAGCTTGTTCCATCAAAATCAAGATATTGGGTTCATCGTCAACAATTAGAATTTTCTGGGTCATAAGGATTGGGGACTGGGGATTGGGGACTGGGAATTGGGGACTTGCACTGAGCTTTCGCGTAGCGTCTCGTAGAAAAGCCGTTAGCGCAGCCTCCCCAAGAGTTGTATTGGGGACTGGGGATTAGGAATTGGGGATTAGGAATTGAGGATTAGATTATATAGTAAGGTTCCACTAAATTTTTCCAGTCCCCAGTCCCAAATCCCAAATCCCAGCCATTACTGTTCAGACAGCATAATAAAAAATACATTTTCCAAATCCTTCTCAAACCGTAGAGTTTTTACCAAATCGGCTTCTTGAGAAAAGATAGAATCGATGATAATCATATCAGGTTTGGCTGATAGGGCTTTATTGATGCATTCTTGCGGATTGGAGGCTTCAATTACGCTGTATCCCTGAGCTTGTAATACATCTGATAGGATTTTTAAAGCTGATGCATTTTTATCTACAACTAATACCTTTTTACTAGAAGTACCTTGGTAAAGCAATGAGCCAATTTCGTTGAGGAGTTTCGCTGTGTCAATGGGTTTAGTGAGATAGCGATCGATGCCAATGTGATAGCCCCGTTCTTTGTTTTCAATAATTGACAGAATAATGATTGGAATGTCTGCGGTCTGGGGATCATTTTTGAGAACAGCTGCCACGTCAAAGCCGTTGATTTGGGGCATCATTACGTCCAAGAGAATCAGATCGGGACGGGCTGTTTTGATTTGATGAATTGCATCCACGCCGTCCTTTCCTTCCCGGACATTGTAGCCTTCGTTTTCCAGTTGTTGACGAAGCAGTTCCCGAATGTTAGCGTCGTCATCCACAACTAAAATGGTTTTACGGTTTTCGTTCAGCACAGTTTTTGTGGTGATGACGTGTTCTTTGAGTTGTTTGACTAGCGTATCCAGATTCAGATTAGCAGTGGTTTTTTGATCGCTGGCGTAGGTAGGAATAATGAACGAGAATGTACTGCCATGACCTGATTCACTCTCAACCCAGATTCTACCGCCGTGATGATCGACGATTTGTTTACAGATGGGCAATCCTAAACCAGTACCTTTAGGTTTATCGGTGAGGGTATCGCCAACTTGGCGGAATTTCTCGAACACTTTCGGCTGATCATCAGGTGCAATACCAATACCTGTATCGATGACGCTGATACAAACACCATCATTTCCTTGTTTGACGCGGCAGGTGACACAACCAGATTCGGTAAACTTAACGGCATTGGAAATCAGGTTGATTAAAACTTGCAGTAGACGGTTGCGATCGCCTAATATCTGAGGCAGTCCAGGTTCAATCTCGCACACCAACTGCAAGCCATTGGTTTGAAATAACGAGGCTGTGGAATTGGTGGCCCAATCGACTAATTCACTCGGATCAATGGGCTGCATCTGCCATTCCACTTTACCTGCTTCCATCTTAGCGATGTCCAGAACGTCGTTAATTAAAGACGTAAGCCGTTCTGCTTCCGACACAATAATATTGAGATTGTCACCCACCCGCTTGATGGTTTTCTGAAGCTTGCGGTCTTCAGTCGGAAGTATTGGGAACACATCGGTTTCTAGCTTTTCTTTAATGATCGACGCAAAACCCAGAACGGAAGTCAGTGGTGTCCGCAGTTCGTGGGAAACCGTGGAGATGAAGTCAGTCTTCATCTTGTCAATCTCCTTTTCTGCTGTCACATCCCGAATCAGCAGCGCCGAACCGAAGCAGATAGCGGGTTCTCGATCTGTCGTCTTTTTGAAAACGGCGGTTGCTACTGCCTGACCAATGCGTTCCTTCGTCAGTTCAACTTCGGCAGAGAACGCCTCTTTGGGATGAGACTGAGTTTGTGCAACTAGTTCTGCTAAACCAGATATCGGCAGTTCTCGGTAGTGACAGTTGAGGTCACTAGCTGTCAATTCATACATGGCTAAAAAGGCAGGATTGAAGTGAGTAATTTGTCCTGCCATGTCTGCCACTAACAAACCATCCGCTAAGTTATCTAGAATGGCATTTAATCCCTGTGTTTCTGCTAAGGTATTTTGCAGGGCAGCCGTCCGCTCTAAAACTCTGGTTTCTAGTTCTTGATTCAGTTGCCGTAGAGCGACTTCTGCTTGTTTACGAGCAGTAATATCGGTATTAATTTCCAGTGTGGCGCAGCGTTGACCGGATGCATCCAGTTGCATTGTCCAGCGACTCTGGACAATAATATATTTACCGTCGCGGGTGAGGTGTTGCAGTTCTCCTTCCCAAGTGCCCTGCTGTAAACACTCTATTTGGATTTCCTTTAGCGGTTTTGGAAAGATTGTGTGTAGGAGGTTGTGAGTGATGTCTTGGTTTTGCACTTCTTCACACTTCCAGCCGTAGAGCCGTTCTGCCCCCTGACTCCAGTAAGTGATTTTGTCGGTGGAGTCGCGTACAATGACGGCATCGCTGGAATGATTTAACATATTCATCAACCGTTGATTTTCCGCTTCTGCTAGCTTGCGATCCTGAATATCGGTGCAGGTGCCAATCCACTCCCGAACGCTGCCATCTTCTTCGAGAACGGGGGCACCCCAGACCCAAAAGTAGCGATAGTTGCCATCTCTACCACGAATTCGGTATTCAATTTGATACATCCTCTGGTTTGCCACCGCAGCACTCCAGACTTCTCCGGTATAGGCGCGATCGTTAGGATGAACGGCATCAATCCAGCCACCATTTTCCGCTTCAGCCAGACTTTGACCTGTATAAGCTATCCAGTTTGCCAGTTCAAAACAAATTCCTTCTGGTGTGCTTACCCAAACAATTTGTGCGGTAGCTGTCACCAGAGAGCGGTATCGAGCTTCACTTTGTTTCAGAATTTGTTCAGTATGTTGGCGTTCTTGCTGGGCGTGTCGAAGGTCGCTGATGTCCTCCACACTACACCAAATTAGTTGCTCTCCATTTTTCTCAATCGTCAGTCCAGAGATTCTCACCGGAACCAGATGCCCGTCTTTGTGGATTAACTCCTTTTCATAGGGGCCGTAGCGACCAGTTTTTTCTAGGTTCTCTGGGCTAAGTCGGTCAACAGCGGTATAGCTTTCAGGGTTAATCTGGCGATCATCGCACAGATTCAGAGTTTCTGGAACAGTGCGCCCTAAAATGGCAGCATAGGCAGAATTAATGTTAATTAGCGTTCCATCTGTTCGGCATAGTACTAGCCCAATAGGACATTGTTCAAATAGCTGACTGTTATATTCATCAAATTGCTTAAACATAGTTAAGGTTTATTTAGTGATGTATTTGGGTAGGGTTAGAACTACAAAACCAAGACAACAAAGTGGCGTAAAGCTTTAACGAAATTGGGTGGCGTTGAAACATCTGGTAAATTTCATCGGGTGATGTACCTTCCACATTTGGATTGTGCTGTGATAGTCGCTGGATCAGTTGAGTATGGCGGATCAACAAATCTGTCGGTTTCAGTATTGGAGTTGTTGATGAAATGAAGCCGTCGGTATCAGCAGTGGGGGATAATTTCGTTGTGGGAGTTGGTGAGGCAGAGGTGCTATTCTGTTCTTCAGTAGCGTCTGACAACAGACAATTTATCGGAATCTGAATCCAAAATTCTGTCCCTTCATCCGGTTTAGAACGACACTTGAGCATTCCCCCATGTCTGTCTACAACAATTTGATAGCTGATTGCCATGCCTAACCCAGTTCCCTTACCAATCTCTTTCGTGGTGAAGAAGGGATCGTAAATGCGGCGAATTACTTCCTCTTTCATGCCTGGGCCGTTATCGGCAATGCGAATTACAACCCACTCTTTGTCTAAGGCTTTGGTACGAATAGTGATTTGGGGATTGGGGAAGGTGGGGCCCCCTCTGGGGATAAGGGGTAATGGGGACTGGAAACTACTTTTGACTTCCAAATTTTCCATGCTTTCTTCCAAAGCATCAATGGCATTTGCCAAGATGTTCATAAACACCTGATTCAATTGTCCGGGATAGCATTCAATGAACGGAAGTTTTGCATAGTCTTTAATAATTTCAATTGCCGGACGACGAACATCTGCTTTCAGGCGATGGTGGAGAATCATTAGTGTTCCGTCAATGCCATCGTGGATGTTGACGGCTTTCATTTCGGCTTCGTCATGGCGGGAGAAGTTTTTTAGGGATTGGACAATTTCGACGATGCGACTTGTGCCCAGTTTCATTGAATCTAGGAGTTTGGGGAGATCCTGCATGATAAATTCCAGGTCTATATTGTCTAACTCTGATTCCAGTTCTGGAGGAGCAACAGGTAGGAATTTCTGATACTTTGCCAACAGGTGTAACAAGTCTTGAGCATATTCGGCAACATACTTTAAATTGCCGTAAATAAAGTTAACCGGGTTGTTGATTTCGTGGGCAACTCCAGCAATAAGTTGCCCTAAACTGGACATTTTTTCGCTTTGGATTAACTGAGTTTGGGCTAATTGCAACTCATGAAGAGCTTGCTGAAGTTTCTGTGTTTGGGCTTTTGCCTGGAGGGCTGCTTGAGTGCTTTGCTCGTAAAGCACAGCTTTGTCAATAGCGATCGCTGTTTGAGAGGCAAAAATACTCACAAGTTTCAGGTGTTCTGCCTTGTAGGAGTCGGTTTTTTGGGTGCCAATGGCGATCGCTCCCAGTACCCGCTCTTTGGCTCGCAACGGGACACAAATCATGGCACTAACGTTTTTTTGCCCATCTAATCGCGGATCGGCTTGCACATCATTGACCAGTTCTGCCCGGTTAGATTGCACAATATTGCCAATAATTCCTTTCCCTGGTTCCGGCTGACTGTGGTCAAAAAACACTCCAAATTCGGCAATGATTTCAAAGGCAGTTGCATCTGGACTCAGTAGCAAAATCATCCCCGCAGATGATTCAATCAATTGACTCAATTCCTGAAGCACGAGTTGGCCAATTTGTCGCGTATCTAAACTTGTTGCGAGTTGAGTCGAGATATCGTCAAATAAATCAATTTCTTGGTATCGCTCCAGCAATTCTTTGGCAAGTACTTTCTTCTCAGCTTCCTGCTTTGCTAAAAATGAGAGCAAAGTCGCAAGTAGAGTTGCCTGTTCTCCCCCAACAACCCAACCAATGATTTCTCCTGACACCTCGATTGGATATCGGTTTTCGGCAGTTTGCTCCCCAATGCTAATTAGTTTCGTGCCGTCTACCAATTCAATATCAATGGCAATGTTGAACTGGTAGACCAAGTTATGCAGGAGAGATGGCAACTCTTTTTTGTTAAGAATCTTTCTGAGGCTAACTGCGGGCATGAAACACCTCATCAAGAGCAGGTTGCAAATTTTCGCTAATCAAGGAAACTGGGTGATTAATTTTATCAACAAAGGCAGGAGGCAGACGACTCACTACCGCTGCGCCATCCTGTCTCCTGCCTTCTTCACCGTAGCTATCTGTACCCCTTCCCTGCGGGACGCTCCGCGAACGGATAACCAAACTAGGCCCAGCATCTCCAGAAAAGAGAGGAATTGTCATAAAAATCTAGGAATATAATAATTTACTAATTAAGACTAGTTTTCCCAAAAACATTAGCGATATAACAGCGAAGTTGAGCGGTAGCAAATACCTTTAAACTCACTGTCAGAGGCATTCTTGCGCCCTTGTCACTCGCTTACTGTTTGATAAAATCTCGAAAATCTATAAATAAATGTTTTATAATTAGAGAAAAGCATAGACTTTAATCTATGGTTAATTAATATCTCTTGTTGCTACTACTTGGAAATTGGGAATTAGCTTTTTTGAGTATGTAGGTAAGCCGATTTGTGAGAGTGAAATAATCTCATTTAGCGTAAAAAAAGAAGCTGCGATCGCAGCTTCTTTTTTTACATTTAAAAAGTATTTAGATAAGCAAGAGTTTCAGTTAAATCCGAGAGTCGCGAAAACGAAGTCTGAGCAATCGCAGCCAGCGTAGCCACATTTGTGCAGGTTGTTCAAAAAAGGTGAAAATATCACCGAAACCTAAGTTAGTTTTGTGATGATGTAACCAGTGCCTCTCAGGAGTAGTAATAAATAGAATTTGGCATAAAATATTTATCGGCTTTGAAGTTTGCCAACCCAATACACTTATGTGTCTCCACCATACATGAAACTGACCAAACAGTAATCCAGAAATCACGCCAATGGGAGATAAAGACCACAAGACTACTGCTATGAGTACATAAGGCAAAGCTCCCAAGATACCATCTAAAAGAACCTGGGGATTAAAAGTTAAAATAGCGTAGTGACGGAAGTCCTTCTTCCAGGAGTGGTGCGTTTTTAAATGAAGGCTACCAAAAACATGCTCGGGTACGTGGTAAAAAAATGTAGATAGAAAATCGCCAAAAAACAGTAATAACCAAGCAACAGCGATAGCCTCAAGCATTTGTACTCCTCAAGAATAGTTGAGAAAACTCCACAAAAAATATGCAAATGTCATCCTATGGGCGTAGACACCTAGTTTTCTGCTATGCAAGCATCATCTGTGCTTCTTATATGTCTACGCTCCAGTTAATTTGGCTCAGAGTATATGTAATTGGAGTTGCAGTTTCATGAATCTGCAATCCTTAATGCATTCAACAGTAACTCGTAAAAACCTCCAATTTGATTGCTAGCTTTGGGTTAATGGCAGCAATACATCTAATATCCGATAGGAATATAGTGTTTTACCATAGTTACTACACAATCTTCTTACCTAAGGCATACAGCCTAAGCAAAGGTTTAGTTAAAATTAGTACAAATTTAGGTTAAGGCTTTCTTCAAAATTGTTAATTCTAGATTGATTGCAATTAAGCTTTAACTATGAATCTAATCAGAATGATATAACTAGGTATTATGTCAATATAATCTGAGCTATTAAGGTGAGTAAAACGCGTTTAAAATTATATTTGTAGGTGTCAAATTTTAGATTGCATATATTTAATTAAATAGTATAAAGATTGATATTTATTTAATAATATTTACCTCTAAAACTACAATTAAAATGATAAAATTATATTATAAAATACAGATATTTTTAGAAATTATATTTTTTGCCAAGCGCATTTAAATTCCCTTACCCTTGTTGTGAACATCGGCGACTTTGTGATTGTGAACAAACAAGTAAACCAGCAACGGATGTGATTCCAGCTTTGGCACTGACGAAATAAAAGCACATTTGTGAGCCTTACAGTTTGGTTCATTCTCAAGATATAAGCATGAGAATTTGGTTGAATTGTAGGTGTTAAATTAAGAGGTGGTAATTTTTTGTGATGATTGAGAGGTACGTAAAAATTTAGTGAAGTGTGCTGCGATCGCCGTCAACGATCGCAGCACGCCGAAAACAAGATGATATGATAACTATGATTGAGTTGCACAGTGAGGAGTGAAGAACTTTTCAGACAAGGCTGTGAAAATTCAGGGCAAGGCTTGAATTAGTTCCCGAATCACATCTATTGCTGATTTACCTGTTTGTTCACAATACTTTTCAAGATTTTGGGCTTCATCTGATGCCAAGTTCAAGGTAATTCGCTTCAGCGCCCTTTTTTTATTAGAGGTTGCCAAATGGGGAAATTTAAGTGCAGTAGCTTTATTCATTAGATTGATAGGCTAGATATATACAAACTTTCCTTACCAAGATTGCCAATTACAAACTCTCTTTACCAGTGAAAATCGAGATTTTGATATTGAACTTAAGCTTTACGCCTCAAACATATTACTTAAAATCAAGGGTATAAATAGGTACTGTTACACGTATTAAATGAGGCAGGACGCAGAAGGAGTAAATCACTTATAGGATTTACCCCCTACTGAGAAAGCTATCACTGAAACAGCACACTCATGTCTGAGAGCAACTGTATGCGGTATGGAAAAACAAAGGGATATTTACTTCGAGATGCGTAGGGTATATTTAATGCGTCCTTACTTTAATCCCATAGATAAATCTATGGGGTTACTTTAAGCCGAGGCACTCCTGAACTCATATCTATAGCAACCTATTAGATTAGATAATTCCTTTTAATTAAAGGTGATTAGGCGAACAGTGAGTTAATACATGACTTTAAAAAATTGGAGACGTAAGCGTGGCGTTGCACTTACTACTAAGGGGTTACAAAAAATTAAGGAGGCAAAGCATCAGTCAGAAGCAAAAGAAAATTTTGGAAACAGGTACACTCTAGAAGATATCAGTGTACGCTCTGGATTATATTCCGCTACCATCTCGAAAGTATTGAATCGGGAAGGAGGAGTTGATAAACAGACTATTGAAAAGCTGTTTTCAGCTTTTCAATTAAAAATAGATAAAAGTGACTATTTAAGCTCAAATACTCGTCTAGATTGGGGAGAAGCCATATTTAACTCAGTTTTTTATGGACGTAGAGAAGAACTTACTACGTTAGAAGAGTGGATTCTCAATGAACAGTGTCAATTGGTCGCACTCTTGGGAATAGGAGGCATGGGGAAAACGGCATTGTCTGTAAAGCTTGCTCAACAGATTCAGGACAACTTTGAGTATGTGATTTGGCGATCGCTACGAGAAGCTCCACCTGTTAAAATTATTCTAGGTAATCTAATCCAATTTCTATCTGACGAGCAGGAAACAGAAGGTAATTTACCAGAAAGCTTTAGCGATCGCGTATCACGAATACTCTATTATCTACAAAATCATCGCTGTTTAGTGATCCTTGATAATGCAGAGTCAATTCTCCGCAGTGGTAGCCGCGCCGGACTTTACCCTGAAGGATATGAGGAATATGGTGAGCTTTTAAGACGCGTAGGAGAAGCAACTCATCAAAGCTGCTTAATGCTCACTAGTCGTGAAAAACCTAAAGAAGTAGCATTGCTAGAAGGACAAGCACTACCTGTTCGCTCACTACTACTGAGTGGCTTAAAGGTAGCAGAAGGACAAGAAATCTTAAAACTCAAAGGGCTATCGGCAGCAGAGGATGAATGGAAAGTCATAATTGAACGTTATGCAGGCAATCCATTAGCCCTAAAGATAGTTGCTACAACCATTAAAGATATCTTTGATGGTAATATGACAGACTTTTTGCAGCAAGAGACGGCTGTTTTTGGCGAAATTCGCGATATTTTAGAGCAGCAATTTGAGCGTTTGTCAGATTTAGAAAAGGACATAATGTACTGGCTAGCGATTAATCGAGAGTCAATTACACTGTCAGAATTGCGAGAGGACATTATATCACCAATACCCCAGGCTAAATTACTAGAGGCTGTAGAATCTTTAGGAAGGCGATCGCTAATCGAGAAGACTACGCCTATACTCACAGAAAAAACTGGATCGCTTTTTACGCTCCAGCCTGTGGTTATGGAGTATGTTACTAATCGCTTGATAGAAGAACTATATGGAGAGATTGTCACTCAGAATATTGATTTATTCAGGCGTCATGCTCTGATGAAGGCAACAGGTAAAGACTATGTTAAAGATACTCAAGTTCGTCTCATAATCAAACCAGTTATAAATGGGCTGATTACTGCTTTAAGAAGCAAAAGAAATATCGAAAATCACTTAACTCAAATTTTAATAAATTTAAGAGAAACATCGCCACTAGAACCAGGGTATACAGGGGGCAATATTTTCAATCTGCTTTGTCAGATGCAGACCGATCTAAGTAACTATGATTTTTCTAATTTAACTGTTTTACAAGCAGACATGCGGAATATAAATTTGCACAACGTAAATTTTGCACACGCAAATTTAGCTAAGTCTGTTTTTGTAGAAACCTTCGGTGGTGTTTTTTCAGTAACCTTTAGCCCTAGTGGAAAGCTTTTAGCTACGGGTGATACCAATGGAGAAATTCGCTTGTATGATGTTGTCGATGGTCAACAACTTCTCACTTGTGAAGGTCATACTGGTTGGGTTTGGTCGGTTGCTTTTAGTCACGATGGTCAAATTCTTGCCAGTGGTAGCAACGACCAAACAGTGAAGCTATGGGATACCAGCACTGGTCAATGTCTTAAAACTTTGCAGGGTCATAATGCTGGAGTTAAATCGGTCGCCTTTAGTGCGGATAGTAGAATATTAGTCAGTGGCAGTGAAGACCAAACAATAAAGCTATGGGATATCAACATTCAAAGCTGCCTGCGGACGCTGCAAGGTCATACTGGTGGAATTCAGTCAGTCGCCTTTAGCGTAGATAGTCAGTTGCTTGCTTCTAGCAGTGAAGACCAAACGATAAAGGTTTGGGATGTTAGCACTGGACAATGCCTGCAAACATTGCAAGAACACACGCGTCAGGTATATTCAATTGCTTTCAGTCCTAATAGTCACATTATAATCAGTGGTTGTCATGACCAAACTATAAAAGTGTGGGATGTTAGCACTGGCAAATGTCTTCAAACCTTGCAAGAACACACGAATTTAATAAACTCAGTTGCCTTTAGCTCAGATGGTCAAATATTTGCTAGTGGCAGTGACGATCGCACAATAAAGCTGTGGGATATTAGCAGTGGTAAATGCCTTAAAACTCTACGGGGACATAGTAATCGGATATGGTCAGTAAGCTTTAGTCCAGATGGTAATATTCTTGCTAGTAGCAGTGATGACCACACAGTTAAGCTATGGGATATTAACAGTGGTCGTTGCATTAAAACTTTACAGGGTTATAACAATGGCGTGTGGTCAGTCGCTTTCAATCTGGACGGTAAGATTCTTGTTAGTGGCAGTAATGACCAAACAGTGAAGCTCTGGGATACTACTACTGGTCAGTGTATCAAAACTCTGCGAGGACATAGTAATCGGGTTACATCAGTTGCATTTAATCCTGATAATCATATTATTGCAAGTGGCAGTGAGGATCAAACTGTAAGATTATGGGATGCGATCGCTGGTAAATGTCTCAAAATTTTGCAAGAGCATAGTAACAGAATTACATCAGTTGCCTTCAGTCCCGATGGCCATATTCTTGCAAGTGGCAGTGATGACCAAACTGTGAAGTTGTGGGATGTCGGCACTGGTCAATGCCTCAAAACTCTCCAGGGTCATAGTGGTAGAATATGGTCTATTTCCTTTAGTTCTAACAGTGGTGTTCTAGCTAGTGGTTGTCATGACCAAACAATAAAGCTGTGGGATGTCAACACTGGTCAATGCTTCAAAACTTTTGAGGGTCATACTGACTGGGTTTGGGCAGTTGCTTTCGGTCTAAATGGTCGCATAGTTGCTAGTGGTAGTGGAGACCAAACGATCAAGCTGTGGGATGTTAGCACAGGTGAATGTCTTAAAACTTTACAAGGACATACCAACTGCATATACTCAGTTGCCTTTAGTCCAGATGGGGAAATGCTTGCTAGTAGCAGTGGCGATCAAACAGTAAAGCTGTGGGATGTCAGCACAGGTGAATGCCTTAGAACTTTACAAGGACATACTAGGTGGGTCTGGTCAGTTGTTTCTAGTTACAATGGTCAAATTGTAGCCAGTTGTAGTGAAGATGAGACTATTAAGCTTTGGGATATCAAAACAGCTAAATGCTTGCAAACTCTCAAAAGCGAAAGTCCCTATGAGGGCATGAATATTACTGGTATATTCGGTTTGACTGAAGCTCAGAAATCTACGCTAAAAATTTTAGGAGCTATTGAATTATGAATAAAAATGAAGTAGCAGTCTGAAATGGTGTTTTCTAAATTGCTATCTATATCTTATTGACGAAATTGCACTTAAAGTACCTAATGCCAATAACCCCAATAGAACAGAAGGTTCAGGTACAGACGATTTATTTAGTACTGAAAATGCTAAGTCTCCAATTAGCTTATGAGTAGTTGTTGTTGGATGAATTTGATCCCAGAATAAAAATTTATCTGGAGTACAGGTAACTGGCTGTGTGGAAATATTTATAGGTATCACTGACAAATCTCCAACACAAGAGTCAATCACATTCGTGAATCCGAATTCTGCTGGATGGGCAATGATTCTATTGAATAGAGAATTAACATCAAGAGGAATAATATTTATATCGGGGCTGAGTTGCTGGTTCAAAAAGTTAAGATTGTTGGCCAAGCCGGAGTTATGGGCAGATGTAAAAGTGCTAAATAAGCTGGAAATTTGAGTATTGCCACCTGTAACTGGAAACCTGTCTAGGCTTGGTAAATTAACTACCATAATATCTCTAGCACCCACATCAGCTAGCGATTTTACTGCCTCTGATATATTTGTGATCGCCTGGGTAGGGTTGGGAACTGTACCGAAAAAGTAATTAATATAATCATTAGTACCAGCCCAAATAATGTAAAGGGCATTTGGGTTGGCAAATTGATTTGCTGACGTAAAGCTGTTGATCTGTTGTTGTAATCCAGGTAAACTAGCTAGTCCAATGTTTTGATCTCCCGTAGTCGCGCCACCAAAAGCAAAGTTAGTTTTGGGATTGTAACTTAACCCTAAATCAGATGCGAGATATTCTACCCAGACTGGGCCGTTGGAAAAACGTCCATTAAAGTAGGTGGGACTTGGGGGAATAGCTCCATTCGTGGCATTAAAGACATTACCTGTATCAGAGAAGCTGTCCCCGAAGACATAAATATCACTATAATTTTGTGCCGAGACTTTAAACGGAAATAAGATAGATAAAAAAATTCCTGTTGCTAAAATTTGTTTTTTCATTTTTATCTTTTAAAGATGCTTTCTAGGCTTTAATACAATACAGTTCAGATAACCCCAAAACACTTGTCTTGACGACGATTCATCGCGTCTAAAAAACCCAAACTTTTTGCCAGTAGCCCTTAACCCAAGCGTATTGGGCTTTAATAGAGAATTTTAACAAGAAAGAAAGCTCTTATTTTTAGCAGCTTCTACTGTCGAGTCATTTTTATTCAGGGGATCAGAACCCAGCGCTACATTTCCCCAGCGCATCACATTTGCAGAGGCAACACCTACTGCCCCAGAACCATAAATGAGAACCAGATCGTTTTCACGAATCTTGCCCAACTGTGCAGCATGATACAAGTTGGCCACAGTGAGTACTGGGCCAATATTTGCGTATTGAGGGTAAAGGTTGATTGTACGCTTTGGGTCAATACCCAGTATGTGCGTGCAGAAGCTTGCTATCCAAGCCGTAGGTGTATTAAAAAGAAAAAAGTCTATTTGTTCGAGGGTTACACCAGCAGCAGCAACAGCACCCTCACAACATTGACGAAGAAACTCTGCTGCCGTTTGACCTAAAGCTTTTGCGCCCTTACCCGTTTGCATACGGATTTGCGGATTTTTTTGCTCGTCTTGTGTGAGTTCAGCAAAGAGAACTTCACACAATGCACCAGTATGAACGGTCTTTGTGCCAAGGATACCCTGATTAGGCTCTAGTGAACCAACAACAAAAGCCCCAGCACCATCACTAGTAAACCACCGGAATGTATCATCATCGTCAAAAAAGCGGGAGTACGTACAGGAAATCACTACTAGCACATTGCGATATTCTCCTGCTTTTACCAAAGCACAGGCAGTTTGAAGAGCAACCGGAGTACTTCCACAAGTTGCATCAATATTCCAGGCAGCGCCCTGAAAACCTAGTTGGCGGGCAAGGAAAGCGGCATTGCCAAATCCAATTTGTTCCGGCCACACTGAGGCAACAATTATAAGTTCAACGTCTTCAAGAGAAAGCTTTGCCGCATTGAGGGCATCGATCGCAGCCCGATACTCTAGTGTCAGGGAAGATTCACCAGATCCAAGTACCCATCGCTCAGTAGTACCGCGAAAGGGATCTGACAGGTAAGGTAACATCTCCCGATCAAACTCGTTACTGGGGGTATCAGTGAGCGAAAAGAATCTTGCAAAGCTTTTTTGTTCAGCTAAAGCAACTAGCTCAGGGTATTTTTCTATGTAATAGTCATTTGTGCGTTTGATACTGGGAAGACTCAAAGCAAGTGAGCGAATACCTACTGAAGAATAAATCATATATGATTAGCTTTTAATAATTTGTCGCGACTTGTGACATCAAACTCTGATTGCGACTCTCAGATGGTGGGATCTGGGTAGGGTCAATGATTACGTCAACCACAAATGGCCCCTTTGCGGCGATCGCTTTTTCTAGTGCTATCTGAACATCAGACTCCCTTTCCACCCGAATACCTTCTGCTCCCATTCCCTGAGCAATTTTGACGAAATCCGCCTGCGGAATCGTTGCATCCGCTTCACTGAACCCTAGATACGCCATTCCCTGTTGGCAAATGTTGTAGCGTCCATCATTGAGTACAATCCAGACGGCAGGAACTTGATATTTTACAGCTGTGTTTACTTCACTGTTCATCAGCATGGCACCATCTCCGACAATGGCAACAGCCTTACCATTTTGAGCTAAAGCAGCACCCACTACGCCTGTGACAAAATGCCCCATAGAACCAAATCCGTTGCTAATCCGATAACGATTTGGTCTGGTAAATCGCAGTAGATGAATTACCCAAGCAAATGAGTTACCTGACTCTGCCATTACTACTGCATCGCTTCCATCAACAATCACTTGTTGAATCATATTCATCAGCAGTTCTGGTCGCACTAAACCGGTCATGCGTGGCTTAATGACATCGCGTTGAAATCGAGGCAGCATTATTCTTGAGGGATCGATATTTTCTCTGAAGTTCTTCAACAGGTTCTTCAAGAAGATTTTCACGTCGGACTGGATAGCGAAAGTCTCGGCAGATGGATATGCAGTTCCCGGTATTTCTGGGTCGATGTCAACATGCAGAAAGCCTTGCCAGGGAATCATTGTCGGATTCCAAAAGGAGGTAAATTCACCAAGGCGTGTTCCTAAAACTAGCACGCGTCTTGGACGTTGCTCCTGCATATACTTTAAAACTGACTGATGTCCACCAAAGCCAGTGACACCAACAAACTGAGGATGGTCTTCGGGAAAGATGCCCTTACCTCGTGGTGAACAGATGACAGCAGCCCCCGTTTTCTCGGCAAGTTGGCGAATCTCTTTGGCTGCACTCCTGGCTCCGAAACCGACCCAGATGGCAAAAGGGCCTTCAGAGAGTAAACGGACACATTCTGCGATTGTTTCTTCACTTACTGTTGCGATCGCACGAGATAAAGTTACTCGTAGCAACGAAGTTTTTAGTAAACTTGTCTGGATATTTGTCGGGATACTGAGATGGGCGATGAATCCTCCTGGTTGTGCCAATCCCAGAGCCAGTCTTTGAGAAATCTCTGGAAGTTCATTGCTACATTCGAGAGTCGTCGCGTAATCGAATATTTGCCCCGAAGTAAAAATACCTGCACTGGGCATAGTATATGTACTAGTTTCCTGGATAGCCCAACGTCCCCGCTGTGATGCTGGAGTTGAGGCTGACACAAGAATCACCTTAGCACCCTCCCAACGGGCAGCTAATAAGCCCGTCAAAGCGTTGGTGATCCCCGGCCCTGTAGTCGTGAATACCATAACTGGGCGATCGCTAGCAAAATACGCCTCAATAGCTGCAAAAGCTGCTCCAGCTTCGTGGCGAAAGTGTAACACCTGCATGGGACTTTGGTGTAAGGCAGCCCACACTGGAGCGATCGCACCTCCCGATACACCAAAGGCATACTGCACCCCCATATCTCCCAGGATTTTTACCACTGCCTCTGCTACCGAAAAACTTACAGATGGCTTGCTATCAAATAGCAGTTTAGTTGAGTTTAATTGTTCAGTGGTATTCGTTTGTGTATCCTGAGATTTAACATCCATACAAACTATACTTAGGTATAATTTCCTTTGTGAAGTTATATTATCCCATACACTAAACTTAACAATATCAATTTTTTAGATAATACCTATAGAACACTGGTTATGATTGCTCTTTAGCGCAGGTGATAAGGGGTAAAAAACGCTCCCTTGACAATCTTTGAGCAGTTAAGAACCTATAGAAGAAATATTTAGAGACTTTAATAATGGCGGATGCGGCGCAGCGATCGTAGTTTATGAAAACTGAGCACAACTCATCAAATTTGGGAGTATAAAAAGGTGATAAACTTCAATCAGTATAAGGCTTTAACTTTCGATTGTTACGGAACCCTGATTGATTGGGAAAACGGCATTTTAGGCGCGCTAAAGCCACTTCTGCGGGTATACAACACTAATTTGGATAACGAACAAATTCTGGAAATTTTTGCGGAATTTGAAGCAGAACTAGAAAAAGGGGAATATATCAAATATCGAGAAGTTTTGAAGAGAATAGTCCAGAAATTTGGTGAAAGATTTGGCTTTGAGCCAACTGCTGACGAACTAAATTCACTTGCTGATTCGATTCAGCATTGGCTACCTTTCCCTGATACTGTTGAGGCACTTAGAGCTTTAAAGCAAAAAATTAAGCTGGTTATTATCTCAAATGTTAATGACGATCTCTTTGCTTTTTCAGCAAAGCACTTGGAAGTGGAATTCGATCGGATAATTACAGCAGAACAGGTAAAAAGCTACAAACCCTCGTTAAATAATTTCAGATTTGCCATTGAAAGAATTAATTTGCCGTTAGAGCAGATATTACACGTTGCTGCTAGTTTATATCATGATATCGTTACAGCCAAATCTCTAGGAATATCAACAGTCTGGGTAAACCGTAGAGCAGACCAAAATATAGTTGGCATCACAAGATCAGCAGTAAGTCAACCTGACTTAGAAGTACCTGATTTAAAGACTCTTGCCGCTTTGGTTTCTCCAAAATAATACTGAGTCATAAGTGCTGAGTACCACCACTGCTTCGATGATGATCTGTCGTTACAAAGGAAACGGGGATTGCAACATAGATTGGTTCTGTCTTAATCTAGAAAAACTACCACACTAATTTGACGGTATCTTCCTCCTGCAACGCGTCAGGAACGAGTGAAGATCGTACCAACGCTCTGCTTCTGGTTCCCCAGATCAGCACTCTGCCGATAAACTTGTTCAATAAAACACTTTGATAGCCTAAAACGATGAAAGCATCTGCTAATTTCGACTTTGAAGACGAGAAATTCAATGCACCGCCTTCTCAAGTCCTTCCCTGGTGTCAGATGATTAATCCTCGGTATGGCACAGATGGCATACAATCCCACGGTTTGGCGATTAAGCTAGATAATGCTAATGCTGTTGGCTTTGTGCCAGATGAGAATTGGCAGCAAGTGGAGCATGAATTTACTTCTGGAGTCGAAACGGTATTTATTACCCCTACTCCACGCCTGGTTATAGTGCGTCGGGGGCCATTATCTGTCAAAGACCGGGAAAGTGGTCTAAAACTAGGTACGCTCAAAGAGAATTATGATGCTTTTTTAGCCGACAAACTTAAATTTAAAACCTTTACTCGTTATTTAATTTTTATAGTGGGTGAGAATAAAAAGTTTTTACATGAATCACCACTACAACTAACTCTTAATGGTGCTGCCGGAGCAAGTTTCAGCAAAACCTATTGCGAATATCAACAAGGCAAAGTAGTTAATGGATTTGTTGCTGAACTAGAAAGAGCTTATGCAGTCCACCGTAAACAACCTTTAGCACCAAAGGGGCCTTTGTTCCATGCTCACGGAATTTTTTGCCCCATCATTGAGTGTGAAGAAAGAGGTATTGAACCAAATACAGTTTTGGTAGCCTCAACTGTAGACTACAAACATCCCACAGTGGGGACTTTAACGCAATATTTAATTGCTTCTGATGCTCTTGAGTCTGCAATGATTTGTAAGACTTTTGAAGAATACAAAGATTTTGGTAAGGAACCTGTCAAATCAGAAACGCCTAAATTGGCAATGGCAGGAGTTTCCAACTCTTACGTTTATGCTGATGAAGATGATTTCGCTTATCCACCGTATTAGATAAGGCTGGGAAGAAGCAAGGGAGCAGGGGGCAGGGGGAAAGGGGGAGAATAATAATATACCTCTTTCCCCTCTGCTCCCCGCTCCCTGCCCCTCTGCCTCTTTTCAATGCCCCATACCTATTCCTTGAGCAGCAAATAATATAGTGAACCATTGCCGCCTGTAATGCCAGCGCGATCGCCTGCTAGTTTACCAGACCCGATGAAATAATCCACCCGTCCCGGGCCTTTGATGGCGCTTCCTGTATCTTGGTCAAGCACAAAGCGGCTGACGGTACGATTCTCTAGTTTGCCAAGTCCAGCAGGATAGGGAAATGAGTTGTAAATCAACGCTAGCGCTCCCGGTGGCATGAGAGACTTATCTGTAGCAATTGAACGTTCTGCTGTCACTGGCACATGAATACTGCCTGTAGCTGCCCTACCAGAAGTTTCTTGGAAGAAAATAAATCGTTCCCAACGTGGTAGATAATTGCTCAACTCCTGCGGCTTTGCCCGGAAAAAAGCAACCATACGTGGTAACGTCAATCCATTTAGTGGAAGTTTGCCATCTTTGGCTATTTCTTTGCCGATACTAGTCCAAGGGTAATCAGTTCCACCTGCATAGCCAACTGATGTTGTTTTGCCATTAGTTAATTTAATTTGGGCAGAACCTTGGATATGTACCATGTATGCGTCTAGGCGATCGCGGAACCATAGCAGTTCTAAACCGTGCAATTTGCTCTTATTCCCTTGTAAACCGTCCTTTCCTTCCAAATCAATTCGTTTTGGGTGAGGTTTAGACCATTGGCTGAAATCAGGTGGTAGACGATAAAGAGGATATTTATATATTGCAGTCCTGACGCGGCTAGCAGTATAAACAGGTTCGTAGTAAGCGGTGAACTTAACAGTACCCTTGCCATCGTTACCCACAGACTGGTAGAAGACAAACTCACGGCGGACAGCCGCTTGTAATTGCGCTGCTGACTTAGAACTGACAACCAGTTGACGGAAGCGTACCAAACTCCGACGGACGCGATCGAGGGTAATTTCCTTAACTGGATAATTTTGATATGCTGCGATCGCCTCACCTTTTGTTAGGTAAAGCAAACTGTTGTCAATAGAAGCCAACAACGCATTGCGATCGCCTGTTTTACCTCTTTGACCCCAAAGTTGCTCATCCCAGCCCAAGCAAGTCTGCCGCAGCGTACAATTGCTGCCGATAGCAATTGGTTTTAGGGGCGGCGTTACTTCAGGAATGATTGGTATAGGCGAAAAATCGGGAGTAGTCGGTATTGGCAATGGCAGTAAGTTAGGAACCTGAGCAACAGCCGACCAGAGAGGATTTACAAGGGCAATTCCCAGACTCAAGGAAAGGAAAGCAAGGGTTTTTTTCATCATTTAGTTGAATCTTTCAACACTGGAACTAAAAACGGGTTCTACCCGGATTGCCACGATCCGAGAAGGGCGTATTACCATATATTCCCCTTGAATATTTTTAATCGGCACGCTAATAAAGTCATTAGAAGCAGATTTTGGCACAAGTTCGCCACTATACCATTTCTGAAACTCTTGAATAGTCGGAAAACGTACTTCTTCCCGGTGGCCGCTTTCCAGTAGGAGGAATACGGCATATTCATTTGCAGTTCTAGCCATAAGGTTGAATTTTTTATTTAAAAAACATTCAACCCATTGTTAACCACGTAACCCCCGAATGAAAAGGGTAAGCATACGGGAGGTAGAAAGCAAGGGGGCAGAGGAGCAGGGTGACAAGGAAAATAACCATGCCCAATGCCCAATAACTCTTCACTTTAGACGCTTAATCCTTTAACCAGTTCCTTAAAAAGTGTAGGTTTACATTAGTTCATGCATAACTCTTCAATTAACCTCTGATAATTCATTGGCATTGTTGAACAAGAGTTATTCAGGAGGCGAAAAATATGAAACTTTACTATCGTGGTCTGAGCTACGAATACGACCCAAACAAAACTGGCAGCAAAAAAACACAACAGCCGTTTCAACCAGTTGTTCAAATTGGGCCAGCTTATAATCTGATGTATCGTGGCGTTAACTATTTTGTTGATCCAAATACTAAATCAGCAGAACTTCCCATAACACCCGTAACCTATAAATTGAGCTTTCGGGGAATCACCTATTTTGTAAATAAAACTTCACTAGGAGAAGTTAGCATAGTCTCTCAACCAGTAACTACTTCAAAAATTGAGATACTGCCGACTTCTAAAGAATTAAAGCTTCAATAGTAATATGGCTCCGAGAGATTGTAGTAAAATCCTCAACAAACCTCGAAATTTTAGCATTACCTAGTTTTTGTCTCAACCAACCTTGCCAAAGCTAGTAGTTGTGCCAAGATTAATTTGAGGACTTAAGGCTTGTGACACAATGTTAGGACAATTATTAGACGGACGTTACCAAGTCGTCCAAGTTCTAGGTGGAGGTGGATTCGGTCAAACCTACATAGCCCAAGATACCCATCGACCAGGTTTCCCGAAATGCGTTGTCAAACACCTTAAGCCCGTCACTCGTAGCCCTGAATTTCTCGAAACTGCTAGACGGCTATTTAGCAGTGAGGCAGAAACACTAGAGCAACTGGGCAACCATGACCAGATTCCTCGGCTTTTAGCCTATTTTGAAGATAACCAAGAGTTTTTCTTGGTGCAAGAGTTCATTGAAGGGCATACTTTGAAAGCAGAACTATTACCCAATCAACCTTGGACAGAAAATCAAGTAATTCAACTGCTCCAACAGGTTCTAGGTATTCTGCAATTTATTCACAGCCACAACGTTATCCATCGAGATATCAAGCCGGACAATATAATTAGACGACAACAAGACGGTAAGTTAGTGCTGATTGACTTTGGCGCAGTTAAACAAGTCCAAACTCAACTGCTGACAATTCCAGGGCAAACCGGGGCTACTATTATCATTGGCACTCCAGGATATATGTCTACAGAACAGGGCCAAGGTAAGCCCCGCCCCAACAGCGATATTTATTCCTTGGGTATTATTGGTATTCAATCGCTGACGGGGGTACATCCGATAAACTTTGAGGAAGATCCAGATACAGGAGAAATTTCTTGGCAGCATCAAGCTAACGTCAGTTTTGGGTTAGCATCTGTGCTATCTAAGATGGTGCTACACCACTTTAAACAGCGCTACCAGTCTGCGGCTGAAGTTCTACAGGTGCTAGCAAAATCACTTCAACCACCATCTTTTACACAACCGCCTCAAGCTTCACTTTCTCAACCAAACTCAATTGGTTATTCGTCAGCTTCTATCCTGTCTGCGGAAAATTATAACCGCTTAGAAACGATTCTTGTGGAATTTGTTGGCCCTGTTGCCTCAAGATTATTACGACAAGTTGCAGCATCAGCATCCAATTTTGAAGAATTAGTTAGTCAATTAGCCCTTTATCTTCGAGAAAATCAACAAATTGATTTTAAGAAGAAAACAATGTTTCTACTAGAGAAACCTACTCTCCTACAGGAGCTTACTACTAAGATTGAAATTAAGTCCAATAATTTACCAATTCAAGAACCTCAAGTAATCAGTGACGGTTTTGTACATCAATGCGAGCGAGAATTAGCTAATTTTATTGGCCCAATAGCTAAGTTTATAGTCCAAAAAGCTGTTAAATCTTCTGGGCACATTTCTCGAGCAGAATTTGTGAAAGTTTTAGCATCACAAATTCCCGAACCTCAAAAAGCTTTGCAATTTGAGCAACGCTTACTTTCTTGATTTTTTAAATTATGACTCTTTCATAATCCAAAATGGTATCAGCTTTGATTATTCAGCATTTCCATAGCTATTTTTAAGCTAGCTTTCATTCGATTAAATGCTTCTGCTAATCCGCCAATTTCATCATTAGAGCTTTCTTCAAAATCAGCGGTCATATCACCGACACTAACTTTTTGGGCAATTTTCTCTATTCTTCTAATCCGCTGAATTACATATTTTTTGATTAAGAAGTTAATTAAGAAAACTACGATCGCAAAGATCGTAATTAAAAGTCCCATAATCAATATCCAAGTCCGTTTGGCATTAGCAAAAATCTCTTGAGAAGGAACAGAGATTATTTGGGCAGAAACAATCTGATTGAGTTGCCAGCCAAAACCATTTTCTGAGCCATAATTTACTAACTGACTCTTAGGAGCCTGATCTGGTGTAGAATGACATCGCAAGCATTTCTCTTGTGTAATCTTTAGTGGTCGTGCAATGTAAAATACTTCGCCTTCTGACAATTTACGAAAGCCTGTAATTTCTAGAGTATTGGGTTCGTTGCGAAAACGTTCGACAAGTTGAGTTTCAAAGTTATCAGCTTTATCCGCTAAATTAGTTGGATTAAGTGTTGCATCTTTATGAAAAAAGTTTTTAAATTCAGGCTTTTTACGAAAATTCTCAAAAACCTCTTTAGATGAAAAAGTTGGTACTACTTCAGGCATGAACGTTGGATTAGTATCTAGTCTAGGTTCTAATAGGGGATCTATACGATTTTGTGTATAGTTTCTAACTGCGTTCACCATTTGGATGAGAATCTGCGCTTGAGAAGTTACTTCATTTTGCGCTCTCCCTTGAAGTACACTGGATAAGGCAATGCCACTTCCCAAAATACTGATGATGAAAACTAATATTAAAAGTAAGTTAAATTTAGCACCTATTTTTAAGTTATTTAACGTAATTTTATTTAACATAATCTAAACAATGAAGGTGATAATTGAGTTTGTTTAATTTTAATTATTTATTTAAACCTGTTAGAAAGCATCTCAACAATATCTAAATAAATATTAATAAATATTTATTTTTGACTGTAATGCAAACTATTTAGGCAGTAGTCAAACTTATCTAAGTTATCTAAATTAGTCCTGAAAGCCAAGTTACTTTTTCTTAACCATAATTAGTGATGTTTTTGCGATTTCCTCGTCGTTTATTTCTGTTTAATCTGCTGGGTTTGACATTTGCTGCCTGCCAAGCAAAAAAAGACAAAGACTTTGAAGGTACGTTAACTGTTGGTGTGATTAACTATGGTGGAGGGGAACAGATAATTAACCAGTATGCTAAATTCAATACTTATTTAGGTGAAAAGACAAATGCCTATATTCAGCTAGAGCCTGTTTTTAATGAAAATAGAGCGGTTGAGCGCCTTGAGGCTCGTGCTTGGTCATTGGTATTTGCTCCACCGGGTTTAGCTGCGATCGCGATCGCACGCTACCAATATGTTCCCCTATTTCCTTTAATAGGTATTAGTAATTTGCGTTCCATCTTCGTTGTTCGCAAAGACAATCCGATAACTGAGTTGAAACAGTTACAAAATCAAACAGTAGCTTTAGGACAGTTAGGTTCAGCAACAGGATATTATTTCCCTCTTTACAATCTTTATGGTACAACACTAGCTGACATAGTATTTGCACCCACACCAAAAGCCGCGCTGGAATTGGTTGCTCAAGGAAAAGCGATCGCCTGTGCCGTTTCGGAGGCGGAATTAAGTCTCTACGGTTCGCAGTTGGGCCCGACTGAATTTCGCATACTATTTAAAGACCCGCACTATGTACCATTAGGCGTGGTCTTGATTGGGCCTAATATAGAACTTAACCGTCAAGAGTTTATCCGCAAAGTGATGAGTGATTCGCCTTCAGGTTTAGCTCAAGAAGTGGGGTATGTACCCAATGGACAAGTACCAAATTACAAATACATGATTTCTGTTGTTGATCGGGTAAGCTCGATTAGTTCTAAGCTGCAAATAAAACCTGTGCGTTTATTTTGAGGAAGTTAACAAAACAGAATTCAGGAGTCAGAATTCTTCTTCAAGATTCAGGACTAAAAACTATAGAAAGAGCTAGTTGATAGAGTTGACGACGGGGAAGAAAAGTAGCTTTTGCTAGCTGACGACTAGCTTGCGATCGCGATATTCCCTGACTAATTAACTGTTTCAATTCGGCTATCAACTCCTCTTCTGTCAGTAGGGGCTGACTGAGTGGAATTCCTGCTACTACTAATGTATATTCACCTTGGGGTTCCCGTTGGGTGTAGTGAGCGATCGCCTCAGCAATTGTCCCCCGCCAAAATTCTTCATACAATTTAGTTAACTCCCGTCCTAGCACAATTTGGCGATCGCTTCCCCAAACCTCTGCTAAGTCTTTTAAAGTATCTCGCAAGCGGTGGGGCGATTCGTAGAAAATTAGTGTGCGAGATTCTGTTTGCAGAGATTCTAAATGTTCCTGTCTCTGTTGACTTTTAGACGGGAGGAAGCCTTCAAAGGCAAACCGATCCGTTGGTAATCCGGCTGCACTCAAAGCGGTAATTGCTGCACTAGCGCCAGGAATGGGAACTACTGGAATTCCCGCCTCAATACAGGCTTTCACCAGTTCATATCCAGGATCGGAAATACCTGGCATCCCAGCATCGCTCACCAGAGCGATCGCTTTATGATTAACTAAATGCTCTAATAATTCTGGGATGCGGCTAGTACGATTGTGTTCGTGGTAACTTACCTGGGGTGTCTTAACTTGAAAATGCTGTAGCAATTTCCCTGTGTGACGGGTGTCTTCCGCCGCAATGATATCCACAGTCTGTAAAATTCGCACCGCCCGAAAGGTTATATCTTCCAGGTTGCCAATTGGTGTGCCGACAACGTAAAGTGTTCCTGGTTTTGGATCGGTTTGCATGAGCAAGAGTTAGGAGTTTGTAGAGATGCGATTCATCGCGTCTGTGCCGGAGAGACAGGAGAGACGCGATTTATCGCGTCTGTACAAGAGTTAAAAATAATTAAGAACATATATGAGAAATGGATAATCCAAAATCCAAAATTCAAAATCCAAAATCGGATCGTGGGTTATTTGTGGGTTTAGTAACCCTGGATTTGATTTACCTTGCTGAGTCTGCCCCTAAGAGTAACCAGAAGATTGTTGCTACTGACTATACTGTAGCGGCAGGAGGGCCAGCTACCAACGCGGCTGTGACTTTCAGCCATTTAGGTAATCAAGCTACAGTTTTGGGTGTAGTGGGTTCTCACCCGATGACGCAGCTAATTCGAGGTGATTTGGCAAATTATAAAGTTGCGATCGCAGACCTTGAGCCTACCACTGATTTAGCCCTGCCTGTATCTTCAATTATTGTCACCCAAGCCACAGGTGAACGATCTGTGATTTCCATCAATGCTGTCAAAACTCAAGTTACCAGCGCATCTATACCAGCAGATATTTTGCAAAATGTCAATATATTACTGATTGATGGGCATCAGATAGCGGTTAGTTATGCTCTAGTCCAAATGGCTAAAGTCAAGAATATTCCAATAGTAATTGATGCTGGTAGTTGGAAGCCTGGATTTGAGCAAATTCTGCCATTTGTGGATTATGCCATCTGTTCAGCTAATTTTTATCCCCCCAACTGCCAGACTAGAGAAGATGTTTTTGCTTATCTCAGTGGATTTGACATTCCTCACATCGCCATTACCCACGGACAAAACCCAATTGAATACTTGAGTTGCACTAAAACTGGTATCGTAGATGTGCCGCAGATTCAAGCGGTTGATACCTTAGGGGCTGGAGATATTTTCCACGGTGCTTTCTGTCATTACATTTTAAGGGAAAGTTTTATTAATGCATTAGGACTAGCAGCTAATATTGCTGCTGATTCTTGTAAATTTTTTGGTACACGGCACTGGATGGATTCAAATTAATGAAAGATTTAGAAGAAATATTAGCGATCGCTCGTGAGGTAGGTTGGGGTGCAGCAGAAATACTGCGATCGTATTATCACGGCACTGCAAAAGACCCGAACCTAGAAGTACAATACAAGCAGAATGAGCCTGTCACCGTTGCCGATGTCGCCGTAAGTCAATACATTTTGGAGAGTCTACAAGCAACTTTAGGTAACGAAGATTTTGCTTATATCAGTGAAGAAACTTATCAATCATCAACTATTGATACACGTTTTTCTCCTTGGGTATGGATCATTGACCCTTTGGATGGTACACGAGACTTTATCGAAAAAACCGGGGATTATGCAGTTCACATTGCTTTAGTCAAGGAAACACGCCCAGTATTAGCAGTAGTGGCAGTACCAGAGACTCAAAAGTTATATTACGCTACTAAAGGCAGAGGTACATTTGTAGAAACCCGTGATGGATGTGTTCCTTTACGAGTGTCGTCAGGCAAACGAGTTGAAGATTTAACCTTAGTTGTTAGTCGCTCGCACCGCAACCAACGCTTAGATCACTTATTACAAAACTTACCCTCTCAAAATCATAAATCTGTGGGTAGTGTAGGCTGTAAAATCGCCACCATTGTCGAGCAAGATGCAGATATCTATATTTCTCTTTCCGGTAAGTCTGCGCCCAAAGATTGGGATATAGCAGCCCCAGAATTAATTTTAACGGAAGCTGGTGGTAAATTTACTCACTTCGATGGTACTCCGTTGCAGTACAACACTGGTGATATTAATCAATGGGGAGGCTTACTGGCTAGTAATGGTGAATATCACGAATTGCTATGTCAGGAAGCAGAAAAGATTTTAGCGCAGTTTGACCAGAGCTAATGGAATATTTGAAGATGAATATTTTTTAATTTTGTTTGCTTTTAAAACAGTTAGTCATGGTATAGTCACCAGAACTACGAAGTACACTACGTTCTCGCTTCAATTAAAAAGTCCAAGCAAGTTTGCCCTTCGATTTGAAATTTAACCAGCATCTCTTCATCATTGCCATACTTCCGGCAAAGTACAAGCAAGTAATTAGGCATATATCGATAAACAACACTGTTCATAGTAGCGCTGTATTTGCTTTCAGCGCTACTAAGGGAACTCCAAGAAATAAATTGTCCAATATTGTAGGGTGAGCGTCTGCCCGCCCAGTTTATATGGCTCTCGTGTCGCCCACCCCACAAGAGCTAATTGAATATTTTTTGATTTGTCAGTCCCTAATGAACGTGAATTAAATAAGATGCAAAACTTCATCCTGTCTCTAGCTTCCCTCTCCTTTACAACAGATTTCAACTTCGCGCGAAACTTGCAGCAATATAAATGTATTCTTCCTCTATACCCATGAAGTATTGTAGATATCGTTAGTCTGCAATCTTTGGCTCTGGATTTTCAAAAAAATGTTACGACTTTATCATTTATTACTAGGTTCTATTTTGCTGGTGTCAATATCTCTGGGAGCAAAATTTGTTCTCCCCCAATTTTCTCCCCCACCCAAAGCGGTAAAACCTCCTGCTGTTGCAAAACTTCCCAACCCTAATGAGGGAAATATCTGGCAGAAAATCTTAGTAAATGCTGCTGCTCCAACTAACTGGCAAGTTGCTCCTTGTGAGGGAAATGCACCCTTGCTGTGTATCTCCTCTGGCGGGAAACGTTTGGGTACAGTTGAGATTAACGTTTACCCACTAGCCAACAATGAGGATTTCCGAAAGAAACTTGTAGCAGCTGGTATTCCAACTGGTTCTCAAGTTGACTACCAAAGTTCCAAATACCAAACTCAGGTATTAGCAGCACTCCAAGCTTGGGTTGCAGATCACTACGCCGCCTTTGCAAAAGATCGTCAGGGTAAATATGGAAAAGAGATTACCTTCTCAACCTATCCACCCCAACCAGTACCTATTGGCAAGCTTCAGGGAATCCGCTATGGGTTCACTGGACTTAAGCAACAAGGCGGAGTACAAGAGCAACATATCGGTCATGTTGCCTTTGATGGGACTAAACTTTACGTAATTACTACTGCATTTGACACAGATACGCAAACAGGTAAATTTGAGAAACTGGAAAACTTGGCTATTTTTCAACCTTACTTATATGCGATCGCCGCAGATTTGCGTTTACCTTAATAGGGATTGGGTATTGGGTAAAATTTCCTTCTTCCCCAGTCCCCAGTCCCCATCAACCTAAATCTCAGCTACCGCCCGTTCTATTAAGCGATGCGCTAAAGTTTGCGTACCAGTGTGTTCATAATAATTTGTTGATACATCCAGGAACGCCGCGAGATAATCTAACTTGTCATCAGCAATATCGGCAAAACTTTGCAAATTGTGGACAACCTTTTGTGGTGTTAAATTATTGGCGCTAACTAGCCCACTCATCCAACCTTTAACTGAGTCAAAGCTTTCGCCGATAAAGTTGAGTTTTCCAGCAGAATTATTCCCTGGAATCACATCTTTGATGTTTTGGAAAGTCGAGTTTTTTTCTAACTCCTGTGGATTTGTTTGATTAAGCCCCGATATCGCTTTGCTGATGAAGTCGGGGCCCAGAGGTATCAAACCATCAACGCAAACTAATGCCACCATGCGGATCAGTGACTCACCACTATACTCACCTAAAGAGGCGACAAAATCTCCAATACTGTCTCCAGGAATGCCGTTAATTTGACAGAAGGCTACCAACTCAGCCACTAATTTTAATGTCAGATCGATGGTTTGAGCTTTATCGGGTTTGGGAGTGACAGAGTTTAAAAAACCCAACAGAGGAATTTTCTCGCCGACTTTGTTAGCTAAAGCTGCTGCACCAAGCGCTCTATCTGTAGCATCAACGGTTTGATATAACCACAAAGCTGTTTGGTATCCTTGAGATTTGTCGTTGAATAGATAAATCGCTCTTTCGCCAATTTGTTGAATTAAATCTTCGTCGTCTTCGCCAGTGACAGTCTTAATAGTGTTGACAAAGCCGACGGTATTTTGCCACTCACCAGGTGCAACAAAATCTAGGGACTTTAACAGAGAAACAGTCAAGCCGCCGGTTGGTAATTGATCAACCAAATCAACAATCGATTTACTCACAAAAATCTCCTTATTTAGGGTTTATTATCTTTAATGTCAGTAATTTGGCTCATTTCAGGTTAGCCAGAGCATTAAGATTAAACTTCTCTAACCAATCTGCGCGATCGCTAGCTTTAAATGACGAATCACGAGAAAGTGCTTTTACTTGGTACTTACCTACCAAAATTGCAGTTTGCGTTTTACCAACTTCTATTGCCGGATACCCACCAATTTTTTTGGTACTCTTTGAGAACTTTGCTGCGGCATTAGGTGTGCTGGTGGTATCAGAAATAGACAGTAACGCTAGTTCTTTACCGCCTTTTTTCAACTTCGCTTCCGAAAAACCTTTTTTCTCTTGGGTATAGACGCGCTGGTAGCCACCACCTGCATCAGGGAAAAATTTATTAAATTCGCTACCCTGAGTTGCATTCTTAGCAACTGCAAGACCCTTTTTTTGTTGAGTGCTTTCTTTTTGCACCTGGTCAAAACGTCCAGGTGTCTTTGGAGTACAGGCCGTTGTCAGTATCATTACCGACAGCAAGAAAGCGGCTACTACCCTACGCCCACGGTGTAAAATCATTCTTGGCTTCTCCTTATTAGTTGAGCTTTGAGGCAATTATCTGCGCTGCTAGCAATTATTACCCGTAAAATTTACTTTTTGATAATTATTGCCTAAGTTCTCAACTATAGCCGTTTAATTTTGCACTTCAAAAAAGTGTCCAGTGTCAGACTTAACGTAGCAATTAACCCAACGCAAAAACGCCCCCCCTTTCGGGAGAGCGTCTTTCAACTTAGCTAAGCTTCAGAATTAACCGTTGATAGCAGGAGCGGTAAGAGCAACAGGAGCAACATCACCAGCAGCCAAATCTAGAGGGAAGTTGTGAGCGTTACGCTCGTGCATTACTTCCATACCCA
>NZ_JABXKK010000004.1 GCF_017115045.1 Nostoc sp. NMS8 | reverse complement strand
TCAGTTAGTTTTACGTTAAAAATATTGATAACCATTCTCATAATGAGAATTGCTGCACGAACATAAAGCTGAATGATATTAGCAACAGTAATATTGTTAGTATCTCGACTCACCAACTCTAAAGTGTCTCCGACTCCAACTTCGCCCTCTTGCAAAACCCGAAAGTAAAATCCGGTGCGACGACTGGCAAGAAATCGTTTCACCATATCTGATCGCCCAAAGCGAATCCCTAGTTTGTAACAGGGTAAGCGCGGTTGAGTCACCATTAGTTCCACACTGCCGGTTTTAAAGCGATCGCCAATGTTCAGCTCTTCTTCTTTCAATCCTGTGACTGTGAAATTTTCGCCAAAGATACCGAGTGTTAGCTCTGTGTCAGGCAATTCGCTTCGCCAGTAATTATAATGTTCAAAGGGATAGACATAAACTGCTTTGTCTAAACCACCATGAACGGTTAGATCAGCCTGTCCATCGCCGTCCAAGTTGAGTTCACGCACCATTACTCTAGTATTGACTGGCTCTTTAAAAATTCCAGTGCTAACTGTTTTTCCTTTCCAGATCACTTCACGCGGAAGTCCTACGTTGATAGAGATGAGTTTCATTTTTAGCTCCAAAGTTTTGGATTGCATTCAATTAGGGCAGCCAACATGGGATATCGAAAAAATGAATGAGTTTTTTATTGGAGTGCTTGATTGATTAAAGGTGTAATGACCGCGATGTTTTTGACTAACTCATCAAAGAGAGAGCTGACTTTTCACGGGAAGTCCTCAAGCCCCCAAAAAGCGTGGCTTTTTTCACAGGCTCATTCTCAATAACTCTGAGTTAATGAGAATAGCTAAGGGAGAAATCAGGGCTTGGGAAACCATCAAAATGACCTTTTCCACATACTATGAAAAGTCAGCTTGGTGATGGATATTTTTAGGGTACTTCAAATCTGTGCCATACCGCCATCGACAAACAACTCAATGCCGTTTACAAAACTGCTATCGTCTGAAGCTAGAAAAACAACGGCTTTGGCAATCTCATCGGGTGTGCCGACTCGCCCTAATGGAATGGTGACAGCTTGACTATCCACGAATTCCTGCACCTGCTCATCACTGAGTCCCAAGAGATTGTAACCAGGAGTAGGAACTACACCAGGGCTGATAGCATTCACCCGAATCTTGCGCTCTTTGAGGTCGAGTATCCAACTTCGGGCAAACGATCGCACGGCGGCTTTGGTTGCGCTATAAACGCTGAATGCTGGTGTAGCGACGGTAGAAGCGGTAGAAGCGTTTAAAATGATCGAAGCACCCTCTGGTAGCAGCGGCAGCGCCTTCTGTACGGTGAACAGCACCCCTTTGACGTTGATTTTGAATGTTTTGTCAAAGTGTTCTTCAGTGATTGATCCGAGTGGGGCAATTTCTCCACCACCAGCATTGGCAAATATCACATCGAGATGTCCTTGCTCTTGCTTGATCGTAGCGAACAGGCGATCAAGGTCTGCCAGATTAGAAACATCGCTTTGCACAGCCGTAACATTTTTACCAATGGCTTCTACAGCAGCATCCAATTCAGTTTGGCGACGACCCGTGATGTAGACATAGGCTCCTTCAGCAATAAACTGTTTGGCTGTGGCAAGACCGATACCACTGTTGCCACCCGTGACAAGAGCAACTTTTCCTTCTAATTTTTTCATAAGATTAGACCTCATGGGAATTTTGGGTTTGTGTGAATCATTGAAGATTTTCTGTTGAGTGCAGTACGGTCAGGGTGTGGGGTGTAAGGAATAAAAGTGAGACGCGTTATATCTGCACTTAAGAATGTGGGTTAAATAACATTGAATTTTGTAGGATGTGTTAGGCGCTAGCCGTAACTAGACGATGATGACAGCCCGATTAGTCGTCAGTTATTTCAACTGGATTTGGTGCCATTCAAGATTGCAAACGACAGCGGCTCAACAGGCAGGATTAGCCACTCATCGCTAGTCTTGGGATGATTTGGTTTCTTACCCCACGTTTTTCTGAAGCACAACCGATGTCTATCAAGGCACCAACGCGCCCTGTAGATTCGATAGCACGCCGAGCTGAGCCAAGATGACTGATGATTGGTTGTAGCAATCGAACAACCTGACTTTCCCGTTTATGAGCCGAAATACATCGCAGCACGGCGCGTCCATCGTCTTGCCTGAGGCGGGGATGGTACCGATGGGCAAGGTAAGTGGCCCTGTGTGCGTTCCCTGCAACGTCAGCTCGACGATGACAATATCACCCACGACGTGCAGGTGGTGGATTTCCCGATGCATATCGGGAAAAGCCTTCGACATCACGGCGACTGGCTTCCACAACTCGTCCGAACCGCGAAAGGTGATGCCCGATGCCATATCGACAAATTCTCCGTCCGCTGTGAAACAGGCAACAAAAGCCTTCAGATCCTCATACTCAGCTTCTGCCACGTGGTAGAGGTGGCGAATTGCTTGCTCATTGTTCGTGGCCATTTCAGTTCCTCCTTCGTTAATATCCAGCCTGGCAACATAGCATGGTTCGTCAGGCAAAGGGTGATCCACTTGTGACAAGATTAGACATTTGGACTCATTTTGTCTGATAGAGATGCTTGATGGATAAGTGATGCCATGACATCGGTGGCGAACAGGCGATCAAGGTCTGCCAGACTAGAAACATCGCTCTGCACAGCCGGAACATTTTTACCAATGGCTTCTACAGCAGCATTCAACTCGGCTTGGCGATGACCTGTGATAAACACATAAGCACCTTCAGCGACAAACTGCTTGGCAGTAGCAAGACCGATGCCGCTAGTTCCACCGTGATCAGCGCAATTTTTCCTTCTAGTTTTCTGATTGTGGTAACTCCTGTGGTCGTTCTAATCTCTAAGGGATATCTCCAGGTGCACCCAGAATTTCGTCGCCAATTTCGGTAGAGATGCGAGTGAACAATTCCATGTCAGGTGCCTCATCCTGGTTTAGCGTCCCTGTTGCTTCAATGAGGCGAGCAAAGGCACTGGGCGAAGCAACGACTAACCCGCGAGCTGGTTGATCACTGAGTGCAGCAACAACATGGGGTGTGCCCATCGGAATGAAGGCACTTTCACCTGCGCCTAGCACAACTTTATTCTTACCAACCCAGACAGTGAACTCTCCTTCCAACACATAGAGTTGTTCTGAATAGCGTGTATGGCGATGGGGTGGAGTCTGGGCACCGGGAGGGAAATAGCCCTCAATCAGGTCATATTTACCGTCAGTTGTGGTGTGATCGGCGACGATAGTAAGGTAGTTATTAAGAAGCCACAATGATTTTGTCATGGAAGTACTCCTTCTAATGAGTGAATTGTGTTATGAATCGCAGAAAACCTCTCTAAAAGATTGAACGCTCAAGCTTGCGGATCAGATAAAACAAACAGGGTGTTGGGTACAATTGGATGGGAAAATCTCCTAGAGTCAATAATTAGGTCTGTTCTATTTGTATGTACCGAGAAACTGCTTTTGTTAAAATTGGGATTACTTCACCGCAGTGCTTGCCGCTTCAATCACTTTGGCAACCTCTTTTGGATGAGAGATAAAAGGAACATGACTGGAGTTAACTTCGGTTGTCTTAGCACCAATCCGTTTAGCCATAAATCGTTGAAGTTCAGGGTTGATGGCGCGATCGCTTTGAGTCACGAGAAACCAAGAAGGAATCGTTTTCCAGGCGATTTCATTCAATGATTGCTCAAACGCGGCGCTGGCGATCGGCTTTTGGGTTGCTGCCATCACTCGCGCCTCAGCCTTCGATACGTCCTGGGCAAAAAATTCGTGAAACTTCCCGCGATCAATATAGAGAAAGTTTGCAGCATCAGGCACGATCGCCGTACTAATCGGAGGTGCTGCGTACTTTTTATTCAAATCACTCGTCTTTTCACCAACATCCGGTGCAAAAGCATTAACATAAACCAGAGCTTTCACCTGTGGATTGCCAGCCGCCGCACCCGTGATCACATTTCCACCATAGGAATGTCCGACCAAAACAACGGAACCTTTCTGATTGTCAATCACCCGCTTCGTCGTTGCTACATCATCAGCAAGCGAGGTGAGCGGAATCTGCACAGCAGTCACTCTGTAGCCATCCTGCTCCAACAATGGAATAACGTGTTGCCATGATGTACCGTCAGCAAAAGCCCCATGAACGAGAATGATCGCAGGTTTAGAGTTAGACGCTTGAGGTAATTCTTTGGAAGTGGCTGATGTTGGATGCATTGATATTCCAATGACAACACTTAATGCAAATAACCATAGCAACAATTTTTGAACTTTTTTCCATATAAAAACTATCATTGCGATCGCCTCTGTATTCTTGCTAAATTGCTGAAATCTCTGATTCTTGTCGTCCGTATAGAAGTTATGAAATACTCCCCGCTGAAATACTTGTTAGGATAAGCATCAAAAACCTTAATCATTTGCAGCAACAATGGCTGCCATTATCTGCTCAACAGTCCAGCGATCAAGATAGCGAATTCCATTAATAAACAATGCAGGTGCAGCCTCCACTCCACTTCGCAGTCCACCTTCGATGTCCGTATTGATACGATTGACATGCGCTCTCTTAGATAAATCCTGCAAAAATTGAGAAATATCAAGTCCTAGACGATTGGCATACTCGACTAGATAGCCATTTCCCAACTCCTGTTGATGGATAAACAGCATCTCATGCATTTGCCAAAACTGCCCTTGAGCCGCTGCGGCTTGTGCGGCCTCCGCTGCCCGTTGAGCATGTGGATGAATCTGTACCTGAGGAAAATGACGGAAGATAAAACCTAAATTGTTTTCTCCAAACGAAACCTGCAATTGCTGCCCGGCAACTTTAATTAATCGATAGACGTTGGCACTTTGAAAACATTCATAATCTCCATACATGACGAAGACTACAGCAGCATTCAGTGTTCCTTGAATATGATCCTGGATTGAAGGCGGAACGAATAAAGAACAATTATTACGGTCGGAAGTCATGTTTCGGTTTGTATTAAGCAAACTTAAGCCTTACAACCCAACTGCGCTAACATTGCTATGGATTCAATAATAGAGAATTGACCCTCTCTTGTCGTCCACTCTGGGTTGACATTTTTGTACAATCGAGTGATGGATGAACCTGTCCATCTCGTAGTGGAAGGTTGTCTCCAACTAAAGTTGGAGTCTAAAGCTAATCTAAAGGGGAAAAGTTCAGGAGGCAGGAGGACGTTCGCGTAGCGTCTCCAACAGGAGAAGGCAGTCCGGCTTGAGGAACCCACCCTTAAAATAGTGGGACTTAGGCTGTAGACGGAATGGCACTAAGAAAAGCTCTAAGCTATAAAAAATAAGCTTTACAGCTTTTAATGCCATTGAGCAGTAATGGGATGAGTCAGCCTATCGCTGTGCCATTCGATGCAGCCTCATAAATGGAGCGATGATGTATGGGTTGTCCAACAAATTTTTTTAAGTTGGAAAAGCTTAGTCGAAAATAAATATTCCGTGCTAACTCTAATAATAGATAAATGACTCAAATTGACAACTATCCTACGGGGCATGATTTCAGCGATATTTTCGCTTATCTTGGATAACACAACGCTGCGGTGTCTGCGGCGGTAAACAACGCAGTCAGTTTAATACATATACTGCGATCATTAACGGGCATCGTGTTTAATACTAGCAGCGATGCACAATGGCACAGTCATTACATTGTTTTCATTGGGACTGTCTATTTAGGCTGACAAACTGCTAGAAACAGAAAAATAAGTAATCCAATGAACGAATTACAAGCAATTTTAGAAGGCTTCGAGTCAAGTAAAAAAAGTGGTGAAACTACTTTTCTTGCCACTGTAGTCAAAACTCAAGGTTCGACCTATCGCCGACCAGGTGCCAAAATGTTAATGACAAATACAGGTCGGATGATCGGAACAATTAGCGCAGGTTGCTTAGAGAACGACGTATTTGAGCATACTCAACAACGAATGTTGGACGGCGACACAATTGTTGTGACTTACGATAACACCGCCTCTGAAGATATTCTTTGGGGCTTTGGTCTGGGATGCAATGGGACAGTGCAAGTTCTGATCGAACGTCTTGAAAAAGAAAGTACACCGAAAGTGATCGCTTTTACACAGGAGTGCTTTCATAAAAAACATTTGGGTGTTATTGCTACAGTTTTTGCTTTTGAAGGCAAGGTAGATGTGAAACTTGGGTCGCGCTTACTGCTGTATCCAAATGGTAAAATTAGCACTGATATCAAAGATGCAAATTTAATTCAATCTTTGCTTGCAGATACTCAAGCAGCCCTTACTAATCAAAAGTCAAGTGTAAAAAACTATCAGTTACCTTTAGGCAGTCCAGAAGTTTTCATCGAAGTCATTCAACCACCCACGCCTCTAGTAATATTTGGTGCTGGTTATGACGCTGTACCCGTAGCACAGTTTGCTCAAGCATTAGGTTGGGACGTTACTGTAGTCGATTGTCGAGCTAATGAGGCAACTAGAGCGCGATTTTCACTAACTTGTGATGTGATTCTGAGTCGGCGAGAAATTATACATAAACAGGTATTTATAGATGTCAACACAGTTGCTGTAGTGATGACGCATAATTACCTTGATGACCTAGAAATTTTGAAAATGTTGCTGCTATCTCCTGCACGCTATATAGGAGTTTTAGGGCCAAAAGCGCGTACTGAAAGATTGCTTGAAGATTTGCGTTCGCAAGGAATAGTTTATACCCCTGAACAATTAAAAAGATTACATGGCCCGATTGGAATTGACATTGGAGCAGATACACCTGAAAGTATAGCGATCGCTATTATTGCGGAAATTCAAGCAGTGCTAACAAACCGCAGTGGTAATTTTTTAAAAAATCGCAATCAACCAATTCACCAATCCTATGAAAGCAACTTAAACTTACTACTGACCACATAGTTTTTATCTGTTATGGTATTTCACACTGAGCAAATAGACGAAGAAAAATCAACCATAGCCATTCTGATTCTTGCTGCTGGTGCATCTACTCGTATGGGTACACCAAAACAACTATTGCTTTACCAAGGACGTAGTTTTTTGCAATATATTACAGAAATGGCGATCGCTTCAGTTTGTCAACCTGTGGTAGTAGTACTTGGAGCAAATGCAGAACAAATTTATCCCCAAATTAAGCAATTTCCCGTAACAATAGTTAACAATCCAAATTGGGCTTGTGGAATGAGTACTTCTATCAAAAGCGGTATTGAATTGTTAAATAATCTTCCGCAAAAAATAGAAGCAGTAGTTATTACACTTTGTGATCAGCCATTTGTTTCTAACCAAATTATTAATCAACTTGTTGATGCATATTATTCAACAAAAAAACCGATAATTGCTTGTGAATATGGGGGTACATTAGGTGTACCCGCTTTATTTAGTCAGATATTTTTTTCTGAACTTGCTGCTTTGAAAGAAACTTCAGGAGCAAAAAGAATTATTAATAATAACCTCAATCAAGTGTTTTCTATTTCGTTTACGCTAGGGAACATCGACATTGATACGCCAAAAGATTACGAACAATTACAAGTTGTGTTGCAAAAATCGATGATTAGTGAATCCTGACTTAGGATTCAAATCATTCTACACAGCTAGAATCACGATTAGTGGCTACGAAACTATGAATATGATTCGTAAAGGTCAACTTAACGCAGTCAGCGTATGAACTTCTTGCTCATACTGGTAATATGGTGATCGCCAATCGGATGATTGTTCTTTCATCGTTTCGGCGATGCCTACGGCTGGCTACGCCTACGCAATATCTACAGCAGCTTGTCTAATGTAATTGGCAAATCACGGATGCGTTTACCTGTGGCATGATAGACAGCGTTAGCGATCGCCGCCGCAGTTCCCGTAATCCCAATTTCGCCAATTCCCTTGACACCAAGCGGGTTGATATATGGATCGTGTTCATCGACAAACAACACTTGAATATCAGGAATATCTGCATTCACTGGCACGTGATACTCAGCTAAATCATGGTTGACAACGCGTCCTAGATTCGGGTCTGTTACCGTCTGTTCCATCAGTGCCATACCGATACCATAGATAATTCCACCAATTAGTTGACTGTTGGCTGTTTTAGCATTGAGTATTCGTCCCACGCCAAAAGTTCCTACCCAGCGCGATATTCGCACTTCACCCAAATCAGGTTCAACGCGCACTTCGGCAAACTGCGCTCCAAATGCGTGCATTGAAAACTTCTTTTTTTCCTCTCCAGGCTTGGCATCGGCACGCGCTTCGATCATTTTCATTCCATGCCGTGCCAAGATTGCCTGATATGTTTCGGTTGCCGACGATTTATTTTTTAAGAAAAAGCTACCATTTTCGGCAATTACATCCTCAGCGTTGGAACTATAAAGCGGCGATTTGCGATCGGCAAGTGCTAGTTGCAAAAGCTGACTGCGAGCTTGATTTCCGGCTAAATGCACGGACGAGCTGACACTGGCGGCAGTTTGTGAACCACCAGAAACGGGGGTTTCTGGCATCTTAGTATCGCCTAGTTCAAAGCGAACTTTGTCAACTGGTAGACCGAGTGCCTCAGCTGCGACTTGAGTCATGACAGTATAAGTCCCCGTGCCAATATCTTGTGAACCGCTTTGCACAACGGCTGTACCGTCTGCCATAATTCGGGCGATCGCCGATGCTGGGGAACGGTTGGTAGGATAAGTTGCTGTCGCCATACCCCAGCCAATAAAATAATTGCCATCTCGCATCGAACGGGGCTTGGGATTGCGCTTCTGCCAACCAAACTTTTCTGCTCCTAATCTATAGCACTGGATGAGTGACTTACTCGACCAAGGCAGTCCTTTACTGGGATCTACATCAGCATGGTTACGCAGACGCAGCTCTACCGGATCGATATTCAGCGCATAAGCTAGTTCGTCCATTGCCGACTCTAGGGCAAACGACCCAGAAGCTTCGCCTGGGGCCCGCATATAGGTTGGTGTTCCTTCATCAAGCTTAACCAGACGGTGGCTAGTTTCAATATTCGGGCAAGCGTAAATCATGCGGGCGCTTTTACCAACGGGTTCGATAAATTCATCAAAAGTTGAAGTCTGGGAAGTGCCAGTGTGTCGCAGAGCGGTTAATTTACCCTCGCGGGTTGCACCTAGAGATACTTGTTGAATTGTTTCTGGTCGGAAGCCGACAGGCCCATACATCTGTATGCGACCCAGAACTAATTTCACTGGGCGATTAACCTGCCGTGCTGCCATTGCCGCTAGAGGTACATGCGACCAAGTCGATCCTTTGCAACCGAAGCCACCGCCAACAAAGTAAGACATAATGCGAATTTTCTCTGGCTCAATTCCTAATACTGCCGCAACTTTTTTTTGAGCCGAAAAGATTCCCTGAGTTGCGTCATACAGCAGCAGTTGATCGCCTTGCCAAACTGCTGTTGTAGCATGAGGCTCCATTGGATTGTGATTTTCGATCGGTGTAGTATAGGTTTGCTCGACGCGGACAGCCGCAGTCGCTAGTCCCTGGTTAACATTGCCGTGAGTTGAATCAGGCAACTCCTCTCCAGGGAGTTTCCCCTTAGGCAAGTATGCTTTAGCGAGGTTGTCCCGCATATTGATGGTCGGTTTCTCTTCGTCATAGCGAACTTGCACGAGGGAAGCAGCATACATAGCTCGTTCAAAGGTATCGGCAACGACGACACCAATGTGCTGACCACTATAAAGCACAATATTATCTTGCAGCACTTGCAGCTTGCGATCACCGCCCTTTTCTCCAGAAGCTTTGGGCGTGTTGAGGTGGGTAATAACTGCTAATACACCCGGTATTTGCTCCGCCGCCTTTGTATCGATTTTGGCTATCTTACCTTTGGCGATCGTGCTTTGAATCGTCACACCATAAGTCATTTTTGCTACCGGAAACTCTGCCGCATAGCGGGCGCCACCAGTTACCTTTAGGTGTCCATCGACTCGGTTGAGCGGTTTGCCAACAACTCCATTTTTTTCCCCTGTATTCACGCTATCCCTCCTACCGTCAAGAGTGCCTTAACAATTGTGCGTTTAGCAAGTTCGACCTTAAACCCGTTATATTTTTGAGGTTTAGCTCCGGCGATCGCTGCTTTGGCTGCTGCTTTAAATGTTGCCTCATTTGCGGGCTTGTTCAAAAGTATTTTTTCAGCTTCGTAGGCACGCCAGGGCTTTGTTCCTACTCCACCCAAGGCAATGCGCGCAGCGCGAATGATGCCATTTTGAACATCTAATGCCGCCGCAACCGATGCCATCGCAAAGGCATAGGAGGCGCGATCGCGGACTTTTAAATAGTGCGATCGCTTAGCAAAGTTGGAAGCAGGTAAATCTACGGCAACGATTAACTCTCCGTGTTGTAGAACTGTCTCCCGTTCGGGTGTATTACCTGGTACGAGATGAAAATCTACAAGCGGAATACTGCGCTCTCCGAACGGAGAGCGTGTCTGCACAACCGCATCAAGTGCTACCATTGCCACAGCCATATCAGAAGCATGGGTGGCAATACAGCGATCGCTACCGCCGAGAATTGCATGGATACGGTTGTAACCCTCAATCGCCGCACAACCTGAACCTGGAACACGCTTATTACATGGCATCGAAGTGTCACGGAAGTAGTAACAACGGGTACGTTGCAGCAAATTCCCGCCTACACTTGCCATGTTCCGTAGTTGCGGCGATGCCCCAGACAGCAACGCCTCTGACAACACAGGGTAACGCTCTTGAATCATTGCATTATAAGCAACATCGCTATTGCGTGCCATTGCGCCAATTCGCACGCTGTTGCCCTGCATTTCTATCTTGGTTAGCGGTAATCGATTAATGTCAACCAACTCTGTTGGTGTCTGGACATTCAGCTTCATCAAATCGATGAGGCTAGTACCACCAGCAAGGTACGAAGCTTGAGCATTTAAAGCTACCAACCCCACAGCATTTTCCGCTTGTCCTACTTTCTTATAGTTAAACGGCTGCATCTTTTTTTCCCCCTAAGACATCGCGGACAGCAGTCACGATATTTGGATAAGCGCCACAACGGCAAATATTCCCACTCATCAATTCACGAATGTCGGCATCTGACTTAGCGTGTCTTTCGTTAACTAAACCTACTGCCGAACAAATTTGTCCCGGCGTGCAGTAGCCGCACTGAAATGCATCGTGGGCAACAAATGCTGCTTGCATTGGGTGCAAATTGTCTCCTTGCGCTAAACCTTCAATAGTTGTAATCTTTGCATCGGTGTGCATGATGGCAAAAGTCAGGCACGAGTTAACACGCCGCCCATCAATCAACACTGTACAAGCACCGCACTGACCATGATCGCAGCCCTTTTTAGAACCAATTAGCCCTATGTATTCCCGAAGTGCATCAAGTAAGGTAACACGTGGTTCAATCTGCAAATTATGTGCTGTTCCGTTTACTTGCAGCGTCACCTTCATAGTCTCAGGTGTGGAAGTTTTCAGCTTTGGAGTAGTTTTTTTGACTTGAGTTTCTGCTACAGTTTTCTCTACAAAATTATTGATTGTAGCCGCTACTGTGCTGATAACCATCAATTCACCCAACCTACGGCGTCTTAAGACAAACTTCATCTGTTTACTCCACTCTATTTTTGTTGGTAATAATATTGGTAATTCTCTTGACTTCAATTCTTTATAAAAAACACTCTTTTCTTACAAGCATTTCCTAAAAATCACATCGTTAACAGAATACAATTTCATCTTGTTCTTGTGTCTCTATCAAAAGATTGATATCATAAGTAATATTTATATTTGTTCTTATATTTTATAATATCGTTAGCAAGATAACAGTTAAAAGTTATAGTAATTAGACCTATTTCATAAATGTTTAAATTATGATACTTAGCCAAGCAAAATATCTGGTGATATTCTTAATCTCACTACGTTTTGCTCAGAATAAAATTTATGATTGCTGAACTTTTATAAGAAATCTATTGTTTAACTATTTAGTGAAAATTACTGTCGAAATCATCTTGTTTCAAAAACTAGATTTTTTAAAAATATTAAATAAATTTAAATTAAATCAAAGAAGCGATCGCTCGTTTTTGCTGTTACTTAGAAAATAGATGTAATACTTCCATTGCTATTGAGCTACTATCAGTATAACTATAGGAATCATATTTGATTTCTGAAAAAATCTAAGTATTTGTAGTGGAGCGGCAAGGCTAAAATGTTGCAAAAAATTGTAGGTTGGTGGAGGCTTTGCGTAACCCAACATTCCGATATATGTTGGGTGCGCTCCGCTTCACCCAACCTACGTCTAATACACAAATTTAGCCTAGACACGCCACTACGTATCTTTTCAAAAATCAAATACTAGTCCTAAATTTATCTTTTTAGTTGGCTTTAGACCCATAACTAAAGTTTTAATTTATACTTACAACCTCCTGACTCCTAACTCCTGCCTTCTTTGTAAAGGTTCACTTCCCTTCCCCCTTTTTTCTCTACTTACAAACTGACAATCCCACGCTTAACAGCAGTAATCACAGCTTGTGTGCGATCGCTCACTCCCAGTTTGCTCAAAATGCGATTCACATGCGATTTGACAGTGCTTTCACCAATACTCAAAGCAGTCCCAATTTCCTGATTCCCCATTCCTTGTGCCATCAAACGCAGCACTTCCAACTCTCGTTTACTAAGTTCTGGATTGCTCATTCGCTGCAATAATTTTGCGCCCACTTCTGGCGGAATATATTTCTGACCATTATGAATGGCGCGAATCGCATTTAAAAGTTCGCCAGGTTTAGTATCCTTAAGCAGATATCCTTGAGCGCCCGCCTGTAAACCGCGATAGATATCTTCATCGCCATCGTAGGTTGTGAGTACGGCGATCCGAGCCTGCTTAAATTCAGCACAAATCGCTATAATAGCTTCAACACCTTCCACCTGGGGCATTCGTAAATCCATTAGTGTGACATCAGGTTGGTATTCTCGAAACGCGTCGATTGCCTGCTGTCCATTTTCAGCTTGAGCGATCGCTGTCATTTCTGGATCGCGGTTAATGATAGTTGCTAGACCCTTTCTGACTATGGCATGGTCATCAACAATCAGCACCCGAATCGTAGTGGATTGGCTCATGATAATTCTCACTCTCGATTGCTAGTAACAGTAATTTCTGTTCCTTGACCCGGTTGGCTTTGAATCGTTAGTTGTGCGCCAATGCGCTCTGCTCGTTCGCTCATTCCTAATAAGCCAAACCCACCGCTTAAAGGAATGCTACCTACTCCAAAGCCCCTACCATCGTCTTTAACCCGTAGAATACACTGTGTCCTATTATACATTAACTCAACCCGAATTTCGCCAGCACTTGCGTATTTAATCGCATTGGTTAATGCTTCCTGCCCAATTCTGAGTAAGTTATTCTCCACTTCAGTTGGTAAGGAATAGGCTATACCATGAGTTTCGCAAATCAGAGCCGTGTCGCTCGTCGAGCGCATTTGAGCCACAATCCGATGCAGGGCATTCTCTAAATTACCTTCTTCTAGTAGCCTCGGACGGAGTGCTGATACGGATCGCCTTGCCCCTGCTAGCCCAGCGCGTGCTAGTTCCTCAATCATTTCCAGATGTACTTGGATTGCTTCTGGGTCATCCGCCAGCACTTGTGTTGCTGCTCCCACCTGAAGTAGAATACCTGTGAAGGATTGAGCCAGTGTATCATGAATTTCTCGCGCCATCCGGTTGCGTTCTTCCAGAATGGAAGCTTGTTCAGCACGTTTGCGTTCACGCAGTGCAGCATTTCGCTGTTCGCTAATGTCAAGAATTATTCCTAGCATCCGCACAGGCACTCCGGCTGTGTCATAAATGCCTCGACCCCGACCTACCAACCAATGAATACTGCCATCTGGATGAATGACTCGATATTCAGCTTCAAAATCAGTATGAGTTGCTAGAGCTGTTGTAATAGCTTGCTCAACCCGATGAATGTCTTCTGAATCAACGCGATCGCGCCATACCTGATAGCTACTCTCAACCTCATTGGGAACTAACCCCAGCAATCGAGCATAATTGTCGTTCCAATCTATTTTGTTCTCCATAATATTCCAGTTGCAACTACCGATGTGCGTGAAGTCCATCGTCAGCCTGCGTTGCTCTTCACTTTGTCGCAAGGCATTCTCCACTCTTTGGCGCTCTTCAATTTCCAGTGAAAGCAGCAAAGTCCGCTCAGTGATTTGCTGTTCTAAGGTTTGGTTATAGTCGGCTAAAAGTTTCTCTGCTTGTTTGCGCTGAGTGATGTCTTGAAAGGCTACAATCGCATAAGCTACCTTGCCCTGTTCATCAAAGACTGGCGTTCCCCATGCCTCAATGGGAATAATAGTCTCGCCTTGATGAATCTCTAAATTATCCGTTCTTGTACGTTCGCCTTTTAACGCTCGGACGATTGGCATGTCCTCAGGGGAACAGTTTTGATCCGTTCCAGCCAGGTAAACTTGATAAACCTCTGCAAGATGATTTGGTGTCGCGGTAGGATCAACGCCTTTGCCTAGTAGCTGAATGCCTCGTTTATTGACATAGTAAGGGCGACCAGTCGCATCTAAGACCCCAATTCCCACTTGAACCGCTTCTAAAAATTGATTTATCTGACTTTTGCCGTCGCGTAGTTTCGAGTAGAGTTTGGCATTTTCGATCGCGATCGCTGCATGGGTAGATAATAGATTCAGAAGTTGCGATCGCTCCGGTGTAAATGCCCCAGTTGCCAACTGATTTTCTAGATACAACACACCGATGAGCTTGCTTTGATTGAGCAGCGGTAAACAAAAGACTGATTGAGTTTGATGGTGTTGAATGTAGGGATCATTAATGAAAGTACCTTCACGAGCCGCATTATTGAGGATGACCGATTCATGCGTTCGGATCACGTACTGAACAATTGATTCCGATAAGCGATTTGCTATTGAAATAGATTGTAGCACTCGCATAGCACAGACATGCTCACCATCATTGAGTTCGCAAGCAGCCTCAATCACCCATTCGCCTGAGTTTTCTAGAATCAAATATCCGGTTTGTGCACCTGCATTCTCGATTAGAATCTGCATCAGCGAATGAAGTAACTGATCGAGTTCAATTTCACGAGAAATCGCCTGTGATGCTTTCATCACTGCGACTAAATCGAAAGCAATAAGTGAGCTATTAGAAGTAGTTCCAGCAATAGTGCGGATTGGCGTGTAAGTTGCATTTGACAACTGAGGAAAGAAGTGTGGATAGCAAGTTTCTAAATCTTTAACCTTTGCAATTGCTCCCCACCGTTCATAGCAGTAGTGCGCTTCCTTTATGTAGAGCTGGGCAAACTTCTCCCGACCCCGTTCTAGATAAAACTTAGCAGCTAATTCATAGGCTAATGCTTCTTCTTGAAGATACTCATTGTCTCTAGCCCCTTGAATAGCTTGTTCATAGAATTCTTCTGCCTCCAGCAACTGACCTAAAACCCGTGCCGTTTCGGCTTGCACCAAGTGATATTTATGCAAATAATTCATTGGCGCATGATGTGCCCAGTGCTTCATTTTTTCCTGGCTTAGGACAACTTTTTTAAGGATTTCTTGCTGTGTCTCAATGCTGCTTTCAGGATATGTTGCAAGTCTTGCTAGAGCATCATAAAAGTAATAAAAAGGCCCAAGAGTCGTACCCATTATTGGGATGAAATAGCGCTCTGCGATCGCTGAATTTTCAACTGCCTGAGCATACTTAGAAAAAAGATAGAACAGGAAAAGTTTATTAAAATGGACATTAAAAATGGCTGTTCCATCATTTACCGCTTCATGTTGGGGCAATCCACTCTCCTCATTGTAGAATTTACCAACTAAACGAGTTGGATTGACCGAACAACCCATTAAATTTGCGATCGCCTGATGAAATATTTGATTCCAAGTTAGTACCGTTTTCTGTTTGATTCGACGGATTGCTTCATTGCACATAGCCATCTCGCGTTCAGCCTCCACGAGTTCTTTCCCAACAGCATAGAATTGAAAGCAATAACAATGAATACAATACGCGGCAAACTCTAAATCCCCAGTTTCTAGACCAATTTGATAGGCTTCCAGTAATGGCTTTAGTGATTCTTTAACATGCTCTTTCCAATGAAAAATAAACTCATGCACCGTGAACAATGTTCTAGCTCTGAGTGAATGGGTATTCGGCTGTGACAACAGCCTGAGAGCAAGCTGTCCAAACTTGTAGCCAGACTCGATATCTCCGATCATTTCACAAAGAATTAACCCAAGGATGGCATAGGAAAAGGGAGACACAAATGCATTGCCATACTGGGTGGATAAGTTGACTTGTTTAGATGTAAGTAGCAACAGTAAATTAGGAGTCGCAATTTTGGCAGTAATCGTGATGCCTGCCAGGATTCGCATCGCTGCTAATTTATCTGGCTCACTCATTTCCGGCAAACAGATTAAGTCATCGATTGACTTCTCTCTAATTAGAGATTTGATCGCATCTAGTTCAAGCTGAACATCTGACTGACTTGGATGTTGCAAAAAACTAATTCCCAATTGCTGCAAAGCTTGCAATGCTGTATTGATCGCATCTAATAGCTGGTTCTGAGCGATGTATGTTTGAATTTTGATATCGTAAATTTTCACGCTGTCGAGAACTGTTTTAGCCTCTTGTAAAACGGCTCCAGCCCATCTTTCTACATCTTCAAAATCGCCACAAAGGAACGCAACTTCTATTGTTTGTAGATATAACTCTAAAGTCAGGTCATAGTTTGTTTGCCAGCTAGAGGCTTCTAGCCATACTCTGCCTGTCGCTAAATAGTTTTTTGCCGTCTCATAAGCGATCGCAGCTTTCGCTTTCTGACCTGCTATTAAATTTAATTTAGCAATTTCATTTCGTTCGGGTTGATTGGTAATCAGCTCAATCCCATGATTAAGATGATCGACAATTTCAAACAGCCACTCTGATATTCGCTCTAGCGAGGTCTTTTCTAGTAGATTACGACCGATTTGTAAATGAACAATTTGTTTTTGCGACTCATCTATTAAGATATATGCTGCTTGCTGGACGCGATCGTGCAAGAACTTATACTCTTGAATTAACAAGTTTTCATCTAATTCAGATAGTGGTTGAATTAATCCAACTTGTATAGCTGCTAGTAAATCTCGAAAAACCGTTTCAGGTGGTTTATCGCAAACAATCGATAGAGTATCTAAATTAAATTCAGCACCAATACAAGCTGCTAACTGGAGAATTTGCTGTGTGTTTTCTGGTAATTTATTTAATTGGATCAGTAGCAACTCCACCACATTATCGGTAATATCCTGGGCTTGAATATCAGCTATGTTCCATTGCCAGCATAAGTGTTCAACATCAAATGTCAGCAGATTTTCGCTATACAGCATTCTCAAAAATTCATTGACAAAGAACGGATTGCCCTCAGTTTTACGCAAAACTAACTCAGCTAAGGGACGAACGATGTCTGCATTCCGATGCAGCGTCTCGGCAATTAACTGACTCAACGGCTCAAGCGTTAATGGTGTTAGGGTAATTTCCTGAAGTACTACCCCTTGTTTTCGCAGTCTCTCAAGCATTAATGCTAATGGATGCGTTGGCTTCACTTCATTATCTCGATAAGCTCCAATCAAAAATAGTGATTGAGCTTGCTCATCCAGCAGCATCAACTCAATTAAACTCAGCGTTGCTGAGTCTATCCATTGCAAATCATCTAAGAATATCACCAGGGGATGTTTTTTTGAACAAAACACCCGCACAAATTGCCCAAAAATCCGATGAAAGCGATTTTGAGCTTCTGTTGCGCCAACGGACGGTACAGGCGGCTGCTTGCCAATAATCAATTCAACTTCCGGGATCACATCAATGATGATTTGTCCGTTGCTTCCTAGAGCTGTTAGAAGGTGCGATCGCCACTGTTGCACATACTCGTCAGGCTCACTAAGTAATTGCTGTACCAATTTTTGCAGGGCAACCGCGATCGCACTGTAGGGAATATTGCGCTGAAATTGATCGAATTTACCAGAGATAAAATAGCCACGCTTCTGGATGATTGGTTTATAAATTTCCTGCACTAACGCTGATTTGCCAATGCCAGCGTAACCAGATACCAACATCATTTCAACTTGGAATTTTGGGTTGCCCGTTTGTTGGGTTTGTGAAGTTGTTTCTGAATTATTTGGTAAAGCAGCAACGGGATTTGACTCTGGACACGCTACGCGAACGAACGCCGCCAGTAACATTGCAACTTCTTTATCCCGTCCATACAGTTTTTGGGGAATTTGAAATCGATCGCAAACGTCTTGAAGCGCCAGTTGAATGCTAGAGATTTGACCGATTTCTTCTAATTGTTCAGCACAGATTTCTAAATCCGCTTTGATGCCCCAGGCACTTTGATAGCGATTTTCAGCATTTTTCGCCATTAGTTTGAGAATGATATCTGAAACTGGCTTGGGAATCGTTGTATTTATTTCATTAGGCGGAATAGGATGTTTGGCAATATGACAATGGACTAGCTCCAGCACGTCTGTGGTGAGAAATGGTAGTTGTCCGGTGAGCAGTTCGTAAAATGTCACGCCCAGCGAGTAGAAATCAGTCCGGTAATCGAGCAAACGGTTCATCCGCCCGGTTTGCTCTGGAGACAGGTAGGCGAGGGTTCCTTCTAAAACATGAGGGTTCTTGAAAGTCGGATTCGTGCGGTTAAATTGGGTGGCAATTCCAAAGTCAACAATTTTGATAACGCCAGTATCCAGATTGAGGACTATATTTCCAGGATTGATATCTTTATGAATTACATTGGCTGCATGGATTCTGCCCAGAATGTCGCAAACAGCGATCGCAAGATTTAGAAAAGTCGATAAAGGTATAGGGCAAAAGATATCTGGGCGCTTGTATATCCATTTCTCTAGGGACTCTCCCCCAAAATCTTCTAAGAGAATCACCAGAGTGCGTTGATAGTCCTGCTGGCTGTATGCTTTGATGACTCCTTCCAAGTTGAGCGAACGGGTAATTTTATATTCCTGTCTGTAGCGAGTCAGTTCTTGGGGAGAAGGATAATCAAGCTTTAGCATTTTTACGACGATCCCTACTCCATCGTCTCTCATGCCTCGATACACTAGAGAGTTAGAACTTTCATATATCTTGTTTTGAATGGCAATACCAGGTAGAGCAATCATGGAGTAACTCTTGAGAGTATGATCTGGCATACCTCAAACTATACAGCAATTCTTATTCTGAGAATAATTACTTGCTGTTTGCTCCCATCGAGAATAAGTTTTATGAAATAAGAGATTGATAACTAAACTTTAATTTCCGACTTCAAAACATTCAACACTTTTTCTTCCAAAGCGTTTAAATAAGGTCGATTTAGCTTATCCATCGGCTCTAAAAAGTTCTGCACTGATTCCTCTAGCATGCCCGAATATTTCGGCGATCGCTGGAGGTAGGGGATGGGAGGATATGGAAAACTATGGGTCAGGGTAAGAGCATCTCAATCAGGCTTGACACAAGGAATCAGAACAATCTAATCTATGGTCAATGAAACAACTGAGAACCTGAATCATATAATTATTATCCATAGCAGTGCGTTTCATTTTTTGACGGAGACTACGTTTGTAGGTCTGTTCACGGTTGAGAGCATTGAGAGCAATACGTCTTAAAAGAGCAAAATTTTGCGGGCTGTGGAAAGAACGAATGCGACAAGCATCTTCTGCAAAAGTACAATCAAGTGTCCAATGAGCCTCATTTTCAATACCCCAATGTTTGCGGATAGCTCGACCAATAAATTGAGCATCGCTGTTTAAAGAGGTGAGATAAAATTGAACCTCACGGGTAGTTTTATTCCAAAGATGACGCACACGGACGACCATAACCAGCGTTTGTAATCCTGCCCATAATTTAGGTTGATAAAGCTCACCAATCGCAGCAACGGGTACAGTCCAAACTTCACGAATTTCGGTGCGATGATGTGCTGTCTTGAAAAGTTTTGTGGAAGGAAACCTTCCCCACAAACTTTTCGCTTTTTCAAGACGTTTATCATAACTGACATCAATTCGCGAAAAATTATTAGCAAGAGCGATTTCAAACCATTCGGTCACTTGAGAACAGAGGGTGGGATGATTAGCTTTAAGTGCCAGAACATAATCACCTTTTTTAGCAATAATCTGTTTGGCAATTTCGGTTTGTGTCCCCATTGCATCAATAGTGATAATGGAGCCAGCGATATCTAATAACTCTAATAATGCAGGAATAGCAGTAATCTCATTGGATTTATCTTCTACTTTCATCTGTGCCAAAACTAGGCTTTTTTGGCTAGCCCAAGCAGTAATTACATGGAGTGCCGACTTGCTTTGATTTCGGTCATAGGAACCTCTAATCGTCTTACCATCTATGGGTATAATTTCTCCTCCCATTTTAGTCACAAGGGTTTTTACCCATCTGAAAAAGCATCGATTCAATGCTTCTGGGTCAATCAACTCAAATATGCGTCGGAAGGTATCATCTGATAGCGAAGCGGTAGCGAGTCTTCGAGCGTCTGGAATTCCGTGTGGTAATGCCAAAAATTCTTCTAACCATATTTGTTTACTAATACCATAATTCTCAATATCTTCCCATCCTTGCGCTCCGGCTATAACTGCAAGAATTGCGATTACCAGAATGTCTGTGAGTTGATGTTTTTTGGTTCGCTCTACTCTTGGGTCTTTGATGTCAGAGAAATGCTCCACTAAACTCTGTTGAATAGCTCCAATGGATGCTATTTTTGTAGACTTTTGCTCTAGACGAGAACTTTCCTTGGCAAGAGCCGATTTAGTTTCAAACCCCTCAGACATAAAGCTTTATTCCTTGAGTTTTTTGACGACAGTATGGAAGTCATCTCACTTATCTTGCTCTGATGTCAAGTACGGAGTTGGTGCTGAGTTTATTATTCGTATTCCCCTTCAGCAACTTATGTAAAATTTGATGCATTAAAAGGGGACAGCAATGTTTAAATTTTGATCTTTATGGTTTTGGTTTTTGTTTCAACACCCAAAAGACAATTGAGCAATTATTTCGAGGATATAAAAATTGGGTTAATTGCTGTGTCGGCAGATTATCCCTCTACCGATGCGGTTAAGTATTCACGTAATTCTTCGATGATTCAACTGTCAGCACCGCAGGGCAATGATGTCTACGACGGGCTACGCCTACGCAATTCAGATTCACTCTTTAATGTATAGTCAAAGGAATCCCATTATCTTTAGGTTTTAAATTGAGAATAAATGGAACAGCTTTCAATACCCAATCGGACACGGGTGTATAATTAGCAGCTTCTTCTCCAAAGCTAATAGAAAGCATATCTGTATGAATAATCCCTGGATTGAGGGGTATGGCTGCCATACCAGTTGGCAATTCTTGTGCCAAAGAACGAGTTAATCCTTCTATTGCCCATTTGGAAGCGCAGTATGGGGCAACTTGAGCTGAAGTCGAACGTCCCCAGCCAGAACTAAAGTTGACAATAATACCCCGTTTCTTTTTCACCATTGCTGGTACGAAATGGCGAATTATATTCGCTACTCCTTTGATATTGATATCTATAAGATCAGAAAATTCTTCCGATGGTATTTCCCACAAAGGTGCTGGGTAATTAGTAATTGCCGCATTATTTATCACTATATCTGGCGGTGAATATTTTTGAAGTACGTCTATTGCCCATTTTTTTACAAATTGTTCATTCGCCACATCTACAGATGTGAAATCATTGGGCGCACTAAACTTTTGACGTATTTTATCGATTGCATCTGATGAACGGGCACAACCAATAACAGTATGTCCCTGTTCAATAAAACCCTCCGTCATCGCATAACCTAGACCTTTACTTATGCCTGTAATTAAGATGAGCTTACTCATATTTTTCTGGTATTATTAGATTTCAGTTTTTTTCCGGTCGGTTTCGTGGAGGTAAGCTTCGTCCATCATAAAACTGAATAACTAACTTACTTAGTCCCATCCATGCTAGTGCAAAGATTAAGGGAGCTAGAGTTTCAATCACAACTACTACAACTGATGTTGTCTGAAAAAATAAAAAAAGCATTGGAATCCAAGCCAAAGTAAATACTGTTGCAACTCCACTCCCAAATCTCAATCGCTCAATAATAGAAAGCGCCGAGCTACAACTGGCACACTTTTCTGTATGAGAATGATATCTCTCCAGCAGCACTGACTTTGCCAATGGGGGAGAAAAAGTCTCTTTGCCAAACGGTTCAGCATTATATTGGTTTACCCACTGACGCAATTCAAATACAAAACTATCTGCTTTGGTTGGGAGGTAAAAGGCTTTGGTAAAGTTCGGGCTACCTCCTTTAGCTTCAAGATACCTTTCTTGATAGTGGAGAAAAATTTGATCGTCTTCTAAAACACCATTTTGTCCAATGTGGTAATACCAACGCGGTCTGAGCTTAATAAACCAACCTGGAAGTTTACCAGGAAACTTAAAAGGAAAACGTGCAAATATACGACATTCTCCTTTACGTATGGGTGTAGCATAAACAACGGTTAGAATTCTGCCGCGCTGGGAGTTGATGTCGTGCCACATTAAACTTGGAGCGACAAAGGTTGTAGATAACTCTCCTGATTGCCCTGGTTTCAAACCTTGTTTCCAAATCCCTTTGAATCCATGTTTCCCAGATTCAATCACTTCAAGTTCTAAAGGTGCTGCATTTGCCCTATTTCCTACCGTTTTATGGTGTGTAAACGATATGTGGCTAGGGTCTAATATATTTTCTAATAGGGTTAATGCATCATAAGGTACATCTCTAAATGTATTAATTACAACCCATCCTTCTGGAGATTCTTCTAATGGTTCAATTATTGGGACTTCGGTTTTGGCAGCATTTTCATATTCACCAACATATACAAACAGTAGTCCTTGTTTTTCAATAACTGGTAATGATCCTACACAAGCGCGTTTTGATATCTCTGCTGTTCCACCTTTGACTTGTTGAGGAATCCTTTGACAATTTCCATCTCCAGAAAAAGCCCAACCGTGATACGGACATTCCAAAAGCCCATCGTCACTTATCCTGCCTTCAGACAACGGTGCTAAACGATGAGGACACTGGTCTTCAAAGCTTCTCCAAGATTGAGCAAGTTTATCCCACCAGATTACAATATCTCTTCCTAACACTGTAAAAGGGGTTGGTTTTGATTTGTCTAAGTCCTCTAAGTAATGAATGGGATACCATGTCTCTTTATAATCAAAACTATTCGGATCGCTGCCACCCGCAGGCTGTTTTGAGTGAAAACTATCTCTGACGTTAACTTCTTTCTCAAGCATTTTTGATGTTTATTAACTTTTATTGTCTACTCTCAGATTTATTTTAGCTAGTATACTCTTACCCCATTATCAGGCTTGAATGGTGGCTACATCATAACTATAGTTAATCCGAACGCCAAAGCTTCGACTGCTACTTATTAGGGTTTTTGTGCTTTGTTGGGTCAACTAAGCGATATGATTGGTCAGATTCACTCGTTGGAGGAAGCGGATTTCCAGCAGTTGATGTTACCTCTAGCCCTGTGCCTTTTCCATTAGAATTGATTACTTCGTACTGTCCACTAATGGGAGTGCGTTCCCCTGGACTATGCAATGAAGATTCAGCCTCCTCTGATTGGCTTAACCCTGTAGTACCAGCACTATAAATTAGATAAAACTGCCTGGTAATTTCAAAACCTGGAACATAACCACCGTGGAACGGTATTTCTAATAGTTGACTAAGCGCTCCTTTTATTTCTGAGATTGGTTTAAGCAATCTTTCGTTGTCCTGGCTCCATCTAATAATTTGTGCATCTAGCAATTCTTGAAACTCAAGAGCGTGTAATGTCGCCTGATCTGAGGCAGTTTGGCTATCTACAACAATCGATAACTTGAGAGTGAACAAAAGTTTCGTTTGTATCTCTGGAGAATCATCATTAGAGATAACTTGAGTACAATACTCGTCTACATGAAAACCAAACTGGGCCTTAAAATGGGAAAAGCTCTGTGTTTGAAGTTTTTCACTAAGATATGGTAGCAATCCCCTATGGGGATCTAATAGGATTTGACGGACGATTGGTATTTGTATCATAAATACTCTACTAATTCTAAATTAGACGTTTTCTTGACTAACAATTTCACCAGATTCTGCACTTTAAGACATCCATCAAACTGACGATAGTTAGCTCAATCGCTCTACCGATTTACTTAAAACATCTTTGGTGCTGCAATATGCCAGATAATTGCTCCCATCTCCGACCAAGGGAGCAATCGTAGACTATGGGGGTAATACGGTTCGGTTAAGACATCTCTTTGCCGCAACATTCCTTCTGCACCTACCGAACACGCTAGCCATCTCGTGCATTGCATTATTTCTTGTTGCTTTGTCTAAGACCTAGAAGGAATCGATGAATCATATCGACTATAGTACTTATTTCTTGTCGTTCAGGATGTACAGTCTTGTAGAGCTGTATTAGATGCGTCTTGCCATCGGGTTTCCTACAAATGAGTTTTAAAACTTGAACGGGTAATATGCCCGATGAGCCTGCGTAAATTGTCTCTGAAAACCACTGAATTGATTCTATTTCATTGAGAAAATAGTCTTTCTTATAATGCCAGAACAGATAGGTATACTTGATTGTTAAAAGATTACTATTGCAGTCAAAGATAATAGTTATAACTGGGAGATGGAAGTCTACAATCGTCATAGCGAATAGAAAGCACACACAGATAATTAGTGCTATGGAACTAAAATAATAAAGCGGAGCATAAGCTACGATCTGATATATTGATTCCACCGCTTTCTGACTCAGACCAAATATTGTCCATTTTTTGAATGTAGAGATCAATAAAAAGTAAATAGCAACATAAATAAAAAGGGCTATCATCTTGGTATCAAAATTTCTTCTTTCTGACTTGATGACAAGTCGATTGGGTGTTGTTTCTAAAATTTTCAACATTTTGACTGATAATTTCTTCTTCAATCGTGTTCTGAATCAATAATTCGTGGGAAAAAATAACCACTACCTCTTGCTGTGATAATGAATTCTGGGTCGTTGGGGTCGGATTCTACCTTTGTCCGCAATCGTGAAATATGCACATCTACCACACGGGTGTCTGTATTCATCTCTGGTACAAAGCCCCACAATTGCTGTAAGAGTCAAAAGCGCAAAACAATCTTGAAGTACAGTCATGATCAAAAAAGCGATCGCTTAATACTTGCATCTGTGCAACAGATTATGCTGGGACATCTACCCGAAAACAGATTTGTACACAATTAATAAATTCTTCTGCAAGGGACTCGTATTTTCCATCGATTTGGTGTACCTTGTTAATTCCGTGCAATTATTAATACCTAACTTCTCCCAAATTTACTCATCCAACTTTTAAGCCAATGAAAACTTCTAATGATACAGATACCAAGAAAATCATCAAAAAATCCGACAAGCTTACCCTGAGACAGATGAAGTTAATTGAGGAGGCTGAAGACCAACTTCTTCAAGCTAATACTGTCAATTCTACTCCCCCTGTGGTTGAGGTTGAGGAGAAACCAGTAGCAATTTCAGAGCCTAGAGTTCCTGACTATATTCCGCTCCTTGACAACCCTCCAGTACAATCTGTGGGCAACTCTGGCTGGCAGGTTTCTGATGTCTGGCGCGATATCCGAGTGGATGATTTTTGTGGGTAAGTAGCGAAGCGATCGCTTTTGTCTTGTTTGAACTTGACTATCATTACCCCAGCGCATCCATATCTCAATTACTTTTGAGCGCAACCGACAATTTTTGTAAACTATCTTTACACCAGTTCAAAGTTATGGTTGCGTTTTGTCTATAATTAATTTGCGGCTAATTATAGCTACAAGTGTAACCATAGCACTTTGTAAACGTGTATCCCTTGGATTAGGCATCTTGGGCGATACCTTGAAAAAACAGAATTCATCGGCAGCGCAATAGTCCCTATTCTCGTTGCCAACATGCACTTCTTTGCGATCGCATGTTGGTGAAAGTCTTGTGTCTGGGGGAGAAGAGGTGTTAATCGTAGTTTTTGACGTATAAAAGATAAGAGTTTGTTATTTTGTGTTGTAACCTTATACTACAAAGTAATCTAAAGCATAATGTGAGCAAAGTCTAGATTTAAAGGATTTATGTGTATGTCACTTAAAAGATAAAATGGCCGTAGAACAGAACCTATGGCAGAAGCGTATTTGAAACGATTGAATGCGATCGCTTGTAAAGTAGGGCGACGCAAAGATAAGCATTGCAGGTTTTTAGGGCGGCCACTTTATTCTTTAATTCCGGCCATGTTTTCCTTTAAGTGACAGTAATTGCTCAACTTATGCTTTCAAAGTTGCTTATTTTATGCTTACAGTGACAAAAGCAAAGCTGCTTACCCCAATAGCTTTGGTTATTCATTGGATAGTTGGTATGGCTCGTGATTTATTCCACAATATTGTGAGGTCTGCACTCGAGAAAGATGGTTGGTCAGTTACAGACGATCCGCTAAATATTCGGTGTGGTGGAGTTGATGTTCAGATTGATTTAGGTGCAGAACTCCTAGTTGCTGCGGAAAAATCTGGAGAAAAAATAGCAGTTGAAATCAAAAATTTTGTTAGTGCATCGAAGATTTCAGAATTTCACATGGCACTAGGACAGTTTATTAATTATCGGACTGCATTACGTGCAGAAGAACCTTCGAGAAATTTATATTTAGCTGTACCATTGGTAACTTATAATGATTTTTTTAATTTGCCTTTTATTCAAACTGTAGTCAACGAAAACAAATTGAAATTAATTATTTATAACCTTGAGACTGAGGAAATAGAGCAATGGATAAGTTAAATGAATACCGCACAAAAGTTAGGCAATTATTAACTAAGTATATCGAGTACAAGCCTAGTTATGGAGATGTAGAGGTCGAACAGATTTTTGACGTAGAGTATGACCATTATCAAATTATTAGCATTGGATGGAACAATCAAAAACGGATCTATGGCCCAATAATGCACCTAGATATCAAAAATAATAAAATTTGGATTCAACAAAATACAACGGAAGTAGATATTGCTTTAGAATTGATAGAAATGGGTGTACCTAAACAAGATATTGTCATCGGTTTTCATACTCCTAAAATGCGTCAATTATCGGGATTTGCTGTGGAATAAACATGATACAAAACGCAGAATCTTTGCCACCATTCCGATTGAGGATGTATTAGTTAATAGAGAGCTATGAGGTAGTAAAAGGACTACTTTATTTTGTATAAATTCGGGTAAAATTTTGTTGTGATAGCCACAAGTTGTTAATCATGCGTTATTATTACAAACTCGTAGGACATACCCCTGTTGCTGTTAATTCATTGTCAGAGTGGCGAGATTATTTACACTCAGTACAAGATTCAGGACAACATCTAGTTGCCGAAACTATAGTTGGGGATGCCAAAGTATCAACTAGTTTTTCAGGATTCGATCTCACTTTTGGAGATCCCCCGTTGCTTTTTGAAACAATGGTTTTAGGTGGGCTTCATCACGGGAGAATGCAGCGTTATTCTACATGGGAGCAGGCACGCTTCGGTCATGATCATACCGTTGTAGAAGTCATGACTACCTCACCACCAGATGAGTAGATAAACAGAAAATTATATTTAATACTTACTAAATAATTTACATATAACTGAATGAACTACAGCGCAGATTCTTTACCTGAGATCAAACTTATTCCCCTTGATCGTGAAGCTCTACATTTCACACAGCCAGGAGAAACTAGAAGACCACCAACCGATATCCGGTGGGTAAAGGTGCTAGAGTTTCTACGCAGCAACAATCTCGCACTCAATAGCCGCAAGCTTTATGAACGCGAACTCAAAAGGTTTTTGGCTTGGAGTGAACTACATTATCATGAACTGCGTCCACGTCACCTTGCGCTATACAAAGAATATCTCCGTGATGAAATACGGACTGATGCAGGTAATCCCCTTTCAAAAAGCAGCATCAATGCGGGAATTGCAGCACTCAAAAGCTTTTTCAAATGGATGTGCTATACGTATCCTGAAATTATTGCTACTAATCCAACACTGGGAATAAAACTGGAAAAAGTGCCACTACCACCAGCCCAGAGTTTAACCCCAGAACAGATGGAACAAGTTTGGACAGCGTTGGAATTGCTCCAAGAGACAAAGCAACGGGATACAGCACTGGTTCACATTCTCAGTCATGGACTCCGGGCTGGGGAAGTTGTGCAGCTAAATGTTGGCTCATTTGATGGCAAGCTGCTATTTTTACCAGACACCAAAACCAATGAACCACGCTTAGTTCCACTGCGAAAAGAGAGCCGGGAAGTTTTAGCAGAGTATTTGCGATCGCGCCAACAAAGGAGTGAGGTGTTAAACAGCCTTAGCCCACTGATGATTTCACACCATGCTTCATACAAAGGTGAACGCTTGAGTTATCACGGCATTTACTTCGCTGTGGAAAAAATCGGTGAAATAGCTCACATTGAGGATTTGCACCCTCACTCCTTTCGCCACACCTATGCCACTGACTTATTGTTATTGGGAGTTGACCCCAGCCATGCACGAAAATTAACTGGACATCAAAGCGAGAAAGCGTTTCGACGGTATACGCTTCGTAGCGAACAAGAAGCGGCGATCGCTGCTTACTATCGTGCGATTGGCGAAGAAGCGGAGTAAGGTATGCCCAAGCCACTTGATCCCAAATGTCAGCTATGTGCCAAGTTACCAACAGCTAAAGCTAAAGTTTTACACGGGACAAATGGGGATGGATGCTGGAATCCTAAAGTTTGCCATAATCGCCGCTCCTTCTACCGCCGTCGAACCGATGATAATTCCGCGCAATTGGACGCGATCGCAGTCGAACCCCCAGCAACATATTTTGCAGTGCTGTATTTGTATAAAGAATCAGGCGATAAACCATTACACGCTATGTCAGCAGAACTCTGGCTGGGTCAAAAACCTGTTTGTCGCTTAGAACCAATTCACTGCTTTGGATTAACGGCTGGTAAAATACGCGCCTATACAGATCAAGTGTTGCAGGCATTTGCATCTCAATACAGTGTTTCACTATATCAGTACAAGGAGATGTTCGAGATTAGTCCTACTCACTGCCCAGTGCGACCTTGCCCTTTAAACCCAGATTTATAGCTATGGCTACCTATCGCCAATTAACAATCTGGGATATTTTGGATGAAATGTCAGTTGCTCCGCCGACATCAACATTAGCTCCGGTGTGGGAATGTTTGGATACTGAGCTTGAAAATTTATCAACAGAAGCACAGTTATCTACCGCAGCAGAAGCATTTTATCAGATCGCAGATATTCTCAAATCCCGTGCTGAGTTAATTTTGCAAGATGTACGCGCTCAAAACGATACTGATGGGCCAATTATTAGCATCGATCTTTTTGCTGGTTTAGTGCGGACAACAATGCACCTAGATTTAGATGATTTGATTGAACCGCAAACACCACAAACCTTTAAAGCACATGGCCCACACCAATTTTCATATCTTACTGAGTTGGGTGATTCTGTAGTAGCACCTGTTGAAAAAGCGAATGTTTTGGCAATGCTCGATGAGGTGACAACTTTAGAAGATGTCCGCAATTTGGCATCAGATGAGGATGTTCAAAAATGGCAGAGCGCGATCGCTAACTACCTGATAAATGTCAAAGATGAGATTTCTTTAGTTAAACTGCAACGTGTGTTGCAAATGCCGATGGTGGAGGTGTGGTTAGGATTATTGCTTGGTGGGTTTACATTAGAACAACGTGGTGATTTTTATCACAACCATAATGTCTGGGTGAAAAGCTCTTTAACTTCGGCCATCTTCAATGGCATAGCCCCTTGAATCAGGTTGAAAATATAAGTCCCAGTGAAAAGCTCTCTAACATAGAACTTTGAAAGATGTGCAGTATCTTCGAGACGATTAAAATTTAATAATAAGGGACTTCCAGTTAAAAAAATATCCCATCGTAGGGTCGCAACGCCTTGCGCCCCTAAAAATAAATAATTTGGGATAATTTATTTTCTGCAAGTCCCTAATAGGATTGGTAAACTTAGAATTTTGGGGAAAAACGAAAGTTGCCGATTTCCCTAAATAAAAACTTTTTCATGAGGGAAAGGAAAGATTGATGCAAGCTCCAGTAGATTTTGCCGAGATCACAGCAGAAACTCCGACACTCTTGGGCGTAACTGCCGAATACCAAGCTATCCAGGCGCAGTTTAACCAGGCTCAAACCTCACAGCAACGAAAGGCTGCCTTTCAACAGTGGGATGCCTTACGATGCAGACTCAGTACATGGAAGGAACTCACGCAACTCCACTTTCACCAAGACACGCAAAATCCAGAATACAAAACCGCCTTGGACTATTGCAGCGAACTTTCACCATCTCTGACTGCCCTTGAAGTAGACTTCAAACGGCAGCTGATTCATAGCCCCAATCGCATCGAATTAGAACAAAGCTTGGGACGGCAAGCCTTTTTGCTGTGGGAAGCAGACATCACAACTTTTGAAGAAGTAATCACAGCAGATTTAGTTGAAGAATCCAAACTCATCAATGAGTACACCAAACTGATCGCCTCGGCAAAGCTAGAGTTCGGGGGTGAGCAAGTAAATTTATCAGGTTTGCAACCATATCTGCAAAGTAAAGAGCGAGACATTCGCCAGCAGGCAGAACAGTGTCGCTGGCAGTTTTTTGAGCAGAATCAAGACCACTTCGATCAATTGTTTGATCGATTGGTGAAACTGCGCGATCGCATGGCAAAAAAATTGGGCGATGAAAACTACATTGCGCTAGGATATCGCCGAATGCGACGGGTGGATTACAATCAAACCGATGTTGAACGCTATCGAGATCAAGTAGTTCAAGAGGTCGTTCCCCTAGCAATGGAGCTAATTGGGCAACAGGCAAAACGGCTCAATCTAGACACCCTATATTTCTGGGATGAGTCCGTCTTTGATGCAAAAGGTAGTCCGGCTCCCATTGGCAATCATGACTGGATGCTGGAACGGGCACAAGAAATGTTTGATGCCTTGAATCCATCGCTGGCTAGCTTTTTTCAGATGATGGTTGAGCAGCATTTACTAGATTTGCAAAACCGTCCCGGAAAAGCAGGAGGCGGATTTTGCACAAGCTTCCCAACCTATGATGTTCCATACGTGTTCGCAAATTTCAATGGCACAAAAAACGACGTGCAGGTGTTTGTTCACGAAATCGGTCATGCCTTCCAAATGTGGCGAAGTCGCCATTTGCCAGTTTTTGATTACCTGTGGCCTACCCTAGAATCGTGTGAAATTCACTCCATGAGCTTAGAGTTTCTCACCTATTCGCAGATGGAAAAGTTTTTCGGGGATCAAGCCGATCGATTTCGGAGGCAGCATCTAGCCTGGTCGATTCTATTTCAGCCTTATGGTGTGGCAGTGGATCATTTTCAGCATTTGGTATATGCGAACCCAGAAGCAACCCCGCAAGAACGACATCTTATGTGGCAACAAATGGAAGCTCGTTATCTGCCTTGGCGTAAATATGGAGATTTGAACTACCTCAACAAAGGTGGACTCTGGCAAGAAAAACAACACATTTACTGTTCACCCTTTTATTATATTGATTACACCTTAGCGGGGTGTTGCGCCTTGCAGTTTTGGGTCAAAGCAGAAGAAAATTATTCGCAAGCGTTGGCGGAGTATATTGCATTATGCGATCGCGGTGGTTCTGCATCCTTTCGAGAATTAGTGCGATCGGCAAATCTCATTTCTCCCTTTGAAGCTGGTGCGCTTACTCAAGTCGTTGAAAAAGTGCGTCAGAGTTTGAAGACTGGCTGATGAGAAGGCGAAGAAGCATCTAAGCCTTTCTGGAGTTTAGTGGCAGAATAAAACCTAGATTCCGGTTTTTCACACTGCATCAAAAAATAACCTGTCAAAAATGCCCGAAACATATTCTGGGCATAGATTGTGACGAACGTAATTCTAACCTATGTGATTGATGCCTCTGGTGGTGGCAAAGTCCCAATTCAAGCCGAGACTTTACTTGCATATGAGCAGGACACAAAAAATAGTTATCGAAGCAAATCCAACTGGCGACGGCAATAAAATTCAGCCAGAAAATGAGTGTATTTGCCCAACCAATATCGGCTAAAATAGGGGCTAGTAAACTTAATTCACCGAACATCAGTATGTAATTATCAACTGCATTTAATCATAGTCCAACTACCATAATTACTATTAAGAATTGGGGGTGATTTAAAGCACAACTAACTTCTTTGAATATCCAAAATTTGAGGGCAGCAGGAAAACCCCAAACAATAGACCGCAAATAAGTTTGAGCCAACAACACGTTGCTTTATTCTTACCCAATCAGCAGCAAGATATAGTCAAAGTGCTAAATGAGAAACATCAGACTTAATATATTAAAATTTTCTCCCCCAGGCTTTAGGCATTTTTGTCCTCAAACATTACTGTATACTTAGGGTTTACTAGCAAAAATTTACACTTATTTATATCAAATTGCTTATTGCTTATTTATTGAAGCCAGGTCGATGTTAAGTTTATTGACTTGCTTGTTCATTACTCAAGCATTTTGATAAAAAATAATATAAAGCGACCTTTCTGAGATTTTTATGTTTTTATTTCCTAATAATTACCACTAGCGATCGCGACATTAATAATGTTGTACCGAAAGCCAATAAACAAGTTGCAAAAATTCATCCAAAAACAGAGTTATTTACATATAGGGGTTTTCCTGGCAACTCTATTGAGCATCATATTGTTCAGTTGGGTAGTACTCTCGCAGCAACCAGTTATCCTCAATCTGTTAATGACTGCCCCTGATGCCGAACCTTGGAGGCAGGGTTTAATTAGAGACTTCGAGGCTGAGAACCCAGGTATTCGCATTAACTTGGTTGAAGGGCCGAATGCCACAAATTTGCTCGAAGACCTGTACACCTCATCTTTTATCTTGGGTGAATCCCCTTATGACCTGATTAATATGGATGTCATTTGGACATCCAAGTTTGCTGCTGCTGGATGGTTGCTACCTTTAGGCGATCGCATTTCTAAAGAGGACTTAGGAGCATTTTCATCCCAGGATGTAGAAGGGGGACGCTACCAAGACAAACTGTACCGGATTCCAGTGCGTTCTGACGTGGGAATGCTCTACTACCGGGAAGATTTAATCAAACAAGCAGGACTGCAACCGCCAGAAACATTTGATGATTTGATGCGAATTTCCCAAATCTTGCAAAAGAAAAAGCAGGTGAATTGGGGCTATGTTTGGCAGGGTCGCCAATATGAAGGACTTGTGGCGATGTTTGCAGAAGTTCTTGATGGTTTTGGTGGCTTCTGGGTTAATCCCGACACCCTCGAAGTTGGACTAGATCGACCAGAAACATTACGAGCTATTGAGTTTCTGCGTAGTACCGTTAGGGAGGGCGTTTCTCCTCCTGGAGTCACAACTTACCAAGAAGAAGATACCCGGCGCTTGTTTCAAAGTGGTCAAGTCGCGTTTTTACGCAATTGGCCTTATGCGTGGCCTTTAGCTCAAGCAGAAAATTCGCCAATCCGGGGCAAAATCGCGATTAAACCGATGGTTCATGCTCCTGGGCAGACGGGAGCGGCAAGTCTTGGGGGCTGGGGTTTAGGGATTTCTAAAACCTCTAGACATCCTGAAGAAGCTTGGAAAGCAATTCAGTATTTTACCAGTCGGGAAGCACAGCGCCGATTCATTTTCAGTGCAGGCTATGTGCCAAGTCGCCGGGATTTGTTTACAGACCCAGAGATTGTTGCTAAATACCCCCACTATCCGCAGTTATTGGAGGTGGTAGACAATGCAGTTTTACGTCCGCCGATCGCGCAATATGCTCAGACATCAGATATTTTACAGCGTTATCTCAGCGCCGCATTATCCGGTCGGATGAATTCCTCGCGAGCAATGCAAGCTGCTGCTGCGGAGACGCGCCGATTGCTGGGAGCAGGGGGAAAGCAATTAAAAATTAAAAATTAAACAACTTGTGCTTTCTGCCTCCTCTTTGCCAATGCCCAATGCCCAATGCCCAATGACAAATGACAAATGACAAATGACAAATGACAAATGACAAATTTAAATACACTCAAAAGTCGAGAACAACAGACAGCATGGATTTTATTAACACCCGCATTGCTGCTGTTGTTGTTTGTATTTGCCTACCCAATTTTACGAGCATTTTGGTTAAGCGTATTTACTAGAAATCTGGGAACAGAGCTACAACCTGTATTCTCTGGTTTGGACAATTATGTGCGGATGGCGGGGGATGGTCGTTTCTGGCAGAGTTTGTGGGCGACAACCGTGTTCACAACAGCATCAGTAATCTCAGAACTACTGCTAGGATTAGGGGTTGCCCTAGTTCTCAATCAGGCGTTTTTTGGGCGAGGCTTAGTGCGTACAAGCGCACTTATACCTTGGGCTTTGCCTACCGCTCTGATTGGTCTGGCGTGGGCTTGGATTTTTAACGACCAGTTTGGGGTTGTGAACGATATTCTGCGGCGGTTGGGGCTGATTGAGACTGGGATTAACTGGTTAGGAGATCCAACGCTGGCGATGATAGCAGTGGTTTTTGCTGATGTTTGGAAAACTACGCCGTTTATCAGCATCTTGTTGCTAGCTGGGTTGCAGTCGATATCCAAAGACCTTTATGAGGCTTACTCGGTCGATGGGGCAACTGCTTGGCAAAGCTTCCGCAATATTACCCTGCCACTACTGCTGCCACAAATCTTAATTGCAGTGCTATTTCGGTTTGCTCAAGCTTTTGGGATTTTCGACTTGATTGCTGTAATGACCGGGGGTGGCCCTGGTGGCTCTACGGAAGTGGTGTCATTGTATATTTACTCCACAGTGATGCGCTACTTAGATTTTGGTTATGGAGCAGCCCTTGTAGTGGTGACATTTTTAATATTGATTGCTGCGGTGGCGATGGCTAGTTTCTTGCTTAACAGATTCCGTGCCAAAACATCAGGAGCCATTTAACTCATGAGTCTAACTCGACAAGCAGTTCCAACGACTCCAAAACGAACAGAGAAAACCAAGTTTTCTCTTAAAAAAATCTTGTTGCCCATAATAGTTACATTAGTGGTGATATTCAGCCTAGCGCCAGCCTTATGGCAATTGCTGACCTCGTTTAAAGTGAATGAAGATATTGCCGCCGTTCCTACTGTCTATTTCCCCACACGATTCACTTTCAATCACTACATTGAGTTATTCACCCGTCGCCCATTTTGGCGTTACATCTTCAACAGTGCCTTTGTATCGATTACTTCTACAGCTGTATCTTTAGCGATCGGCGCACCTGCGGCTTATGCCCTCGCACGGTTACGCCCAAGGTGTGAAAGAGTTATCCTCGCCAGCGTTCTAATTGTTACCTTATTTCCTGGAATTCTCTTGTTCTTAGGACTGTTAGAAATTATCCAGGCGCTTAAACTCGGCAACAATTATCTGGCGCTGATTATACCCTATACTGCCATCAATTTGCCGCTAACAATTTTAGTACTTAGAAGCTTTTTTCAACAATTACCAAAAGATTTAGAAGATTCCGCTAGGGTCGATGGCTACAACACCTTTCAACTACTATGGCAAATCGTGCTGCCGATGACCCTTCCGGCCTTAGTGACTACTGGAATCCTCACCTTTATTTTTGCTTGGAACGAGTTTATTTTCGCTCTCACGTTTATGACTCGTGAAGAATTGAAGACAATTCCCGTTGCTGCGGCCCAGTTGGGTGGTGCGACAGTATTTGAAATTCCCTATGGTGCGATCGCTGCTGCAACTGTTGTGGGCACATTACCCCTGATTTTACTAGTTTTGTTTTTCCAGCGCCGGATTGTCCAAGGTCTTACCGCTGGTGCTGTAAAAGGATAGAAATCAAAATGGCTAAACTCGAACTCACAAATTTGAATAAAACCTATAATCCTAAAGTCATCCCTGTCAAGGACGTTAGTTTAACTGTAGATAACCATGAGTTTCTCACTTTACTTGGCCCTTCTGGCTGTGGCAAATCTACCGTCCTACGCATGATTGCGGGTCTTGAAGAACCGACTCGCGGTCAGATTAAGATTGGGGAGGTGGATGTCACCTATAAACGAGCAGCCGATCGCAACATTGCAATGGTATTTCAAAGCTATGCACTCTATCCTCACATGACGGTGTACGAAAACCTTGCTTCTGGACTCAAGCTGAAAAAAGTACCGCCTACAGACATTAAACAGCGAGTGGCACAAGTGGCACAAGTTTTAGGATTAGCAGAGTTAATGAACCGTAAGCCTGGACAAATGTCTGGAGGTCAACGCCAACGAGTGGCTGTTGGTCGTGCTTTGGTGCGTAATGCCGATGTATACCTGCTGGATGAACCCTTAAGTAACCTGGATGCACTACTGCGGGAACGAGTCCGAGCCGATATCAAGCAAATTTTTGCAGCCCAAAAAGTGCCAGTTGTCTACGTTACCCACGACCAAACAGAAGCGATGACGCTCTCCACAAAAGTTGCATTGCTCAACGATGGCTATGTCCAGCAACTTGATCCACCTGACCGCATCTATAACCATCCAGCTAATCTATTTGTGGCTGGATTTGTTGGTAGTCCGCAAATGAATTTGCTGACTTTACCTTGTAAGGGACAATATGCGATCGTGGGTAACTTCCAAATGCTTCTTCCAGATATACCAACAGTACCACCGCAGATTGTTCTGGGAATCCGTCCAGAAGATGTCCGCATTGCTCAACCAGGTGATACCCAAACTATCCAAGGGCGAGTGTTTTTAGTGGAAAACTTGGGTATGCACTATTTAGTCAGTGTCAGGATTGAGGGTTCACAAACCGGAGCGATTACGGTACGTGCTTTGTTGCCAACAGACCAAAATTGGAGCGGCGAGGATATTACATTAGCATTGCCCCCTGAGGATATTCACTGGTTTGATGTTCAATCTGGCCATGCTCTTGTTAAAAGACAAATGTTAGATGTCAGCAGCTAGTACAGTACGGCGTAAATAAACCACCTATTCTAAATCAATGAAACTCTTACGTGAAAATTAGTTTGGAGTGAGTACTAATGTTTCCTAATTTTCTGCCATCACAAACTACAGAAGAGTCAGGGCTGGCCACTTGATGCAATTGCTGTAATCTCACACATAGCCGTTGCATAAAAAAGCAATCTTCATCAAGCAATTCCAGTGATTTCAGGTGTTCGATTTTTACAGTGTAGTCGCCGTCCCATGTCTGGAGTGTACAGCTATATTCCCCAACGTGACTTACCACGCACCAATAACCCGCTTTACCTCTCAAGTCTGGGTTATCCTTTGGCAAAAGAATGCATATTTCACCAATATGGTAAGGATTGGGTACTTTCGTGCTTTCGCGTATCCTATCCACAACGTCTTTCACTATGCGACCAGATGGAATCTTATTGCCAGCTTGCTCTACTGCCTGCTGCCATACATCCGCTTGCACAGCCGGTTCCAACTCAGCTTTTGCCAAAAACCGCAGTTGTCGTTCGTTGGTCGGCATTGGAATTTCCTGACCATTGGTCGGCAAAAACTTTTGAAGATTCTCATAAACCACAGTCGCCGAAATCTTCAAGTACGCTGCATCACGGCTGTAACCAAAGCGTTCGCGGCAGTATTCCTCAAAAGTTCGGTGCGTGGAACGGTATAGCCGTCTGTCTCTCAACTCCATCAGCGCCTGACCTGCTGACAAAAATGCCCTTTCTACCTGACGTTCCAATTGCAAGCGTAAGCTTTGTTCTTGGTCGGTCAACTCTCTTACTTCAACAGCCGTCACCGTAATAGTTGCTGAAGCTGGATTTTCGTGCAAAGAAGTATTTTCCTGAGCAGGGTCGGTTGCTAGCTTTGGTTCCTCAGATGTCGCAGGGGTAATTTTCTTGCGTTACGCACAAACACTCATTTCTTGCCCTTTAATCAGATATAGGGCTTGTATACGTTCTTTGAGCCGAGACTGTTTTTGATATCTGAGCAACTCCTCTAGTTCCTCGACACTTTCTTTAATCTCGATATGCGTTACCCCTGCCATCACATACCCTGAATGCTACTTTTATCTATATTTACCATCTGTCGCATTCTTTTTTCAAATTGGTATTACTCAATTAAACCCAAATGCCGATGGAAAACTTCAACTGCATTCACCACACCATCCTCAGCCCTTATCTTCTGCCCTAACTCTTGGGCTTTCTTCTTCATCACCTCATCGCCTAGTACAACGTCAATCGCTGCTGCTAAAGTTTTGTCTGATACCTTCTGGTACGGTATCGGTGCAGGGCTTACTCCCAGTTTATTTAGCTTTTCACCCCAAATCGGTTGATCTGCAAAAAAGGGTACGGTAACTGATGGTATCCCCGCACGTAACACCGCCGCCGTTGTACTAGCTCCTCCGTGATGTACCACTGCTGGCACTTGAGGAAATAACCAATCATGCGGAACTTCCTTGATCACAAACACTCGTAGCGAATCTTTTACATTCACTGTTCTTCCAACGTTCCCCCAACCTGACAAGATGATGCCGCCTTGATGCGTTTTTTTTAAGGCTTCCACAATATAGTGTGTGAGATATTCTGGATTGGGCATAGTCATACTGCCAAATCCAAAACACAAAGGCAATTGCTTTCGTCCAAGAAAATCCTCTAGTTCCAGGGGTGGCTCGTAGTCGGAGGCTTGATCAATAAACCAAAAACCTGTCACATACGCCCAATGCGGCCAGTCTTTTGGTTTTGGGATTATGTGTGAACTAAATCCGTACAATACAGGGATTTGTGATACATTCGCCGGAGTTTTTTGTCTAAAGCGTCTACCTAAATATGGCAAAGGCGGCAATTTCAAAGTTTCTGTTCTGAAGTGATTGAGCAGTGGACGATATCTTTGCCAGTGCAAAAACTCTACTAGCAAGTAGCTGCCATAATTTATCGCTTTCTTTAGCGGGTTTTTAGCTATTTGAGCAAATTTTAAAAACCCAAACATCCCTGTAGGAGTCAACGGCAGAACTGATGCAAAAAAGCAGGGTACGCCTAATTTCTCTGCGATGTGATATCCAAAGGTAGCTAACGGCGTGTAGATAATCACCTCACTTCCAACACACGCACTCCAAGCTGATTCCAACTGTTCAAGTAAAAGCTTATCTCTCTCTTCTAGCTTCAATTTTTCTCCCGCAATCAATCGCTGCCCTTGTTTTGATTGCAAAAACTCTTGAATATTTCCAGCTATGGGTGCAAACTCTAAATCTAACTTTCTGACAAACGACTCAAAGTTTTCATGCGCTGCTACTTTCACCTTATGCCCCGCACGTTTTAACCCAATACCCAAAGCACAGTATGGTTGCAAGTCTCCTCTTGAACCTACTGTTAAAATCGTAATCTGAAGTTTGCGGCTTGGTGCAGTCGAACTTTGGCTCAATTCCCTTCTCCACTCAAAACTCCGGCTCTACTCAAGATTGTACTGAATTACCTGTACCTGGTGGCGATGGCGCGGAGCGCCAGCCGGAAGCGATCGCACTATCAAGCGGGCGCTTGAGCCATCATAACTGGTCTTGAAAGCGATCGCTCTGCTCCTCCTGTCCAAATCTTCTGCTACTTCGACAGCCATCACTTCAACCATTGCTGAAGCTGAACGTCATCCTGCTTAAGGCATAAGTCTCACAGCAGATATGCCTTTTTGGGGTACTGCTGAGAGTTAATCGGGTTTTCTCAAGACTTTAAAGCTTAAGTTCAATACTATAACCTCGATCTTCACTGGCTAAGATTTTCCTCTTGTGAGAGTTTTATCTTGTAAAAAGAATTAATTTTCAGTCCGTTAATAAACAATGAATACATTAGCAACGCAAATATTCCTCCCTAGCTTGGTATGAAAATCATTTTTCAGTGGTGTTCAACGAGCGCCTGGAAGTACTGCACAAAAATAATTTATTCATATTGAATTCTGGCGACTGATAAGTGCATGATACTTTAATAAGTTCACGATTGGTGACTACTAATTTGGTTAAAGAGATTCTGCCTAAAGACATAGTTTTAAAGAAACTCTCCGATTTATCAAAAATTTTTTATTTACCAGAAGCAAATATTATGTTAATAATAATTAAACAGCGTTATATCAGCACATTAGTTAAAATATCCTTTAAATCAAGCATTGCTGATTAAATCTGTTTTTACTTTGAATTCCTGTTTTTATAAGAATAGATCATTTTCTTATAATTGAGGCTAACACTGTTAGTTTAACAACTCCTATTGGGTTGGGACTATGGGTGTGAAAGATATTCTTATTTTTGATCAAACTCGCTTACTTATTTACAGAAAAGGACAAAGTTTTGAGAAGTAGCAATGATAATGCTTCAACTAGTACCCCTTATTTTGATAGTTTGCCAGAAAAATTTGCTCAAGGGGATGCTGATGCGCTTTTAGCTTTTGGTCGACATTTGCATTGGGGTTATTGGTCTAACCCAGCTAAAGCTGATGCTTCTCTTGCTGATTTTGCTGTAGCAGCAGAGAATTTATCCCGTCGGATTGCTGAAGTTGCAGAAGTAAATAATGGTTTAAACATTCTTGATGCTGGCTGTGGATTTGGAGGAACCATTGCTAGTCTTAATGAACGTTTTTCTAATATGCATTTAACAGGAATAAATATTAATGAGCAACAGCTATATATAGCTAAAAAACTAACAGCACTACCAACAAACCGTATAGAATTTCTTTATGGTGATGCTTGTAAATTGCCGTTTACTAACGATGATTGTTTTGATTTAGTTTTAGCAATCGAGTCTATTTTTGCTTTCTCTAGCCGCGAACAATTTTTTAAAGAAGCAAGACGAGTTTTAGGGACAAAAGGAAAATTGACTATTTGTGATTTTATTCCGCTCCAGGCTTTTTACCAAACTTGGAAATTAATAGAAAAAGCCACTAAAACTCTTGTTATTCAGACTTATGGCTCTCGGCCTATTAATTTTTGCCCTTTGTCTGAATACCAAAGATTAGCTGAAGCTACAGGTTTTGAGCTAGTTAAAGTAGAAAATATCACTCATAATACTTTACCAACTTACCCAATTGTTAACTCACTAATGCGGCGAGAGGGAGATGAAGAAACTTATCGAGCAACTAGAGGCTTGGAAAGGCTTAGTCGCAGGGGATTACTGCAATACATGATCTTATCTTTCCAAGTATCTTCTCTTTAGTTAATAAAATGCAACTTAAGAACAAGACAAAATTTAGAATAGAACGGTATATGAGTAGCTCTTTTATTTTCAAACTTATTACTCTGTATTGTTTATCATTTTCAATTCCAGTTGCTGCACAAATTATTCCTGATAACACCCTCCCTAACGATTCTCGCGTCACAACTCAAGGCAATACTAATATTATCAATGGGGGAACCAAAGCTGGTAATAATCTGTTCCACAGCTTTGAACAGTTTTCTTTATCTACAGGTCGTACTGGCTATTTTGATAATACTTCGGATATCCAAAACATTATTACCCGAGTTACAGGCAAGTCTATCTCTAATATCGACGGATTGCTTAAAGCTAACGGTACAGCCAACCTATTTCTGCTTAATCCCAACGGCATTGTTTTCGGTTCTAATGCCCGATTAGACATTGGCGGTTCTTTCTTGGGTAGCACGGCGAGTAGCTTAAAGTTTGCAAATGGAAAAGAGTTTAATACAACTGCGCCTCAGACTACTTCTCTTTTAACAGTGAATGTGCCTATAGGATTGGGGTTAGACAACAATCCTGGTGAGATACGTGTGCAAGGTTCAGCAAATAATTTAGCTATTCCTTGATTGTTTACGCCCGTTTCGGGAGCAGGTGCTAGCTCCAGAGGTTTGCGGGTTTTGCCAGGGAAAACCTTAGCCTTAATAGGGGGTAACATTGCTTTAGAAGGAGGTAATCTGACAGCACCAGGAGGACGGGTAGAACTGGGTAGCGTTAGTGATGGAACTGTTAGCATCAAACCGACAACTTCTGGCTGGGTGTTCGGATATCAAGATTTACAAAGCTTTCAAAATATTACTATGTCCAAACAAGCACTAGTAGATACTAGCGGTTTTGGAAATAGTGCTATTCAACTAGTAGGAAAACAAATTTCTTTTACTGAAGGATCGGTTGCGTTAATTCAAAATCAAGGCGCTCAAGCTGGAAGCGGCATAAATATACAGGCTTCAAATTTACTTCAATTAAATGGAACCTCCCCAGATGGAACAATCCCTAGTGGAGTTGAAGTAGAAACTTTAGGAGGAAACGCAGGCGATGTTGTAGTTTCAACTAAATATTTAAGCTTTGAAAATGGAGGAGCCATAAATAGCAAGACATTTACAGAAGCAAATGCTAGCAATATACTTTTGAATGCTTCTGAATCTATAGAGGTCAAAGGTTTTTCCTTTATTAACCCTACTACTGCTAGCATTGCTAGTGGAGTTGGTTCATATACTTTTAGCACTGGTACAAGTGGGAAGATCGTAATTAATACAAGTCAATTCACTGCTTTAGATGGAGGAATTATAACATCTGGAACTTTTAGCGCTGGCACGGGGGGGGATTTAATCATTAGCGCCGATCGTAGTGTTGAATTAAGTGGGTTTAATCCCATTCTTTCTTCACCAACCCAAGCATCTGTAGTAGCTTATGGATCTGGAAATTCCGGTGATCTGAAAATTACCTCGCCTCAAGTTAGATTATACAACAGAGGCATTATTGCTTCTTACACTTTTTCCAGCGGTAATTCTGGAAAGGTTACAATTGAAGCCTCTAATTTTGTAGACATTACAACACCTACAAACATAGAAGCTTTATCTTATAATTTTATGTCTGGAATAGGATCTTATGCGGTATCACCTCCTCCATCAATACAACAAGTATTAGGACTATCTTCAGAGATCAGTGGAGCATCGGGGAGTATAAAAATAAAAACCGGGCAATTCTCTTTATCTAAAGGTTCAATTACTGTAAGTAATTTAGGTACTGGTTCGGCAGGCAATATAGATATTGATGCAAATATAGTTTCTCTGAAAAATAATTCTTCTATTAGTGCTGCAACCGCATTAGCAGACGGAGGAAATATTTTCATAAGTGCAAACTATGTGCAATTGCTTGATAGCATTATCAGTGCTAGTGCCAGTAATCCGCAGGCGGCTTATCATCTTTTAGGTATTGAATTTCCCTACAGCCTTGCCCCAACTGGTACTGGCAAAGGTGGCAATATCAACATCAATACAACACTCTTAACTGGCTTAAGAAATAGCAGCATAAAAGCTAATGCATTTGAGGGACGTGGCGGTAATATTCGGATAAATGCTCGTGGGTTATTTTTCTCTCCCGATAGCTTCATTACCGCCACGTCCCAGTTAGGAGTTGATGGCACAGTTGAGAACAACAGTTTTTACTATTATCCTATTGATCTTGAACCTGTGCCAGTAATAGTTACAGAAACTCCTAAGATAGTATCGGGTTGTGCTGCACAATCAGGCACAGAAAGTAATATATTAATTGTGGCTAGCAACAGTCCACCACCTAAATTTGACGAACATCTAGATAGTCAACCTATCTGGCAGAGAAATTCTATTTCATCTAAGCCTGATGAACTTTCATCTAAGTTACAGCTAGCAACAATTAAAGAAACTACGGAAATTGTTGAAGCTCAGAGTTGGGTAATAGATTCCAGAGGAAACGTCGAATTAGTTGCGATAGCGCCTAATCAAGCCACACCTGATAGCTTTTTTTCTACCATTCCGTGTACATCGGTCGATTCTATAGCAGAATTTTCCCATCCTAGCAACATAGTAAAGCGATGATTAAATGGAAATATTGCCTAAAATATGCTCTTTTAGGCATTCTAGCTTTATCAATAGTTTTAACTCAATCGTCTCTATTGCTGGCTCAGTCAACGGAAAAAGAAACACAGATACAACAGGCTGAATTTTTAACCCAAGTGGGTAAAAAACAATTAAATCAAGGTCAAGCAGCAGAGGCTCTTGACACTTGGCAACAAGCCACGAAAATTTATCATCAGATCAAAGATGCCGAAGGTGTTAGTGGGAGCCTGATTAATCAAAATTTTGCCTTGCAAAAATTAGGTTTACACTCTCAGGCTTGTGAGAAACTTGTGGAAGCTCTAGAATTAAATAATTGGAATTGTAACCCAACAATATTAGAATTTACCCAATACGAGAAGTCACAACTGATAGCAGCAATACATCAGTTAAAATTAACACCAATAAGCTTGTTGGGGTTACAAAGCATGGGGCAAGTTCTACGCTTAGTTGGCAAGTTAAATGAATCTGAGCTAATTCTGGAAAAAACATTATTATTCGCTAAACAAACATCTTCAAAAGAAATTAGCGATATTTTGCTGTCATTGGGTAATACCAAACAGTCCATCTATCAACGAGCGCGAGATGAGTACAAATGGGTAGAGGAACCCATATTTAGAGAGACGATCATAGATTCTATTCCACAGAAGGCAGAGGAGTCACTTAAGACATATCAACTTTTAGTAGATCGGACAAGTTTTTCACAAGGAATAAAACTACAAGCGCAACTGAACCGTTTAAACTTATTGCTAGACTTTGATGAATGGCTAACAGATAAACCTAAGCTAAAAGATACTCATACAAAAGTTAGTCAGGAGATTCAACCATTAGCAAATCTTATATTGCAAAACCCTTCAGCATTTTCTCAATTGTCACCAGAACAATCTATTCAAGCTCAATTAAAATTTGCTAATATTCTAAGTAAAATTCAAAATAAATCGTTGCAATCAGCAGCTATTCAGTATGCTACATCTGCCTTAAAAACCGCTAAATATATTAATAACAAACTCTTAGAATCTAAAAGCTTAGGCGCTTTAGGTAAGCTAAACATAGAGGAATCACAAATATATTTTAAAAAAGCTTTGAGTTTAGCTCAGTCAATTAATGATGTGGATCTTCTCTATGAATGGCAACAGCAATTAGGGAATTTATATCAGAAACAAGGTAAAACTGAAGCAGCGATTCAAGCTTATGGCGCGACTATTGACAGCATTACACAAATTCGCGGCAATCTCTTGTCTAGCAATTTAGATGCACAGTTTTTCTTTTACGAAAAAGTAGAGCCTGTATATCGCAATTATATGCGACTGCTAGCAGAAAGTCCTTCTCCTAATTTAGAGTTAATACGCCAAACTTATGAACAACTTCAAGTAGCGGAGTTAGAGGATTATCTCAAATGCGGCAAACTCGACCTTGTTGCTTTAAATAAGCTTCAAAAATTGGATGACACCCCAGCAATAATTCACATTATTGATTTGAACAATAGGATAGAAGTAATTGTTCAATCTCCAGGCGACTCCCCTCATCACCACTCCGTTGATTCAAAATTAGTTAGAACTCATGTCAACACCTTGTTAGAAATTCTACAAGATGAAAAACTCGTTTATACTAAGCAACATATAATTACTTCACATTATCAAGTGCTATATAAAGAGTTAATTGCACCTTTAAAAAAATATTTGCCTGACTCTGGTACATTAATATTTATTTTAGATAAAACTTTCCAAAGTCTGCCAATGAACTTGCTACATGACGGGAAAGATTATTTGGTGAAGCGTTATAGCTTTTCAGAAACTTTGGGTTCTAGAGTCCGAATCCCTAAGCCTTTACGACAAGATCAGATGAAAGCTTTCATCGCTGCTCTGTCTATACCCAGTCCCAGCTTGACAGATTCAAATGCTCCTCCAGGAGCAGAAGCTTTACCCCAAGCAAAACAAGAAGCAGAAGATGTCAGAAAACTAACCAATTCTTCACTTGTTTTATTAGATAAAGAATTTACTAGTTCTCACTTTAAGCAGAAAATAAGTGAAGAAAATTTTCCTATTGTTCACATTAGTACTCATGGACAATTTAGCTCTAAACTTATACGTACAGGATTTTTAGCTTATGATCGACAAATTAATATTAGAGAGTTTGACAGCTTACTAAGAAATAAAACTCAAGCTAGTTCCGATATAATTGAGTTATTAGTTTTAAGCGCCTGTCAAACCGCTAAGGGTAATAAAAGATCAGCTTTAGGAATTGCTGGAGTTGCAGTACAAGCAGGAGCGAGAAGTACAGTAGCAACCTTATGGTTAGTAGAAGCAAACTCCACTGTTGAACTGATGGAAGAATTTTACAAAGGATTAAGAAAGAGTTTAACTAAAGCAGAGGCGTTAAGGCAGGCGCAATTAGCATTAATGAAAAATCCTAAATATGCTCATCCTTACTACTGGGCACCCTTTTTAATCGTTGGTAGTTGGTTATAAAAATCTATTATTTTTAACCCCTCTTCCACTTTTTTAAACTCAGATGAATTGTTACTTTTTTTCGCTAATTTAGATGCTGTCAAATATTGGCGTTTAGCTTTGTCTGGTAAACCTGCTTCAAAATAGCGCTCACCTAATACTCTATAAATGGTCGGATTTTTACTACCTGCCGTGACTGCCTTATTTAATATTTCAAGGCTTTCATCCAAGAAACCTCTAAATGCATATACAGCATCTATGTCAAGAACAGCTTCATCTTGAGGTAAGCCTAGAGAATTGATTTGCTTTACTATATCTAAAACCAGTTTAATTTCCTCTTCAGAAAACAAGTTCACTACAAACGAATCCGCAGTGGGAGGAGAATCTTTTCTATAAGCGATAATAGAGATATTGAATGCTTGATCAAAGGCTAATTCTTTTTCTTCTGGAGGGTAATTAATTCTATTTTCATCTACAGTTTTTTCCCATTCAAACTCGTACCCTTTTACTCTCACTTTATAAGAAGTTGCACCTGGAACAGAACGCCAAGCTATGTCGGGTCGGGTTTTCATTAATGAACTAGTGTAAGGGTAAATAATTGTAGGCTTATCCTCTTCTCCTGCTCCACCTTTTCGGATTAAGCACACATCTATATTACTTGGATTGCAACTAGAGCTAAATGTATCAGTTGTTGTACATTTATCAGAAGGAATAGCTCCACTTGATAAATCTAAAATATTTCCTGAACTCAGGCATAAGAATTTTACATAACCACCATTCAAAACTTCTAATCGCTCTCCCTGACAAACCAAACTTCCTGGCTCAAAACGTTTGTCTCCTTTATTCATTACTCTTCCAAGCGCCGGGTTACAGCGAACCTGATTTCTTCTTACTCTTATAAGAGGTACGCTGGACAAGAGTGGCGCATCTTTAATCAGAAGGATACTCAAGCAGGATAATACAATAATTTTTGTACTAGTTCTCACTTTCTCTTGCTATTTATATGACTTATTAGCAGATTATCACTTTTTGAGAATACGATCTAGTAAATCTTCTCTCCACATAATAACTTCCGGCAGACCCGATTTGCCTAAAATGCACGCTGCTATAGAAATTCTAGCATCATCATTTTTATCTAAAGCTTCTTGGATTTGAGATAATAGGCAGTAAGCATCTATTCTCTGACCATCTAAATCAATCGCTTTTTCCAAATATTTTTTGGACTCACTCAATCTATTTTGCATGAATCTTGCCCAGCCCAAATCTTTGTAGAACGAAGCTTGTAACTCCCTATTTTCAGTTTTACTTAAACCTTGTAAAGCTAAAGTAACAGCGGTATTATAATCACCACTTTTATTCTTCAATCTTGATAAAGCTGCAATAGCAAATATAGCTTCGCTACTACTTTTAATAGCTAATTTATATTGCTTCTCAGCTAAATAATATTTACCTTGCCCATCATAAAAAAATCCTAATCCGTAGTGTGATTCCCATTTATTAGGCTTTAACCTAAAAATTTTTTCATAAGTATTACTTACGCAAGTATAATCTTGTAATTGCTGGCATACTACTGCTAAATTGCTATAGGCAACATCATCTTTAGGATTATATTTGATGGCTAGTTCATAGCTATTCCTAGCAAGCTGAGGATTGTCCTTGTTGCGAAATCCCAGATCAGTATAGAAACTTGAGATTGAATAAGTCAAATTAGCTTGGTATTTAATTGCTATCTTAAAATTATTTTCAGCATCAAGCAATTTGTTTTCTTTGTGAGCTTTCTTACCTTGTTCTAAAAAATAATCTGCTACTATAGCGGATAGTTGATAATTTAAGTTAATCGCTGTTTGAAAATTTTCTTGAGCATCTATAAAACGATTTTCTTGTTGAGCTTTTTTAGCTTGATTTAGATAAATATTAGCTATAAAAGGGAGTGATACATAGAACAAACCAGTAAAAGTTAAAGCCGCTAAAACAAACGCACCCAACTGAAATGACCTCGATGTGATTACACGATGAAGTTTTGATTTAAATGGTAATTGCCCCAAACGCTGCAAAAGAGCTTGTGTAGATAGTGGACGCTTCGCTGGTGCCGGAGCCATCAAATCATCTAGCAAATCTGCAAAGGGTTTTTCAATGTGTCGTGCTTTATTTCTCCAGATAAGTCTTGTTGTGTTTGGGTCTGTTGGCAGGTCGAGTACACGAATTCCAGTTACTAAATATGCTAGCGTTCGCCCTAAGGCATAGAAATCTGATTGCGGTACTGCTTGCCCGTTAATTTGTTCTAGGGGAGTAAAGCCAGCCGTTACAAGTACTGTAACTTCATGCTGACCAAGCCCCATATCATTTCCCCCACTCCCACTAACTTTCGCTAGATATGTACGAGTTACTTCTCGAACTGCACCAAAATCAATTAAACCTAACTGTCCATCAGGTTGAATAATTATATTAGAAGGTTTAATGTCTCTATGAAAAAAACCACTCCGGTGTACTTCATCGAGAATTTTTACTATTTGTGTAAGCCAATCTACAGCTAAAGTTTGAGATATTATTCCGTTAGCTTCCACCCATTGTTCTAAATTCAGTCCCTCAAATTTCTGCATCACCAAGCAATGCAAATCTATATAACTATTGTTTGGTATAACAGTGAATAAATCGTCTATAACTCTAGGAATACCAGGATGATCAAATAACTGCAATGTCAGTGTTTCTCGCTCCAGCAAGCTGATTTCCTTAGGTCTTTGCGATCGTAACACCTTCATAACTTTACGAGTGCCTTTATCATCCACTACTTCAAAAATTTCTGTCCTGTAACGGAAGTCTAAAGGGCGTAATGGCTTAATTAACCGAAACCTCTGGTCAATTAGCAGTTCGGTTCCGCAATTAAGGCATCTTTCACTATCGTCAGGATTCTGCCGCTGTTTACACTTAGGATTGATACAATAACCCACACGTTTAAGTTATTATAAATAATTAAGCTGATTTAAAATCATAGACTACATTTTGAACTAATTTTAAAGCATAGGTGCAAACATACTTTACAACTTGAGGCTCTAAGCTCAATAGTACTTCTTTACTATCATTTCTCTCTTGCTCAATTAAAGAACGTTCATATAAAGCCTCTATAGCTTCAAGTACTTCTGAGGTCGTTACCTCACATTTTTGTCTATTTTTAAAATTTTTAAGCAATTCGCTTAATGTAATTGAATTTACAGACTCTTGAGCTAGTTCTTCTGTTAAATAGAACATGATTTGTTTCTCTAAAATAGTTAAACGACCTTTCTCTTCAAATAATTCATCTAAGCTCTCTTGGAGTATATCTGTCATCAATACAGTTTGAAAATCTAAAAAATCCTTTACACTTCCACAAAAAAATCTTTTAATCTTTTCAGCTAGCATTTTTAAAGATAAAGGATTTCCACGATAGGTTTGAATTAAATCTCCCCATTTATCCTCATTAGTCAACCCGTACAAACGAAAAATCTCTAAAGCTTCCTTACCCAACCCTTCAAGCTTTACCGTCCTAACTGGTTGTCCTTTTTTTTGTAGACGATTAAAATCAATAAATGGTTCACGACTGGTTAGCAGTAAACAACTTTGATGCTGTTCCTCTATGATTCTATTAAAGAACGTCCCATACTCTGCATACTGCCTACCGTAGGCATTGGAATCGGTATTTCTGTCTCCCTGTAATAACGACTCTGCTGAGTCGAGAATCACTAAACAACGATGTGAACGAAGGTAGTCAAACAATTTAGATGTCCTAGCTTGAATGGATTCTGGTAAATCTAGCTCCTGATTTTCTGAATAAGCCAAAATTCTAAGCAGGTCAGCAACTAAATCTGTAAGTAACGGACTATATGAAATTGACTTCCAAATAAAATTATTAAATTCATACGACCCCATACGCAAAGTTTGAACTAATTTAGCAACCAAAGCACTTTTACCGACTCCTGCCGTCCCTACAATTGCTACACAACGTTCTTGAGCTATCAATTCTTTTAACATCGCTAGTTCAGGAGTTCGTCCGTAAAAATTAGATGTGTCAGGCAAATTTCCTGAAAGTATAGGTACACCAGCAGCAGCTTCATTCCATTTTGCTGGTTCCTTGTCAGCTAGTAATATTTGTTTTTCTACAATGCCCCGCAGTCGTTTCTTGGTGACTTTTTCTCCACTCCCTAATATCCCTGTTAATAGTACCCACAATTTAGGTGCTACACGCCTCTGCAAAAGATTAATATCATAGAGACTGTTCTCTGCTATGTCCTTATAATCTAGATCAAGCCAAGCTGATCTAAGCACAATTTTTTCTGGCTCCTCTAGCCACCTCCCTTGTTTCGCAAACACTAAGTCATCTATGGCTTGGATAGCTTCTTTAGCATTCACCTTTTATTAAGCTCCTTTGAGTCCTGTTTTATCTTAATTTCACCAAAAAAAGTACATACTTTTTAGCAGACGCTCCTCTAAAAAGCTTACATAATCTACTATCTCCTACTTACATATTTTAGTCTTAACAAATCTTAACAATTGGAGTTGTTATTGTATCGTGATACTGCTATTCTAATTCAAGTACGTACTCAATTAAAAAAAGTTCTAGGAGATTACTAAAGCTAATATAATTAGCGGAAGATTAAAAACCACACTTAAAGCCAAAAACAACTCTAAGTAGTATAAGTAAACGATGTTTAAGATATCAGATCACTTTTCAGTTTTTGAATTTGGCTGTAACAGATGCGTCGTTCAATTTATATCAAACTTAAAGTGTAAAAGCTTTGAGAGCTAGCGTAAACAAGCTAATGAAATGAAGGTAAATATGAAAGTGAAAGCGTCAAAAAATCTAAACGACAAAGCGCCACTAAGGAGTAGGCGCTTTGTCTGTTCGTAAAATCCATCGTTTTTCTTAGAGCGGGGTTGATCTCGAAGGAACAAAAAAAGTTGTCGTTGAAGTTTGCCGACCAAGACGACTACTAAATTTGTCCGAGAGTATAATCCGCGCTGCCAGATCCATTATAGGATCTGCCGCTTGGAAAGTCCATTCCTTGCGGTATGTTTTAGCTGTCGAAATTCATGATTTTTGTATAAAGTTAAGTTTTGTTAAGAAAATGTCCCGAATTTTGTAGTCCAAAGCAGTAGCGGCGCGAATAACAGTTATCAGTTATCAGCTATCAGTTAGGAGTAGAGTCCAAGAATGATAACTGTTAACTGTTAACTGTTAACTGATAACTGATGCAACCCCCTCTGAACTTGTAAACCGAGTTATCAGGGGAAAATCATGACAAACAGAAAACGCCCTAAGAACGCTCTAGAAGAGCGTATGGGGTCGAGTGCAACTTTCGCACGGCAATTTTGTGCTGTGACGAAGGGGAATTTTCGGAATATCCTGCCTACGAGAGTTTCACAGATAGACACATCTCTGTCTAAGGAATTCCAAGGGGAGAATCGATGAACGCAGCTACAATTGAATATCCAAACAATCTCACGGCTGCGGAATATCATGAGTTGTTAGCTGGTAGCGCCATTCATCCGGCGTTGATTAAGCGCAACTTCTTCCACATTGAGGGAGAATCAGTTTACGATTACCTGTTCATCTCTGATAAAATCCCACGCAAGAATGCGGGTCGAGTCACGGATGGATACATCAAAATGTATCAGCATCTATTACTGGGAGGGACGTGGATTCAGTCACTTGACCCATTCAAGAACTGGCAACCGATGGAGTGGGGGCGACTTAAGCCCAACTTTCCACGCTTTGATTGGGAAAAAGGTAAACCAGTTAAATACGAGTCGCCACCCAAAACCGCCAACCGCGTTACCTATTTCGATGTTCCCAACTATATTTTAAATCTTGTTGCACGGCGCTATAACGTTTCCGATATTGCACAAGTGCTTTTTGCAAAACGTGGGAAAAAGCTTTGTGTTAAAAGTCGAAAGAAGGGAATTCGCAATGGGACTCTGTTGCCTTGGCTCTTGCAAGTAGGACAAACTACGGCAATCCTAACGCAAATCGCCCAGTTAAGTTACCTTTTAGCACTGTGCATAAAAGGCATACTCAATCCCCTAATATTCTGGTCAGGGGTAAAGCAGCAGAAACAGAACAACATCGACTTTCAGCAGAAAGATTTACAAATCACCTTCTGGGAGTGGGTAAAGCAGCATCCAGAGATTCCGATTATCTTATGCGAGGGCGAAAAAAAAGCCGCTTGCTTGCTTTCATTGGGGTTTGTAGCGATCGCACTTCCGGGAATTTGGAATGGGCGCGTGGGCAAACAAGATTTTGATGAACGGTTGCACCCGGACTTAGTACCAATGGCTCAGGCGGGGCGCAAGTTCATAATTCTTTTTGACTATGAAACAAAAGCTAAAACCAGGTGGTCGGTTTTTCAAGCTACTGTTCGTACAGCAAAAACAATTGAGGCAGTAGGTTGTGAATGCGAAGTTGCATTGTTGCCAGGCCCAGAGAAAGGTGTTGATGATTTTGTAGTTGGTCGCGGTGTTGATGCCAATACCCTGTTGACTGCAATTATAGATGATGCCAAATCACTTGCCGATTACCAGCGCTCGTATCGGGCTAAGAAATGGGGACTCTCGAAGTACAAACCAGATGTCACAGTCAATATTAAATATTTGACCCAAGCACTGTGCATTCCTGATCTGGAGGAAAAATGTTCATCTCCCCCGGCTCTTTACGATCTTGGACTTGAAAAATTATTCAGTCCAAATCTGATAGCTACGGGCTGCGATTTGGATACTGGGTTTAGGGAAAATGTTGAGTTGAAAGATTCTAGCTCCTTTAACGCCAAACCAAGTACCCAAAATCCCAAAAAATCTTTCCGTTTTCCAGAAAAAGGATTGGTTGTCTTGTGGAGCGATATGGGCACGGGGAAAACCGAGTTAATGCGCTGGTGGCGTGACCAAAACCCCGACGCTCGGT
>NZ_JABXKK010000042.1 GCF_017115045.1 Nostoc sp. NMS8 | reverse complement strand
CCCCCCCTTCTACCCTTGCAATTTTACCTGTTTTAGGGAATGAAACAGCCCTGCCTTTTTAAGGGGGGTTAGGGGGGATCGAGGTTTCAGGTTTTCACTGCGTAAGTCCTAATTACGAATTACGAATTACGACTTTTCCAAAGTGAGCCGCGCTTTTGAGGTAATGATAAGCCTCTCGTGCCTCAGTGAAGGGGAAAACTCGATCAATAATCGGTTTAATTTGATGTTGTTGCATCGCCTGATTCATCGCCTCAAACATTTCACGACTGCCAACATAAATTCCCTGAACTGTTAAACTCTTAAAAAGTATTGGCATGGGGTCAATCTCATTTCCTCTACCTGACAATACGCCAATCAAACTAATATGTCCCCCAATCCGGACTGCTTGTAGCGATTTTGGTAGAGTACCTGCACCGCCTACTTCAACTACATGATCTACACCTGTGCGATTAGTTAATTGATAAACTTGCTTTTCCCAATCTGGTGTTGTTTTATAGTTGATTGTCTCGTCAGCGCCAAGTTGTTTCGCCCGTGCCAACTTCTGATCATTGCTGGAAGTAATAATTGCTCTCGCACCATGTATCTTAGCAAACTGGAGAGCAAAAATTGAAACTCCTCCAGTACCGAGTAATAAAATACTATCACCTGCGCCAATATTGCCTTTTGTCACTAGTCCGTGCCAAGCTGTAACTGCTGCACAAGGTAAAGTTGCACCTTCAATATAGGATAAGTATTCAGGTAATATCACTAAACCATCTTGGTGTAATACAACATACTCAGCCAGCATTCCATCGATCCCACCTCCGAGATCAGATTTCATTTTCTCTTTAGTTAAAGAGCCATAAATCCAGTCTTGGAAGAAAATACCAGCCACGCGATCGCCTATTTTTACCCGTGTCACACCTTCCCCCACCGCCACCACTTCCCCTGCACCGTCAGATACCGGAATTAACGGATATTTCTGTCGAGTACCGTAAGATCCTTCAATAACAAGCAGATCGCGGTAATTTAAGGATATTGCTTTGATTTGAATGAGAACTTGTCCAGCTGCGGGTTTTGCTTGGGGGCGATCGACTAACGCTAGGGCATCAATCCCGGCGTTGCTTTGAATTTCGTAAACTTTCATATAATTTCTGTCCTATTCCCGCTTTAAATTATCTTCTCGCTTTAAAAAATGGTTCCTTCCAAACGAGTTTATTTATTATTGGTTTTGGGTATAGCGATCGCTCCGATCCTATCCTTATTTCTGAACGTTAGAGCAGCCATCGCCATTACTGTGCTATTTGATGCCATCGTTCTCGGACTGATGGTTATAGATGGTTTACAGGTGCGGCGTTCTCGCGTGCAAATTACCCGCGAATTACCATCACGGTTATCCATTGGGCGGGATAATCCCGTGGTGCTGAAGGTGACATCGCCAAATACCAACGCCCAAATTGAAATCTGCGACTATTACCCAACAGGATTTGGCGTTTCTGCACCTACACTAAACGCGATTATTCCCAGTAACAGCACCGAGGAATTGACGTATACTGTCCACCCGACACAGCGCGGAGAGTTTCCTTGGGGGAATATCCAAGTTCGACAGTTGGGGATTTGGGGATTAGCTTGGGATGATTGGCAAATCCCTCAAAGTCTGCCAGTGAAAGTTTATCCTGATTTAGTCGGATTGCGATCGCTCACAATTCGTCTGACACTGCAATCATCGGGATCAATACGCCAATCTCGCAAAATTGGTATTGGTACAGAGTTTGCTGAACTGCGAAACTATCGCATCGGTGACGATTTGCGGTTTATTGATTGGAAAGCTACTGCCCGTCGGGTTGGCGCTTATGGTAATGCTATGCCACTGGTGAGAGTTCTAGAACCAGAACAGGAACAAACACTACTGATATTACTCGATCGCGGACGGTTGATGACGGCTAAAGTGCAGAGTTTGCAGCGATTTGACTGGGGTTTAAATGCAACTTTATCCTTAGCTTTGGCAGGTTTACATCGAGGCGATCGCGTTGGTGTTGGTGTATTTGACCGCCAGATGCATACGTGGATTCCCCCAGAACGCGGTCAACATCATCTGAATCAGCTAATCGATCGCCTGACTCCCATTCAACCAGTGTTATTTGAATCTGATTATTTGGGGGCGGTGACAAATGTTTTGCAGCGACAAACTCGGAGGGCGCTGGTAGTAGTGATTACCGATTTAGTTGATGCCACCGCCTCTACAGAACTCCTAGCCGCACTCTCCAAACTAGCGCCCCGCTATCTCCCCTTTTGCGTTACTCTGCGAGATCCACAAGTCGATCGTCTAGCAAACACCTTCACCGATGATGTTACAGGTGCTTATGCCCGTGCAGTATCACTAGATTTATTAATGCAACGACAAGTGGCTTATGCCCAACTAAAACAAAAAGGTGTATTGGTACTAGATGCACCAGCAAATCAAATTGCCGATCAGTTAGTTGAGCGATATCTGCAACTAAAAGCGCGAAATCAACTTTGACCAAACTTGAGGGTAAGTAATGGGTGCTTCAAGACTCTTTACTAGAGACTAGGACAATACGCTTGGGTTAAGGACGACTGGCAACAATTTTGGGTTTTCGAGACGCGATAAATCGCCGTCTCTGCAAGTGTTTTGTTGCTCATTCTGAACTGTATTAGCGACTGGGCAAGAAATTTCATAATCCCCAGTCCCCAGTCCCCAATCCCCAAGTCAAAACACCCCATCTTTACGGAATTTAAGATTTTGAATGCGAGTATCTTCAGCCGGTGGTACATCCTCTTGAGCAAAGGGAATCTGCTTAAAGTTAGCAGCTAGATATTCTGCTAATGCATCTTGCTCAGAACCATCAGCAGCAAAGGTAGCTAAACCTGTGCGTTTACTCTTATCAGCATCTTTTGATGTCAAATCAACTCGTTCTCTTTTAGGAAAAGGATAGCCATCACCACCACTTGCTAGAAAGTTGAGAGTAACAGTGCGGAAAACCCGATTAGGATCGCCCACTAACTCTGCATTTTTAACTACTACATCAATAATTTTGCCTTTTCCATCTTTGATAGCAAGGGATTTGACACGCTTACCTGCTGGCAAGTCTGGGTCAAAGCTAAAGGCTAATCCCGCTACTTGGGGAAAACTGCCAGGTGTAGAACCTGGTGCTATGGCTGCGACGCTGTGTTCAATTACCGTCAGCAATTCTATGGCATTCAGAGTAACTAAAGTCAAGCCATTGTTAAATCGTAAAGCATTGGTGATATCAAGTTGGGAAATTTCTTTTTCTTTCTTGCCTGCCACAGGATTTGCTTGCGGTGGTAGTTTGATCGCATCTTGTGAGCGAGTCGAACCTGGGGGAAAAGTATATATACCGATATTGTCACGAATACCACCGCCGTTTTTAATGGAAATGACAGTTTTAGGATCGTATCGTTTAGCGATCGCTAAATTAGCTTCGGCTGTCAAATTTCCTAAATTCGTTTCTTGGGTGCGGACATCACCCCGCCAGCCATTGAGAAAAACGTTGGTTTTCCCAAAAATTTGGCCATCTTGGGCAATAATCACTTTTTTGAGTGCTTCTGTAATGGCGACAATTTTGGGGTCAGGTTTCCCGCCTACAGCCGCGACTCCTGGGGAATCAGTCGCATAAGCACCGCTAATTTTGGGGTCAATACTCTGAGGAATAATTACTCCATTAGCATCAAAGTTAACTACTAAACGACCAACATAGCCATAGTTTCCATCGGTATTAACTATCGCTATCGGATTTCCATCTGCTGCTTTTTTGATGATTGGATAAGTTCCGGCAGATTTATCACCCACTCGAAGACGGTCTGTTTTGTCGGCTAGTAAAGTATTGGAACCACCAGCAACAATGATATCTACTCCCTTAAGTAATTCTGCTAGCTTTTGCTCAATGGCAATTTGCTGCATGTGTGCCAATAAAATGACTTTATTAATTTCTGGGTTTTTTGTCAGCAGTGTATCAACAGAAGTTTGAATTTCAGCAGCTAAGGCGGCGATGTCTGCGGCATTACGGTCATTAAATTCTTTGGGTAACACCGTCACACCGCCGGGAGAAGAGATAGTTCGCAGCGTGGGAGTTGTCGCCCCAATTACAGCAATTTTTTCACCATTGACGGTAATGATGGTGTTACGGGCAATTTTATTAGAAATTTTACTTGCTTCTTGTCCATCAGCAGTAACTAATTTTGCTAGGTCTTTATCAGTGCTGAAATCGAGATTCGAGCTGAGATAGGGAAATTTTGTACCTGGGTAATCTTCTTTAGCGCGGATTAAGTCAGCAACAACACCCGTACCCAAGTCAAATTCGTGATTGCCAAAGGCGATCGCACTAAAACCAAGAGCATTTAGAATTAAAATATCTCCTCGTCCCTGACCACCAAAAACTGTGTCACTGGCAAATAAGAAGGGACTGGGAATATAGGTATCTCCAGATGAAAGAATTAAGGTATTCGGATAATCAGGTTTCCCGTCACCATTAGCATCTTGATTTTTGAGTGCATTCAACACCGCCGAAAAGTTCGGTGCATCCTTCAGCGCGGGGACACCGGCTTCTTGGTCGGAAGTATGTAAAAGTTGCAGTGTGAATCCTGACTTATGTGCTGTTCTGACTTGCGCCACGCCACCAGTAGTTCCTAGAAATAAAAAGATGCTAGATATAATTAGCACACTTAACTGGCTGGCATTTAAATCTCGGCGATTAAGCTTACTGATAAATCGATTTTTCTGACCTAACAAAGCCATAATAAATTTTGGAGTTCATCAGCGGTGAATAATCTTTAGTGTATTATCAATATTCCATAGCAAGTATTTCATAAGTTAATTTTAACGTATCGCGGAAGTCCCCACCCTCAACTCTTAGTAGGGTGGGGATAGGGAGCGGACGGCGATGATTCCAACTCCGACCAATATCAATCGTCAGATTGATCGGGGAGTGGGTTGGATAAGGAGTCGTCAATCTTGGGGCTAGGCAACCTATCGATCAAGTCTTCAACCAACTGCGTAACTGTTTTTTCTTTGCTGCTCGCATGAGCTTTTAGTTTGTCATTTCGTTTTTGGGAAAGCCTAACTCTAATGGATTTTTCTTTCATAATGTATCATCAGAATGGATACATCTATAGGTAATATATAAATGGTTGTTGACCCGCCCACTCGACTCATATAACAAACGGCTACAGTAGCGGTAATACGCTTGCCTAGACTAAGAGCGAGAGAAAAGGGGAAAGACTTCGGTCACTGGTTCGCAAGGTTACGTCCTGCGGTAAAAATAAGCCATACAGAGGTGTACGGAAAAGTAATAAAACTGTCTGCGGAAGGCGGACGGCTGCGCGGGTTCTCTCCATGAAGAGATAAAGGTAGCAATACCAGAAACGCCGTGTAAGACCATTATCGGGTTTAGTCCCGAATATCCCTGTGATATACCCAACGTGGCAACGACGAACGAGACGCGAAACGATGATGGTTGTTATTTTGAAGCTCCGGCTTCAGCGTAGCAAGCCGGAGTACTTCACTATTCATCTTCAGGGCTGTATTCAGAAGCGTCTGGTTGCAAATGTGGTTGTGCAGCAATAAAGACTGGATGACAAATACACGATTGGTGAATTTTACGAATAGTTGGATATGAATCTAAAGAATATTTAAATCGCTCTTAAAAAAATTAAAATTAAACCTCGTCTACCTTGAGAACCGTAGTTTTGTAAGTTGGGTGCAGCGATAGCGTAACCCAACATAAAATTTTGTGGTAATGTTGGGTTGCATTTCACTCCACCCAACCTACATAAATATATATATCTTTTAAAAAACTCTAGATTTCAACATAGATGAGGTTTAGTTGTATATACTTACTTAGCTATGATTATTCTTCACAGTAATTCGTAATTCAAAAATTACGAATTACGTTAGCGCAGCGGTAGCTAGTCCGCGTACTCTTTCAGAGAAGCAAGCTACGCTTTTAGCGTCTGTCTGCGACACGCTGCGCGAACGTAGAGAGCGTCATTACGAATTATTTACTTGCCTTGCCAAACAATTTCCTTAACATTGATTTCTTTTGGAATCAATTTAATTTTGTAGAAGGTATCTGCAACTTCTTGTTGTTTAGTAATCACTTCATCAGTGAGCGGAAGTACATCATATTGACGCCGCTTTTCTGCTGTTTCCAACACAGGAGCATCTATACCCAAAGCTGGGGAAAGAAACTTAGCAACTTCAGTAGGATTATTTTTTGCCCAGTCACTAACTTTCTTGACTCCATCCAAAACTATTTTCAAAGCATCCGGCTTGGCATCAACAAAAGATTTTGCAGCCAAATAATAACCACGATTGGGGGCTAATCCCGTCGCGTCTACTAAAGTACGTGCGCCTGTTGCTGCTTCTGCTGCGGCTAAGTAAGGGTCCCAAATTGCCCAAGCATCAACGTTATTTCCCTCAAAAGCAGCACGAGCATCGGCTGGGGGCAGAGTTGCTGGCTTGATGTCACTGTATTGTATCCCTGCTTTTTCCAGCGCTTTCACTAATAGATAGTTAGCATTAGAACCTTTGGCAAAGGCAACTTTTTTGCCCTTGAGTTCAGCTACACTTTTAATAGGTGAATTCTTCGGTACTAAAATGGCTTCAGCCTTGGAACTCCAAGGATCGTAGGCAACATAAACCAAAGGAATACCCCCAGCTTGAGCAAATATAGGTGGTGATTCTCCGGTATAGCCAAAATCAATACTCCCTGCATTCAATGCCTCTAGCATTGGGGGACCAGCCGGAAATTCCGACCAAGTTACGGAAGATCCTGAAGCCGCGAAAGCTTTCTCTAATTCCCCTCTTCCCTTCAGCGCATAGAGGACAGTTGAGGCTTTCTGATAGCCGATGCGAACTGTAATACCGGTAGCTGCTGGACTAGCGGTGGGGGTTTGGGTTGTCTCTGGTGTGCCAGAGTTAGAGTTGTCGCTTGCACTTGGAGAACAAGCAGAGAGAGCTAAAGTTAAGCCAAGTCCTACTACAAACAGTATGGAAAAAGTGCGGATTCTTCGTTGTTGGAACCTCTGGAGGAAGGCAAAAGCCATACCTAACAGTTGGGTTGGAGAGAACTTAGTCAACATTATTACTCTGCTTTCAGGGATCAATAAATATTAGATTTCAGTAAACCTACGGCAATGCCCGATAAGTTTATTGATTTACCGTATTATATTGGACTTTGGACACAAAACATTGGCTAGCAGCTTAATTTACGCAAAATCCTGAAAAAAACCTGCTTCTAACCATCTTTTACCCCCTTTTCAAGTGCAGAACTGTTTTATCGCCTAAAGGTCTACTACTATTTCTAAGATATAAGGTTGGGTGGAACGTAGTGAAACCCAACATTAACCTCTCAAGATTTCCAAACTTCTTTTACCATACTCAGTGCTGAGTACTCTTCTTCTTACTCAGCACTCAGCACTCATCTAAGGTCGCTTGATAGCTAAAGTAAGTCCATCGGCGATGGGGACAAGAGAGAGTGTTATCCGTTCGTCATGATGTAACTTTTTGTTGAGCGCCCGGAGTGCTTGGGTGCTTTCATCTTGAATTTGCTCGTCAGCAACTTTTCCTGACCATAAAACATTGTCAATCGCAATTAATCCACCTGGACGGACTAATTGCAGCGATCGCTCATAATATCCATCATAATTTTCTTTATCGGCATCAATAAAAGCAAAATCAAATGTCTCAGCTTGCCCAGTTGCCAATAACTGATCTAAAGTTTCTAAACCTGGTGCTAATCGCAAATCGATTTTATCGGCAACCCCAGCTTCTTGCCAATATCGGCGGGCGATCGCAGTAAATTCTTCACTCACATCCGCAGCAATGATTTTCCCATCAGCTGGTAATGTCAAAGCAACAGAAAGTGAGCTATAACCTGTAAACACTCCCACTTCCAAGGTTTTTTTCGCTCCAATTAACTGTACCAGAAGTCTCATAAACTGCCCTTGTTCTGGTGAAATCTGCATTCCACTCCGGGGATGATTGGCAGTTTCTTGGCGCAACTTCCTAAGAATCTCTGGTTCCCGCAGCGAAACGGATAAAAGATAATTGTAGAGTTGGTTATCAAGACCTATAGACTGTTTTGGCATGGTAGATGAGAAAATTAAGAGAATCTACAGTTATACTATCGCTGATAAGTGGAATCTCAGGAATAACATGGTGCGGTTAGTTTTGACAGCAATATTGCTAGTGTTAGTAACAGCTTGTGGCAGTATTGGACTGCTACCGACTAGCGAGTTAGTGCAAAAAGCGATCGCACTTGGGCTAGAACAAACTCAACAAAAACTTAGCCAACAGTTGGATTTAGATTTTCAAGGATTTGAAATCAAGCGGCTATCAATTACCCAGGAACAACCCCTAACCATTGAAAATTTACCAGCTTTCCACGTTCGGGGAACTTATGACTTGATTGTTAAGTTACCAAAACGAAGCTTGACGCAACCACAAAAACCCTTTGATGTTTACCTGCAAATTCAGCAAGAAGGTAAAACCTGGCGATTGCTGCTTCCAGAAAAAGGTAGTAAAAATACTCAATCAATTTGGCGTAGCTATCTCATTCAATAGCTGGTATGTGCAACTATCAAAACCATCACAATCCTTCCTGTTGCTATTTTCCATAAAAAGGTAGTCAACCCAACGTTAAATCACCGTGAGTTCGACGAGTCATATAGTGTCAATTAGCTGTAATAAAAGACCTCTCCCTAGTTTTACTACCCAAAACCGTCCTTCTCCGAGTCGGAGAGGGACAGCCTTGAACTAAAGTTCAAGCCAAGGAGAGGTTTATCAAACTCAAGTTAAATCGGCGGTTATAAACCGCCTTGGTTCTGTGTGGTCTATTTACCTAAAATTTGCTGTAATTGCCGTAGCTATCTGATCGAAAAGCTGGTGTGTGCAAAGAGAAAAACCATCACAATAATTTACGTACAAATGCTGGGTTACAGTCATGATCGAGGTAATAGTTTCACCGGAGACAGGGCAAGATGTATATTAACTTTTTTATCAGTTCTATAGCTGGAATTGTAGTTGTAGTGCTGGCGGCTTTTGGACTACTGCAATGGTTGCACATCCCTGCGGGTAACTTTCTTGATTGGGTGATTGGTGGTGCAAGTTTTTGGTGGCTGTTGGTAATTGTTACCGTACCGTGGAATGTGCATTTTCAAGCCAAAGAAGTCTTAGCAGAAGCAGCACAATCAACTGAGAAAGGAATTCCAGTCGATGGAAAACAAGTGAAGTATGTCACACTTTTGGCCAAGCGATCGCTCTGGGTTGCCATTGCTTTACACTTATTCTCAACCGTTGGTCTTTATACTTTGGCTGCCACTGGTATTAGTACGGTAGGGTATATAAGTTCTGGTGCAGCTTTGTTATTAACAATTCTGCGTCCCGCGATTCGCGCTTATGAGTATTTATATGCGCGGTTAGCGATGATTCGCCAAGAATGGAAGTATCCCCGCGAAGATATTTTTGAACTGCGCGATCGCTTCTCTACATTGGAACAAAAGATTCAGTCGTTGGAAGATCAACTCAACCCAGAACAGCCCTATTCGTTCTCTGCAACTCAACAACGCTTTGCTGAAGAGACTCGCAGAGACTTAGCCCGAATTGCGGCTAACTTCGAGGAATTACGAGCGACAAATCAAACCGAACATGAGCGTTTGGCAAGAGAAGCCAGAAATGCGATCGCGCAACTTTCCACCGACGGGCAATTTCTCGATCATGTCCGCGAAATCATTCGATTTTTTAAGACCGCTTAATTATTACAATAGACATTTCCGAAAAAGAATGTAGAGACGTAGCAGTGCTACCTCTCTACAAGGGTTATGGGTAACGCATATTGAATTTCTGGAGATGTCTAATGAAACTATTGTCTATCCCTTTCTACAGTTACTTTATGGTAACTACTTTACTTTAGTAACTAGTTACTTTTAGTATCTGCTGTAATGCTTTCAAATTTAGACTCAAAAACAGTCAAAGCAGAAATTCTAGCTAATCAGGAGATATTTGATGGTAAACATTCTACATATTGATTCCAGCCCCCGTGCTGAACGATCGCACTCCAGAGAACTATCTAAGGAATTTGTCAGTGCTTGGAAAGCCGCGCATCCTGAAGATGCGATCGCCTACCGAGATTTAGGGCATCATCCAGTTCCTCACGTTGATGAAGCTTGGATTGCAGCGTCGTTCTCACCACCAGAAACCCATACCCCAGAATTAACAGAAGCCATCAGGATTTCTGATGAGTTAGTAGATGAGTTTTTGGCAGCCGATCGCTACGTCTTTGGAGTGCCAATGTATAACTTTACTATACCTTCCACCTTCAAGGCTTACATTGACCAAATTGTTCGCATAAACCGGACTGTTGCTCTAGATGCTCAAGGTTTTAAGGGGTTAGTCCAGGGTAAAAAGGCAGTTATCATCACATCTCGCGGCGGTGACTTTAGCGCCACATCTCCTTTCATTGCTTATGACTTCCAAGAACCATACCTACGAACGGTATTTGGTTTTATTGGGATTACAGACATTCAATTTATTAACGCTAATAGTCTAAACGAAGATGATGCCCGTACCAAATCTTTATCAGAAGCACGGGCAGCAATTCAAGATGCGATCGCTCAGTGGTAATGCAGTGCATTTCCATTCAACAGACATGGCAACACAAATAGAAGTCTGATTAGTTACCCCTCAAGGCTACTAATCCATTTAGAGGTTCCTGATGGATAGGTTACTGGCAGTTTATCGGTGAAGTATTCATTTTAGAAATCAATCACTAATAAATTCTGGGAAACTCTTGGTCGCTTATAATCAACAAGTAACATTTCTCTCTCACCAGAAGCTAAAAATATTGAAGTTGTGAAAGCTCGCATTTTCTTATTGTTCGCTTTATTGCTGCTCATCGATACCCCAGCTTTTGCTCAAACGCGTATATCTACGCCACAGATTACTGCTACTCCCAAACCTACTGCAACATCAACACCCAGTAAGCCAAACAAGACAGTTCCTATTAGTAAATTTGCAGAGGATCTAGAAGCGCTTGATAAAAGCTTAACTGCGATCGCTTTCACTTTGGCAAAGGCAGTGATTGCTGTATTGAGTATTCTCGTACTCTATCGGCTGCTGTTACTGATTGCTTATCGCTCATCCCAACTGATCATTGATAACTTTAGCAATTATTCTGGTGCTGATGAAGAACTTGATAAAGTGTTACCAGGGCTGAGTCAATTAGCGCGAGAAATGCTGGTACAGGAGATGAAAGATGTGCGCCAGCGGATGAAGGAACACATAAAAAGTGCAGGGCCAGAAACCTATCGCTCTCGCGATCAATTGCCGCTACCACAAGCAACTCCAGAACAACGACTTGCTGACTTAGTTGCTTCCCTGAGCGAGTTTACACCTGACCAAATCGACCCTATCGTGCATCTGCTCAAGGTGATATTCCCACCCTTTGGCACTAAAGTTACCAGTATCCTTCAAAGTCAAGGCAAAGAACACAGTAGGTTGGGAATTACATTTGAAATCACGAATATAGAAGGTCGCTTATCCTCTAAGCTTTACACTATCTGGGAGTTTGATGCTCAGAATGATTCGTCAACACAGGTACTTAAAGACCGCTATAGGAAGCTTTTAAAATCAGCTACCCGTTGGCTGGCATTAGAACTTTGTCGGCGTGAAATGTTAACAGTTATACCTTGGACTTACTTTGGTGACAGACGTAACCGCTATCAAGGACAGGTTCATAACTTTTTTGGCGCTCTCAATCAAGCCAGCGCTCAAACTCATGGCAGTTTCTTCGGCGAGTTGGCTATTGAGGATTTGCAACATGCAATAGTTCTCTACCCAAACTGGTATCAACCTTACGAAAATCTGGCTGACATATACAGTTTTAAGGAAGGTCTGTATTGGCGGCGTGAAGCAATTTTGCAATATGATAAGGCGCTTGAAAGATGTCAAGATGAATCTGTCAAGCGCAGAATTAGGGTTGGTAAAGCAATAACTGGGCTAGTGAAAATAGATGATTTAGCTCAAGACAAGAAAAATGAAATAGATAATTTAGTTCAAGAAGCAAAACAGGAAATAGAAAAGGTCTTGACGGGTTGGGACGAAACATCGGAGCTAAACCACCGCTTTTTATATAACTTAGCGTGTTGGTATGCGATCGCTCACCGTCAAAATGCAGGAGTAGAAGCTGCACTTCTAAAAGCCCGTCGTTACTTAATTTATGCTCTTGCTAGAGACGGGGAGCGCATTTTCTGGGACTGGGCAGACCAAGATCCAGAGTTGCAAGGCATTTGTGAAGGTATTACGGAATTAAAGTTCCATCTGTTGAAGAAATTTAATGAAGTTCCCCAACTTTCGACACTAACTCAGAAGGACTTTGCCAAATCTATAGAAGAAGTCCTCAAAACAGCTAAATGGTTATAGTTACAAAGGAGATAAATCAAAATGAGCGAAAACGAGAACCTAAAATCCGATCAACAACCAACAGAAGAAAAACAACAACCTCCTAACATAGTAGGGAAACTAGGTGAAAGTGAATCCAAAGAACCCGATCAAAAACTGACAGAAACAAGACCACAACCCCCTAAAAACTTAGGAAAACCACGTAAAACAGAATTTACAGAACCAAAATTGTCACCCAGAGCAAGCGAAATACCGCCTTGGGGAAGCGGTCAAAAGCCTACTTCAGAGTAAAACAATTAAGGTGACAACCGCTCAATTTTCCAAGTGCCATTATCTAAACGGCTATAAAGCAAGCGATCGTGCAGACGGCTAGGGCGTCCTTGCCAAAACTCAATTTCTGTGGGGATCACTCGTAAGCCTCCCCAATGAGGCGGTCGAGGAATCTCCTGATTTTCATATTTGCTGTAGAATTCTTGCAAGCGTCGCTCCAGGATTTCTCGGCTTGCTATCACCTCACTTTGATTCGATACCCACGCGCCCAGGCGACTCTTGGCAGGGCGACTTTCAAAATACTGGTCAGATTCAGTAACGGATACTTTCTCCACATACCCCGAAATTCTGACTTGACGTTCCAGTTCTGCCCACCAAAAGACTAAAGCCGCCTGGGGATTTTCTGCTAGTTGTTGTCCTTTGTGACTGTTGTAGTTGGTAAAGAAGGCGAAGCCGCGTTCATCAAAATCCTTAAGTAACACCATTCTGGCTGAAGGCTTACCATCTGGTGTAACAGTGGCAATGGTCATAGCATTGGGTTCGGGGAGTTGTGCTGCTAGTGCCTGATCGAACCATTTTTTAAATTGGATAAAAGGATTGAGGTCTACTTCGAGTTCGCTTAAACCTTCCAAGGTGTAGTCTTTGCGAAGGTCAGCTACAGTTTTGTCCATTTTGATTTGTTTCCTTCCTATCAGATACGCTTATACATATCTTTGTTAAAAATATCTATGATGATCAGATAATAATCAGTGCCATCAAGAATTTTACAAGTTCTCTCAAGGAATACCTAAAATAGGTTGCATAAGATGCGCCGTTCAGCCTCCCTTCAACGCCTGTTAATTTATGGTCTGAGTGGCCCGATTATCGCTCTCAATGTCTGGCTACTGTCCGTACTTTTTCGCTATTTCCAGCATCCCATTACCATCTTGAGTATTGCGGCGATTCTGGCTTTTCTCCTAAATTACCCGGTTAAGTTCTTTGAACGCGCTCAGATTACTCGCACTCAGGCGGTGATCATCGTTTTACTTGCAACCTTAACCCTGCTTGGGATTCTAGGCGTTACCTTAGTGCCGTTGATCATTGAGCAAACCATCCAACTGTTAAATAAGATTCCTGATTGGTTAACCGCTAGTCAAGCAAACCTAGAGCAGTTTGAAATGGTGGCCAAACAACGACGTTTGCCAATTGATTTGAGGATTGTAAGTAGTCAAATCAATGCCAATATTCAGAATTTGGTGCAACAGCTAGCTTCTGGTGCAGTGGGATTTGCTGGAACACTGCTCTCAGGATTACTTGACATAGTGTTAGTCATTGTGCTTGCATTTTATATGCTTTTATATGGCGATCGCGTCTGGTATGGTCTAGTCAATCTTTTGCCCTCTAATATTGCAGATCCTCTGACCGCATCCTTGCGCCTAAATTTCCAGAATTTCTTTCTCAGCCAGTTGTTGCTAGGACTATTCATGGTGCTAACCCTAACGCCAATTTTCTTAATAATGAAGGTACCTTTTGCTCTGTTATTTGCCATATTAATCGGTATTTCAGAACTTATTCCCTTCATTGGGGCGTCTTTAGGTATTGGTCTAGTGACGATTTTAGTACTGTTGCAAAATTGGTGGTTGGCAGTTCAGGTTGCGATCGCGGCGATTTTGATGCAGCAGCTTAAAGATAACCTGTTAGCTCCCAGGTTACTCGGCAACTTTATCGGGCTAAATCCTATCTGGATTTTTGTAGCTATTTTGATGGGATTTGAGATTGCTGGGTTGTTGGGGACGCTGGTTGCTGTTCCCATTGCTGGAACCATTAAAGGTACTTTTGATGCGATCAAGAGCGGCAAGTCGAGTGATTTTGTCTCAAATTTCACTATTGCCAACGATCCACCGCCTGATTAAGACTTAAATGTGTTTTAGGAACTTCCAAATAAAGCACAGCCCTGGCGAATGGAATTCGCGGCTACACAGGGATTGTCCACCTCCGCGGACTAAGGTCAAATCAAGGTTTTGAAACCCACGGAGGTGGGTTTTATTTGTGTAGACGCGGTTTCCAACTTCAACGTTTTTCCTATTCCTCTAGATCACGATCGCGATCGCAAAACCATCGTATCCTTTGCTGCCCACAGTCTGGATTGCTGTAGCATTGACACGCGGCTCAGAGGCCAGTAGTTCATTGAAGCGGCGCACTCCCTGGACGCTAGGATCGGTGCTGGCAGAATCAATCACGGCTCCGTTACGCACAACATTATCGGCGATGATGAGGCTGCCGCGACGGGAAAGTTTGAGCGCCCACGCGAAATATTCGGGATTGTTTGGCTTGTCAGCGTCAATGAAAATCAAGTCAAATGGCCCCTGATTCTCGGCGGCAATCTGTGGCAGCGTAGAAAGTGCCTGTCCGAGCCGGAGGTCAACCAGTTTAGACAAACCAGCGTGGGCGATATTGGCACGGGCGACTTCAGCGTGTTTTGGGTCAGCCTCCAGCGTGATTAGGCGACCGTCGCTGGGTAACGCCCGCGCCAGCCAGATTGTACTATAGCCGCCCAGCGTACCAATCTCCAGAATGCTTCGCGCCCCTTGGATTTGCGCCAATAGTAGCAGCAGCTTGCCTTGGTTCGGTGAAACGTTGTATGGCGGCAGTCCGGCGGCGGCGCTAGTCTGGAGGGCTGTATCTAGTGCGGGATCTGACGGTACAAGCAAATCGGTAAAGTAACGATCAACCGCAGTCCATTGCTCTTGAGTCATAGATTATCGCTTTTTACCTCATCTTTAAAATACTCAAGATCAGGTGTCAGAGCTTGCTTCATCGGAAAGAATGGTAATGATTTCATGCAACGGGCGATCGCGATTAGACTCCTCTGGTGTTTCTTTACCCAAGGAGGTTTCTTTCACCAAACGGTAAACGTCGGCTGCTCCGTAAAAAATGCGCTCTGTTAGACCCAACTCTTTAAAGGTTTCTGCAATCTCTTCCATTTCTCCTATCCAACGATGGGCTTTTGGTGTCATCGATGGAATGGAACGGGTTAATATGCTGGCAAGTTCTGGTTGGCTACTAGATACTTCATCCCATAGTTCTTTATCCAAACCTAAACGATGGGCTGCAATTAGTAATTCTGTGCTGATTGCTGTAAGTCCTTTTGTCAGGGCGGCGTAGGACATTTTCAACCCGGAAGCCTGACCAATTTCATCACCAATCACCCGCACATCTAAGCCATGATCCCGCAGTTGTAGGAGTTGATTTGCTTGTTTTCCTGAAGTGTAAATGCGGGTGCGATTGGGAACTCGCGGTGGTGGGCCAATAATTGATCCATCTACGAATGTTCCCCCAACTGATTCAATGAGTTGGCCGATACTGATGACTTTCTGGGGTGCGATCGCATTACAGTCAACATAGAGAATGGGTTTACCAACATTACCGATCGCCTCAGCTACTTGCTGCGCTGCTTGGGTAGCCGCTGCGGGTACTAGAACTGATAACACTACATCAGATTCAATTACCAGTTGCGTGAGAGAACCCACATCTTGAATGTTGGCTGCGGCTGCTAGTTGCCGAGTTCGTTCACTGCGATCGTTTAGGGCTGCAATAGTTTTCAATCCATGTTGATTGAGAACAGCTCCGATCGCCTGTCCCATATCACCAGGACTTAAAATACCGATGGTTTGGATAGGCATGGAAAGTTTTATATTTACTTTGTGGCTGACAAGTTAATTCAGATAATTGATTCGTCAATAAAATACACTAAGTTGATTCAGATGCCGTATTTTAATCAAACCACGGATCAGCTTTACAAGCAAGCCATCTGCTGAGATATAGGTAGGGGAAGCAGGGGAGGAAAGAGAGTTACTATTAAGCAATTTCTCTCACGCTTAATTGGTACTTTGAGAATTGCAATAGCGCAAATTTTGGACTATCAGCAACGGGTAAGGGAGTTTCAATCCCTAATAGGGATTTTGATGAATTGCAATAGATTAAAATATCAAACCGACGCTGGAAGTATTTTTGTTTCAATCCCTAATAGGGATTTTGATGAATTGCAATGTTTATTAAGCCACTAACGCTGCAACAGGCTTACGGGTTTCAATCCCTAATAGGGATTTTGATGAATTGCAATCATTTGTTGAGAATGTCCTCAGTCCCCTTTACAAGTTTCAATCCCTAATAGGGATTTTGATGAATTGCAATTTTCTTCAGCAGTGCATCCTTCACTGTCATGAACAAGTTTCAATCCCTAATAGGGATTTTGATGAATTGCAATTGACGAAGCAGGTAAGAAAAAAACAGGTATTGTTCGTTTCAATCCCTAATAGGGATTTTGATGAATTGCAATCGCGGCAGGCTGAAAGCCAAGCTATATTTAGTTTTCAAGGTGCGGTTGCGCGAATCTAGAGCAATCATAGCATTAGAGAATTTCTTTGAGAAGAGTTTCGGGAAAGATTGAAGGCTGACACCCAGTTTTTGTAAGCTTTTCAGACATCTCGCGGATGATGAACGAGTCATTAATGGGGTGAAATGCTCGCTGGTGTTGAGATAAAAGCACTTTTTTGAGGCTGTGGAATTTGTACACCTACCCTTCCGCGCATTTTACATACAGAAAACCTGTAAGATGATACGATCGCTAAAAATAACCTAATACAGCACAGCGCAAGTAAACCACCCATTCCAAATCAATGAAACTCTTACGTTGTATTCATTTTTAATTTTTAATTCCGCCTTGCGGTACTAATGGTGATGGGGGGCACGATCGCTGCTTTCAAAGCCAGAAATCCCAGTCTTGATATACTTATAGCCTCCCACATCACACGCAACAATAGTAATACTACTCTTGAGACTCCTCAGAAACGGATTCTGATTCGGTTTCAAGTTCTTCTGTTTGGACTTTGGGGGCTGGAGGTTTAACGGGTTTTGGACCACGCGCTAGGGCAGGATTTCCCTGATGCCTGTTTTCATCCCCTAATGATTTTTTCCCTTTATCAGCCGAGCGATTACGGCTCGGTTTTGAGTTTTTGGGGTTGGATTCAATCGGAGTTACAGAATCCGTGTTCTCGGAATTTTTGTCAGTACTTTCTTGAGACTGACGTTCCGATTTTTTGATTGGGCGTTCTACCATTGTTGATTTTTGTAAATTTATCTGTATAGTACATCGGTTTGGTGGCTATCAAACTGTTGAGTAGCATTTTTTAAAGATTTTATCCTTAGGAATAAGAATTAAATAACATGCAATTTCTGTCCCTGGTTTACCTTACCCTCAATCCCTCTCCTTATAAAAGAGAGTGGAGCTAGAGACAGGATGAGGTTTTGCATCTTATTTAATCCACGTTCCTTAGAATTCCTGAGTAGCTCTGGAGAGTTATCTTGCTAGAAAAGCAGCCAACAAACTCAATCATTAACTCACCAAATATAAAAATGGGTGCGTTCAGCTATCGTTAACGCACCCAACAACTATTTAACAAAATCAGGTCGTGCCTGTTGCCTTGATTTAAACTTTTCTTCTAAAACTGCCCAATTTTCTTGCTCGATTAAGTTAGTCAACTCATCAAGATGATGACGATATTGTTGCAGCGATCGCAGCAATGCTTGACGATTATACCGCGCCATCATCACGCCCAACTCTGGATTCCCGCCTCCCACACGGCTGGTATCCCGAAAACCGGAACTAGCTAACTTTTGGGCTAATTGCAAAACATCGGGGTCACTTTCACTCAAACAAGCAGCAATCAACGAGGAACTGATCATTACAGGTAAATGGGAAATCCAACTCACAGCGCGGTCATGTTGCTCAGGTTGACAATAATAGATATTTGCTCCTAGCGATCGCACAATTTCTTCCACAACTGTAATTGCACTAATTGGTGTTGCAGTCGTTGGTGTTAGAACATAAGGTTTATCGACAAATAAATGCCGTTGTGCAGCTTCGATGCCATTGTCTGTTCTTCCCGCCATTGGATGACCGCCGATAAAATTATCCCAAAGGGGAGAAATTTCCTTAACTATCTGTGCTTTCGCCGAACCCACATCAGTTACGACTGTAGCGACAGACAAATGAGCGATTAACTGTTCAAATTGGGGCACAATAAGGGCTAGGGGTGTACAAATAAATACAACTTCTGCGGCTGCTAAAAGACTCAGATCAACAGATGCTTCATCAACACTGCCGAGACTAATTGCCTTTTGACAGGTGGCTTCACGGCGACTGACTCCTAAGATATGATGTCCTTGCGATCGCAAATCAAAACCCAAAGATCCGCCAATCAGTCCCAATCCTAAAATTCCAATATTCATTTTTGATTTTGACATTCTGTTTTTATGACTTTACCAACTATTAAAGTTGGCATCCAAGGGGTAGCATCAATGACTGTAGAGGAATTACTGGAAAAATATGCAGCAGGAGTCTTAAACTTTAGTGGTGTTGACCTCCCAGAAGCTAACTTGAGTGGGGTCAAACTCAGTGGTGTGAATCTTAGGGATGCTAATTTGAGTATAGTTAACCTGAGTGGCGCGAATCTGAGTGAAGCTAACTTGAGCAATGCCAAGCTAAATGTAGCAAGACTAAGTGGCGCGAATCTATGCAGCGCTATCTTGAACAATGCTAGTCTCAACGTCGCTAATTTGATTCGAGCGGATCTCAGTCGCGCTCAACTAAGAGGAGCCTCATTGATCCGCGCCGAGTTAATTCGTGCCGATCTCAGTCGCGCTGATCTGTTGGAAGCCGATCTCACCAGTGCCGATTTGCGAGAGGCGACACTCCGCCAAGCGAATCTCCGTCACGCTAACTTGAATGAGACTGTCTTGAAAGGTGCTTCCTTAACGGGAGCTAATTTGGAGATGGCTAATTTAAATGCCAGTGATCTGAGTCGTTCCGATCTAAGCGGTGCAAATTTACGAGAAGCTGAACTCAGACAAGCCAATCTCAGCCATGCTAACTTGAGCGGGGCAGACTTGAGCGGTGCAAATCTCCGTTGGGCAGATTTAAGCGGTGCAAATCTCCGATGGGCAGATTTGAGCGGGGCAAAATTAAGCGGCGCTGATTTAATTGGCGCAGATTTAAGCAATGCCAACTTAACGAATACGAGTTTAGTCCACGCCAACTTAACTCAGGCAAAATTAATTAGAGCGGAATGGGTTGGTGCTGACTTAACAGGAGCAACTTTAACTGGAGCCAAGCTTTATGCTACCTCCAGATTTGGTTTAAAAACCGAAGGGATGATTTGTGAATGGGTTGATCTGAGTCCAAATGGCGATCGCTCCATTATCCAAAACTTCCATTCTGAAGAGTCACGAGATTTTTTTAACGAAACACCGCCAACAATAAGGATTATAGTTGATGCAGCATTAGAACACGAAGCCAATTTTGCGATCGCAGGTGCTTACTACCAAATTGCTCAAGAATATCGAGGGCTAAAACAACCCCCAAGCATCGAAAGTGGTCGTCGTCGAACTATTTTCACTTTTCATGTAGATAGCGACGAAGCATTATTTTCCACTGCTTACATTGTGATTCTTCCCTTTTTAGATGCCGCATCTACTCAAAATAATATTTCCAGCCTGGTGGAAATGATTAATAGTCAAATTGTTGGGAACCAAGATTTAAAATCACCCGATATGGTGAAACAATTAAATATTTTTTTAGAACAAGCCATAAGTCAGGCTACAACAATTAAACAGGTGAAAAAAAATATTGAAGTTGCCGCAAAGTTAAATTTTTGTAAAGCCCCAACTCAAATAATTTTAACGAATTCCAGCGCTCACCTTTTGATAGTCCATGATCATCCCAACTTTGGGAAAAGATTTATTAATCGTTCTGCTCTCAAGGCTTCAGCTTATGATGATATATCCAGTGAACCAACAAAATATATATTACCTTCTTTAGACATGGTGATAGATTTCATTAAAGGATTTCACTATATTAGTCATTAGTTATGGGGTATTAAACTAATGACCAATGACTCATGACTAATGAAAAAAAACATGGAAAAAGAAAATGAGTAACATTTTTAATAAAATGATCGGTCGAACCCGCTATGTAGTATTCCGCCTATTTCTGCACTTAGGGGGAGGCGAAGTAGCGCCAATTTTGGGAGTATTAAATAGTGCTGGGCGAGATGCGATCGATGTCGATGGTGACTTAGAAGTTTTGGGAGAAGGATTAGCAGAAATTAGCCAAACCCTGCTGCAATATGATGAATATTGGCTTTCTGCTGCTAACGAAGGTGATGTGTTTTGGAGTGAAGGCGAGGCGGGTGATTATGTCAATGAATTATTTACTGACTCTGCCCAAAGATATCTCAGTGAACCCAATTACAATTCTGACTCTGGATTGAATGAACCTTTATCAATACCTGTAACCCGTAATGTCATTGTGATGCTTACAGTAGCTTATGAAGGAGAAGTACCAGAGTTGGAAACTGACCTTTCTAACGTTCAGGCACTCAAGGAAGCTTTGAAAGCCTTAATCAACCTACACTATAAACATAAGCTCCAGGCAATCCAGGTGCATTTCTCGCCAGCACAGTTAGGCGATGAACTCACTAGCGATCAACTGTTGCAATATTATCCCGAATTGATTCCTTTGTAATCTGTTGGGTAGTCCGTACTTACTACTCACATCGAGAAATTGTTAAGCTCAGAGGTAGGACAATAATCCAATGATCATGACCATAGTACGTAAATTTACAGCCGTTTTTTTAGCTCTGAGTTTGTGTATCACAACTGTCGCCTGTGGTGGCGAAAATCAAACTACTCCTCCAGCTAAGAACGTTAACCAAACTTCTAATACCACTAAGCTGAGTGACGGACAGTATCAAATACAACAAGCTACTTATGATGATGCAAGCGGTGAGTACAGCTTGTTTTTACTTAACAATAAGCCACCGACATTTTCAACCGAAAATTTGCAAATGGCACGGTTAACTGATGATGAAATAAAGCAGGGTAAGAAAACCTATCTGAAGGTAGAAAAAGGACAACCGATTTTATATCTAACGGAAGACTTTAAACTTGAGTACGTCCACAACGTTACCGAAAATAAAACCAATCCCCAAACAGGACAACAAGAGACGACTGTAGTCCGTCGAGAAAATAGTTTCTGGGCACCCTTTGCGGGGTCTGTGGCTGGTAGCTTGGCGGGTCAGGCAATTGGTAGTCTGTTGTTTAGACCCCAGTATTATGTACCCCCTGTCTATCAATCAGGACAAGGATTAAGTGGCTTCGGTGGATATGGCGGAAGCTATGGCCAAGCAGTTCAAAACTACCAAACTCGCTACAACGCGCCACCCGCAGCCGTAACAAACCGTACTGCGTTCCGTAATACAGGGACAATTAGAAGGTCATATCCTGGAAATTCAAATGTACGCAATACACCGCGTAGCACTACAGGTAATAACCGTCCTTCTGGTTCTGGTTTTGGCGGCAGTAACTTAAGACCTTCTGGTAACTCCAGCACTACCAGACGCAATTCTGGTAGTGGCTTTGGTAGTGGGCGTAGTACAGCCCCTCGTCGTTCAACTGGTTTTGGCAGCAGACGCCGTTAGGAAATTCTAAGCTTAATAAGTCGGGCGACTAGAAGTCGCGGCTACACAAGCAAAGTCCACCTCCGTGGACTAAATAATGCAAAATCAAGGGTTTTTTAATCTGCTTAGGAACTTCCAAATAAAAAATATCCAATTAACTCCTGTGGGGTGGGCATCTTGCCCAGCTTATATGCTGGGCAAGATGCCCACCCCACAATATTGGATAATTTATTTCTTGGAGTTCTCTAAGACAGTTCCATCCACACTGAAAGTTGTTCCATATCAAACAGAGCAAGTTTTTGAATACCAGCTTTTTCGAGAGTATTGTCTTGTGTACTTCCGCGCCAGATTACGCAAATTACGAAGTCCACGATCGCACCCTCATTACGTAGCGCTTCAGTACTATTTATAACTTGACCACCTGTTGTAATAACATCTTCAATAATACACAACTTTTTTCCTTGAATATTAATTCCTTCTGCTATTTTTTCAGTTCCATATTCTTTTTTTGTTTTCCGAACAAAGACAACTGGTAATTCAATTTCTAATGAAATTGCTGTCGCTAAAGGAACTCCCCCTAATTCCAATCCTGCTAGAATTTCTGTATCTGGGGGAATCTTTTTTACCATTTCTTTAGCTAGCCGCTTCAGTAACAAAGGATTAGATTCAAACTGGTATTTATCAAAGTAATGGGAAGATACCTGACCAGAACGTAACCGAAACTCGCCTTTCAAATAGGAAGTACGAACAATTTCTTTGGCTAATTCGCTGTAACTCATTTTTACAAAAAGCTGGATAAAGTATAAAAAAGCCGATGCATTATTCATCGGCTTAAATGATAATATTCAACAGATGAATAGTCTACTGTTCTTGAATTGCTGCTGCTTTGGGAGGAAACTGAATTCTGGGATCTGGCATGAAATTGTATCTCAAGTACAATCCTCCCGATACAAACAGGATAATTAACAACCCACCAATACCAAGGGGGCTAGGAAGCCAGAAAATAGCTTCTATATGGTTTAGCTCACCAGGCTGGAGTTTCCATACTAATTGATTGCCATTTTTTTCTGGCTCAATTGCAGTTTCAGTGAGTTGAATATTCTTGGCTCCCCAAGGAGTCTTCAAGCTAAATTCTAAGTCAAGAATTGAACCAGCATTAGCCAGAACGTTACCTTTACTGGCAATTAGAGAGAGCGATCGCAAATCTAAATCATAAATTAACCGATTTCTAACTAAAAGTAAAAAATTGTTTTCCTCCAAGAGGACGTTTGATTCAATTTTCGGCAGTTCTGAGTCAGATTCGCTCTGCACAGACTCAGAGGGTTGATTTGCACGGGGGTTAAAAAATTCGTTGAACTTTTCTTGCAATTCCCTACCACTACTAAAAGGAATTGTGACAATGATTTCTTCTTGGGAAACTCGCTGCGTTTTTCCTTCTAGTTGACGGGCGCGGCGCTCTATGCTATTCAACCATTCATATACAGAATCGCCGCTAAAACTGGTTAGCCGTTCTCCCAATTTAATATGCTGTACTAGTTCACCACTATTTGAATTATCAAAGTTAAGCCCCACATCGTACTTAACACAACCAGTCAGTAACAGTGAAGTTAATAGCACTAGCCATAGAATAGGATTTCGCATGGGAAAGACGCGGTTCATCCGATTTCGACCATTCAGTGTAAATATAAAACGGAATGGTCTGATTAACCACAAGAAAATCTTTCCAAAAATTGAAGAATTTGAAACCATAAATCTCCCCAAAAGTCAACATGTTATCAGCTAGGGGTTCCTGAAAAATTCAACCAAAGCAAGTACGAGATGGTTAAACCGATAGCAATCAGCGCCACCCAGATAAAGCGATTATCTCTGGTATTGACCTGACTAAGGTCAACAAATTCTGGCTCCGTAGGTTTAGGCTTTTGCTGGACAGAAGATTTAGTAGGTTTAGCAGCGATAGAAATTTTGAGTTCATTATCAGATAATGCGCCTAAATCGGGAATTTGGGTCATCCATTCGCTGGGTCTTTTCAGCTTCGGTGCTTTTAAGATGTAAAGCATCTGCCGCGCTTGTTTGCCGATTTCAAAATGGGGATGGCGTTTGAGTCTTTCGCAAAGAGCGATCGCATCATCTGTGCGTCCAGCCGCTTCATAAGCTGTCACCAGATGAATTTCTACTTCGCCCCCAAGGCGAGAATTACGAGCTAACAGGGCACTGGCCTTTTCTAAATTTTCTACAGCTTCGCGGTATTGCCCATTTTCAAAGGCAAATTTCCCAGTCTCGTAGAGGGTTTGAGCAATTTCTAAACTTTCTGTACTCACGTTTTCTATAAAAAATCAGCACTATTTTAATTTTGCCAATATCAGCAATCTTTTTGGAATCTTTTTAAAAGCTGGCAATCTGAAAGTGGATAAACTTCTAAAATTTTAACTAAGTAGCTGCGACTATTTTCTAATTAAAAATTCCGGTATCTTATGCAGGTGAGCAAAATTATGTTGAAAATCAAGCATTCGCAACTGAATTGGCTCTTAGCAGGTATGACTTTAGCAGTGATGGGTGTAACTATTGCTCCGGCTTCTGCCCAGCGTGCGATCGTGATTGATGGCGGTTATGGAGTCAGGCGGTCGCCATCTGTCGGTTCCTTTATTTATGGTAGCCCGATTCCCACACCTATGCCTGTAGACCCAGCAACAGGATTAATCCCACAACGCAATCATTTCCGCGATTATTCCTATCCCCAAGTCAGGCAAAATGTGAGAAATTCCACCCTAATTAATCCAACTCTGGTTAATCCGTCAATTCGAGACTCAACCATAGTTAATCCGGTGATTATCAATAATTCATGGCGTCGTACACCATTTAGTGGCGGGCGATCGCGGGTTATTATTACCTATCCGCGTTAGGAGGCAGGGAGCAGGGGCAGGGGGCAGGGAGCAGGGGGCAGGGGAAATGATTTGTAACTGTAATTTGGTCTAAATTAAAATTCGTTTTTTACTCGTGGACGAGTCTTTAATATTCACCTCCCTCTGTTCCCCCTACTCCCTCTGCCTCCCCTGCATCTCTTCCTCTAGGAAGCAAACTGCGAACCGAGAATCATTGTCCCAATCCCAACATCGGTAAAGATTTCTAGTAATAGGGCGTGGGGAATGCGACCATCAATGATGTGTGCTGCACGGACTCCTTGAGCAAGCGATCGTACACAACAACTCACTTTGGGAATCATCCCACCGCTAACAATACCATTGGTAATCAACTCGCGGGCTTCGCGGATATCTACTTTCGGAATCAAAGTAGATTGGTCTTTGTAATCTTTTAAAATTCCACTGGTATCGGTCAGTAAAATTAACTTTTCTGCACCTAACGCAGCAGCGATTTCTCCGGCTACAGTATCGGCGTTAATGTTATAGGCTTGCCCCGTCTCATCTGCGGCGACGCTGGACACCACCGGAATATAGCCATTGCTAGCAAGGGTGTCCAAAATCTTGATATTCACATTACTGACTTCCCCCACAAAACCGATGCCTTCTTGACCTTGGGGACGGGCTGTAAATAGATTACCGTCTTTACCGCAAAGCCCTACAGCTAATCCACCAGCTTGGTTAATTAGCGCGACAATTTCTTTGTTAACTCGACCAACTAAAACCATTTCCACCACATCCATTGTGGCGGCATCAGTGACTCGCAGACCATTTTTAAATTGTGGTTCGATGCCCAGCTTATCTAACCAACTGTTAATTTCTGGGCCACCGCCGTGAACTACAATCGGACGCAAACCGACGCAGGATAAGAATACAATGTCGCGGATAACTTTGTCTTTGAGTGCGCTATCTTTCATCGCTGCGCCACCATATTTGACAACAACAGTGCGACCGGCGAATTGTTGAATATAAGGTAGTGCTTCGCTTAGTACACGCACACGAGTAGCTTCAGTTTGCCTGATGTATTCAGAATCGTTGTCCGTCATGAGGAGCCGCCGTTAAGAGTTAAAACCTATTTCAGTCAGTGTAGAAGACTTTGTAACCTGTAACAATGTCTCATGGCTGCCGAGAGCAAAATAAGCTTTTTGTATAAGTATCACTTACAAAAACTTATTTTTAAGATACAAGATTAGGTATAGCGTTAGCGGAACCCAACATTATAAATAAACTGCTTAATGTTGGGTTACACTCCGTTCCACCTAACCTACAAGGAATTGCGATTTTACCACCATAAAAGAAAGACTAGCAAGCCGAATCGAAAATTATCAAGATATATATGGATACACCGATTACCCTGCGGCTAATTGAAGAATTAAAAGTTATGCCTGAAGACTTGCAATATCAAGTTTAGATGGTGCAAATCTGGAAGGAGCAATATTTCAGTACAACTATTATGCCTGATGGTAGTGTTGGGAATAACTAATACTAAATAAATCACTGTTGCCAGATTACCCGACATAACAAGCAAGCGATCGCTCCTTCAAACCTCTAAAATTGAAATCATTCGGCTGAAGCTAGGGAATGAAAATGACCACGCTGCTAATTCAAACTGAAAGCACACCCCTAACGGTAAATTTCCCCTCTCTTGTGCAGATGACAAATGAGCAGTTCTACGAATTCTGCCAAGCCAATGGAGATTTGCGAATCGAGCGCACTGCTAATGGGGAAGTCATCATTATGCCACCAGCTTTCTCAGATACGGGCAACCGTAACTTTAACATTGCTGCACAGCTTGGGTATTGGACTGAACAAGATGGCACTGGCATAGGCTTTGACTCCAGTACAGGTTTTACGCTACCCAATGGAGCGATGCGTTCCCCTGATGCTTCTTGGATTGAACTGGAGCGTTGGAATACCTTAACAGATGCACAAAAAGCCTCATTTGCACCAATTTGTCCCAGCTTTGTGATTGAGTTACGTTCTTCCAGCGACCGCCTAATAAAATTACAAGAGAAAATGCAGGAGTACATCGATAACGGTGCATCACTAGGCTGGTTAATTGATCGGCAGAATCGAAAAGTCTACATTTACCGTCCGAATCAAGAAGTTGAAGTTTTGGAAAATCCCGAAGCAGTTACGGGTAATCCAGAATTACCAGGGTTTATCTTACGGATGGGCAAAATTTGGTAACTTAAGTATTCTTAATGAGAAACTTGTGTTTTGAGAACATTAGGAATTGCTTCAAGTATTCGCTGAGAGTAAAGTGATCTTCGTTGTTAGAGGAGCGATCGCACTACGCTACGCCATAATCTGTATACTGACGCTTGTATGGAGCTTGTAAACCCAAGACAATATCCTCTCGTGCTACTCCCATCATCACTAATTCCTCTGCTGGATTGCGATCGGTTAAGTTCTGTTGCAGCCAGATTTTGCCATCTTTAATATCAAAATGGATCACGCATCGATAAATACGATTAAATCCTTGCCAACCGACATTCATCCATTGATAATGATTGCGTTCTGTGTCTAAAATCAGTTGGACTTCTACATTGTTATCCGAGACATCATCACTGGCATAGTTTGTCAACAATGTTTTAACGTACTCTTGATATTTTGCTAGTTTATCCACTGTACAATCACCTCATTTTCCGGATCATAAACAATTAACAACACCTGATACTGTTTTATCGCAGTTTTAGTAAATTCAAGTTGAAAAAATATTTTGTAAGTATCCAATGGAACTGCTAAATATAATACTCGCTCTGGTTCATGTCCTGCTAATGCTATACGGTAACTAAGGAATTGTCCCAAAGCGGAGTAAAAATCTGTAATTGCGGAGGGATTTAAAAAACTTTTTATTTCAATTGCTATTTTTTCATTTCCTTTTTCTGCGGCAATTATTTTCTCAGCACCTAAATCAATTTGGAAGTTGACTTCCCCAAATTTAAACTTTAATGGATCGCTTGTAATGATCCATTGTTCTTTTTGCAAAGCTTTTTTAACTGATTCATGAAAAATATCTTTTGCAGACACAGTTAGTAAAAATATCCTTTTTAAATTTGATATTCCCCATTAATGAGAAACTTGTGTTTTCAGGATGCTAGGAATTCCCTCAAGTATTCGCTTGGCAACATCTTCAGGTTTATCTCCTTCTCGCTCAATGATGTGCAAATCGGCTTGAGAATAAAGTGGTGTTCGTTGTTCGAGGAGCGATCGCAATTTACCTTGAGGATCAACGTCTTGTAGCAGTGGTCTTGTGGTATCCTCAGCTAAACGGTTGTAAATTATATCCACTGGCGCATCTAGCCACACTATCAAACCGTGGTGCAAGTAACCCCAGTTTTCTCGCCGCAGAACAATTCCCCCACCAGTTGCTATAGTCAACTTTGTAAAAGCACAAATTTGTGAAAGTACGTCGCTTTCTAACTGCCGAAACTCTGCTTCACCAACTTGGGCAAATAACTGATTGATAGATTTACCTGTCGCTTGGGCAATGACATCATCGGTATCCACAAATCCATAACCCAATTCCTTTGCTAGTAAGCGCCCTACTGTCGTCTTACCAACGCCCATAATCCCAATTAAGTACAGGTTGACTCCTTGTAATAAGCTGCTCACCAGTCGATTCGCTCCAATTATGAGTTTTGAGTCACAGTTTCAAATTATAGACTTAACGACTCATACGTGCGTATTCAAGCAATGCCTGGCTTAAGCTGCGACTGAAAAAGCGATCGCTAATAAGCTGATAATTAGAATATAATTTGTTCTTATAGGAGTGTTTCTCGATAAGATGTCTAAGATACCAGTAATCTCAGAACACATCGAAATTACTCTAGGTGTGTGCGGGGGTAAACCGCGCATTGCTGGACACCGAATTAGAGTGCAAGATATTGTGATTTGGCATGAAGGGATGGGACTTTCCCCTGACGAAATCGTTGATCATTATCCCAGTATCACTTTAGCTGATGTCTATGCTACTCTAGCTTATTACCACGATCATCAAAATGATATCAGGCAAGAAATTGCAGAAAGAGAAGCCTTCATCAGAGAAGTACAGGCTCAAACTCCTTCGATTCTGCAAGAAAAACTAAAGAATCGAAATAATACAAAAAATTCGATCCCACTTAGATGAAAATGTCATACCTACGCGTATTATATAATCAATTCAAAAGATAACTCTACATAGTATTGCTACTACGATTTTCAACTGCGACATTAGCAATTTCCGCAGGAATACAACCATAAACTAAACCTCTGAGAAATTTATTTTCAACGTATCTCAAGGCTTTTTCCTTTGCGGATATCAAATTTACGTATAACTTTTATAACTTTCAATTATTTTTAAATAATACAAATTCACCTCTTATTTGATCGGAATTAACTGCTGTTATTACTGCTATTAATGTATTTAAAGTAACTCGTACAAAAAATTAACCATTCTTCTGTGAAATTTTCATAAGTAATAAATGATGATTTAGTAAAGAATATAGTAAATTTCCTGAGGTAACTTGGTAATTGCTGGATAGCGATCGCGATACTTAACAAAAAAATTAACGTAGCTTGTTTGAAACTTTATCCAAACAATATCTGTCTATCTAAATAATCAGGGTTTTTTCTCTGGTGGATAATTTTAAGTATACACAATACTGTGTTTCTAAAAGGACAGTATGGTTTTTCTAAAAGTTCAGTTATAACAAGCCTTGCTCAATTAAATGTTTTTGATAAAGGTGTAAACCATGACTTATTTGCTGCGATCGCTCTAAAACAACTTACAAAATTGAAGTTTCGACACAAAGACTACTGCATATTTCACCCCAATAAGCCTGAATGAATAAATATAGTATGAATGAGGTGTCAACCATGACTCGAATTCGTGACGTTGTAGAAAGAGCTTTAGCAACTGGCTATTTGACACTGGAAGCTGAAGATCAACTACGACAACTGTTGACTACCCGATATGACCTGGAAGATTTTAATGCTTTCATGACTTTGCAGGAAGCTGCCATGACTGGTAAGGTCAAGCAGGAGTCTAGAGAGCGGTGTGGCATTAAGTAGAGATGTAGCCTGCTATATCTCACCGACGGGGGCGTTTACCATCATCCTCAAAATCATCATCATCTTCAAAAAATTCCCAATCATCATCATCCGCTTGATTGGTAGCCGGCGGCTGATGAGGGGGGATGATTACCCGATAATCAGCATCGTAAATTGATTCAGTTTTTCCCGCAGCTGTATTTTTTGGCTCGCGGTAGCTATAGGAGTAAACTGAACCAGACCGAGAAGTACTTTTGGCTTCTGATTGACGTTCGTAAGTTGTTGAATCTCTAGGCTGTTGAGCTTGAGGATTAGGGGTAGGCGCTTCCTCGGAATTTTCATCAAAGTTCCAATCATCTCCACTACTATTTGTCTCCCAATCATCAAATACCTCACTGCTAGGCTCTTCTTTTTTACTAGCTGGTGGTGGAGGACTGGCAGGACGAGATGTCGGTTCTTCTCTCCGGGTTGCCTTGGTACGAGTTGAAGCGGCGGTTGCCCTGTTAGGGGTTTGGCGTTGTCCTCCCGGAAAATAATTCGATAATTTGAATAAGGTAGCAATCAATATAGATGTGAAAGCACCAGTGGTAGTACTGAACAAAATCCATATCGCTAGTGGTAATGGTTGAGTTCGCGCGCCCAAAAATACTAGCGATAGGGCAGGTGAGAAATTTTGGACTAACAACAGCGTGAGTCCTCCCAGTACTGCCACCAATAGAATTAAGCGAATTACAGCCATAGCAATTTTGTCAGTTGTCAATTATCAGTGGTCAGTTGTCAGTTGTCAGTTATCAGTCTGATTACTCTTCGCTAATTACTGTTCACTGACTACTGACACTATCAGCCATCTCTATCATTACCTTTTTAGGACTATTGTGAAATTTACAATAGAATCCATTCAGGACGTTAGCGACGACCTTGCCACCGCTGAATTGGGATACAGTCAATATCTAGTTGATCTAAAGCACGGGCAACTACAAAATCAACTAAATCCTCGATGGTTTGGGGATTGTGATACCAGGCGGGAATAGCGGGGACAACTCTAACTCCAACTTCTGCTAAAGAAGTTAAGTTACGTAGGTGGATGAGGCTAAAAGGGGTTTCACGCGGGACAATGACCAGCTTTCGCCCTTCTTTGAGTTGGACATCCGCAGCCCGTTCTAGTAAATCGGAACTCAAGCCAACTGCTAGTTTTGCCACTGTACTCATGCTGCATGGAATAATCATCATCCCCAGAGTGGCAAAGGAACCACTAGCAATCCCGGCTCCAACATCGCTCCAAGGATGACAGCGTAGTTTACCCGCAAGTGCAACACCAGCTTGCTCTCGCCAGAATTGTTCTTGCCCGGTTGGTTCTGGTGGCATCCGAATTTCCTGTTCTGACTGCCAAACCATGTAAGTTGATTTAGAGGCGACCAATTCAATGCTATACTCCGCTTCTAGCAAAAATTTGATCGCGCGAACAGCGTAAATCAGGCCAGATGCGCCCGATACGCCTAAAATTAAAGGCTTAGTGTTATTTGACACGTAAAACGTAGTTAATTTTACTCATCATCAGAGTAAGAATCTAGGTCATCAGGCTCAATGTCATTTGGTAAATAGAGGTCTGAAAGCTCTTCATTGGAATCATTGGCAGTTAGATTTTTAGCTACGCCATCGCTGCCAACCGTTACCAAATCGATTTGCTGACGGTAGTAATCGACACTCTTAACTTGCACGGCGACGCGATCGCCTAATCGATAAGAAGCGCGATTTTTGCGACCAAAAAGTGCTTGTTGTCTGGCGCGATATTCATACCAATCATCTTTGAGGGAACTCACGTGTACCAATCCTTCTACCCGCAAAGGCACACCCGGATTACTGCTGGACTCGACCTCGGCGGCTGGTACTTCAATTTCCACAAAGAAACCGTAGGATTGCACCCCAGTAATCACGCCTTGAAATACCTGACCGATGCGTTGCTTCATCAGTTGGGCTTTTTGCAGTCCGGCTAAATCAGCTTCAGCTTCTTGGACTTCTTTTTCTCGGTCGTTGATTTGGACAATTACCCTAGTCAAATCGCTTTGCAATTCTTGTTGCAATTCTGGGGGTAAAACGTTCCAGTTAATTTCCTCGTGGCTGGAGGAGTGGCGCAGGTTGACACGTTCTCTCACACGGGTATTGCGGCGATCGCGCCCGTTTTCGAGTAGGGTGTAATACACTCTCTGCATCAGCAAATCTGGGTAACGCCGCAAGGGAGCGCTAAAGTGGACATATTGCGGTAGTGCCAGACCAAAGTGAGATCCTTTGGTGGTGCTGTACGCAGACGGTTTAAGTGTATCTTGTAATAAGTAGGTAAGAACTTGCTCAGAGGGAGATTCGGCAAAAGCTGTGGTCAAATGTTGGTAATCTAAGGGTTGGATATCAACTTCTGGATCTAGTGTGAGGTCAACGCCTAAATTGACTGCCAATTTCAGCATTTCTTGGACATCTTCAACATCAGGAGTGCCTTGGACTCGCCAGATAGCAGGAACCCCAAGGGCATTTAAGTGAGTTGCAAATAGTTGGTTAACTAACAGTACCAACTCCGTGAGTAGCGATCGCACTGGTAAATCATTCACCACCACAGTGCCTAAAATCCCCTCATCATAATAGGCGTTTTGGCTAGGCGGTAGATTTAACTGAAGGCTACCACGAGTTAACCGCACTTGTTTCACAGCTGTTTGCAAGCCTTGGAGGTCTTGCAGTATTTGGGAAACCTGGGGAGATTCATCTTGAGATTCACCTGTAAGAATTGCTTGAGCAAGTTCAGTACTTAGTGCAGTCTCTACATTGATTACACTGGGTTGAATTTCCCACTCCAACACTTCTCCCGATTTGGGATCAATGGTAATTAAAAAAGAGATGGTTAAGCGATCGCTCCCAGGTACTAAAGAACAGCGTTCTGCCACCGTTGGGGGCAAGATTGGCAACACCAATTCTCCCAAATACACTGATTTACCGCGTTTGAGTGCTTCTCTATCTAGGGGTTCATCAGGTTGGACATAGTGAGAAACATCAGTGATGTGAACGCCTAAAAGCCAATTTCCGGCTAAGTTTTTTTCTAAACTAAAAGCGTTTTCGATAAATTTGGTGTCGCCGCCATTTACTCCTTCAATGGTGAGAGTAAACAAATTACGTAAATCTAGCCGATTTTTCAGGTCTGCTTTCAGCAGCTTTTTGGGCAACCTGGCGGCTGCTTCAACGACATTATCTGGAAAAGTCCGGGAAAGGTCGTGTTTGCACGTAACTAAATCTATATCAGCAGCAGCTTCGGCATCGCTACCGAGGATTTGCACGACTCGACCGAGGGGAGGATATTGTGCCAACGGATAACGCAAAACTTCCACATGAACCAGGTGATCGATCGCTTCTTCTAACTTTGCCTCGTTAGGTTGGATCTTGAGTTCAAACAGCAATCGATCGTCTAAAGGCACAGCCCGGAAACCTGTTTCCACCTGCTTAATTCGTGCCAGTAACGTGTGGTTAGAACGTTCCAGAATCAGCTTTACTTCCCCTTCAGGAGAGCGACGGCGACTGCCTTCTTTGAGAACTCTTACCAAAACGCGATCGCCATTCCAAGCATTACTCAGATGACTTTCGCGGATGTAAATATCCTCAGCGCCTTCTACATCTTGAATAGCAAAGCAAAAGCCCTTACTAGAACAACGGAGTTTTGCCTCGATTATTCCCTCTTCTGAGACACGGCGGTACTTGCCCCGTTCCTTCACTAAAATACCGATTTTTTCGAGAACATCTAAGGCAATGTGAAGTTTTTGTAAACTTTTTTCATCTTCACAGCCAAGCTTCTTTTCTAAAACCTTCCGAGCTACCAATTTATCATCGGTGAAATTGGCAAGGAGTGTAGCGATTGAAAATTCCATGCAGTGAACCGACCTTTGGTCAAAACATCATTTGTTGTTTAATCTGGTTCTTTCCTGTATACCCTCACGGCTTACAGAAATAAGTTGAAACTAATTGCCCTGAAGCAAGACTTCCTAAGTTCTAAGAGAAGGAAGCCCGACCTAGCAAAAGCGGGAAAATACTCCCACAGTTTCGAGCAAAGGAAGCCGACCCACGGACAACTCTGGGTGTCTACGAACTTCTCACTGCAAGATGCTCTCAGAATTTCCCTGCATTCAAGTCCCTTCACCTAAACCAAACTTAAGATTGCACGCCTGATTAGAATTTAGCCCCGCTAGGTAATTACGCGACGGGTTTTTGAGAAGCTGGGTTTAGAGAATCCATGCTGCCCAAAAGCGCTATGCAGGTGAGCCACTGCGGTGAGGCAGCCCCCGTCTTCTCCCAAGGGGAGACGCGAAGCGCGATGGCGCAGCGATAGCGAGTCATCGAGCGTCAGACCGAGCGTCTGGGGGACTGCCGAACCCGGAGGTCTTCTCCCTTGGCGTTAGCCTCTCCTTTGGGAGAAGGGGAGACGCTAAAACCGATAGCGAGTCTGCGAGCGTCTGGGGTCTCCCCAAGTGGAGGAGGCAGTGCGGTCTTGGGGTCTCCCCAAGTGGAGCAACTGCCGTCAAGTGGCGTGGAAACTACAAGTGTTTAATTGTCTAGAGTGAAGGTAATTTTACGCCATTAGACTCTGATGTTTAACTAGGAGGAACTGCCGGTGAACCCAATTTTCCCACATGTAGAATCGGTAACAATTAGGTGAGCAGCTTAATAAGCAGCGAGGGTGAACCTTATCTCCATTATTGTAGATTTAGAGCGCACTTCCAGAAAATAGTTCTAGATATCGACTTGGGTAATCAGTATAGCATTGCAAGCAAGACTACCCAGACAAGTTAGCACTAGCCAAAAGTTTCGTCAAAAAACACCTACTGCTACAATTAGGACACAAGGCAAAGCAAGAATATTACTTTAAAAGAGACTGGGCATTGGACATTGGAAAAGGGAGCAACGCAAAAAAGTGAGATCATCGTGAAAAGAGCAGGGGAGGCACGGGGAGCAGGGGAAGTGAAGAGAAAATTTTAGTATTTTTTACGACCCGAATAATCCTAAATACACTTATTTATTTCTCTCCCTTGCCTCCCCTGCCTCCCCTGCTTCTCAACCTCACTGTTAGAGCATTGCTCCCTTGGAAAACTCCTAGTCCCTAGTCCCCAGTCCCCATTCCCCTTTAGATTGGTAGCAGTATTATGTTGGCTCAATTCCAGAGCTTGTATCCCAAAGGTAGTCTGATTTCTGAATTAGTGCAAATTTTTCAAGGAAAATATATTGTTCGGGCAAGCGTGCAAATTGAAGGCGTAACCCGTGCTACGGGTATGGCAGCAGCCGAAACAGTAGAAGCAGCAGAAGACCAAGCCAGAACCAGGGCGTTGATAGTTTTGGGTATTAATAATGCGCTACAGGAATCAGTGGCATTTACCTCAAATCCAGTTTCCCCAGCGCAGCAAAACCCTTCCTTGAATACCAAAGTAGGATTAAATGAGCCTGCTGCCTATTCCTCTGTAAAAGATGAGGAGTTTGTTAGTAATCAGTGGTCAGCAGTCAGCGACAAAGAAATATCTACGCCGCCCTCCAAAGGACTGAACATCAAACCAGAAGTAGTAACAAGCAGTAACGAACAGTATGGATACAGCAATGCTGCGCCCCTAAATGACGATACCTATAGCCAGAATTTAAGTCAAAACTTTCCTGTGACTGCCAACCAGGAGCTAGAATTTGATCCTCCAGTTGAAAGCTTGGAAATAACCTTTGATAACCAGTTAGAAAATCAAACCTTTCCAGCAATTTCTGCCAATAATGTCACACCATTTACACCCCGGAGTTACAGCCCTCAAGAAAATGTCGCCACCCCATCAGGGAAAGGAAAGAGAAACAAGAAAGCTGAACCTGTGGATTTATCAGATGTAATTGCCAAAACAGATGTCGAACTTCAGCGTTTAAACTGGACACCAGACCAGGGACGGGAGCATCTGATTAAAACCTACGGTAAGCGAGGGCGTACTTTGCTTACTGAAGAAGAATTACACGGATTCCTCAAATACTTACAATCGCAGCCAGACCCAATAGCGGGATTTTGATTAGTCATTTGTCATTTGTCATTTGTCATTGGTCATTAGTCATTTGTAAGGACTAATGACTAATAACATAGGCTCTTGAAACAGTAACGAAGCTATGGAAACTGTGAATTTTTCTGAAGTAATTGCTCAATGCTAAAACAGATGTCGAACTTCAGCGTTTAAACTGGACACCAGAACAGGGACGAGAACATCTGATTAAAGTCTACGGTAAGCGATCGCGTACTTTGCTTACTGAAGAAGAATTACATGAATTCCTCAAATACTTACAATCTCAGCCAAACCCAATAGCGGGATTTTAGTTATTCATTTGTCCAAATCGGTATTAAGTACTTGAGCAGACCATCCATTCCCAAAATAACCCCTCTTCATAAGTAAAGAGGGGTTATTTTTGTGGTTTAAGAGAATTTAAAGTGGTAAATCATCATTTACAATCGTGACTATTAATTAAGAACCGCAACGGCTGGACGGCTACCGGCGGCGTGACGGTCAATCACTTGGTCAATCAAACCGTATTCCCTGGCTTCCTCTGGCGACATGAAAAAGTCACGTTCAGTATCTTCAGCAATCCGCTCAATTGGTTGACCTGTATGGTCAGCTAAATAGTCGTTTAGCCGCTTCTTGTGGTACAAAATTTCCCGCGCCTGAATTTCAATATCAGTCGCCTGTCCTTGAGCGCCGCCTAGAGGTTGATGAATCATAATCCGAGAATGGGGTAGACTCATCCGCTTACCCTTAGCACCCGCGCTGAGGAGGAAAGCGCCCATACTCGCCGCCAATCCGGTACAAATTGTACAGACATCAGGGCGAATATGTTTCATAGTGTCAAAAATGCCCATACCAGCCGTCACCGAACCACCGGGAGAATTGATGTACATATAAATGTCTTTCTCCGGGTCTTCAGCATCCAAATACAGCAGTTGGGCAACAATCAAGTTGGCAATATTGTTATCAACTTGTTGTCCCAAAAAGATGATGCGCTCACGTAACAGCCGTGAGTAGATGTCAAAGGCGCGTTCACCTCGACCCGATTGTTCAATAACGATAGGAATCATGGAAGCGTGTTTGTGGCTACTTTAAATACATTTTATCGGTGGCGGCACGAAACTGGGGTTTATCTCTACTATTCCCAGGTAGATAAAAGTAAATCTTTCCCATTCTGCCTTATCCAACGAGGGAGTAAAAGCACATTTTGCAATGGATTCAACTTTTAAGGGCACTTTTTAGCGGCAAAAGCTGTCTAAGAAGATATCCCGATTTAAAAAGGGGCTGTGGATTAGGGACTGGGGACTGGGAAAATTGTTCGGGGATTCAGACCACTACCCAAGTTTTGTTCGCGTAGCGTCTCCTAGAGAAAAAACTCTTCCTAGTCCCCAGTCCCTAGTCCCGGAGCGCCATTACTACCCGACTTGCTTAGGGAATTATGTTAATTTTCGGTAACATTTTAAACATTTTTTTAGGATTTCCCTCCGCAATTATCAAGTTATTTTTGTTAGATTCGGTAAGTCGATAGTACGAGGTGTATTTAGAATAACTAGTCCTAATTGAAAATGCTATCCACTCAGAGAGAGACGTGCCATGCTAGAAAAACTTATACAAGCCGCCCTCATCACCTTCTTGCTCCATCTGATAGCAGGACTTAGCCCAAATACTTTGATTCAGACAAAGACAGCATCACCTATGCAAGAAACGCCACCAAATATTGTTAGCTTGCTGTTGCGATCTTTTCAATAAGAATGTTTCATAAGTTGCACAGGTGTAAGTAAGTCGGCGCAAATAAACCCAGTTATCTAAATGATTATTGCCTTGTAGTCAGTGCTGGCTGACTACAAACCTGTAATTTTTTGCATAAACTTACTTAGGCGATATCAAAACCAGTGCTACCTTCTAACTCAAGGGTTTCTTGCTTATGTAGATAGCCGTCTAGGCTAACACCCTTGGGAACAGGCTAGACTGAGCAAAGAAGGCAACTATTTGCGTTTGATCATGACTAATCGCCTTGCTGAAGCTAAGAGCCTCTATCTCCGTAAACACGCCGAAAACCCCATTGATTGGTGGCCTTGGTGTGACGAAGCACTTGCAACTGCAAGGGCGCAAAATAAACCGATTTTTCTCTCCATTGGCTATTCTAGTTGTCACTGGTGTACTGTCATGGAAGGCGAGGCTTTTTCTGATATTGCGATCGCTGACTACATGAATGCCAATTATCTTCCCATCAAAGTAGACAGGGAAGAAAGACCTGACCTTGATAGCATCTATATGCAGGCTTTGCAGATGATGAGCGGTCAAGGTGGTTGGCCTTTAAATATTTTTCTTTCTCCAGAAGATTTAGTGCCGTTTTACGCTGGTACTTATTTCCCTGTAGACCCGCGCTATGGTCGTCCGGGATTTTTGCAAGTCTTGCAAGCTCTTCGCCGTTATTACGATACAGAAAAAGCAGATTTACAGCAACGCAAAGCCTTGATTGTTGAGTCTCTGCTCACGTCTGCGGTGTTGCAAGACGGTACAACAGATGAGCTTGAAGACCATGAATTACTCCGCCAAGGTTGGGAAACTAGTACAGGCATAATTACTCCTAGTCAATCTGGCAATAGCTTTCCGATGATTCCCTACACAGAATTAGCACTGCGGGGAACTCGATTTAATTTTGAATCTCGCTATGATGGCAAGCAAGTTTGTACCCAGCGAGGACTAGACTTAGCCCTGGGAGGTATTTATGACCATGTAGGCGGTGGTTTTCATCGCTATACTGTTGACCCAACTTGGACAGTACCGCATTTTGAAAAGATGCTCTACGACAATGGACAGATTGTGGAGTATCTGGCTTCTTTATGGAGTGCCGGAGTACAAGAGCCAGCCTTTGAAAGGGCGATCGCTGGTACTGTACAATGGCTAAAGCGGGAAATGACTGCGCCTGAAGGTTACTTCTATGCTTCTCAAGATGCCGATAGCTTCACCCAACCCACGGCAGTAGAACCAGAAGAAGGAGCTTTTTATGTTTGGAGTTACAGCGAATTACAACAACTGTTAACACCTGAAGAATTAACGGAATTACAACAGCAATTTACTGTTACCTCTAGCGGCAACTTTGAAGGACGTAATGTTTTGCAAAGAAGGAATTCTGGCAAACTGAGTGCAACGCTAGAAACTTCGCTTAGTAAGCTGTTTACCGCTCGTTATGGTGTTAGTTCTGAGTCACTAGAAACTTTTCCCCCTGCTCGTAACAACCAGGAAGCAAAAACCACTAATTGGTCGGGTCGCATTCCTTCGGTGACAGATACGAAGATGATTGTCGCCTGGAATAGCTTGATGATTTCCGGTCTGGCTAAGGCTGCTGGCGTTTTCCAAGAACCTTTGTATCTGGAATTAGCAGCACGAGCAGCGAATTTTATCTTGGAAAATCAATTTGTAGATGGGCGTTTTCAGCGACTCAACTATCAAGGAGAACCAAGTGTTTTAGCTCAGTCTGAAGATTACGCTTTGTTTATTAAAGCTCTGCTTGATTTACAAGCTTCCAACCCTGAGCAGGAGCAATGGTTAGAAAATGCGATCGCTATCCAAGATCAATTCAACGAATTTCTCTGGAGTGTAGAATTAGGTGGTTATAGTAACACATCACGCGATTTTAGTCAAGATTTAATTGTCAGAGAACGTAGTTACGCAGATAATGCGACACCATCAGCTAATGGAGTTGCGATCGCTAACCTTGTCCGTCTCGCCCTACTCACCGATAATCTAGATTATTTAGATTTAGCGGAACTTGGTTTAAAAGCTTTTAAGAGCGTAATGCATCGCGCTCCCCAAGCTTGTCCTAGTTTATTTACAGCTTTAGATTGGTATCGTAACTCTACCTTGATTCGCAGTACAACTGAGCAAATAAACTCGCTGATCCCCAAGTTTCTGCCGGCGGCTGTGTTTGCCATCATATCTGATTTACCAGAGGGAAGCGTTGGATTAGTTTGTCAAGGTTTGAAGTGCCTTGCACCAGCAGAAAGTTTAGAGCATTTATGGCAGCAAGTAGAGAAAAGTCAGAATAGAGGATGATTTTTAAACGCAGAGGGACGCAGAGGAAAGCGCAGAGGTACGCAGAGTTTTTTTAAGGGAATTCGCTACGAACTTACAAAATTCTGCACTTAGTCCTTAGAACTAAATTCGATGTATAACTATGAAGAACCGAAGCGAATTAACCGCAATTGTATTAGCTGGCGGTAAAAGTTCTCGCATGGGTCAAGACAAAGCCTTGATTCCCATTCAAGGAGTGCCGTTGTTGCAACGAGTTTGTGCGATCGCCAAAGGTTGTGCAGATACTATTTATATTGTCACTCCCTGGCCAGAACGCTATCAAGATTTGCTTTTACCTGGTTGTCAATTTATCCGAGAAGTACCTTTATCTGGCGAATCCCTCGCCCACGGGCCTTTAGTTGGATTTGCTCAAGGATTAGAGCAAGTACAGACAGAATGGGTGCTGTCGCTAGCTTGCGATTTACCGAGATTGCGGGTTGAGGTGTTGCAAGAATGGGTAACTAGACTTGATGATGTAGGAGATAATGCGATCGCAGCTTTAACTCATCATCCCAAAGGTTGGGAACCTCTGTGTGGTTTCTATCGCCGCCGTTGTTTGCCACAACTTTTAGAGTTTATCAACCAAGGGGGGCGATCGTTTCAGCAGTGGTTGCGGCAATATCCGGTAGAAGTTTTGCCCTTGGCAGAACCCGAAATGCTGTTTAACTGTAATACACCAGAAGACTTAGCTTTAAGTTGAGTTTGCGGACTGGGGATTGAATCGTGCTAACTATATGAACTGGAATTATCAAGAACGCGAGGAGCGATTATGGGGCAGACACGGGAACTAGGACAGATTATCATCCTGAATGGTGTCCCGCGATCGGGTAAATCAAGCATTGTCGCAGTTATCCAGGAGACATTTGATGGTCTATGGATGAACTTGGGTGTCGATAGGTTTATGCAAATGACTCCCCCACGATACCTGCCTGGGATCGGTCTGCGTCCAGGGGGAGAACGCCAGGATATTGAACCCGTGGTTCCCATTCTGTACAGCGCTATGTATGAGTCCATCGCCGCCCATAGTCGTTTGGGTCTGAATGTTGTGGTTGATGTCGGACACCATGATGCCTACGCAATGGAGCGGGGCATTCTGGCTGATAGTGCCCGACGTTTGAACGGATTGCCGGTTTTGTTTGTAGGTGTTCGCTGCCCCATCGAGATTATTATGGAACGACGACAAAAAACGGGGTGGAAGGTGGGAAGTACAGCCGACTCCCCGATACCACATCCGGTTCAGTTATGGCAACGTGAAGTCCACATCCCTGGCATCTATGACCTGGAAGTTGATACCTCGTTGTTAAGCCCAGGTGCGTGTGCTGAGGTGATCCGCCAGCACCTCGCAGATAATCCAGCACCGTCGGCATTCCAACGACTCGCGGCACACTATACGTAATTATGACTGCGTGTGATTTGAGAAGTTGAAAGGGAAATTCAATCCCCTTTTAACCATACTCAGCACTCGCTACTCAACACTCAGCACTCTTCATTACTTCTACAATAAGTCTACTTAACTCGGCAGAATTTGCGATCGCTATCACTCTCAGGATATTGCCAAGAATAAGCAAAATGGCTCACTCCCTTAAGTTGGGGGGCAAATTTTCGGAGTGCCTGCATTTGTACTTCTAGGGATGGACGATTACTGATGGATTCTCCCCATTTCCCAGCTAAAGCTGGGATAATCTGTGTACCTGGTTTTGCCATACTCAAAACCCGCTGCACTTGCGACACAATACAACTAACATCACCGCAATTTCCATAAGCCATCGGATGCCACTCTAATGTAGTGGGGAACCGATCCCAAGGTTGCAAGCGGGAGTCATACCCTTGTCCTACAGTTTGGTTGCCATCTGGGAAAAATACCACTCCTGTGGAAATACCTTGCTGCTTTGCTGGGTAACTAGCGATGGTGACAAAATCTAGAATTCCTTGCATGGCGTGGGCAACGGCAAGCTGCCACAACTCCCATTGTAAAAGCGGCTGTCTATCGGTTGCAGGCAGGATTGATTTTTCTGGTGGAAGAGGGCGTCCTTGCCAGAGGGGTTCTCCTTCCTGGGGATAAAGTTTATCGACTTCGGTTATATCTCCACCAGTGACAAATCCCTTACTCAAAAAGCGGCGAATCAACTCCAGCCCTTTGTAATTTTGTGCCCGTTTAAATAAAGCTTCTTGGGTTGCAGGAGTAAATAGCCATAAATCTGAAACTTTAGTGGCGATGGAATCACTTCCAGCTTGTCGAGGATAACGCACATAGTCTAATAACAAGCCATCTGGACGACGACGCAAAATTTCTTGTACCAATTGATAGTAGTCGCGTTTTGCTTGCAAGTTGTAGGGGTCGATAAATACTTGAGAGCCGTTGTCTACAACATATAAACTCGTTTGACCTTTGCCATTACGAGCGATCGCACTTTCTCTATCTGGACGCTGGGCGTAAGTATAGCCGAAATTTGTGGTAAACATCCAGGCGTAGACTTTCAAACCACGTTGCCGACCTTTTTTAATTGCTGTGGCGAGTATATCAGTGTTTTCTGCCCCTGGAGTGCGAATCACGGCAGGCCAAACTGTCGGATTAGCTTTTGCTGGTAATAAAACCTGCCCGTCGTAAAATACTTCTACATAAACTTGGTTATAGCCACGATTCACAATCCGATCCATAATCTGATCGATTGTTCCTGGCTGAATGTCACAAGGATACAAGCGCAACCAAATAGCTTGAACTTGCGGCCAAGTCCGAGTCCGGCACTCCTGTAATTTCTGTGCCTGCTCTTGTAGCATATTTTGGTAACGCGTTTGAGCATTTTCATTGCCTTTAAGGGCTGACAAACGTAAGCTTTCTTTTTCTTGCACTGCCGCTGATGATAACTGGCAATACTCACTCACTTGCGCCCTTGCTGGTTCGCTCCCAAAGTTGGAAAGCAACGAACTACTAGTGAAAACAACAGCGAATAAGCGCCGCCAAAATAATATCGATCTTATAAAGTTCAAGGGACGGTTAGACATACCTAGCAGTAGATGAACAAATTCAAACTTCAAATCAATCCCAAATCAGAAAACTATTGAAAATGTGTATATAATTACACACTTAACTAGCAAGGGTTCTGAAACCTATTTTTTTAAGACTCCCAAGAACATATTTCTGTTGCCGTATTCTTTTATAAACACATAAACGTATAAATGGTGCTAGAGAATACCTGAATACAGGGCAAGTTTAGTCTACTATTGGCTAGATTCTGCTCCTACCTTAGTTAGAGAAAATCTGACAAAAATAGTAATATTTTTTACATAGATACAGTATTTCGTTAATTCGTAGTGAATTAAATTTGGCAATATACTTTGATACCAATGCATCGGCTTATATTAACGTGCATTGGTGTCAACTTAAGCTGAAACTCCTTTAAAACCTCGTTTATAGCCTCCGGCTGGAAATGCAATTCAAAAGCGGCTCTGCCGCAAGTTCGAGAGGCGGAGCCTCAACGACGAGCATTCCCAGTCTCCGACTGGGAACGAGGCAATCTGAAAGCTAGTTCTAGACTTGTTTTCATGTTAAGTTGACACCAATGATTAAGGTGCGCCTCCAACAGAGACTCACGTTAACATAGTTAAAAATTAAAAGCTCAGGTTTATATAAATTCGACAATAATAGCCAAGAGTCAAAAATTTTGACTCTTGGCTATTGATGATGGAATAAGCAATAGTTAATAGCTAACCACCACGCTTCAGCGCCGTCTCTACCTGCTCTAACTCCTTCTCTAGACGATTTTTGAGTTTTTCGGGTACAGGACGATTTGGGTAAGAACTGTAGTGTCCAGCTAGGGAATTGAGGGCTGTTCGTATGGTTGTAAAGGAACCAAGACCAGAAACAGAGTTAACTCGCTGGTAGCGAGCGGAAAAGTCATTAATTTTTTGACGCGCTTCTGTTTGAACTGCTGCTTTGTCTGGCGAATCTTGTGAAAGATCCAAAGCTTGTCTCATAATATTGACCACAGCCAAGGTGTCTTGACGATAATCCCCAGTCAAACTATCTGGACTACCAGAACAACCCATTAAGCCGATAGATACAACCAAAACCAGCGCAAGCAAACGCGACCAATAGCGTTTCATAATGCATTAAGTAAAAGAATACGTAAATCAACGTCCATCCTATCTTGGATTGGTAACTTGGGGATCAATTCAGTGAGGAGTGGAGAATATGGGAGTAAGCAGAGGGCTGTTTTATAGCATAAAAGGCGCTCTACAAGCATCTTGGGCACAAAAATCGGGTTATTAAAAATCTAATTGGACAATTATCATGGCGATGTCTTCTCTACGAAGTTATAGAATTAGAGGCTGATCGGATTTAAGCAAGTAGCTTTTTCTACCTCAATCTTTGCAATTTAAGTATCGTAATACATATCATCAGCCACAAAAAACCGACTCCATAACCTGCAATTATGTCTGTGGGCCAATGGACTCCTAAATATAAGCGGCTGATACCAATAGCAGCAATTAAAATAACTGTCAAACTATAAATAATTTTGGCAAAATGAGGATAGTGATTTGCCAATTCGTGAGCGATAAAACCATAAAGTACCATAGAACCTAGTGCGTGACCACTAGGAAAACTAAAAGATTTTTCAGAAATCAATTGATGCCATAGTTCTGGGCGATGTTTAGAAAAAAACAACTTTAGCCCTGTATTTAAAATTAACCCTCCTAGACAAGCAAGTACAAAAACTTTCGCTTCTTCTTGGTAACGTCGCCACCAAAGTAACAAGACATTAACGCCTACAACTATAACCACTGTATTAGGATTGCCAAGATTTGTAATAAACAGCATTAAATTATCTAAATTTGGATTGGCGAACTGATGTAGCCATAATAGAAAAATAGTATCAAATGCAAAAGCTTCTTGCTCCAAAACCTCTTCAGCCAGTTTTGCTAAAACAAAAAGGATGAGGAGACAACTGGCAAGTCCAACAATACCAATTGTGGCAATTAAGGGAGCCAAACGAGGATGTATATGACGCAACCAGAAATTAGAAATTTGTCGGAGCATACTTTAATTTTATTCATTATGCTTAAAAGCATCACTCAATTGGGTGACGCACTTTTTTCTCCTTTCGCACGGAAAAGAATAACACAACTGCTAGTAGAATAAAGGCGATCGCCGAAGCATAACCCCTTGGCAGTGATAGACCACCATTTTTGACTGGTTTTGTCAAAAAATCTCCGAAGGTCGCTCCGAAGGGTCGCGTGAAGATGAACGCGAGCCAGAATAGGAAAATATCACTCAACTTTGTTATGTAGTGAAGGGCTATGACAACACCAATGACGCTGGCCGTCACGAATGCGCCCTGGATATAGCTCAGTCCCAAGTTGCTTGTCAGAAAGTCACCAAAGGCCGTTCCCAAACTGTTGGAGAATACAATGGCCAGCCAATAGGTAGTCTCTGCGTCTTTCCTTATGATCGGATAAACGCTAAGGTCCCGATCTCGGTAGTACCAAATAGCAAGAACACTCAACAGACCAGCTACCAGAATAAGCGATCCCACTGCATAGCCCAGCCCGAAAGATCGATCCATCAAGTCTGAAACTTCGGTTCCGGCTGTAGTTGTTGCAATGATGGCCGCCCAGTAAAGGGCTGGACGATATCTGTCGGATTGAATTTGAAAAAATAGGAGAATAGCCAGAATGGCGAACGTTACGGCAAAGCCTATGTAATATCCCAGCCCAAGAGTCATTGAGATGAAGTCACCTGCCGTCTCGCCGAGCGTCGTGGCGATGATCTTCATGATCCAGAAAAAAATTGTAACTTTTGCAACTTTGTTCATTTATTTTTCACAATAAAAAATAGTAAGTCATCGTTTTTAACACTCATGACATTAAATTAACTAGACGCTAATTAGTCTTGTCGGTCAATTGGCTGTAAAGCTAATTTTTTGTGCTTAAGGCTTAAGTAAATAACTAGGCTGACGATTATAGAAAGAAAAAGTATACTGGTTCCGACAGTACCAAAACCAAAACCACCATTTGTAGGAGATTGGGATAGTAAATCACCTATAGAAGCTCCAAGTGGACGAGTCAAGATGTAAGCTAACCAGAATGCCAAAACTGCATTCATCCACAAGTAATAATAAGCGCTCGCTATAATTGCAATTGAAGCGCCAAATATCAGCGCTGATTGTGCATAGCCCAGCCGTAAATACTCTGCTAATAGGTCTCCTGTTGCAGTGCCCAAAGCAAAGGTAAACAAAACAGCTACCCAATGAAAAAGCTCTCTTTTAGCTATATTGATGGAGTGCATGGCTAATGTCTTTTCGTTTAAATACCAGAGCGCAAAAACTGCCAACAAGGAAACACTAAGAATTACAGTAGTTGTTACCAAACTAACTCCAAGCTCGTCTACTAATCTATCAGTGATCAGTGTGCCAACGATACTTATCAAAACAACCACAAACCAGAAACTTGCTGGAACATAACGTTTAAGCTTAAACTGATTCAACAGCGCAATCAGTAACACACCGCTCATAATGTAAGATGTAATGCCTAAACCAAGGTTCAGGGTTGCTGACAGAAAATCTGCTGCGGTTTCACCTACTGTGGTTGCCAAAACCTTAATAATCCAGAAGTAAATTGTAACCTCTGGAACCCTATTTAAAATTTTATTCATAATCTTTTTCCTTCATGATTTTTCCATATAAGTGAGATTACATCACATCTTAAAGTTACCTGTCTTGTCAGAAATTGCTGAATGATTGTACTTTACACAGCAAAAGTCAAGAAATAGTCAAGATTTCATTGAAAAAGTAATTTTTTCCTAATATAGGCACTAGGAATAACTGAAATATCTCATTAAAAATTAATTTCACCAGTTGATATTAAATTTGTTGAATTCAACCCAATCTTGACTATTTCTTGACTTTTATTACCTATTGTGGAAATACAAACCCAAACTTCAAGGGATTTTACAAGTATGAAGACTTCAACAAAAATTATTTTGGCAGCAGCTTTTGTTGGTACTTTGGGATTGGCTGGATTGTCGAGAGTTGTTTCTGCAAAACAACCACAATCTTTCGTAGCAATTGTGCCTCACCATCATCTTGCTACTAAAGTTGCTGAAGCTAGCGATGGTGACGGTGAAACAAACGACGATGCACAAGAAGCGGCAAAACTGCAACCCCTAGCTAAAATTACAGCCCAACAAGCACAACAAGCAGTTGAAGTATCTGTGGGAGGTAAGGCAAAAAGTGTCAAACTCGAAAATGAAGATGGCAACTTAGTTTATTCTGTAGAAATTGGTCAGCAAGATGTTAAGGTCGATGCTGGTAATAGCAAAGTTCTCTACGCTGAAAATGCCAATCAACAAGATGAGAAAAATGAAGTTACTCGTCCCAAGAGTAGTATTCAAGTTAAAGAAACTAGTGATGGCGATCGCGAAACAAATGATGATGGTAAGTAAGTAGGGAACTTAAAATCAAATTGTTAAGAAGTTGGTAAACGCACAGTAAAACAACTACCAACTCCTAATTGACTCATAACACTAATTAATCCACCGTGATTTTGGGCGATCGCTTGAGCGATCGCTAGTCCTAAACCAGAACCACCTAACCAATAAGAACGAGATTGATCTGCTCGCCAAAAACGCTCAAAAACCTTATTGATATTCTCTGGTGCAATTCCCATACCTGTATCTTGCACGTTGATATAAAGGTGGGAACCGATACGACTGGTTTTAATTTCTACTACGCCTCCTGATCGTGTATAGTAGATTGCGTTTTCAATTAAATTAGTAAACAGTCGCGTTAAGTGACTTGAATCACCTATTAGCTGAAGATTAGCAATTAATTGAAATTTAAAGTTAATTTGTTTGGCTTCAGCTTGAGGTTTATACAGTTGGATTAGGTTCTCTAATATTGACGTTAAATTGAGAGTATCCCTATTTTGATTGGAAACTCTATCAGTGCGTGCTAACATCAGTAAATCTTCTGTGAGGCGAGTCATTTGGTTGGTAGCGTTGGCGATCGCCTGAAATTTTTCTGCATCTTTTGGGCTTATTTCTTCTGGATATTCCAGCGGTAACTCAGCATTAATTTTGATAGCCATTAACGGACTGCGTAGTTCGTGGGAAGCATCAGCAGTAAATTGTTTGAGTCTTTCAAAACTCTCTTCAATGGGTTGCATTGCTTGATGAGTTAGTAAAATTCCGCCAATACCACTCAGAACCAAAGTTATAATAATCCCACCACTCAATCCCCAATCCAATTTTTGAAGGGTTTCATCAAATTCTTCTAAAGATTGACTTACCCTCACATACCCAACTAGCTCACCATTATCGCTAGCAATAATTGGTACATTTACTGCTTGGATAGGGATTTTACCAGTCTGAAATTGTACTATTTTGTTTGGTAAAAAAGGTAAAGTTAAAACATTTTTTCCCTGTTGGGTAATCAAATTTCCTTGAGTATCAAACCACTGCAAAGCTTGATGAGAAGCAATTAAGTCTTGTGGACGAAAGTCACTTTCAACTGTCAGGCGACCTTTTTCCAACTCGACATTTGCAGCAGCACCTTTTCCTATTGCTATGAGTTTATCTGTGATTTGTTCAGTCAAGCTGCGAGTGAAAGCAAATCGGACTGCGATCGCAAATATTCCCAGCAGCGATGCAGACACAACTAAGTAAGACAACAACAAACGATATCTGATTCTTTGAAACACATTATTTATCGCTGTAAAATTTTTATTTTAAGAAATGACTAGCATTATATTTATCTTAAGTTAGTTTACTTACAGCAGTTTTCATTTACATGAGGTACAAAGTTACGGGTTTTGAGGCAGGAGGCAGGAGTTAGAAAGAAACTCTTTATGTTTGATGAATCAGTCCTGCTGTACCTCACTTACTTGCAATCTGCTGTATGTCCTAGACGATAACCAATGCCATAGATATTTTCAATCAAATCTTCGGAACTTCCAGATGCTCTAAGTTTATTCCGCAAATTTGTAATATGAGTTTTAATACTTCCTTCTCCCGAAGATTTATCAAAATCCCACAATTTATCAAGAATTGCCGAACGAGTGATAACTTGATTTGGGTTTCTGAAAAAATATTCTAATATCATATATTCTTTAGGAGTTAATGATATGATGCTTCCTGCATAAGTAACCTGTTGAGTTGCTGGATCTAGTTGCAAATCACCGTGGATTAATATCTGGGGACGAATCTCTGGAGTTCTTCGAGCTAAAGCCCTAATGCGTGCTGCTAACTCTTTTAATTCAAATGGCTTCACTAAGTAATCATCCGCACCAGCATCAAGTCCGATAATTTTATCGCCTGTTGTATCTCGTGCCGTCAGCATTAAAATCATAATATTAGATGAAGCAGCGCGTAAACGTTTACATAGAGTTATTCCATCTAATTTAGGAAGCATTAAATCTAATAAGATTAGCTCATATAATGCTGATTGTGACCATTCCCAAGCTACCAACCCATCGGTTGTTATATCCACAATATGGTGTTGTCTTCTTAAAAATTCAGCTAATGGCTTGGCAATGCGATCGTCATCTTCTACTATCAAAATTCTCATAGTGCTCCACCTCTAAATTATTAGAGCTTGCTAACACTGAGCAAGGATTATCTTACCTACAAGCTTAAGATTAAATCGCTTAAATATTGAAGATTAGCTCTTTTAAGCTGACTCGTAAAATCTATTTTTTATCTCTGATCTGTCTGGGAATCTGCGGTTTAAAAGTAATTTATTTAACCACAGAGACGCAGAGTAAGGAGATTGAAAAGAAATTTTTTTCCTAATTCCTAATTTTCTGATATAGGGTATCTCGTTGTTGGTAAGGTCGTCCTAAAGAAGCGATCGCAGTTTCTAAAGTTTCCACTTCCATGCATGTACCACCCAAAGCACCTGCCATTGTGGTAATATGCTCCTCCATCAATGTGCCACCGATATCGTTGCAACCCCAAACTAAGGCTTCTGTCGCACCTGCAAGCCCCAGTTTTACCCAACTCTGCTGATGGTTGGGAATCCAATTACCTAAGTAAATTCGCGCTACAGCTCCTAATAGCAATGCATCGGTTAAAACTGGTTGATCGCGTCCGACACGGCGACGTAAAGATTTGGGGGCTTCTTGACCTACGAAGGGTAATAGAATAAACTCGGTAATCCTTGCTGGATATCCCTGATTGATGGCGGTTTTTTGGAGCGATCGCAATTTTTCTAAATGTCCGATTTGCTGTTCGTGGGTTTCAATATGCCCAGATAACATAGTACTAGTAGTATGCAGTCCTAATTTGTGAGCGGTGCTGACAATTTCTAGCCAAGTGGCTGTATCAATCTTCTCTGGACACAGTATCCGCCTAACTTCATCGTCTAATACTTCTGCTGCTGTTCCCGGCATTGAATTAACTCCGGCATCGCGCAAAGCAATAATCACATCAGCATATTCGAGTCCGTCAAGTCTGGCGATAAATTGAACTTCTTGGGGAGAGAAAGCGTGCAGATGTATCTGGGGAAATTCCTGTTTGATGGTTTCCACTACCTTGAGATAGTAGGGCAAAGATTTACCATTTATTTGCGCTTGTGGATTTAACCCACCCTGCATACAGATTTCCGTCGCACCCCGTCGCACTGCATCTGTCGCTTTTTCCAAAATTTGTGCCGAATCTAACCAGTATGCACCGACATCACCATCATCTCGACGGAAAGCACAAAAACTACAGTGCTGCTCACAAATATTAGTAAAGTTGATATTACGATTAATTATGTAGGTGACAGTATCGCCTGCTTGAGTGTGGCGGAGTGTGTCGGATGTAGTACGTATTGCTGCGATCGCCTCTGGGTCAGTTTGTTGTAATAATACTACTCCCTCTTCGGGAGATAAGTCGTACCCCATCAAGGCATGTTCCAGAATTTTTTCAACAACAGTTTTTGTCAGCATTATTTTATTATTTTCTCACTAAACCTTAATTTTATAATCTTGGAAATCAAATTCTACTTAATAAATACACCAAGTTCTGGAGAATCCCAAGAGCGAGTATAAGTTTTACCTTTAAAATTAACCTCTAAAGATTTATTTTGTTTACTTTTTTTAGTTTCCATTGCAATAATCCCACAAGGCTGAAAATCTTTATAGGAATCTTCTTTTTCTAAAGTTGCCGAAATATTAGTGACATTAACGTGTTGAATTTTAACTACTTCTTGATTATTTTGCTGTAAAAGTACCCACAAAGGGTATTCCCAAGGATCATTTCCCATTAATAGCCCAATATTAGAGCATTTTTTTGAATTTAAAAACTCAACGGCTCCTGTGTAAGTACCTTTGAGGTATGGTCTATTACTGAAATACTGCTCAATTCTGCTGGTTTGGAATATATTGTTGCTATCAATGATAGGTCTATATCGATTAAAAAATAGCCACGGCAAAGATGATATGAGCAAAAATGTCACTAAAAAAACTGCTATTTTTTGCTTTTTCAGCTTAGATAAAATAATCCCTAAAAAGGGAGAAATTAGTACGAAAAAAGTTAAATGAAGACGACTATTCCAAGCTTGCCATTTGACTAAGTAGCAAAACATCAAAAATGTAAATATGGTAGCAAGAAAATAAGCAACTAGATAACTGTCTTTACGGATGGATTTTCGCGCAATTAAAATAGTGATACATGTAATTAATAATGCTAGATGTACAAAATTACCAGCACCGTTTTCATTACCAGATATCCCAATTGTTGACCAACCTCCTGGTACAAAAAATGTTTTGGAAAAAGTTATCCGGGGGTCGCTAATATCTACACCGATCAATGTATGTATGATTTTAATTAGTTTATTTGCTATTCCATTCCATAAACCAATCGGTGTGCCTATATGCAATGCCAGATTTCTGATAACATTAGAAAAAAGTATATTAATACCGTGTAATTCATTTTTATATTCACCTGGTTCACCAAGAGGTGAAGCAAATAAATTATAATTACGTAAATAGTGGTTAATATTAAGTAATAAAGATATACTTCCTACCATCAAAGCAGGCTTCCATACTTGCCAACGCAAACGTTTAATTTGGTATAAGCCAAACCAAACTAAGAAGGGAAAGACATAAAAATAAGCAGTTGCCTTACTCAAAATAGCTAATCCGGTGCTACTGCCAATATTGAATGAACTCGTCCAAATATTGCTATTTTTGGCTTCGATAGTTGATAGCAAATAGTAGGCAAGACACACTACCCAATAGGCAATTACATAATCATTTTGAGTACCAGACGCTTGCAAAATTCCCATAGGAATTGTTGCAGTTATAACCGCAGATAAAACCTGACCTCGTAAATCTGCTCCGAGTTGTTTGGCAATTAATGACACTCCAATAATACAGCCAATCATACTGAACCATTGAACTAAGTTAGCAAAGTAGTCACCACCACTGAGAATTTGAAAATGTAAAATTACAAATTCTGACCAAGGGTTTTGATATAGCTGTGGAGTATAACTTGTTGGATAATGAGCAACACTATGATTTTCTATCCAATGAGCAACACGACTCATGTGATAGTCCATAGAATCCCAGTTATTGGGTGGTGCGATAATTGCAATTAATCCAACTGTCGTTACAACAAAACCCACGCCAGATAGTAAGAATTTTATAACTGATGAGATTTTAATATTTTCATTTACTTGAAAAAAGTTGTTTGGCTCTAAAATCTGAGTTTTTTGAGAATTTAACCGCAGATATATAGAAATTAATATTATACATATTAATACCCAAGTTACTAATACCCCACCAAAAGTAATTAATTTAAGAAAACTCAAAATTTCTGTGATGACAGTAAGCAAAACTCCCCAGTAAGTAAAGGCTACTATCAGCGATTCGCGCCAATCACGAGAATTTTTATTAATTAACAAAAAAATAGTAATTAAAGAAATGAGAGGTAAGATTATAAACATCCAATTTTTATTGTGGGATGAGCGTCTCGCCGCTCATAATAACTAAGAGTAGACAAGATGTCCACTCCATAGTGGTAATATTCTTTCTTGGTAATCCCTCACGTATATCTTGCCTGCATACGGAAATTAAACTCAACGAATCGGTCACCCAACCCGTTGGTCTTCAGAACCGGACATGA
>NZ_JABXKK010000074.1 GCF_017115045.1 Nostoc sp. NMS8 | reverse complement strand
ACGACCCTTATTTATGAATTCACTATTTTGTTATTCTGTCAATGCGTAAGTCCTAAAAATCTAAAATCTAAAATCTAAAATCCAAAATTGAATGGCTTTTAACTTTTAAAGTTGCGCCCGAATAGTAAAAGCATAATCTCCTCCAGGCTCTAGCTGGTAATCTTGTTGCTCCAAGAATCGACCGAGGGGTTCTTTGATTAGGGCACGGCCTTGGGAAGGCTTGACAGCAAGTTCTCCTCGGCGAAAATGCCACTGGAAATGCCACTCAAACTCACCTGCACTCACTTCGCCTTCAAGGAAGCCGTGTTGCCAGGATTGGCGAGTAATTCTGACATGGGCAATGGTTTCTGGCAGACGTTTTGCACTCACAATGCTTTATGTCAACTGTGGAATAACAGCCGCTCATATAGGCTGGCTACTTATTTTATTTAACATATCGCGGAAGTCCCTACCCTCAACTCTTAGTAGGGTGGGATTGTGAACTGACAAAGTGGGTATTTGTAGTTCACTAAGTTGTGTTCATGAGCCAAACGACTTCAGGATACTGAAGTTGCGGCTATAACCTGGGCGGATTTTATAACCTAATTTGGGGTTTATCAGATTCCGGGTGGAGATGTCAAGCGATCGCGCACAAAAAATTTAGAGGTTTCTGAGTTTTTAATATCTCCCTTAAGGATGCTGAGGCACTTAGGGCGAGTAATTTTTTTAGTTTCTCAGAAATAAGAGTATCTTAGAAACTGCATATTTGATGCTCTTTTCATCAGTATATTGTGGGTTGATTGGAATTTCCTCGCCAGATTTCAGCATAATTACAGCCCGATAAACTTTGGAGTATTTATATTGCCGTTCTTGGATATCAAAACGCAGAATACTTTCTAGTGGATGTTCGATAATTTGGTTGCCACGCAAACTTTTACGTTCGATAAAGACCTTATCAATACTCTTATAGAAGGTGCAGGTAGTTGCCGGTGATGTAGCAAAATAAGCAGCGATCGCCATTATAAATAATGTAAATAAACTTGAGAAAAATAGATAATTTCGCTGATTCTGCTGCACTAATAGGGAAACTTGCCCAGAGGCGATAAAATAATTGATTTTTGAAACAACTTCCTCATCTTCTTGATAGCTAATATGCGATAGCAGGGCAAATTCTCCAAATGGAGTCACAATCATAACTTCATAGCTTTTGCTCCCTTTACTACCAGTCTTTGTCAGGATGTATGCTTCCTGAAGATCAAATATTTTAAGTTTCTCCATACTTTCCAGCAAATTAAACCGCTTCAATTCACAATTAATTTGGTTTGAAGAAGGTCGAATGCAACTGAGACTAAGTGAAGCAGAATCAAAAACTAAGCAGTAAATCAAAAAGCTTAAAAAGATAATAAAAATAGACCATCCACTAAACCAATAGCTAAATGGTCGATGCTTTAGCTGCAATTTAGTATGGGTTTGTGCGACAATTTTCATCGATACCTGTGTATAGAATACTTAACCCCTGAGTAGAGTATTCCCCTTGTTGCCCATTTACTGATCACCAAGTATAAGTACTAAGGAGGATTTATTATGAATGCCTAACTAATAGATAATTGGGACAGAAAGCTATAGCTAAAAGCATGGAAACCAAACAGCTAGGAAAAACTGGTATCTTTGTGAGTGCGATCGGTTTGGGTGGTATGCCCATGTCAATTGCTAATCGCCCTCCTGAATCGCAATCAATCGAAGTTATTCATCAGGCGTTGGATTTGGGTATTACATTTATTGACACTGCCGATGCTTACTGCAAAAATGAGTCAGATAAACATCACAACGAACAGCTAATTCATAAGGCACTTAGTAGTTATAAAGGCGATGTTAGTCAAGTACTTGTGGCAACGAAGGGCGGTTTGATGCGTCCCGATGGCAACTGGACAAGTAACGGCAACCCAGAACATTTACGCCAAACAATTCGCGTCAGTTTTGAGGCTTTGGGTGGTGCTAAACCCATCGATGTTTGGCAATACCATTCGCCTGATCCTAAATACACCATTGAAGAATCCCTTGCACCAGTTAAAGAAGCAGTAGAGGCTGGTTTGATTCGGTTTGTAGGAGTTTCTAACTTTTCCGTTGAACAAATTAAGCGGGCACGGGATGTGGTAGATATTGTCTCAGTACAGAATCAATATAGCCCTTGGCAACGACAGCCAGAAAATGACGGCGTGTTGAAGTATTGCAAACAGCAAGGATTAACCTTTTTGCCTTGGAGTCCCTTTGGTGGTAGGCGTCGCCATCAGGATTTGCAAGATATTGCTGCGATCGCTCAGTTAGCGAAAGAAAAAGGCGTATCGGTGTATAATATCGTCTTAGCGTGGTTGCGTTCCAAATCACCCGCTATTTTGCCAATCCCCGGTGCTAGTAAGGTTTCCAGTATTGAAGACTCCACACAAGCTATCAATGTGAAACTATCTGATGAAGAAGTGCAAAAAATTGATCGGGCAACTTAATCATTCCACTAGTTAAGGTAGATGTGGTAGAAGTTGCCTAAAATTTTCGTGGCTTATAGAGTGAGCATTTTAATGCTTACTCTACTTTGGTCTATTTATTAAAATCCACTATAAATCTTACCAAAAGACGCTAAGAAGTAACGTGAGTTCGACGGTTTGAAAAAGTGCAAAAAAAGCTGAGACTATCGGACGATCATCGCGCCCCATTAAAACTTCGTCAGCCAGCACTTATAACCTGCCAAATCTACCAATTTTTAGGTCAAGAAATTTTCTGTTTGCAACCACCTATTTTTAATATGCCCCTCCCTGGCATTGAGGAGTTTGAATTTTCCTGATAAGTTGTACTATATAGGAATCATATTTAATTTCTAAACAAAACTCCTTACAATCCTCCTGTCCCTGCCTACGTAGATAAATTCAAGAATCAAAGCGGATTCCTAGAGACATCAGTCAGCTATTGATTATGTTTTAGCTATGCCTAGCTAAAAAAAAGTAGCATCAAAAAAATTACAGTTTATACGATAGGTATTTATGCCAGCAAAGTTTCATATTCAGACAGAATGGGCAACGGGTTTTCTTCACTAAAACTAGGTAGAAAATGTCCTATAAAAGTTGCGTGTCTGGAAGATGAGTAAATATCTAGTTAATAAACTGGCTATTTAGATAATCAGAAAAAATCCATTGTCTTTGAAATTAAATCGCTGCTATTGGGAGGAGATTTTTCACTCTCATTGTAAATAGCGTGTTGGTATTTTAAATTCTACAACGAACAACAAAGCTGGATGTTTTCAAATTCAGACTATACCAGTCGAATGAAACATTCAACTGGTAGTATTTCAAATGTTTTTTAGTTTTATTTCAACCCCTCAAAGCTATCAGGAGTAAATATGCAAGCAGCAAACGTAACTTTGGGTATTCCTTCTTTCGACACTATGAATACCCAGGATTATATTGAACTAGAACAGCAATATGGTGCTGATAATTATCATCCTTTAGATGTAGTTATTACTAAAGGACAAGGTGTGTGGATATGGGAAATAGATTGGGCATTGGAGAAAATTGAGCTAGTTTTGACAACCACTTGTTAGTTTGACGTAAATTGAGTATGATGGGTGAATTGTAGTGTTTAAAAAGTTATTAATAGCAAAATTGAACAATCGTTTCATCCAACTCATGAGTATCTGGGATTTGCACGTCAAGTTAAATAAAAGACGGCAATCTGATCCTGGTTTGTCCTGGTACGACCACTGCGAAGCGCCTAGTACGTTGGCAAGACTTGCCTTGTAGTCGCTGTGCAGACCGTATAACTTTTATTTTCAATAAAAAGGACAATCTACCATGAATCGTGAAGAACTTTTGCAACAGACTGTGCAACCAATTGACATCAAAGCTTTCGATGTTGTTGGCTTAGTGGAAGCTATGAGTAAGACAGCTTTCCAAGGTCGAAATTTGGGACGGGCAGCAAAAATTTATGATGCAATGCTGCAAGATAAAGAATGTACGATTATTCTGTGTTTAGCTGGGTCTTTATTTAGTGCTGGACTCAAGGGAATAGTCCACGATTTAATTACTCACAATATGGTAGATGCGATCGTGTCTACTGGCGCTAACATTGTTGATCAAGATTTTTTTGAAGCGTTGGGTTATTGTCATTATGTTGGCGACCCCTTTGCTGATGATGAAGTGCTAAGACAGCAACGGATAGACCGCATATATGACACTTACATTGATGAGGATCAACTGCGAGTGTGTGACATGACCATTGCAGAAATCGCCGAGAATTTACAGAAGCGTCCCTATTCTTCACGGGAATTTATTGAGCAGATGGCGGTTTATTTAGAACGTCGGGGTAACTATGGTCAATCTGTGGTGCAAGCCGCTTATCAACACCAAGTACCAATTTTTGTCCCCGCTTTTAGTGACTGTTCTGCTGGATTTGGCTTAGTGCATCACCAATGGAATTCTCCAGAATCTCATGTCACGATTGACTCGGTGCGGGACTTTCGGGAGTTGACGCAGTGCAAACTAGCTTCCAACTACACTGGATTGGTGATGATTGGTGGTGGTGTACCAAAAAACTTCGCTCAGGATACGGTGGTAGCTGCGGAAATGCTGGGATTTGAGACGAGTATGCACAAGTATACAATTCAAGTCACTGTCGCTGATGAGCGGGATGGGGCTTTATCTGGTTCTACCCTCAAAGAGGCTCATTCTTGGGGGAAGGTAGATAAAGCTACTGAACAGATGGTGTTTTCTGAGGCGACTGTAGCGTTCCCGTTAATTGCGGGGTATGCGTATCATAAGGGGAACTGGCGGTCGCGCCAACCACATCATTTAGCTGAGTTATTCACTAAACCTCAACCCAAGGTAGCGACTGTATAGCAATTTGAGGGGGCTTTTTTGTCCCCTCTACAAGAGATCATCGCCCCATATTGCCCTATATTGCCAAGGCTGGACGATGATGAATCCAAGGGTTAGCCGCTTCTAATTGTGCTGCTAGGCTGATAATTGTGGCTTCAGCGGCAGGTTTACCAATTAGTTGCACACTGATGGGTAAACCCTTACTGTCAAAGCCTACAGGAATTGCGATCGCAGGTTGTCCAGTTGCATTTGCAGGCGGACAAGGGGCAACCCACTCAATAATATTTTGGAATGTTTCTTCTGGACTCAGCGAAGCCCATTCCCCAACGCGGATGGGTGAATGTAGATAAACTGGCAATACCAGCACATCCACGGTATCGAAAAACGCCACAATTTGACGTGCCACTACCTGCATTTGAGAAACTGCTTGCAGGTATTCTCCAACGGAACCTGTGCGTGCAAATAGCCAGCGATTTAATGGTTGCAAGGCTTCAACTGGAAGTCCCGCCGCCGCTACCCCAGCTTGCCAGACGATTTGAAAGGGTTCAACTAAAGCACTGAAATCCGGGGATTTCTGTTCAACGTGGTGGCCGAGTTGTTCTAATAACTGGACGGTTTGGCGGACACCTTGCTGACAGTTAGCGTCAGCTTCTCCCAAAGGAGAAATGCTAGTGTCAAAGGCAATTCGCAAAGTACCAGGTTTTGTCTGAGTGGCGGCGAGAAATGATGGTTCAGGATCGGGCAACCAGTAAGGATCGCCTGTGACATAGCCAGATATGGTATCCAAAAGGGCAGCAGCATCAGCAACAGTCCGGGCGATGGGGCCATTGACAGCAATTCCAGCCAGGCGTTCGCCTACAGGTGCTTTACTCACTCTGCCTCTGGATGGTTTGAGTCCCACCAAACCACAACAAGCCGCAGGCCCCCGAATTGAACCACCACCATCAGAACCTTGAGCGATCGCACATAATCCCGCTGCTACTGCTGCTGCTGCGCCACCACTGGAACCGCCAGGGGTGTATTCTAAATTCCACGGATTCCTCGCTGGGGGAAAACCCGCAGGCTCACTGTACGGAAATGAACCTAATTCGGAAGTGGCTGTTTTACCGATAATAGTAAATCCAGCTTGCTTAATCCGTGTTACAACACCATCATCATAGTTAGGAATATTATTTAGTAATGCCGGATTTCCGTAAGTACAAGTAACACCTGCTACAGCATTTAGGTCTTTGATGGAAATCGGCACGCCAAAAAATGGCGGTAATTTTGAGGTAGTTGTCAATAATTCTGTTTTGGCTTTGGCATCTGCGATCGCTAATTCTGCCGTCACCGTAAAATAACTTCCTAATTGAGGATTTAATTGCCCAATCCGTTCTAAATATATTTCTACCAACTCTAGTGGTGATAGTTCTCGGCGACGAATTAATTGCGCCAACTCTAGTGCTGGGGTAAATGCTAAATCAACTTCATTCATAGGTTAGTGAATGGGTAATTTTGTCTTTCTCTGGGATTTTTAAACTGAAATTGTTACTTTAGCAGGATTTAGGGGAATTATACATTTTATAGCTACCTAAGATTTGCACTCAACTAGGATGCTCAGATGCAACAGGCGTGGTTATATTCTTACTCAAGCCATTTTAATTGTTTCGCATAAACTTTCGACAAATCCCTAAGGGGTATTTATGGCTCACCTAGAAATACTTGTTAGTGAATTGCCAACACTAATTCAGAGTCTAAAACTGACTATTGGCGATTCTAATGAAATCATGGAACAAATTATTATAATTAATAATGCTCAAGAAAAATTACGTAATATTAAAAAATTAATTGTTCAGGAATTGCAGTTTGATCGTCTCAAGAATTCTGCGATCGCCACACTTCCTCGATTAATTACAGTAGCTACTTTGTTTATACCTCGTCTGGAATTAGTAGATCCAGTCATAATAGAAAAGTTTGGCAATTCAGAAACTAAAATTTCATTGACTGATTTACTATCAAAAATCGATAGTTGGATTGAATGGGGTTATTTTTTGCAAGCAATAGCTGCTGATATTCTCAGTGAAGTTAAATTAGTAAATCAACTAAATTCTGATATTATTCATCCAAGCATACCCAGTGAATTTAAAACACTTGCGGAAAGTTTAAAAATTAGCTTAGATTTGAGAAAATCTAATATTTTACAACATCAAATTCAACAGATTGACAATTATCAAAAACAACTATTACAGTTACAAGAAAAATTAAATTATATTTTTAATACTGTTAAAAACAGCCGGAGCTTATTAAATATTTTATTAGGCGTATCAGCTTTTTATGGTAAATCTGGTTTCGCTTTAGAGTGGTTAGACGACGACCACGAATTGATTATATCCAGTGAAGAGAAATTCCAAGAATTGACAGATATTCTCAATGATTGTGATTTTTTTCAAGAACAAGTTTCTACTTTAATAATTCAGGGTAACACTTTAATAGAACAAGCAGAAGAAGCTCTAAAAAATATTGAACAAAAAATTAATAAAGAACCAATTATTAGCCAGAAAGTAGAAATAGCTCCAAAGTTTGCAACGCCAAAAATAGTACGTTCAGCTTTGCTCATAGCCTCAAGTTTATTAATTTTAGGTTTTTGTGGTTGGAAACTTCGAGAGCAAAATCCACAATTACAGCAGATACGTCTAAGTTTAACTCAAGAAGGAAGTGCGATCGCGCCAGACGCGGGTGCAGCGATCGCTAACTTTAAATCTGCTCAAAAACTTGGTATGGAGGCTGCTTCTCTAGTTCAAAAGCCACCGCATCCTCTAAAAGTCTGGCAACAAGCACAAAACAAATGGCATCAGGCAATAATCTTGTTAGATAGCATTCCTCACAAGACATCAGTTTATGATCAAGCAGAGAAGAAATTGGCTTACTATCAGATTAACTATAAGTCTATCAGTCAAAGAGTGTTGATTGAAAAGAAAGCTTTAGCAAACTTAGAATCAGCCCAAAAACTAGCAATGGAAGCTAATTTATTTGTCAAAAATTCACCTCATTCACAATTAAGTCGGCAGCAAGCACAAGAGAAATGGCAGCAAGCAATAAATTTATTAAAAGCGATTCCAGAAAGTACATTTCTCTCTGTACAGGCTAAAGAAATGCTTCCTATTTATAAAACTAACTATGCAGCTATCAGTCAAATATACCAGTACTAAAATCATTCGTTAAATATTAGATTCCCGACTTCTTTAATAAGTCGGGAATCTGGACACCGTGAATTTTGACAAATCAGATAACAATTACACTTTAGAACGGTCAGTCAAAATCTCATAACCTGTCTCTGTCACCAAAACTGTATGCTCAAACTGAGCCGACAAAGAATTATCCATTGTGACTGCTGTCCAACGGTCAGATAATGTCCGCGTGTGTCTAGAACCTGCATTTAAAATTGGCTCAATTGCCAGCGTCATCCCCGCACGGAGTTTAACATTTGGCATCTCGCGGGTACGATAGTTAAATACTGAAGGTTCTTCGTGCAGATTACGACCGACACCGTGTCCAGTGAACTCTTCGACTATAGTAAAACCATTAGCTTTCACATGGTCTTCAATTGCTCCAGCTAAGTCCAGCAGGTATACACCAGCCTTAACTTGTTCAATGCCTTTATATAAAGCTTCTTCTGCTACGCGAATTAATTTCGCAGCTTCTTGTGTCACTTCACCAACAGCAATTGAAATGCAAGAATCACCATGAAAACCTTGGTAATAAGCGCCTGTATCTACTTTTAATACATCACCGACGCGAATCACTTTCTTAGAACTAGGAATACCGTGTACTGCTTCATTATTAATACTGGAGCAAATAGAACCAGGAAAACCGTGATATCCTTTAAAGCTCGGTGTCGCACCCATTTCACGGATGCGTTTTTCGGCATAAGTATCCAAATCAGCCGTTGTCATTCCTGGCTTTACTAGCTCGGCAATTTCTTTTAAGACAGTTGCCACAATTATCGCTGATTGCCGCATGATTTCAATTTCACGCGGCGATTTAATTTCAATTCCTCGGCGCTGTTTTTTTGCAGTTGCAGGCTGAGTTGTTTGAGAAAGTAAGTTACTGAAAATGTTCATAGGAAATTAATCATTACAGGTGGCTTGATTGCTAAAGTATCAATGCTTTCTCTAAATTAGTTGAGAAATAATATCTATAATTTAAGTTATTTTAGTCCCTGATAGGGATTCTTCCAGTTTAGGCGCTAACGTATATAGAATAACACATTCGCATACTCCCAATGGTTGGAGTTGCATCCAAAGCACCCTAAGTTATTTTTCACTACACACTGTAAAATTTAGCTAAATTATCTTTAATTGAAACATTAGACTGCTGCCAAATACTGAGGCTAATAATTTTTATTTTTTAATTCTTGATGGCAATTTCTCCAGTCATACCGGCTTCTGTATGTCCTGGTATTGTACAACGTAAGCCATAATCACCAGATTTCAGAGGCACAAATACCCATTCTGCCTCTGCACCTGGCTTGAGTTCTAGTTCGTGAATGGCTCCTTTGATTTCTACTTTGCCTGCTTGGACTTTTTGTGTCCAGATGCCATCGGCAAAATCTTTAGCAGTAAAATAGTGTTTCAGTTGGCTGGGATTGGTAAGCGTTAGTTGATAGCGTTTGCCAGTTACGAATTCCAGATGATTTGGCTCAAACTTCAGTTCGTTAGCCGAATTACCCAAGTTAATTGTAATTTCTGTAGCTGGTTGCTTGAGCAAATCGCCAGACAAATTTGCCGCCATTGCGGGAGTAGCAACGATGAAATTTAGTCCCAAAAGCAATGTAAATATCACGTAGTTACGCCGTAATATTTGTAGCCAAGTAATAGCGGCAAAAGTAAGAGATGTAATTACAATTTGGGATAAATGGTTGTAAATTTTCATCGGTAGTTCTCAAAAGGCAATGGTGAGGAGTAGGAATAATTAATAGATATTCTTCATTATCCATGCCCAGTGCCCCATTCCCAATGCCCATTTTCACCTAATGTTTTTCTCTGCTAATACAGATGGGCCAGCAGTAACAACCACGATTTTATCTGGGTGGAGCAACTCACGAGCCGCTTGATTAACTTGGTCAACAGTGACTTTCTGAATTTTATCAGTGAAGGAGTGCAATTCTACTTTATCTAGTCCATACACCTCATTCATCAGAATTCTATCTGTTAATTCTTCTGGGTTGGCCAGAGAAACGTTGTAGTTACTGATAAGAGTGCGTTTAGCTGTTTCGACTTCTAGTGCGGTGACGCCTTGTTGATGGATTTGTTGTAGGATTTCGCGGGTACTAGCGATCGCTTTACTGGTATCTTCAGGACTAGTTTGCATTTCTATCAAAAATGTGCCCGCATTCTTCCCGGCTTGGAAGTAGCTATAAATTCCATAGCTTAAACCTTGGCGATCGCGCACTTCTGCCCCCAGTCTACTAGATAAGGTATCGCCTCCCAAAATCTGGTTCAATACTAAGGCGGCATGAAACCGACGATCGTAACGGTTAATGCCTGTGTAACCCATATATGTAACAGCTTGGGTTTTATCTGGTAAAACTGGGTTTACACTCACGATTTCCTCCGGCATTGATACCGTAGGATATTTTAATGTGGGTGCTTGGCCGCTAACTTCCCAGTCTCCAAACTCATTGTTAATCAGCGATCGCACTTTGTCTAGATCAAAATCTCCCACCAGCGCTAGCACTGTCGTATCTGGACGATAATGTTTAGCTTTGAAATCAATCACATCCTGGCGCTGAATCTGCTGTAAACTCTCCTCCGTGGGAAAGGTATGTAAGGGATGTTTTTTCGGGTAAATTGACTGAACAAATATTCTTCTAGCTACTTCTGATGGCTCATCTAATTCAAGTTGCAAATCGGTTAAAGTTTGTTGACGATGCAGTTCCAGTTCTTTAACTGGAAAGGTACTATTTTTCACAACATCTGCCAATACTTCCAAAAGTATCGGTAAATCCTCTGCTAAACTATCGCCCTCAATATGCACACCTTCTCGGTGGGTTTGAAAGTCTAAACTCGCCCCTCTTTCTGCCAAGACTTTGGCAATATTTAAAACATCCTTGTTATTAGTGCCATTTAGCAAGTTCTCTGCCACAAAAGCAGCCAATCCAGCTTTATTGTCTGGATCAAATTCCGTCCCGGCTTGAATATGGCCGCTTAGGGTAACGGTGGGAGTACTACGATCGGGTAACAGTAATATCCGCAATCCGTTAGTAAATTTAAATTCCTGTGGTAATACTTGAGCGATTGCATCTGTAGCCAAATCCACAGGTGGTAAGTATTTCATCACCTCAGAAGGAAGCACAAATGCTAGAGGAGAGAAATTTTCTGTAGTTTGGGCTGAGTCTGGTTTGTCGCTAACTTCTGTTATTAGTTTCTGGGTTGGTTCAAAAAAGCCTACTGTACGTACTTCTTTTGTGAGGTATTTGTTAATTACAGTCACAATATCTGTCGGCTTCACCAACCGGACAGCTGCCAAATAGCGGTCTGTGTAGCGATAATCACCAGCAGTTGTCTCATCAGTGCCCAATCGCATGGCTTGAGAGGTGATATCACGGTTACTCAAAATTACATCTGCGATTAACTGGGTTTTGGCTTGTTCAACTTCCTCAGATGTCACGCCTTTTTCTGCTACATTAGCGATCGCACTACTCAACATTAAGTCAATTTTTTTCAAATCTTGTTTAGATCCAGCCGTCACCAACACCTCATACCAGCCAGATTCTCGCAAACTGGTAACGGATGCCGCAACTTCACTCGCTAAACCTGATTCCACTAATGCCTGATAAAGTCTAGAATTCCGCCCCTCAGTCAAGATGTAATCCATCACATCCAACGCAGGTACATCTGGTTGATTTGCATCTGGTAACGGATACACAACTTGTAACAGTCGCCCTACTCCCGGTTCTCGCAATACGATGGGAGTGCTGAGGGATGGAGAAATAACTCCTGCCTCTTGCCCCCTGCTCCCTGCCCCCTGCTCCCTGCCCCCTTCCTGCCCTCTGGGTATTTTGCCAAACGTCTCTTTAATTGTTTCTAGAGTGTTTGCAGTTTGAAAATCTCCCACAATTACTAAGACGGCATTATCGGGATTGTAAAAATTGCGGTAATATTTCTCTACCTGCTCAACTTCAAATTTCTCGACATCAGCTTTAGTACCACCTACAGGCAACCCATAAGCATGATTGGGAAACACCGCTTGCATGACGGCGCGATTGAGGCGATATTCTGGACTATTTTCGTAACCTTGCAACTCGGAAATTACTACCCGCTTCTCACTCGCTAGTTGCTCTGGCTCAATGTGGGAATTTTGCATCCTGTCTGCTTCTAGCACTAAAAGCGCTTTTAGCTTGTTTCGTTCCACAGTACCGTAATATGCCGTTTGGTCATAGCTGGTAAAAGCATTAGAATCACTACCTAAAACACTAAACAAACGTCCAAATTGAATCGGACGATTTCGAGTGCCTTTAAACATCATGTGTTCTAACTGGTGGGCAATGCCATTCACGCCCGATTCTTCATTGCGTGAGCCAACCTTATACCACACCTGCACCGTCACCACTGGCGCAGTATGTACTTCCTTTGTCAGGACAGTTAGACCATTTTCTAGCACTGTCTTGCGGACATTTTCTGTCAGTGTTGAGGGCATTATTCTTTTTACTAGCAAGGTTGACTGATATTTTTCTTTATTAGAGATAACTGAATGTTGGCTATGAGCAGGTTGATCGCTCAATAACAAAACTGCTAGTAGCCATAAGCTTAAAATTAATAACGGCAAAGGATATCTATAAAATTTAGAAAATACATACATGTATCTAAAAGATATATCTGTAAAATAAGCTACATATTTTTTTGAGTGAATACAGTTTTATCTGGTAAAAAAACCTTTTACCTCAGCAACAATACAGAAAAACAATATATTAGCAATAAAGGTAATAAAAAGCTAAATTATGGGAGTTTTGCTAAAACCCGAATGAATTCTAGAGGTAAGCCATCAGTATCAGCAATAAAAGCTACTTCGTAAATGCGATCGCCTATTTGCTGTTGTGTCGGTTCTAAAAGTATCTTCAACGGTTGTAATTCTTGGGTTTGACTCTCAGCACTAAGTAATATACGCTCTTGTAAATTTGTCAACCAGCTAGGTAAATCTGGTGTAATCTCAGTTAAATCGAACGAGAGATGATAATACCCCACATAATGCTCATCATTAAAAGCATCTGGGGCTGGTTTGGGTTCGGGAATTTGGATTAGTTCAATTCTGCCGCCCAATCCTTCCATCCAGCAAGCTAGGGTGTAGCCAGTGGTAAAGCGTTCCGAGATTGTAAACCCTAAATGTTCGTAGAAAGCGATCGCTCGATGAATATTCGCAGTCCGAATAGAAGCGTGGTGCATATTAGTCCTTAGTCCTTAGTCCTTAGTCATTTGTCCTTAGTTATTCACTAATGACAAATGACTAATGACCATTACTCAAACAACCTGAAATAAGGGTAGCGCACAGGGACGCCAGGCTCTTTTTCCAAGTCAAAATTAATTACTTCCCAAGAGGGATCTTCCGAGGTATCCGGGCTAAACTCCACAGGTAAGCCATACAAACGCGCAGCAGTTGCTTCTGGTTGTCCAGAACGCCAAGGCGTACTGCGTTCTAAATAGCCACTCATCAATTCCTGATAGCGTCGGGCAATAATCACTCGTGTTGCTCGAAAGCCTTGGGTATAGAGCTTATCTAATGCTTCGTGAATTTCAAAGCGAATACCATCAGGATGAGTATGCTGTCTATACCATTCATTATTCCACCTCCGCCAATGACGCCCCGATTGCAAATGGATTAACTCTCCATTTTCAGGATTAGCTTCAAAGGCGCCATGACGAGGACATAAATAGGTATCTGTTAGTGTCAGCGCCGGAATAGTCTGGCGACAATGGGGACACTGTATTTCCGGCCCAAACATCGGGTACTGCAAACCTGGATTCATCATGAAGTGCATACAAACATAATTTTGTCTTCACCAGCACTAGTGGGTTGGATTATACAATTCGGCTCAACCACTTTGGGTTACTTGCTCACTGCTGCATAGACACGGTGTTGCGGCAGGAACATTATTCACTAGTGTTTTCCTCAGCGTAGAGGTTTGACGCTGTGATATTCTGGTTATGCAGCCAGCCTCAAAGGTTGGAGTTTCTCCAGTGTTCCTGAGTACCATATTCATATTCTATCGTGTCTACCGCTTCTTACTGGACATCTCCTGATTTTTCTCAAGCTGCCTTTATCGCAGATAATGCTGTTGTTATGGGTTCGGTAAATATAGCACCAGGAGTGAGCATTTGGTATGGAGCAGTTGTTAGGGGAGATGTAGAACGGATTGAAATTGGCGAATACACAAATATTCAAGATGGTGCAATTCTACATGGCGATCCTGGTTTTCCAACAATCTTAGAAGATTATATTACCGTAGGACACCGGGCTGTGGTTCATTCTGCTTACATTGAGCGTGGAAGTTTGATTGGCATTGGCGCAGTGATTTTAGATGGGGTAAGAGTAGGCGCTGGTAGCATTATTGGTGCTGGTGCAGTAGTAACTAAAAATGTACCGCCTTTATCCCTAGTTGTCGGTATTCCGGGTAAAGTATTACGCCAAGTAACAGAAATTGAAGCCGCAGAACTGATTGAACATGCTAAACGCTATCAAAAGTTAGCTTTAGTTCATGCTGGGAAGGGTAGTGATATTGGTTTTAGCAAGGCTTAGGGACTGGGGCAAGGGGGAGAAGCAAGGGAGCAGGGGGCAAGGGGGAGAATAAAAATTACCTCTTTCCCCTCTGCTCCCTGCTCCCTGCCCCTCCGCCTCTTTTCCATGCCCAATGCCCCACAATTTAAATATTCTTTACATATCTAGTTGGAAAAATTGCCCACTTCAGCTAAAAATAAAAATGAGAGCAGTTGACAAAACTTTAATTTCTACTTAAGAGAGGGGTTCTAGATATGGATATCGATTTCCGTATAGCGATCGTTTTAGCACCAGTTGCAATTGCCGCTGGTTGGGCAGTGTTTAATATTGGCGCTGCGGCTTTAAGACAAATTCAAGGCTTTTTGGATCGAGAAGCCTAAATTGATTAGTTGGGCATGGGGTATAGGGTTTAATATTCTCCCTCATACCCTTGTCCGCCTCAGCCTGCGGGAAACTTTAGCCACCTCTTTTTCAGTCTATTTTTACTTTTTAATTGATTTCTCCCCACTCCCTTCTTGAATATCGATTCTGTAATACAACCCCTGCAACGCTTTGGTGTCCATCTGGGACTCGATCGCATTGTCAATCTATTGGCAAATCTTGGCAATCCTCATCATCAAGTCTCGGTAATTCACGTTGCTGGAACTAATGGGAAAGGTTCAGTCTGTGCCTATCTTTCCTCAGTACTCACTGAGGCTGGTTATCGGACAGGACGCTACACTTCCCCTCATTTAGTTGATTGGACGGAACGTATTTGTCTGAATGAACAGCCAATTTCCTCTGAGGAATTGAGCCAATTATTAGAAAAAGTCCAAACAGTGATTCGCCCTGATGAAGAATCAGCAACTCAGTTTGAAGTAATTACGGCGGCTGCTTGGTTATATTTTGCCCAGCAGCAAGTTGATGTGGCTGTGGTAGAAGTTGGACTAGGAGGACGCTTAGATGCGACAAATGTCTGTTTAGAACCCCTGGTTACAATCATCACTTCCATTAGCCGGGAACACTGGCAGCAACTTGGCCCTACCATAGCTGACATTGCGAGAGAAAAAGCAGGTATTCTCAAACCTGGATGTCCTGTTGTGGTTGGGCCATTGCCACCAGAGGCAGACAAGGTGGTGCGATCGCGTGCTTTAGAATTAGAATGTCCGCTTTTTACGCCTCAACCCGCCCATGAAATCGCTACAGGATGGGCAGAATATGAAACAATTCAAAATTCAAAGTTAATTAAATATGCTTTGCCATTAGCGGGACAAATTCAGTTAACTAATTCAGCTTTGGCCTTAGGTGCGTTAGAAATTCTCCAGGAACAAGGTTGGCAGATTTCAGAAGAAGCCATAATTAACGGCATGGCAAAAACCCAATGGCCAGGGCGAATGCAATGGACTACTTGGAAAAACCATAAATTATTAGTTGATGGCGCTCATAATACCGCCGCCGCCCAAGTTCTCCGCCAGTATATTGATAGCTTAGACGCAGTTACTCATAAGCCAGTCAATTGGGTTATAGGAATGTTTGCCGACAAGGATCATACTGATATTTTTACCGCTTTACTGCGACCAGGCGATCGCCTTTTTTTAGTACCAATACCAGTAGAACCCTTTCCTGGTAGAACTTCCGCCGATTTAGACTACTTATCAAACCTAGCTTACAACCTCTGTCCCGAATTAAGCGATCGCCAAATCCATCCAAATTTACTCACAGCTTTAGAAGCCGCTACCACAGGCAATTTAATCGTTTTGTGTGGTTCCCTTTATTTAGTAGGCGATTTTTTACAAATGGAGAATAGCGAATAGGGCATTAAATTTCTTCCCAATCCCCAATGCCCATTACCTCTGATTCCACTCTTGCGCTGCATCTTCTACAGCTTTATCTACAGTCTTCTCGCCTAACATTGCTGCTTGCAAGTTCTCATAAATTGCCTTTTGCAGTTTGTTAAAATCCTTCAAAGTAGGGGTTAATATTTCTGCATGTTGTAGTTCTTTAGCAGTCAAAACTCGCGCTTTTTCTATGATTGAAGCATTAGCTGGAATATCTTTAAAGTAACTATCAGACAATGCTTTGGTTGTAGAAGGTAGGACATTTGCAGCTTTCGCAAAAGCTAACTGATTTTCATCATTGGTGACAAATAAAGCAAACTTCACAGCGCCATCTGGTTGTTTAGTATCGCGGGGAATAACTATGTTCATTACCGCGACATTTTTCTTACCTGTGTCACCAGTGAGTTGAGGTGCTACTCCGGTAGCTTGGGCAATCTTTGGGGCATTATTGGCGATCGTTTTGAGAAACTCTGGCCCAGAAGCTAGAAGCACAGTCTCACCAGATTGGTATAAATCGATCGCGTGGCGATGTCCTTGGGTTAAAGCCTCTTTAGGAAGCAACCCTTTTTTATACAAATCTACCCAATACTGAAATGCGGTTTTCCCTTGTGCTGAATTAAACGCCGCTTTACCATCAGTATCTATGAGATTAACTCCCATTTGCACGAAAGATTCCAGCACTTCACCGGAATCTTGCGGTACGAAAGTCACAAAAAAGGCATATTTCCCTGTCTTATCTTTAATTTGTTGGGCTGCTTGTGCTAATTCTCCGTATGTTGCAGGTACTTTATTGATACCTGCCTGTTTTAATAAATCAGTGTTATAAATGGTTAACCGTGTGGTGAGATACCAGGGAATCCCAAAACTCTTGCCATTCAGCACACTTGCTTTCCAGATATTTGGCAGATAGGAGGAACGTACATCATTTGAGACTTTCGCATCTAAATCTAACCAGGCATTTCGTCCGGCAAGTTGGGAAGCAAAACCCGGATTGAGGTTAACTACATCAGGTGGCGTTTTTGCGGAGACAGCTGTTAATATTTTGTTCTCCATTGCTGCCCAAGGTATATCAACCCAGTTAACCTTTATACCTGGATTTTGTGATTCAAAATTTGCAATTAAGCTTTTGAAGTAGTCGGTAAATTGAGGTTGGAGTTGCATTGTCCAAAACTCAACAGTTGCCACTCTTGAAGTAGCTTGTTTCGTACTTTTACTAACATTGCCTGTACTGCAACTTACAATCCAAGTGGTTAATAAGCCAAGCAGTACGAAAGCAACAAGTTGTTTAAATTTTCGTAATTGAATCATTTTCCCAGTATTTTTACGCTTGATCAGTGTGAAAAGCTTAGACAGAATTGTTGAGATTATAGGCTAAATAAATTACCTGTAGAGACGTAATATATAACGTCCCTATCACAATAAATTTAAATTTTCAATTTAGTAGTCCAGCGGGCACAACTGTGGTAAAAAGTTTCACTAGTCTGTTTGGCAAATCGAAAACAGGGGTCGGTATTGAACTTGCTCCTGAACGGGTGAATGTAGTTCAACTACGCAAGCAAGGTCAAGGCTTGAAACTAGAAACTTTTATATCGGTAGCAGTTCCAGAAGGCATAGTTACCGATGGTCAAATTACCGACCCTCCAGCAATGGCGCAGTTAATCCAGCAGGCGCTAACTGAGAGTAAAATCAAAACTTCTCGCGTTGCTACTGGTGTTCCAGGACGAGATTCTATCGTTCGGATCATACCAGTGCCAGCAGAGTTAGATGATAAAGAACTGCGAGAAATGGTACTGAACCATGAAGCAGGTTTGTATTTACCCTATCCTCGTGAAGAGGCTGATGTAGATTATCAGAAACTTGGGTACTTTGTAGATGAAGATGGCATTGAAAAAGTACACGTCCTCCTAGTTGCCACCCGTAAGGAGATAACGGATACCTATATAAGTACATTCGAGCAGGCAGGATTACAAATTGATGTTTTAGAAATTAACAGTTTTGCTCTAATTCGGACTATTCGCGAACAACTGCGACAATTTGGGCCGCAAGAAGCAGCAGTACTTGTTGATATCGAGTTCGATAGTACAGAAATCGCCATCATCGTTAACGGAGTGCCGCAATTTTCGCGCACAGTCCCAATCGGGACTTATCAAATGCAAACTGCTTTAGCAAGGGCAATGAGCTTACCCACATCACGAGATATGGGCCTGTTACACGGAATGATCATTCCCCAAAATTCCCTAGACGGCGGTAAAACTGGCGTTACTGAAATCGATCCTGGCATGGCTGCCATATTGAGAGTCTTGGGAGAATTAACAGATGAACTACGCCGTTCCATCGATTTTTACCTCAATCAAAGTGAAAATTTGGAGGTGGCGCAGATTTTATTAGCTGGGCCAGGAGGTGGACTGCAACAGCTAGATGAATTTTTTACTCAACGATTGAGTTTGCCAACTGCCCAAATAGATCCAATTGGGGCTTTGTCTTTGGAAGTTGACACTGAGAAATATCCACAGGTACAACGCTCTGGTTTAGCGATCGTACTCGGTCTAGGAATGCGGGAGGTGTAACAAAATGTATAGCCTAGATGTTAATTTTCTAAAAGACCGCCCAGCATACCAGAAAAAGCCTGAGGGAAAGGGAGGAATAGCCTTCAAGTTTCCTACGGGGGATTTGACACTAGTGTATGTGGGAGTTGGAATAGGTGTAGGTCTTCCAGTTTTACTGGGAGTTAGTTGGTGGTTATTGCAAGGAAAGATTGTGGAATTAGAGGGGACAGTAGCACAACTAGATCAGCAAAGCAAACAGTTAGATACAGAAATCGGAAATCTTAACAAAATCAAAGCCGAAACGAAGTCAGTTAAAGAGGAGACTCAAGCTTTAGTCACTGTCTTTGACCAGATTCGTCCTTGGTCGGCAATGCTGCAAGATTTGCGCGATCGCATCCCCGCACCAGTGCAAATTAAGAGCATTAAGCAAATCCCACCCATTGCGGTAGTGGCAGGTCAGCCACCAAACAACCCCGCCGGGGGATTAGAAATTACTGGATTGGCTCGTTCTTTTAATGATGTCAATGATTTCTTATTAAGTTTACAACAGTCTCAGTTTTTGAAGTCCACAGAAACCAGAATTATCACCGCAGGATTAGTAAATGCCCCTTTACCTCCAAGTGTGGGTCAACCTACTAATAGTGTAATAATTAAGCCACCACAAGTAGTTGAATACACTATTCAGTCCAGCATGAACGATGTTCCAGCTTCCGAATTAATTCGGGAGTTGGAGAAAAAAGGCACAGTGGGGTTAGTGGCTCGAATTCGTAGTATCCAACAAACAGGAGTCATTCTAAAATGACGCTGAGTGATGATTTAAATTTTGGCGAACAAGGTGGGGAATTCGAGCAGGCAACGCCAGCATCCCCCGTGGTCTTTGGTATTGCTTTTACACCAAAAGTTATTGGGATTTTGGTGGGGGTAATTGGTTTAGGGACGGCAGGCTATATATTGGTAAGCCTGCTGATGCCAGCTTGGGAAAACTACCAGCAGCAGCAGGCGAAAAGCTCAGAACTACAAGGGCAAATTGAGCAAAAAAAAGCCAATATCAAACAGATTGATAAACTTAAAGACGAACTAGCGCAGGCAAAGCAGCAAAAAGTTCAGGTTTTAGCTTTATTTGCTAACGAAAAAAGCTTAGATACATTGTTGTTGGATTTGAACCGCTTAATTGAGTCTGGCAATACTCCAACCTCTGTGAGTACGGTAAGAGCCAAGCTGGATAAATTCACGCCAGTTTCCCAAAAACCAGAACCCGTTGCCGATGGAAGTCTAGGACTACAGGTTGACAACAAGCTAAAACGCAGCATTATCAATGCCCAAATTACAGGAACTTATGAACAAACACAATCGATAATTCGTAACATTGAGCGGTTACAGCCTTTGTTAATAGTTAAAGATTATCAATCAACTTTGGCTCCAGCCGAAGCAATATCTCCATTAGATAAAAGTCGGGTGCGGGTAGGCCCAGCAGCGATTAATACATTATTCCAGCTACAGGTATTGATGCCACTTAGTCCAGAAGAAATAGCAGCGGCCGCGGCGGCTAAAGCTGCCCCGAAAAAGTAGGGGCAATAGTTCGAGAGTAAGGGCGAATAGAATTCGCGGCTATACAGGCAAAGTCCGCCTCCGCGGACGAAGGAGAAATTGAGGGTTTGAAACCCACGGAGGTGGGTAAAGTGTCGTGTAGATGCGGTTTCTAATCGCCGATTTAACTAGAGCGAATAGAATTCGCGGCTACACAGGCAAAGTCTGCCTCCGCAGACTAAGGAGAAATGAGGGTTGTGAAACCCACGGAGGTGGGTAAAGTCTCGTGTAGACGGGGTTTAGAACCGCTGATTTAATGTTAAGTCAACTCAGAGTTAGAGCAAATTTTATTGCCTACTCAAAATTGTTTGTAAACAAGGTTTTATCAGGTGAGGAATGAACTGTGAAACAGCTTCACGGTAATAGTTTTATTTTAGGTACTGCCGCTTTTGTCTTTTTGGCAAGTCAACCAGTTTGGGCACAAATTAGTCAAGTGACTGATGTCCAATTAAATCCAGTTGATGGTGGAATTAGCGTTGCTTTGAAAACTTCTTCAGGGTCACGCCCCCAAGTTTTCACTACGAAAAGAGGCAAGACTTTAGTCGCAGATGTTATCAATACTCAATTACGATTACCACAAGGTAATAGCTTTCGTCAAGATACCCCTGTACCAGGAATTGCGTCTGTTGAGGTTAGTCAGCTTGATGCCAATAGCATTCGGGTAACGGTAACTGGTAGCAACAACACACCTAACAGTCAACCAGTGGTGCGATCGCCAAATGGAATTACACTCAGCTTTAGCCCATCGGCAGGCAATATAGCATCAGCACCAACATCCACAGCACCAACATCCACAGCACCGCCTGTTACTACTCCAGCCCAACCTGGTCAAAAGCCAGGTGTTCTCGTTCCCAACCCCCAAGTCACCATTGACGGGCAACCTGCACAACCGGCTGGGCCAGGTCAACCGCTGAGTCAGGCTCCACCTTTCTTACCCAGAGCCGTCGCCCCACCAGTGGGAGATATTGCCATCTCTAATACTGATGCTTCTCCTAGCACTATTGACTTAGGAAGTCAGGAACGCGTTCCTCGTCTAGTGCTGCGAGATGCGCCGGTGCGTGAGGTTTTGTCATTGCTTGCCCGTGCTGCTAATTTGAACTTGGCTTATATTGCAGGTGATCAAGCTGCTGGAGGTCAAGGTGGTGCTGCTGCACCAGCAACCTCTCAAACAATCTCCCTAGATATCGAAAATGAGCCAGTGCAAGATGTATTTAACTACGTCTTGCGCCTGAGTGGTTTAGAGGCTAATCGTAGTAATCGCACAATTTTTGTTGGGCCTAAATTACCTAATTCCACCCGTGACATGGTTATGCGTAGTATGCGACTTAATCAGGTAACGGTGGGAGTCGCCCTGAACTTTTTGGTCGGTTTGGGAGCAGAAAGTGCTGTCAGCCGCGAACGACAAGTTACCAGCGTTAACGCCGTAGCCGTAGGTGCTGGAGTTACACCTATCACACAAACTCAGACGACCACAGAAAGCAGAGTTGAAACTCAACGGGTTAATTATACAGACTCTAGCCCATTACTTAGAGGTTTACAGGCATTAGGAGATGAGCGCACCAATTCTCTAACCTTAATCGGCCCTCCTAAGCTCATTGAGATTGCAATGGCTCAACTAACTCAGCTTGATATCCGTCGTCGCCAGGTGGTAGTTAATGTCAAGATTATTGATGTTAACCTCTTGAACACCCAGGACTACAATACTAGTTTTTCTTTTGGACTTGGCAATAATTACTTTAGCAGTGATGGTGGTGCAGCGACTTTTAATTTCGGTGGTTCGAGACCGGCTACTGGAGCTGAAACGTCAAGCAGTGTGACTAGTACACCTGTAACCAATAATCCACTGTCTACCGCAAATGTTTTTCTTGACCCGACTAACCCAATATCAGGTACTGCTGGAGCAAACTCTAATCCTCAAACAGCAGGCATTACAGCTATTAACGGAACAACCACTACATTAGGCTTACCAAGTTTGTACCAGTTTCCCAAACGGTTACTCGCTAGTTTGCAGGCTCAGGTTACAAATGGCAACGCCAAAATTTTGACTGACCCTACTTTAATTGTGCAAGAAGGTCAAACGGCTAATGTCAAGCTGACACAAGAAGTGCTAGGAAACGTTACGAGCTTAATAAGTAGTGCTAATAATCTCGCTACACAAACAATTACAGCTGAGAAAACAGAGGTAGGTTTAACCTTAGCAGTCAAAGTAGATCGGATTGATGACAATGGTTTTGTATCCCTATCCGTAGCTCCTATTGTTAAAGCGCCCCAATCGTCAGCTAATCTAAATTTGGGAGGAGGTAATATCCAACAAATATTTTTGGTATCTGAGCGATCGCTAAATTCTGGCACAATTCGCCTACGAGATGGTCAAACACTCATTCTTTCAGGCATCATTCAAGACACAGACCGGACAACTATCACCAAGATTCCTATTTTGGGCGATCTTCCACTTATTGGTTCGTTGTTTAGAAGTACAAACAGAAATAATCAGCGCAATGAGGTGATTGTATTGCTCACACCTCAAATTATGGATGATTCTGAGAACTCCTCCTACGGCTATAACTACAACCCCAGCCCAGAGGTACGGCAAATCCTTGAACGTCGAGGTTTGAAGCTTCCTAGTAGGTAATAAAAGTAATGGTTACGTGAGTCACCTCTCAATACGGTTCGACTAAGGGGAAAGGTTTTGAATACATCCTTTTCCCTTTTCGTTTTTCCACAAGAGTGCGATTTTTATTTGTCAGTCCCTAAATTCAACGTCCTAAATCATGCATTTCGTTAATTACTGTGGCGCACTTTTGTGTCAACGTTTCTAATTCTTCTTTATTTGTGGAACTGGGAGCATCAATCAAGTTACCAATTCTCACAGTGATGGTAACTGCGCGAGGGATTTTTGAGCCTTTTTCTAAAATACTGTCAGTACCCCAAACACTCACTGGCAATATTGGGGCTTTTGCTTTCGCCGCCAGCAGTAACGCACCTCTTTTTGGGTCTGTAATCCGACCATCTGGGGTACGAGTACCTTGCAAGAAAACACCGACAGCCCAACCGTTATCGAGATATTCTAGGGCAGAACGGATGGCATTGCGATCGGCATTTCCCCGACTCACTGGGTAAGCGCCATACAATTTAATCGCTTGCGCCAAAATGGGAATATTAAATAACTCTTCTTTAGCCATATACGCCACTGGACGACGTACACAATTAGAAACAATTGGCGGGTCAAAGTAACTAGCGTGATTACTCACTACCACTAGCGGCCCTGCTTGGGGAACATTTTCCGTACCATAAATCTGGCCCCGAAAGTAAGCGTGAAACATGGGGCTGACCACTGACCATTTAAAGGTGTGGTAAAGTGCCAGACTGATAAACGGTTCGCGGTTTCTGTCCACAGAAGATAATGCAAATCAAACTCAACTTAGCATAAGCGATCGCAAGCCTCAGAGCAAACGCAAAATTGAAAGAATCGGGAATAGGGGAGGCGTAGAATCCTCACATCCATCCTCCAATTTCCGCCTCAGTTAAAGGCTTCTCTAACTTACTATATTCTGTTTGAGCAGCTCGCAATACGTGTTTCATCTGCACTGCTTCACCAGCATCGGCAGCGAGGAAAGCTGCATTTAAGGCAATGTTACGGATATTCCCCCCAGCGACATTGAGCCGTGCTAGTTGCAGAGCATCTAAACCTCTGGTTGGTGTATCATCTGGGAAGACGCGTCGCCAAATTTCGGCTCGTTGCGTTGTATCGGGGAAAGGAAACTGAACTACGAAGCGAATCCGCCGCAAAAATGCTGTATCAATTGCACTTTTCAAGTTGGTAGTCAGGACTGCTAAACCTGGGTAACTTTCCATCCGTTGCAATAGGTAGCTAACTTCTATATTGGCATAGCGATCGCGGGCATCTTTAACTTCACTCCGTTTACCAAACAAAGCATCAGCTTCATCAAATAACAAAATCACCCCGCCTTGTTCGGCGGCATCAAATACTCGGCGCAAATTCTTCTCTGTCTCGCCAATATATTTGCTAACTACCGATGATAGGTCAATACGATAGAGATCGAGGCGTAATTTATGAGCCAGCACTTCTGCCCCCAAAGTTTTACCAGTGCCGCTACCGCCTGCAAATAGAGCGCTGATTCCCAATCCTCTAGCACTCTTACCCCCAAAACCCCAATTGTTATATACAGTACTACGTTGGCGCACATGAGCCGCAATTTCTCGAAGAACTTGTTTCTGTGCCTCTGGTAATACTAAGTCTTCCCAGTCACCAGATGGCTCAATTCGTTGGGCGAGTTCATCCAAGCGTGGACGTGCTTGCACACGGCAGGCATCCCATAAAATATCACCGATATCGCTTTCTGGCGTTTGTGCTAACTGTCCTGCGGCTTCTGCACAAGCAGCGCGAATGGTTGCAGCACTTAGGTTAAACTGCTCCACTAGGATTTTAACTTGCCCGTTCATTGTTGGTGCAATCCCATTTAGCGCATCTTGCCAAACTGCACCTTGTTCTTTGCTAGTTGGTTGATCTACGTCAAAAGTAACTACTAGGCGTTGTGATAAACCTATGCGTTCCCGACTTGTAACTATTAAAAAGCCCTTGGTGCGTTCAATGAAATGAGCGATCGCATTTAGCCGCGCTATATCATTAGTATCCAGTTCGTTGCAATCTATGAGTAAGGCACATTTACTTAAAATTGTCTCGCGAGTCCACAGGCGGATAAGATTATCCAACTCGCCAGGTGCTAAGGGAATGGCTTGTGCAGCCATTACCCACAGACTTAAACCATGAATTTGAGAAATTTTGGCGGCGATGGCACGTTTACTAGTAGTTTCTTTACCACATAACTGGACAATTGGCAAGCTATTAACCTTGGAAGCTTGTGACCAAATTGCTGCTACTCGCTCTGCTAAATCTTGGTGCGAGGGTACTAAATCACTAACTTCTGGTAATGGTTCAATGATGCCAGCCAAGCGTTCGTCAAGATATTGAATGCCGGTGAGATAATGTAAAATTCGCTCGTCAATTCTTAGGGGACTGAGAGTTAGGGCATGACCATCACCAATTTGAATTAATCGCCAATGGCGTAAGGGAGCATTTGGTGCGATCGCATCCCAGTGGACATCGGGTAAAGCTGCCAGAGCTAAACCTAAACTTGGGTAAGCTCGTTGCGAATCACCGTGGATTATAGCACATAATTTGGCAAAATCCCCATTTAATTCCATACCTGCACACAACAGCAACAAATCACGTTCAAAGGATGAGAGGCTAAACATTTTGCATACTCTCTCCAATGCCGATGGTGCAGGCATAGCAGCAGCAGCTTCCTGTAAAGCTTGCTGTAAAAGCGCTTGGTTTTTCTCTGGAGCTTGATTTTGCTCTTTTGCTGTGTGATTTTCTAAAATACCACGCACCACGGCTAGGGCTGCTGATAGGTAGCAGTAGTTTGCCTCATCCCAATTACGATTAATTGTTGTAGCATTCATAAAATAGTTACCTGTGGCGAATCATAAGCCCCAGACTGATTTTTGTGCAGTGGACTTTGGGCGCCATCTACCCGCACCTGGACAATATAAGTTCCTGGCTTGACATTTTTGATCGGAATAGTGATTGCATCAGTATCTTCAGTGCGTGATGGCACAACAAAAGAGTAAGCAGATGGAGTATTATCTGACACTTCATTGAGTAGCAAAACTACCCGCTGTGCTTTACCTACCTTGGGCTGGAATTTAACGTTAATTTCTGCTGTGCGTAAATTGTCGCCACTATTTTCTACTTGGGTGACGAATGCTGTAATTGTTGGATGTAAGACAAAAGCCGCAACGTTTGATTCAACGAGATGATCCATTTGCCCCCCATTGCCCATTGTCAGGTGTACGATTTGAACACCCTGCACACTTGGGTACAAATCTAGCGGAACTAACAAGCTGATTTGGGTTTCTTTAGCTTCTTGAGGTACTAATAATGTCTCCGTATTACCCAAACGAACTCGTGTGATTTCACCGCGTAACCGTTTACCACGAATTACTAATGTTGTGCCTGCAACAATGATTTGCTCAGTCTTTGCCAGAGACATCACTTGCTCTATAATTGGCTGAGACAAGGGCATCATGTAGAAACCTTCGGGGTTGTCAGATTTGCTACTCTCAATCAATACCATTGATGCCAGATAGGTAGCTGAAGGTCGATAGTGCGTTTGTAAAGCAGACCATAACTTAGAAGTTTCTTCCATATTAAAAAACTCTGGAGTCAGTTTGATCTGTCCAATTTGTTCAGCTAAATCGGATACAGACACATTTGCTACAGCTTGCGAAAAAGCACTTGAAGTATTGGTTGTGGATGCATTTATCAAAGTATTTTCAATAATATCAGATGTGATAGCTGGTGTTTTGTGTAATAAATGCATCGCATAGCCCAGTAAAAGCTCCGCCTGAAAATCCTTGGCTCCGTAGGCTGTTAGCAAGTAATGGAGGTCAAGCGCTAGTGGTGGAGTCGGAGAAAAAAAGTTTTTATTTATACGTGAATGCTTGCTCCGAAATTCCTGAGATACCCAATCGACATTGCGATTCTGTGTCACTTGATAGAGAAAGAGGTTGAGTTGAGCGCGCTCATCAGCTTCAACTGAGATTCGATCGGGTGGTAGGGCAGTTACAATTACATCACCAACACTAGCAGCGATCGGATCGCTGACTAAACCATTTTCCAGCAAGACTTTAAGTACTGCTGTCACGGCGGCTATAGAGAGCATATTACTCATCCTCATTCCTCATGGCAATAGTACATACTAATCATGTACGCCAGAGTACATTGACAGAATATATTTTGCAAAACTTTAAATATTCTGTAGATTGGGGGATTGGGGACTGGGGACTAAGTATCAATTCTGCAATAAAGCGGTGTATTAGGATTTACGCACATTCTACAAATTATTATTTTCTCTACGAAATACTACGTGTACCCCTGCAAAGAAGCAAGTTACACGTAGTATTTCGTAGAAAATGGTGTTCGATAAATTAAGCTTTTTAGCAGTTTTTGCGTAAGTCCTGTATGTAAATCTCTCACCAAATTTTCCCAGCCCCAATCCCCAGCCTAATTTACCTTAACTTCACATCAGGAACCAATTTCAACTACCAAAGGTCTTAATTTTAAACATTTTATCAAATTGTCAGCCTTAATTTTATGTTAAGCTGAGTATAATTAGATAAGCAGCTAGTAGCATATATTACAAATATTCATCTAACCTACGAAGAAAGTAAAATTTGTAATATTTGTAATAGTAGTATTGTGTCTGACTAAAGTTAAAACTTTAACGTTAACTTAAGATGGGTTGCCCCAGATGAAATCCCCACCTTCTTCAAATTCTTGGAATGGTCGCTTATTAGGTGATAACCAGCGATACCGTTTAGACAGACGGTTAGGCGGGGGTGGCATGGGAGAAGTCTTCCTAGCAACAGATACCCGTGTCGGTCAACAGGTAGCTTTGAAGTTGCTCAAAGATACACTGGTGGCATCACAAGAAATGAGAAAGCGTTTTGAGCGTGAAGTGGCAGTTTGTGCTGCTTTGCAAAGCGATCATATCGTCAAAATTAGTGACTGTGGTGTAACTCCAGAAGGTTTTCCATTTTATGTGATGGAATATTTGCGGGGGCAAACGCTCAGACAATTACTGCTGCGCGAAAAGCGGTTATCTGTTGAGCGGACTGTAAAGATTATGGCGCAAGTTTGTAAGGGTCTACAACTTGCCCATCAAGGAGTTACTCTGCAACGAGAAGGGGGCAAAACTACTGAGCATATTCAGGTAGTTCACCGCGACCTAAAGCCAGATAATATATTTCTGACGCCTACAGATTTGGGAGAGTGGGTCAAGGTTTTGGATTTTGGTGTTGCCAAAATTCGTAGTGAATCTTCAGAAAATTCCAATATTACAAATATAACTAGTACATTTATCGGTACGTTTCGTTACGCACCTCCTGAACAAATCCAGAGCGATCAAAACTTGGATGCCAGGGGTGATATTTACAGCTTAGGGATTATCCTTTATGAAATGCTGAGTGCAGCTGACCCATTTGGAATCAGCATTAAGGGTAGTCATATTAGTGAGGCATCTTGGGTATTAGCTCATGCTTATGAGCCACCAAAACCACTGCGATCGCAACCAGGATGTGAGCATTTACCCGTACAATTGGAAGCCGTGGTGATGAAATGCCTCCATAAAAACCCAGCTAACCGATTTGCAACTGTAGAAGAACTCAGTCAAGCTTTACAATCTGCTGCCAAATTTGTTACGGGCAATACTAGTGTACCTGGACAGATTACAGAGCGATCGCAATCTTCCGACAATCAGGGTTCAAATCACGAAACTGTTCCCAGACAATCGAACGACGACACCATTCTGCGTCCTCCATCTGCATACAATCAGGGTTCAAATCACGAAACTATTCCCAGACAATCGAACGACGACACCATTCTGCGTCCTCCATCTGCACACAATCGGGGTTCAAATCACGAAACCGTTCCCAGACCATTTAACCCGATTGAGCAAAACCAACCTGAAGAAACTGTTCCTCCTCTTCAGCCTGAGTACAATCAAGGTTCAAATCACGAAACTGTTCCCAGACCGTTTAACCCAGTTGAGCAAAATCAACAGAGTCCTGTGAATAACCCGAACACCAGTAAACCAGACGTAACGTTATATCAACCACGACAGGCATCAAGTCAAGGCGGGCAACAAGTGCCACCAGATAAAACGTTATATCAACCACGACAGGCATCTAATCAAGGCAGACCACAAGTACCACCAGATAAAACGTTGTTTCAACCACGACAGGCATCAAGTCAAGGCGGGCAACAAGTACCACCAGATAAAACGTTGTTTCAACCACGACAGGCATCTAATCAAGGTGGGCAGCAAGTACCACCAGATAAAACGTTGTTTCAGCCACGACAAGCGTCTAATCAAGGTGGGCAACAAGTACCACCAGATGTAACATTGTATCAACCTCGGACTGCATCTCATCAAGGCAGACCACAAGTGCGAACCGATGACACTATTTACCAACCAAGGCTAAATGAGCAGCTAGCTACGAGAATTACTCCCAATTTCTTGCGAATCCTGGGAGTGATCTTGGCCATTGGACTGACTTTAGCGTTAGTAACCTATATATATACTCAATCGCAATCTCGTAAAGAGCCAAGCAACCAGCAAGATTTACCTAATAAGAGTCGAATTTAGAACTAATCAGCCCAAATAACGGTTAAAAATCGTATGCTAATCGTCTCTCCCTTGGCACCTGAAAACCCAATATGCTTGGGTTTTCGAGACGCGATGAATTGCCGTCTCTACAAGTGTTTTGGGGTTATTTGAACTATATTGCCTTAAAACCAAAATTTCGGATGTCAGAATTTACTATTGTATAGAAATAACTCTTGTGGGGTACGCGTCTTGCCCGCCCAGTCTATTAAATGGTGCTGATGTTGCCCACCCCATAAGATTGGGTAATTTATTTCTTGGAGTTTGCAAATAGTTTTTTACCTTGGAACTGGTACTTGATTAATTACCGAGGCAATTACCGCATCAATTTGTAAACCATCCAGCATTGCTTCTGGTTTCAAAATGAGGCGATGACGTAGTAGTGGCAATGCAACTGCTTTAACATCATCTGGTGTGACAAAATCCCGTCCAGCTAACCATGCTAAGGCTTGAGATGTCTGCAACCAAGCACCGGCGGCGCGAGGCGATGCGCCCAAAGTTAAATCAGGATATTGACGTGATGTTCTCACCAACGCCAACAAATAATCAACGATCGCTTCTGATACTTTAACTTCTTTGACTGCTTGTCGTGCTTGTAAAATGTCAGCGATTGTTGCGATTGGTTTTAAACGGCTAATATCTAAACGCCTTGCTGCAAAACCCGCCTGACGATTGAGTAACATTTGTTTCTCAGCAGCTTGGTCGGGGTAATCTACCACCAGCTTAAATAAAAATCTATCCAACTGCGCTTCTGGTAAGGGATAAGTGCCCTCAAATTCGAGAGGATTTTGGGTTGCAATCACCCAAAATAAATCTGGTAATGGCAAACTTTCACCATCTAGCGTTACTTGCATCTCTTCCATTGCTTCTAGTAGCGCCGCTTGTGTTTTGGGAGGAGTACGATTGATTTCGTCTGCTAGCAGCACTTCAGTAAATATTGGCCCTTTTTTCAAAGTGAAATTGCGACTATTCAAATCAAAAATATTTGTACCAGTAATATCTGAAGGTAAAACATCTGGTGTTAATTGAATCCGGCGAAACTCCCCTTGAATTAACTGCGCCAACACTTTTACTAGGAGGGTTTTACCAGTTCCCGGAACTCCTTCTAAAATTACGTGTCCACCTGCTAGCAGTGCGACTAAAAGTTGTTGTATTAGGCTAGATTGTCCAACAATTACTTGATTAAGACTTTGACCAAGGCGAATTATGATCGGATGGGTTTCGCTCATATTTTTTATTGATAAATAAATAACGCAAAGATATTATGCCTAATTCCAAAAATTAATTACGAATTAATCTAATGGTTCCCCATTTCCCCAACCAGCTTAACAGGTCTTGTTCACTGATGGGTTGTTTGCGAGATTGTAGCTTTAAAACTGTATCTAGTTCTGCTGTACTTGCACCTGTTTTTTCTATCCAAAAATTGATTAAGGCTTCACGTTCTAAAAGTATTTGTCCTAATCCCAAGGCTTTTTGGAGTTGTAGTTGTTCTTGTTTACCCACCATCTCTACAACAAAGTCGGTAGTATCAGCTTTCTGTAAGACTCCGGCTAAAGCTTGGATATATGCCTCGCTGTTATCTGTAACTGGTATATCTAAAGCTACTGGCTTACCAAAACGGCGATTCTGCGCCCAAATTAGCACTAATAGCAAGATACCTACCTGCACTAATATTGGCAATAAAGGAGTTTTAGCAAAAAAGCTAGATAAATCTCCTTCGTTTTCTTTCTTCCTGACATCGGCATCTTTGTAACCGTGGATATATTCATCTACAAAGATTGTGTTATTTTTTTCAGTTACTAGACTAGCTAGATACTTGAAATTGCTTAAATTATCTTGGTAAGCGTTGGCGGCTAAATAAGGAGTGGTAGAAAAAATCACTTTTCCCTGTTTGTAATTTTCTTTCCAGACAACAGCACCAAAGCGATCGCCTAAATCAACTTGCTTGGAGTTAGCTTTCTCATTTCGTCTACGTGTATCAATTTTGATATTACCTTGGGGAGATTTCTGCATAGTGCTAAACTCCGCTTCAGTAACCCGCGCTCCCGCACCCAAAATTACCAAAGTATTTCCTTTTTCTACCCATTTACGCTCTTGACTACCCAGCATCGTCTCTCCGCCTACCTGGAGGAGGGTAATTGGGCTATTTTCTGACTGAATATCACTAAAAGGCTTTTGCCAGCGTTGAATAGAAGTTCCCTGCTGTTGCATAAAAGCATACCAAGCACCATACCCATCAGGGGCGCGGTTATAAGTAGAACCAGCATTAAGTTTAGTATTATTGGGAGCCGCAAACAAACTAAGTAAAACCATCGCTAATAGTGCGATCGCTCCGATCCAAGCAAGGCGATTTGGACGTTTCATTTTTGACTTTAATTATAATCACTTCGTTCAGTGATCACTAGTGTTAATACTTACTTATTTCTCAGGCAAAGTCAAAAATATAATTAAGTTTATCAATACCTGCACCAATTTACGAGGATCGGCCAAGTTCAGCCGAGACATTTCTTGCTCCTACTTCCTGCCAACGCTCTTTACGAGACGCTGCTTGTAAGGGTTGGACTCGCTACCGCTACGCTATCCTGTCCTCTGCCTTCTGGCTTTCTTCTTATTAAGTTAGACATATTTGCTGAGGTTATTTAATTTTAAAAAAAGCGAAGCTAGGGAATTCAGCGATCGCACTTGTGGCGACAGAAGAAGCATCGATTATCCTCATTAAAGACTCTAATATGATTATTAATGGCACATCAACTGCAAACAAACTGATTGGTACAGAAAACCAGGATATCATCTCAGGATTGCAGGGCAATGATACCCTCGAAGGACTAGGTGATAACGACACCCTTGATGGCGGTGATGGAAATGATTTATTGTCAGGTGGTGCAGGTACTAACAGTCTCATTGGTGGTAAAGGCAATGACACTTATATTGTGGACAGCATCAGCGACATAATTGCTGAATCAGCCAACGCAGGCATAGATTTAGTTAAGTCTTCGGTGAATTGGGTATTGGCAGATAACCTGGAAAATTTGATACTGACTGGAACTGAGGCAATCAATGGTACTGGTAACAGCCTTGATAACATCCTGACGGGAAATATTGGCGCTAACATCTTGAGTGGAGAAGATGGCAAGGATAGCCTTTTTGGTGATTCAGGTAATGATACCTTGTTGGGTGGTGCAGGTGATGACACCTTAGATGGAGGTTTAGGTGCTGATAGTCTCAATGGTGGAGTTGGCAATGACACTTACATCGTAGACAACCTCAACGATACTATTATAGAAGGCTTAAATGCAGGCACAGATTTAGTTAAATCTTCGGTAACTTGGGTGTTGGGAGATAACCTAGAGAACTTGACTCTGACTGGAGGCGCAGCTATTAATGGTATTGGTAACAGCCTTGATAACATCCTGACGGGAAATACTGGCGCTAACATCTTGAGTGGAGAAGATGGCAATGATAACCTTTTTGCTAGCTCAGGTAATGACACCTTGTTAGGCGGCATAGGTGATGACACCTTAGATGGAGGTTTGGGAACTGATAGTCTCAATGGTGGAGATGGCAATGACACTTACATCATAGACAACCTCAACGATATTATTATTGAAGGCTTAAATGCAGGCACAGATTTAGTTAAGTCTTCGGTAACTTGGGTGTTGGGAGATAACCTAGAGAATTTGACTCTGACTGGAGGCGCAGCAATTAATGCTACTGGTAACAACTTTGATAATATTTTGACGGGAAATAATGCCACTAACACCTTAATAGGAGGAGATGGCAACGATAGCCTCTTTGGTAGCTTAGGTAATGACAACTTAGATGGTGGTGTAGGCAATGACATTGTAGATGGAGGTGCAGGGAATGACACCTTAATAGGAGGAGATGGCAACGATAGCCTCTTTGGTAGTTCAGGTAATGACATTTTAAATGGCGGTGCAAATAATGACACCTTAGATGGAAGTCTAGGGAATGACAGTCTCAATGGTGGAGTTGGTGATGATACTTACATCGTAGACAACCTGAATGATGCTATTACTGAAGGCTTAAATACAGGCACAGATTTAGTCAACTCTTCTGTTAGTTGGGTGTTGGGAATTAATCTGGAGAACTTAACCCTGACTGGAAGCGGAACAACCAGTGGTACTGGTAACAGCTTTGATAACATCTTGACGGGAAATACTGGCGCTAACACGTTGAGAGGAGAAGATGGCAATGATAGCCTCTTTGGTAACTCAGGTAATGACACCTTACTTGGTGGTGCAGGTAACGATCTACTCACTGGTGGAGCTGGTCGAGATGTATTAACCGGTGGAACTGGGCTAGATAGCTTCAACCTAGCTGGTAGCCGCACTGGAGGCTATGATACTATAACTGATTTTACTCTTGGAGATGATACTATCTTCATTTCTAGAGGAGAATTCGGACTCAGCCAATCTCAGAATACTCCACTCGATTCAAGCTTGTTCCGACTTGGGGCTAGTGCGACAACAGCAGGCGATCGCTTTATCTACGATCAAACTACGGGCAAACTATTCTTTGATAAAGATGGGATTGATATAACAACTACACAAGTTCAAATCGCCCAGTTCTCAAATCAGATAGCGCTTACTAGTGCAAATATTTCTGTGATTGCCTAACTTTCTCTAAGATTCAGATGTCTATTGGGTTGGGCGACATTAAAAGCAGGGCGCAGGAGGCAGGTAAGTCCTAGTAAGTTAAAAGTTCAAAGATACGGGCAAATATGGTTTTACAGTACACTAACGCATTTGTCACCATAGCATCGGTTAATTGGGAGAATTTAGTAAATTTCTATACTCAATTGCTGGAGCAAAAGCCAATTCTTTTGACACCGAATGTCTATGCTGAGTTTAATTTGGTTGGTATGCGATTAGGTATTTTTCAACCAAAGAACACAAATGAATCTGAATTTGAAGCGATGTCTAACGACAACCCTTTCGGGTTTGAAAGTGACACTCTCGGACTCGCTAATGCTGCGTTAACAACAGTAACCGCCAAAACTACGACCCCTACATCACTTTATTTCTACACCAAAAGTAAGATAAGTTTGTGTTTAGAGGTGAGCAACTTAAAAGATGCGATCGCTCACCTAACATCTTTGGGCTATCCTCCACCAGGAGAAATTTCCATTGCTTCCCACGGCAGAGAAATTTATGCCTATGACCCTGAGGGTAATCGTCTGATTTTACATCAAGGCAAAGAGAGTGATGAGTGCTGAGTAATGAGTGATGAGTAATGAGTAATGAGTTAGGAGTGCTGAGTTAGGAGTTATTATTCTCCCCAATCCCCAATCCCCAATCCCCAATCCCTTTTATTGGCGATAATAAGTAATCAATAGTTAATAATCAAAAATGGCCATAACTCAAAACTATAGATTAAACCTGATTCAATGGTATCCAGGTCACATTGCAAAAGCCGAAAGGAAGCTCAAAGAACAGCTGAAGCGCGTAGATGTAGTATTTGAGGTGCGAGATGCCCGGATTCCCTTAGCGACTCACCATCCCCAAATAGGTGAGTGGGTAGAAGGTAAGGCACGGGTGTTGATACTGAACCGAGTAGATATGATTACGCCACAAATGCGATCGCTATGGATCGATTGGTTTAAACGTCAAGGAGAAGTCCCTTATTTTACCAATGCTCAACATGGTAAAGGTATAGCAGAAGTAGCACGGGTAGCGCAAGCCGCTGGGGTAGAACTCAATCAAAGAAGAAGCGATCGCGGGATGTTACCCCGTCCAGTGCGGGCTGTGGTGATTGGTTTTCCTAATGTCGGTAAGTCAGCTTTAATTAACCGCCTATTGGGAAAACGAGTCGTGGAAAGTGCGGCCCGTCCTGGGGTAACTCGTCAACTGCGCTGGGTGCGAATTTCCGAACATTTGGAATTGCTAGATGCTCCTGGTGTCATTCCTCTAAGATTAGAAGACCAAGACGCAGCATTAAAATTAGCTATTTGTGATGATATCGGTGAAGCATCTTACGATAACCAACTAGTAGCAGCAGCCCTAGTGGATTTACTTAACTATTTGGACGCTGTTGCCGCAGATTTATTACCAAAAAAACCATTAGAGTCTCGTTACCAACTCGATTCGACATCAGACACCGGAGATACCTATTTACACGCCTTAGCAGAGCATCGTTACAAAGGTGATATAGAGCGAGCTGCAAGGCAACTTTTAACAGATTTTCGTAAAGGGTTGTTGGGTGAAATTAGTTTAGAATTACCCCTTAACTAGATTACAAAGCATTCTCAGCCCATTTTTGAGTAGTAGGTGAGTAGCGTTCCAAAAATCTGGACACTCGGCTTCAGTGACATCTGGGTGGTAGTAGATCAAAACTGTTTGATGTGCTACTTTTTCAGGTGATGTCACAGATGCGATCGCTCCATCACAAGAGCATTATTTAATGTAATATCTGTCACATGCAGTTATCGGAATGCATTTAAAAGTGTCATAAAGCAACTCTAAGGTTAACCTGTAGGGTATAACTTAACCTTAGAGTTGCTTGACCCCTAGCTTCGATGGATCTATCACACCCATGACTGAACTCACACTACGCCTACAAGAGGGAGATAACGAGACAACGATCGCAGTTGACCAAAATGTATTTACAATTGGTCGTTTGCCGGAATGTAACTTGTACTTACCTTTTGCTGGAGTATCCCGCAACCATGCTCGCCTGGTGAAAACAGCTGACGGGGTGTGGACTATTGAGGATATGGGCAGCAAAAACGGAACGCAAGTCAATAAATATCTTGTTAACTATCCCCAAGAGTTACATCACGGCGATATCATTTGGCTGGGCAATGTTAGCCTGGTAGTACTGCTCACCAGCCCTGTTTCTCAACCGACACCTGGGTATCCCGGAATTTCAGACATTAATGAGCAAAGAACAATTCTTCACAATGTCGAACAACTACAACAGCAATGGATTGCAGCTGATAGCAAAGATGGCAACATCAATAATAAGGACAAAACTATTGCCCGTCTCAAAGATTTAGTAGACATAGCGAAAAATCTCTGTGCAGCAGCGTCTATAGAAGAGATTTTTTCTCAAGTACAGCAAGTAGTTTTTCGTTACCTTGATAGTATCGATCGCTTGGGATTACTCATTGATGTCAATGGTTGCGGCCAATTAGAATTAGTGAATGCTGCCACTAGAAATATTTCTCAACAGAAAAATCTCCCCGCTGATGGTAGTTGGATTAGTCGTAGTATCTGTCAAAAGGTATTTGAGGAAAAAGTCGTCATTCAAACTGGTGATACTCATCAGGATGAACGGTTTGCTAGCGAACAGAGTATTTTAGTCAAAGGTATTCGCAGCGCGATGGCTGTGCCTTTATGGGATGAAAATAAAGTTGTAGGCGTACTATATGCCGATGCCAACTTTTCATCTTACCATTGGGCTAATGAAGGCGAAGAAGAATTGAGCTTTTTCTCAGCTTTAGCAAACCTTGTGGCTTCTAGTGTGCAGCGTTGGCTATTAGTAGAGAAACTCAAAACTGAAGAGATGATTCGTCACCGACTAGAACGTTACCATTCTCCAGCAGTTGTACAGCAGTTAATCTCTGTAGGCGGATTACCGGGTGGCCGTTTAGCTCCCGCAGAGAGCGAAATCAGTATTTTGTTCGCGGATTTAGTTGGCTTTACGGCAATTTCTGAAAGGTTAACACCAACTGCGATCGCTCAACTATTAAATAATTTATTTGAAGAAATGCTAAAAGAAGTGTTTGGTTGCGGCGGCACTTTAGATAAATACATTGGCGATTGTATTATGGCATTTTTTGGCGCTCCAGAACCGCAACTAGATCATGCCGATCGCGCTGTTACTGCTGCCAAAGGAATGCTTACTCGTCTGGAACATCTTAATGCCAATGGTTTTTGGCACGAACCCCTGCAATTACGTATCGCAATTAATAGCGGTAAGGCTGTGGTGGGAGATGTCGGTAGTTCCCAAAGGGTAGATTATACGGCATTAGGCGCGACGATTAATCTTGCTGCTCGTATGGAAGCAGTTTGTCCCCCTAGTGAATGCGTGATTAGTCAAGCTACCCATAAAATGCTTTCACAACCCTCAGACTTCCAGGAAATGGGAGATTATCGTTTCAAAGGTATTGAGCGATTAGTTAAGGTTTATCAGACAAATTTGCAGCAAGTGCCAACTATCATTGCTCCAATCATTAATCTTTAGGGATTGGCATGGGCTTTAAGGTCTAGATTCTGTAATCTATCTAGTGACATACTTCTATAAAGATGAATGGGGAATGCTAGCAATTACGAATTACGTTAGCGGTAGCGAGTAATCGAGCGTCCGCAGGAGCGTCATTACGAAATACGAATTACGAATTACGAATTACCAACTGTGCCAGCACTAAAAATTTGCTCTGCTGTCAAATCTAACTCTGGAAAAGTTGGGGACTGGATACGGTCATTTCCTCGAAATTTACTAACACGATACTCACCTTCTTCTAAACAGCAAACTAAAATAGTCGGTTGTTTGGGTTTGCCAATAAATTCTCTACCGCCCAATGCACCATAATCGACAATCCAGTATTCAGGAATTCCCATTTCTTCGTAGTCAGCGTATTTTTTCAGATAATCATCACGCCAGTTTGTACTTACCACCTCAATTACTAAAGGAATTGATGCTGCTTGAGTAACAGTTGATGTTTTTTTCCACAGAGGTTCATTAACTAAATTAGGCTGATTTAGTATCAGGACATCTGGGGAATAAGCAGATTCGTTCTCAATTGGTTTAACGAATACTGTTTTGGGGATGAAATAACGAAGATTTAAGCGACTGTATTCTAAAGTTATTTTTGTAGCTAAAAATCCAATCACCTCTTCATGGTCGCCTGTTGGTTGAGGCATTTCTACTACTACTCCGTCATATAGTTCGTAACGTTGTCCCCTGTTATCTGGATATTTAGCAACGAACTCATCGAATGTAACTACTTTGCCTAAGACTTGAGTCATAGCTCGATTCCTCAATTGTGCAAATTATAGCAACTTAATTTGTATTCAATTCCTCAATATTAATACTTATTGATTGGTATACTTTGATTCAATTAAAATTGCGAAATTGTAATATTCAGCAGCTAATTTTTGGCTAAAAGACTAGAATTTGGGTGGTAGCTTCCTCAGTTTATATGTATAACATTAGGAAGCCAACTTCAAGCTATTTTTTAACGGGAGGTCAGGTAATGGCGATCGCCACCATTAATCCCGCCACTGGGGAGACGCTCAAAACCTTTGAGGCGCTCAAGGATACAGAAATCAACGCTAAACTCGATTTGGCGAATCAGGCTTTTGAAAAGTATCGTCAGACTAGTTTTTCTCAACGATCGCAATGGCTGCAAAAGGCTGCCGACATTTTAGAGCAAGACAAAGCAGAATTTGCTAAGTTAATGACTCTAGAAATGGGTAAGCCATTTAAAGCTGCGATCGCAGAAGTCGAAAAATGCGCCGCCGTCTGTCGCTACTATGCCGAACACGCCCCTGGTTTTTTAGCTGATGTCAGTGTAAAAACTGATGCCAGTCAGAGTTTTGTACGTTATCGACCAATGGGTGCAATTCTCGCGGTGATGCCGTGGAATTTTCCCTTCTGGCAAGTGTTCCGTTTTGCCGCACCAGCCCTGATGGCGGGGAATGTCGGCTTACTCAAACACGCTTCTAACGTGCCGCAGTGCGCCTTGGCAATTGAAGATATTATCCGACGGGCAGGTTTTCCTGAAGGTGCGTTTCAAACTCTATTAATAGGCGCTGCCAAAGTTGCCGATTTAATGGCTGATGACCGCGTAAAAGCTGCTACCTTGACCGGAAGCGAACCAGCAGGTGCATCCCTCGCCGTCGCCGCCGGCAAACAAATTAAAAAAACAGTTTTGGAATTAGGAGGAAGTGACCCGTTTATTGTGTTAGAAAGTGCTGACTTAGAGACAGCAGTTGTCACAGCTACTACAGCGCGGATGTTAAATAACGGGCAATCATGTATTGCAGCGAAACGTTTTATTGTCGCAGATGCGATCGCAGACAAATTTGAAAAATTGCTTTTAGAAAAATTCGAGGCGCTGAAAGTAGGCAATCCTATGGAACCAGATACCGATTTAGGGCCACTGGCAACACCTGGTATTCTCCAGGATTTAGATCAACAAGTGCAAGCTGCCATAAAAAGCGGTGGTAAAGTCCTCACCGGTGGACATCCTTTATCAGATCGTCCTGGAAACTTTTATCCGCCAACGATTATCATAGATATCCCCACCGACGCAACAATTGCAAAAGAAGAATTCTTTGGCCCGGTAGCCTTGTTATTCCGGGTTCCAAATATTGATGCCGCCATTAAACTCGCTAATGACTCACCCTTTGGCTTAGGTGCAAGTGCTTGGACAACCAATAAACAAGAGAGCGATCGCTTGGTTGAAGAAATTGAAGCCGGTGCCGTGTTTATCAACAGTATGGTCAAATCCGATCCCCGATTGCCCTTTGGTGGCATCAAGCGTTCTGGATATGGCAGAGAATTGAGTATCCAAGGTATACATGAGTTTGTCAACGTTAAAACCGTGTGGGTTAAATGATTAGTCATTAGTCATTGGTCATTTGTCCTTTGACTAATGACCAATGACAAAGAACAAAAGTCTTATTCGTTAATAGAGTTGTCGGCAAGAAAAATGAATACAGCAGAATTATTGGTGCAGTGCCTAGAAAATGAAGGAGTACAATATATTTTTGGACTCCCTGGCGAAGAAAACCTGCACGTTTTGGAAGCCTTAAAACATTCTTCGATTAAATTTATTACGACTCGTCATGAACAGGGTGCAGCATTCATGGCCGATGTTTATGGACGCTTAACCGGAAAAGCTGGAGTGTGTCTTTCTACTCTTGGCCCTGGGGCAACTAATTTGATGACTGGGGTAGCAGATGCTAACCTCGATGGTGCGCCCTTAGTGGCGATTACCGGTCAAGTGGGAACAGATAGAATGCATATTGAATCCCATCAATATTTAGATTTGGTGGCAATGTTTGCACCTGTTACCAAGTGGAATAAGCAGATTGTGCGACCGAGTATTACCCCCGAAGTAGTGCGGAAAGCATTTAAGCGATCGCAATCGGAAAAACCTGGTGCAGTTCACATCGATTTGCCAGAAAATATTGCTGCCATGCCTGTAGAAGGCAAACCTTTGCGTAAGGATAATAGCGAAAAAACTTATGCATCTTTTGCTAGTATTCGGGCAGCAGCGGCCGCAATTTGCCAAGCAGTTAACCCATTAATTTTAGTCGGAAATGGAGCAATTCGAGCTTATGCCAGTGATGCCGTCACGCAATTTGCCACCTTGTTGAATATACCTGTTGCCAATACCTTCATGGGTAAAGGCGTGATTCCCTACACACATCAACTAGCTTTGTGGTCAGTAGGATTACAACAAAGAGACTTCATTACCTGTGCCTTTGATAACACAGATTTAGTAATTGCGATCGGCTATGATTTGATTGAGTTTTCCCCCAAGAAATGGAATCGAAATGGTGAAATTCCCATTGTGCATATTGGGGTAAGTCCAGCAGAAATTGATAGTAGTTATATTCCCAACGCCGAAGTTGTGGGAGATATTTCAGATTCCCTTTATGAAATTTTAAAATTAGCAGACAGACAAGGTAAACCCGATCCCTTGGCTATCAGTTTAAGATCAGAGATTCGGGCTGATTATGAACAGTATTCCCATGATGATGGATTTCCGATTAAGCCGCAAAAGTTAATTTATGACTTACGGCAAGTGATGGGCCCAGATGATATCGTTATCTCTGATGTTGGCGCACATAAAATGTGGATGGCCCGTCATTATCATTGCCATAGCCCCAATACTTGCATAATTTCCAACGGCTTCGCAGCTATGGGTATTGCCATTCCTGGCGCTTTAGCAGCAAAACTCGTTCATCCTAAGCGCAAAGTCGTTGCTGTAACAGGCGATGGCGGGTTTATGATGAATTCTCAGGAATTAGAAACAGCCTTGCGTGTCGGAACGCCCTTTGTCACCATAATTTTTAATGATGGTGGTTATGGGTTAATTGAGTGGAAGCAAGAAAATCAATTTGGCAAAGGAAACTCATCCTTTGTGCATTTTAACAATCCTGATTTTGTTAAATTGGCTGAAAGCATGGGTTTAAAAGGCTACCGAGTTGAATCAGCTTTAGATTTGATTCCCACTTTGAAAGAAGCCCTCGCTCAGGATGTACCCGCCGTGATAGATTGTCCCGTAGATTATCGGGAGAATCACCGCTTTAGTCAAAAAGCCGGCGAGTTAAGTTGTGCGGTGTAAAAAGTTAGAAGTTAAGAATTAGGAGTTAGGAGTTATTTATTCCTAACTCCTTTAGTGTTTTGGTAAGGTGTATTACGCCAAAGGCTAACGCATCGCTTTACTTCAATTCATTTATAGACCTATTTCTTCTCTTTCTCTGCGTCCTTGGTGTCCTTGTCCGTTCGTAAAAAAATCACGAAACTCAAAGGTTCATTCACAATTAGAATTAATAACTTCTAACTCATTACTGATTTTTACTCCTAATTAATTGTCTTCTGGTCTAAATTTGTGCTTTCTTGTTTTTGGGCAATGTCTTCTACTGCTTTGCATTGCCTTTTGTTAATATCTGACTTAATAATGAGTCCCTTAGTATTGAGCGATATTTCGACTTGGTATTGACCATTTACCATATTAATCGCAGCGTAAGTTACTGTACCAAACATCATGACTCCGCAAAGTGATAAGATAATTTGCATAATTCCCAGTTCTCGTTTCATGTTTAAAGCCCTAATCTCTTATATTCATCATTAAAGTTTGGTGCGGTGTGAGAACTGAGTTGAGAAGTAGCGACTGATTAGACGAGTTTTAGTTGATTACTCAGTTAACTTCAGGATGACTATAATTTCTAGGGTGCAAGACGTTATCGCTAAACAGCTTTGCTATTTAGCTAGTAAAAAAATCTGATATACTCTCAGCAGTTTCTCGATGAGGAATGATGGCGCGATCGCTCCGAGTAGCCCCAGAGTATATTGAAAAAGTTAAGTCAGCACGTCAGCGTAACGGCTATCCCAGCCAGCAGTCTTTGGCTACTGATATAGGATTTTCTCTCTCCACAGTCAAAAGCTTTCTCACTGGTAAACCTGTTGACTATCTAAATTTTGTAGAACTTAGCAAAAAATTGGGGTTAGACTGGCAAGACATTGCATACAGAGAACTAGAAACTCAACCAAATAAACCCCAGCCAACTAACGGTGAAGCATCACCCTTCATCACAGGCGCACCCATCACCCAACCACGTTACTTTTTTGGACGAGAGAAAGAATTAAAACGCCTCTTCAATCTACTCAAACGCCATCCTCTACAAAACGCCGCCATTATCGGCAAAAAGCGTAGCGGCAAAACATCCCTGCTGCACTACCTAAAAAATATCACCACTACCCCAGCAGAACAGCTGCGTCCTGAGCAAAAATCTGACTGGCTACCGCATCCAGAAAATTACTGTTGGATTTTTGTAGACTTGCAAGACGCACGAATGCAAAGCCGAGAAGGACTGCTAAAGTACATCTTGGAATCACTAAAGATGCAAGTGCCTACACCTTGCGATTTAGATCGTTTCATGAATGTAGTCAGCGATAATTTGCATTCTCCCACAGTCATCTTATTGGATGAGATTGGCGTTGGCTTGCAACGCTGTCCAGAATTAGATGATGGCTTTTGGGAGAGTTTGCGGTCTTTAGCGACTAACCATACAGGGGGGAATCTAGCATTTGTCTTGGCTACCCCTGAATCACCGATTGACATGGCGCACAATACAGGACACAGTTCACCCTTTTTCAATATTTTCGGCTACACCGCATATCTGGGAGCATTGACTGAGACAGAAGCGCGGGAATTGATTGCAAGTTCGCCCATTCCCTTCACTGATGAAGATGTCGAGTGGATTTTGACACAAAGTTGCTGCTGGCCTCTGTTGTTGCAAATTCTGTGTACAGAAAGATTATTTAATTTAGAAGAAGGAGAGACTGATGATAATTGGCGCGAGGAAGGATTACGACAAATGAAACCATTTGCTGATTTATTAAATTCATAACTAGCAGAGTAACTATGAAAGCACACCGAATTGAAACAAAGTTAATTAAAAACGGAACCTTGATTCTTGAGGATTTACCGTTTCAGGCAGGCGAAGCTGTTGAAATTATCATTTTAGAAACTCAGACTCGTCCCCAAGAAGCGAATTTGTATCCTTTGCGTGGCAAACAGCCTTACCGTTATGATGATCCTTTTGAACCTGCTGTGCCTCTGGAAGATTGGGAAGTCTTGCAATGATAAACCTAATTTGTCATTGCGAATGGAGCGAAGCGGAATGAAGCAATCTCAACCATTGCGATTGCTTCGCTCCGTTCGCAATGACCGTAAATATTTTTGTCCATCTACTTACTTATAATTTTGCAATGACAAATATCACAAAAATTTGTTATGACTGAGTTTCTATCAAAAATAAAGATTAGAAATGAGCGAACAATATTATTTGTATATCATGACAAATAAATATAATACTGTCCTATATACAGGAGTAACAAACGATTTACAAAGGAGAGTTTATGAACACAAAGAGAAAATAATAGAAGGATTTACTAAGAAATACAACATTACTAAATTAATTTATTATGAGGTATTTGAAGATGCTTATACAGCAATTAGTCGAGAAAAACAAATTAAAGCAGGTTCCAGACAAAAGAAAATTGATTTAGTCAATAGCATCAATCAAGAATGGAAAGACTTATATGATGGATTGTAAATTTTACTGGTGTGATTGCGATTGCACCAAGGTAAAGTTCAGTAATCCTAGCCTTTGCGATTGCTTTATTCCGCTAGCGCTGCATTCGCAATGACACACTCTGTCATTGCGTTCGCGTAGCGTCTCGTAGAGAGGAGGAACGACGAAGCAATCCCAGCCTTTGCGATTTGATTGCGATCGCACCAAGGTAAAGTTCAGTAATCCTAGCCTTTGCGATTGCTTCATTCCGCTAGCGCTGCATTCGCAATGACATATTTTGTCATTCCGAGGAGGAACGACGAAGCAATCGCAATGACACAGAGTATAAGGAGTGCAAAAACGTTGACTTCACCACAACTACCCCCTAACGCCTACACCGATGCACCGCAACAGCACCCCAACTTAATACTGGGTAGCCTGCAACTGCTTTTCTGGCTTGTCTTCCACCCTTCAGCGTGGCGTAACCACCTTCAGCGCATTGACCCCATTTTATATAACAACTCCTCTTTGATTATCTTGTTGAGACAAGGGCGATGGCGAAACCTTGCTTTATGGCGGCTGTTCATCCAGGGATTCTTTATCTTACCTATCCTGGCTAACTTATTATTGGGCTTGGTGCTGTGGGCATTGGGTGAACCAATCGCAAATATAGCTTTTTGCGTGGCGTTCGGCGTGGCGTTCGGCGTGGCGTTCGGCGTGGCGTTCGGCGTGGCGTTCGGCGTGGCGTTCGGCGTGGCGTTCGGCGTGGCGTTCGGCGTGGCGTTGGGCGTGGTGTTCGGCGTGGCGTTCGGCGTGGCGTTCGGCGTGGTGGTAAGCGTAGCGTTCCGCGTAGCGTTCGGCATGGTGGTAAGCGTGGCGTTCAACGTGGAGCTAGGCGTGGAGCTAGGCGTGGCGGTAGGCGTGGCGGTAGGCGTGACGGTAGGCGTGGCGGTAGGCATGGTGGTAAGCGTGGCGTCCGGCATGGCGTCCGACGTGGCGTTCGGCGTGGTGGTAAGCGTAGCGTTCGGCGTGGCGGTAGGCGTGGCGGTAGGCGTGCCGGTAAGCGTGGCGTTCGGCGTGACGATAGGCGTGGGAATAACTATTAATTCATGGCGGCCTGTTCTATCCTTTCCATTTTTCATTGTCTGGAATTATCTCCTCAATAGACTAGAGAAAGGGCGTAATGCTAAAAGCCCTTGTTTGTTGCGCTATCACTCCGCCTTTTGGGATGAGTTGCAACGTTTACATCTGCCCCACTTGGATGAGCATCTCCTCTTCGTCATCGAAAATAACCCAGTTGAAGGCAAAGCTGCTTTAGAATATCTCAGTACCAGCCCCCAGCGCTGGGCGGCTCAAGCTGCACAAATTAAACTGGATGCACGCAGTTTACAAGGCTATGCTGATGTGGAAGCTATCCGTAAAGCTCATCGCAGTCTGGTAACTAGCGAACTAGAGAGTGAAATTAGCCCTCTATTACGAATCTTTAGCCGTATCAGTGAGGATGTTGATGCTGCACTCAATCAAGCAAGTGCTTATAACCAGCGCTTACTCCTCAGAGATGTTGCAGATGAATTAAATCTACAGTTGCAGAACTTCGTTCGTAGCAGCGACAAATATACAGTCCGTTTCTACCCCATTATCAAAAGTTGGCGTGAGATAGTCACCAACTATATAGATGAACTGGCTAAAATTACTGAACTCCGCCAAGAGATTGACTCGCCTTACATTATGGGGAATCCCATTGCACTAGAGCAAGAAATTTTCACGGGGCGTGATGATATCGGCTTACGCATCGAGCAACTACTGCGCGATCGCCGTCGCCCACCTCTGCTACTCTATGGTCAGCGACGCATGGGTAAAACTTCCCTCCTCAACAACATCGGCAAGTTACTCCCCAATTCCATCATCCCCATGTTTATAGACTTGCAAGGCGCACCTTCATCAGCAAGCGACCATGCAGGTTTTCTCTACAACCTGGCTAGAGAGATGGAAAAGTCAGCGAAAAAGCAAGGTGTAACTCTACCATCCCTAGCCCGCGAAGTGCTACAATCTGACCCCTTCACCTATTTCTATGAATGGCTTGATAAAGTAGAACAGGCTCTAGAACAAAATACTGCCTTACTAGCGCTAGATGAATTCGAGGTGCTAGACAACGCCATAGCCAAAGGTCGCTTTGATGAACAGGATGTTTTGGGAATGCTGCGTCACCTCATCCAACATCGTCCCCGCTTCAAGATTTTACTAGCTGGCTCTCATACTATCGAAGAATATCAGCGCTGGGCTAGTTATCTCATTAATGTCCAAGTAGTGCATATCTCCTACCTCAAAGAAGCGGAAGCACGACAATTAATTGAACGTCCCGTCAAAGATTTTACCCTGCGCTATGAGCCTAACGCCGTTGAGCGAGTGCTACAACTCACCCGTTGTCACCCATTCTTAGTACAACAACTCTGCGCGGAAATTATTGTCCTTAAGAACGAACAAGACCCCTCTATCCGCCGATTGGCAACTTTAGCGGATGTGGAAGCCGCGATACCAGAAGCTTTGCAAGGTGGGGGCTTTTTCTTCGGTGACATTCAAAACAACCAAGTAGACGCTACTGGACAAGCTATTCTACGTTTTATCGCTGTTCAAGGGGAAGGGGCTATAGTCAGCCGCCAAACTCTATTGCAACAGTTCCCTGATGCTAATATTACTTTCAGCTTGCTGTTGCAACGGGAGTTAATTGAGGAAGTTGACGACGGCTATGGCTTCCAGGTGGAGTTGATTCGTCGCTGGTTTGTTTAAATGATGTCTGGTAAATTATGTCATTGCGAGCGGAGCGAAGCAATCGCAAGGGCTGGGATTGCTTCGCTCTGCTCGCAATGACTGTAATTATTTTTGTCCGACTACTTATCAAAAACTCGCTGACGGAGTTCAAAGGCTCATTCACGAGTATCAAAGACTCGTTAACGGAGTTCAAAGACTCGTTCACGAGTATAAAAAACTCGCTGACGGAGTTCAAAGGCTCATTCACGAGTATAAAAGACTAGTTAACGAAGTTCAAAGACTCGTTAACGGAGTTCAAAGGCTCATTCACGAGTATAAAAGACTCGTCAACGGAGTTCAAAGGCTCGTTAATGGAGTTCAAAGGCTCGTTCACGAGTATCAAAGACGTAAGGGCTACAATGATTTTGAATACTACAAGTTAGTAAAGTGGTGCGTTACGCCAAGGGCTAACACACCTTACTAAAACTACTGCTAAAAATAGAAGTTGGAATACGAGTACATCAAGCTTAGGTTGATTTTTACTATTTGCGCTGGCGTAATTGCTCTACTATATATTCTTCTAGTTCTTGTTTTTCTCTATTACTAGCATTTCGTTGATAAGTTCTGCCTGTTTCTTGCATAAACCTACGTTTCTCACTAGGAGAAGATTTGAGCTTACTTCCCGATGCTTGCAGTTTTTGCTGTAATTCTTCCCAAGTCTTCTCACCTACACTTTCACCTAGTTTCACCAGTGCCTTGGGTAGTAATGTTTTTGCCTCCCTTTGAAAATCTTCTTCTGTTTCAAGGGAAGCGAAATCTATTTTGCTGAAGTCGAGATCGATTTGAAATTTACTCATAAAATTGTATTTGTTCTTTTAACGATTATTGCCACAATGGAAATCTGCGAAGATTACTTATCGACATTTTTGTTGTCAGATGATGAGTACCAGGATTGAAATATATCAAATTATCAGTCTGCAATCCACCAAAATCCTCAAAAGCATGATTCTTTCTTTGTGTATCTTGGCTAAAATAATGGTTATATCTCAGACAATCATTGATTTTAGCGATTTTTAAAGAATAATTTAAGGCTTTTATATCAAAAGGAATATATATCTAGTTAATACAAGCCCAACCAGGTTAGGAGTATTAAAAATGCTATCTTAAAGGCAAAGGTCATTTGCTCAATTTTTCAGGAAAACGCTATGACTACAACCCTCAAAGAGCCTAATTCTATTGAGTCATTGCTAGGTAAAGAGGCTGAAGACCTGCTTACCTACAAAGCAAAGGTTTCTCAGGATTTAATACATTTACCGGGGCCAGATTTTGTAGATCGAATCTGGCTCAACAGCGATCGCAATCCTCAAGTATTGCGTAATCTCCATCTACTTTATTCTACTGGTCGTCTGGCAAACACAGGTTATCTTTCGATTTTACCAGTAGACCAAGGGATTGAACACTCAGCTGGCGCGTCTTTTGCGCCCAACCCGATTTACTTCGATCCAGAAAATATTATCAAGCTAGCGATCGCCGCAGATTGCAATGCTGTTGCTACGACTTTGGGAACATTAGGCATCGTATCACGTAAATATGCCCACAAAATTCCCTTTATTGCCAAAATCAATCACAACGAATTACTGACTTTCCCCAATCAATTTGACCAGGTATTGTTTGCTGATGTCGAACAAGCTTGGAATTTAGGGGCGGCGGCGGTAGGTGCGACAATTTATTTTGGTTCGGAGAATTCCACCAGACAAATTCAGGAAATCAGCAAAGCTTTTAAACGCGCCCATGAACTGGGTTTGGCAACTATTCTCTGGTGTTATCTGCGGAACAACGCTTTTAAACAAGATAAAGATTACCACCTTGCAGCCGACCTCACCGGACAGGCGAATCATTTGGGTGTAACAATTGAAGCCGACATCATTAAACAAAAGTTACCTGAAAATAACAATGGTTACGGCGCAGTTGCCAAAGCCACTGGTAAGAGTTACGGCAAAACCGATGAGCGGGTTTACACAGAGTTGACAACCGATCACCCAATTGATTTAGCTCGTTACCAGGTACTAAATTGCTACTCTGGGCGTGTGGGATTGATTAATTCTGGTGGCGCGACTGGTAAAAGTGACTTCGCCGAAGCAATACGCACTGCCGTAATCAACAAACGCGCTGGTGGTTCGGGATTAATTTCTGGGCGAAAGACCTTCCAACGTCCCTTTGAGGAAGGCGTGAAGTTATTTCATACCATTCAAGATGTTTACTTGTCGCCAGATGTGACGATCGCTTAGAGGATGTCTGAGAAGTATCAAATATTGGTTGATCCCCCCTAACTCCCCTTAAAAAGGGGGGAATAAGAGTCTTAAAGTCCCCCTTTTTAAGGGGGATTTAGGGGGATCTCTAAAGGTTAGATGTATACAAAAAATTTTTCAGACATCCTCTTAGAGGTTGTTTGAAAAGTGTTTCGCTATGATTTTAGGCACTTTAGATCCCCCCTAACCCCCCTTAAAAAGGGGGGAACCGGAATCAAAGTCCCCCTTTTTAAGGGGGATTTAGGGGGATCTCTAAAGGTTAGATGTATACAAAAAATTTTTCAGACATCCTCTTAGGGATTAGGGAGTAGAGAAGGCAATAGGGTATAGATTATTCCCTATCACCTGTCACCTAATCCCCTTTCTATCTAACGTTTCTCAATAAAAAATTTGGCTGACCACAACTTTTTTGCGATCGCTTCAAAATTTCGGCGCTACAAATACCAGGTTCGCCATTTTTGGAATAACAAAAGAAGGCTTCTTGCAAAAATCTTCCTGAATTAGAACAAAAAGGTGCTATACCATCAGCGGTAATTTTATTATTAGCACTCACAAATGAATTTTTAAAATTTGTAATTGTGGTACGCACTGGTTTATTGGGACGATTATAAGCTGCGGGAATAGCGATCGCATCTTTTAACTTTTTACTCAATCCCAAGTATTCCGAAGGAGTTTTCCCCGAACAAGTACCATGTTTTTCCCATTCATGATCGTAAAGTTTATTACTAGGATACAAATTGGGAAACTGCCGCTTTACTTCCGATGGTAATTTTTGCGTGGAACAATTAGCAGGATAACCTCTTTGGTATTGTGGCCACAAACCATGTAATACAAAACCAAATTTCTTACCAGAACTGCACTGCTGCGGGTCACGAGTGCCATTTGTCGCACAATAATCCGGCGACCAAGAGAGTGTCAGTACATAAAAATCAAATTTACCCGGAGTACCGCGATTTTGAGCAATGGCAGCATTAGGTATAAAAAGACTAATAATTAACAGAGAAGATGCGATGAAAAGTTTCTTGAATTGCATAATAACAGTTAGTTTCCACTAAAATTCAAGTTATATGCAATACATTGTTAAGAGTCAAGGATCGAGAATTCTTTCTAATCTACCATCAGCAATGAATTCAAAAAAGGCAAATCTTGGTAGAGATTCTGGGATATCCTTAGATAAGTGAAAGATTTGCCAAAAAATAGTAAGAATGAAGCTGGCAGCAAGAGTAAGTCAGGTAACACCTTCATTAACCTTAGCGATCGCAGCCAAGGCTAAGGCACTGAAGGCGGAAGGAATAGATGTTTGTAGTTTTAGCGCTGGAGAACCAGATTTTGATACCCCAGCGCATATTAAAGCCGCAGCAGTCAAAGCTTTGGAAGAAGGCAAAACCAAGTATGGTGCAGCAGCCGGAGAACCAAAGTTAAGGGAAGCGATCGCCCACAAGCTTAAAATTGATAACGGTCTTGATTACAAGTCTGAGAATGTCATCGTCACCAATGGCGGTAAGCATTCTCTGTACAACTTGATCGTGGCACTAATCGATCCAGGTGATGAGGTAATTATCCCTGCACCCTACTGGCTAAGTTATCCCGAAATGGTGACTTTGGTCGGTGGAGTCCCCGTGATTGTGCCTACAGATGCCACGACGGGTTATAAAATTACTCCCGAACAACTCCGTAAAGCAATTACGCCGAAGACGAAGTTATTTATCCTCAACTCTCCATCTAATCCTACAGGGATGGTTTACACGCCAGATGAAATCAAAGCACTGGCGCAAGTAGTAGTTGATGCAGATATCTTTGTTGTCTCTGATGAGATTTACGAAAAGATTCTCTACGACGGTGCAGAACATATCAGCATCGGTTCTCTTGGGAAAGAAATTTTTGACCGGACTTTGATTAGTAATGGATTTGCGAAAGCTTATTCTATGACTGGGTGGAGACTTGGTTATTTAGCAGGGCCAGTGGAAATCATTAAAGCAGCCAGTACCATCCAAGGGCATAGTACATCTAACGTGTGTACCTTTGCTCAATATGGTGCGATCGCAGCGCTACAAAGTTCTCAAGATTGTGTCGAAGAAATGCGCCAAGCCTTCGCCAAACGCCGCCAGGTAATGCTAGACGGACTCAACGCCATTCCCGGATTGAGTACCGTAAAACCAGACGGTGCGTTTTATCTGTTCCCAGATATCAGCAAAACCGGTCTAAAATCCCTAGAATTTTGTGACGCTTTGTTGGAAAAACATCAAGTTGCAGTCATTCCCGGAATTGCCTTTGGCGCTGATGACAACATTCGCCTTTCCTACGCCACAGATTTGGCGACGATTGAAAAGGGGATAGCTAGGTTAGAGAAATTTGTCAAATCGCGTATTTAGTTAGTTGTTATTTGTGAGGAGAATTTAACAACTCTCCAATTTTTTCACTCCAATTTTTCGATTTAGCAATAACAATGCCCTCTTAACATGAGGGCATTTTTGTAGTTGTTAGACTACTCACGAGATTCGAGATAATATAAGATTGCTTCTCTGCATGAGCAACCAATATACGCAGATTTACAGAAAGCAGCTAACCTATTTCAAAAACAAGGGAATATCCCCCACTCTCCACTCCCCACTCCCAATTTTTAAATTATGAGTTTGAGTCTGTGCATGATTGTGAAAAACGAAGCAGCAACACTACCTAAATGCCTGAACAGTGTCAGAAAAGTAGTGGATGAAATGGTAGTGTTGGATACAGGCTCAATCGATCGCACTCCCTATATTGCTCAACAACTCGGTGCAAAAGTGCATCATTTTAAATGGTGTAATGACTTCAGTGCTGCCCGCAATACCGCTTTAAAATATGTCAGTGGTGATTGGATTTTAGTATTAGATGCTGACGAAACTCTAACATCAGGAATTGTACCGCAGTTGCAAGAGGCGATCGCTAGAGACGAATATCTGCTAATCAACCTCGTCCGCCAAGAAGTTGGTGCAGAACAATCTCCCTATTCTCTAGTTTCTAGACTATTCCGCAATCATCCAGATATTCGTTTTGACCGTCCTTACCATGCCTTAGTGGATGATAGTGTGTCAGCAATTTTAACCAAAGAACCCCATTGGCAAGTAGGTTATTTACCAGGCGTGGCACTTTTACACACAGGATATCAAAAAAATGCGATCGCTCAAAATAACAAATATGCCAAAGCCGCGACAGCAATGGAAGGGTTTCTTGCGACTCATCCTGATGACCCCTATGTTTGCAGTAAATTAGGAGCATTGTATGTGGAAACTGGGAAAATTACCCAAGGTATGGAGTTACTTCGGCGAGGCATCACTGTTGCTGAAGAAAACTACGATATTTTATATGAACTCCACTATCATTTAGGCATTGCCTACAACCGATTACAAAAATTTCCACAAGCTATTTCTCACTATCAAGCTGCCATCAAATTGCCAATTTACCCCATGCTCAAATTAGGAGCATACAACAACTTGGGTAACTTACTCAAAGCAGCAGGAGATTTTAACGGTGCGAAAACTGCTTATACCACAACTTTAAAAATTGACCCTAATTTTGTTTTTGGGCATTATAATCTGGCGATGACATTTAAAGCTTTGGGTTTATTTATAGATGCGATCGCCTGTTATCAAAATGCAATTGCGTTAAATCCCAACTATGCCGAAGCCTATCAAAATTTAGGAGTAGTATTGCTGAAAGTTGGCAATCATCAAGATAGTTTAACAGCTTTTAGGAAAGCGATCGCTCTTCATGAAAAGTATAATCCTGAAGAAGCGAAGAGGCTACGCCAAGGGCTACAGGAGATGGAATTGATGTAGATATGAATGAGCATTGGAGAGAATTACTATAGCGTTTCCCGACAAGCGTGAGGTACACCCGTAGGGGCACGGCACTGACCATTGGTGTCAACTTAACGCGAAACCACTCGTCCGTCGGGAATTGAAATTCCCGCCTCATAGCTAAAGTCATCTGAAGATGACTAAATATCGCCAAAAATCTCCAGTCTACTTCAGCAGACTTAAGCTATTAGCTTGAAAATTTATACCCTGGCGGGTGACAAAGCCAACAGTTAAGCTGTTTCCAGCTTAAGTTGACACAAATGGGCACTGTCGTGCCCTGCATCTCGCGATAGAATGTTGTACCCCATCTGAATGGGAACCGCCATATACTCAAATTTTTAATATTTTAGGACTTACGCATTGACAAAAAGAATCATCTATGGAGTCTAGATAATGCCATCA
>NZ_JABXKK010000101.1 GCF_017115045.1 Nostoc sp. NMS8 | reverse complement strand
CTGACAAGAAGATCAAATTGTGGAATCTCGACACGCGTAAAGAAATTACCACTCTGAGAGGGGATGGTTACTCATTCTACAGTGTCGTCTTCAGCCCGGATGGCAAAACTTTAGCTTCCGCTAGTTTGGACAATACGATCAAATTGTGGAATCTGAATCTTGATGATTTATTAGCACAGGGTTGCAGTTGCCTTAAGAGTTATTTGGCTAGCCATCCTGATGCAGTTAAGGTGTGTCCAAGGCAGTAGGGAGAGGGGAAGCAGGGGGGCAGAAGAGCAGAGGAGCAGGGGTGTAGATGATGGTGAGTAGACGTAGCCCGTTGTAGACATCACCTGTGGTAGTTCTAAGTTTAAATGTATAGTGTGAGGCGTAGGCGTAGCCCGTCGTAGACATCGCTCACTAAAAAGAAATGCGATCGCAGCTTAAAACTCGTGGTGTCCAGTGATTCTAAGCTTAAATGTAGAGCCAAAGGCGATCGCTCACTAAAAAAGAAATGCGATCGCACTTTAGAACCTAATTTTTGCAGTGATTCTAAGCTTAAATGTACAGCTAAAGGCGATGCACTTTAGAACTCGCGGTGTCCAGAACCCCATCTAATTTTTGTAGTGATTCTAAGCTTAAATGTATAGTGTGAGGCTTAGACGTAGCCCGTCGTAGACATCGCTTGATAACGAAGGGACAAAATTCAAGTTTGGAACTCGAAACGCCGAGTTCCGAACACCAATCACCGAGCAAAAAGGTCGAAGCTCCGAGTTCCGAACACCAATCACCGAGTTCTAATGTTGGATTTACCTCAATACGGTTCGGTTAAGGTAAAAGACGGCGATTTATCGCGTCTTTGCGATCTAGGGCGTGTCATCAAAAAACCTTATCCGAACCGTATTGGGATTTACCTACTCCAAAGATATTCGCTGCTACTTCTTTTCTTTAATTGCAGCGTCACCGAACAGCCCGTCGTAGACATCGCACTTACTAATCTCAGCAAAGAGAAAATTATTTTTAAGCATTGCTTATTAGCATCCGAGATTCGATAAACTCAGATTGCCCCAAGATTTACTTACCATGTCCGATTCCCAAACTGTTAGTGCTGCTGTTGCCAAACTCTACAATACCTACCCCTTTCCGCCGGAAGCCCTGTTGGATGAACCACCTCCAGGCTACAACTGGCGCTGGAATTGGCTAGCCGCTCATAACTTCTGCACAGGTCAAAAACCTCAAAAGCAAGATATTCGGATTTTAGATGCAGGTTGCGGTACCGGCGTGGGTACAGAGTACCTAGTTCACTTGAATCCTCAAGCTTCGGTTGTGGGAATTGACCTCAGTACTGGCGCTTTAGCTGTAGCCAAAGAACGTTGTCAGCGTTCAGGGGCTACCCGCGTTGAATTTCATCACCTCAGTTTGTTTGATGTGGAACAGTTACCGGGTGAGTTTGATTTAATTAACTGTGTTGGCGTTTTGCATCATACCCCCAATCCCATTCGCGGTATTCAAGCTTTGGCGAAGAAGTTAGCCCCAGGTGGCTTGATGCACATTTTTGTGTATGGGGAATTGGGACGCTGGGAAATTCAACTCATGCAAAAAGCGATCGCACTTCTTCAAGGTGACAAAAAAGGCGACTACCGCGATGGTGTCCAAGTCGGGCGACAAATATTTTCTTCCTTACCAGAAAATAACCGAATTGTCAAATACGATAAACAGCGTTGGTCATTAGAAAACAACAAGGATGAATACTTTGCTGATATGTACGTTCATCCCCAGGAAATTGACTACAACATTGAGACGCTGTTTGAATTAATTGATGCTTCGGGATTGGAGTTTATTGGTTTCTCGAATCCGAGTTTCTGGGATTTAGAGAGACTTTTGGGTAAAGCACCAGAGTTAGTAGAACGGGCAAAAGAATTGAGCGATCGCCAGCTTTACCGGCTGATAGAATTACTAGATCCAGAAGTAACTCATTACGAATTTTTCCTCGGTCGTCCTCCCCTCATCAAAGCCGATTGGACAGACGATAAGGCTCTACTGACAGCGATTCCCGAACTTAATCCTTGTATTGAGGGATTTCCCAGCCAATGTTTTTTTAATTACGATTACCAGATTATTAATTTATCAGTAGCAGAGTTTGAGTTTATGCAAAGATGTGATACTCATTCCACAGTTGCAGAAATTTTGGTAGGTGTAGAACTGGGATTGGATGAAGTAAGAAGGCTTGTCCAGCAGCAGTTGATTTTGTTGACACCTGCTTAAGTCTCGTCAGATTAAATTTGAAAGCCTATTTTGATGTTAGTCCGAGCAGGCGGACTTTGCTTGTGTAGCCGCGATTTCCAATCGCCTGGATTATTCTCTCTCCAGAGTCATAGAAGAGCGTTAATTACACTGCATTTTGATACGGAGTTAATCAAAGCAATTTATACTCGTGGTGAAGTGCGATCGCCCATCACTACTTTTGGTAAATCTAATGTAAATTAGTAAAGTGCCCAAGAAACGCGTTATTGTACATCCAAAGAATTGGAGTTTTTGGGAATTCAGCAGTGGTGCAATGTCTAACGACGGTCTGCTACTCTACAATTTCTGATTTGCAGCCCGTGTCTATGCTCCTCAAGCACCAGTTGATTTGAAGCACCCTAGTTATACAAAAACCCTGGAGGAGAATTATTCACCGAAAAAAAGCGAAATTGGAAGAAATTTTGAATTTTGCAGGCAGTAATTATTGATAATTCTCCCCTTCACTTCCCCATCTCATGAGCCGCACTCTCGCCACTATGAGCGCGATTTTACTGACTGCCTGATGTTGACAAGAAGTTAATTGTTTTTTCCTAAAGTATTGTTACCGGATCGTGATATGATTCAGCTGACTGAATGTGCAGTCATCATATTTAACTGTACTGGTTTCAAGTCCCGTGAGCTTGTCAGACGAATCAATTGCGCCCACTCCGACAACGCAACAAGATGCTAAAACTGGTTCTGGAGACACAGAATCAGGTAACTCCATGCAAGAGTTCCATCAACTCTTCCAGCGATTGTTGGTAATCACGCTTGTCTTGACGGGGGTTATTTTTATCTCTGTGTGGATTTTTTATTCCTTAAACATTGCCCTAAATTATTTAATTGGGGCATGTACAGGTGTGGTTTACTTAAAAATGTTGGCTAGAGACGTTGAGCAGCTTGGTAGTGAGAAAACCAATCTGAGTAAAACTCGTTTTGCTCTGTTTATGGGAGTAATGCTCGTGGCAACTCAATGGCGTGAGCTACAGATTCTGCCCATTTTTTTGGGATTTCTAACTTACAAAGCCACGCTCCTCGTCTATATGGTGCAAATTGCGTTCATTCCTGATTCTTAAAAAGTCAGGCTCACAAAGATAGTAATCCCATCCTCGCTCGTTGGGGAAAATGCTTGAAGAATGCAAATGCTTAGTGTCTTAAACGCCTTTAATTCTTTTCCCCTTGCCGCATTAGAAGTAGGTCATCATTTCTACTGGCAGTTGGGCAATCTTAAAATTCATGGGCAAGTTTTTCTCACCTCATGGTTTGTGATTAGTATTCTAGTAGTGGCTTCAATAGCTGCTACTCGCAATGCAAAAAGAATTCCTAGTGGCATCCAAAATTTGATGGAGTATGCCCTAGAATTTATTCGTGGTTTGGCGAAAGACCAACTCGGTGAGAAAGAGTACCGCCCTTGGGTGCCATTTATTGGCACATTGTTTTTGTTTATTTTCGTATCGAACTGGTCAGGGGCGCTAATTCCCTGGAAGCTCATCAAGCTACCTTCGGGTGAATTGGCAGCTCCAACCAATGACATCAATACGACTGTTGCATTGGCACTGCTGACCTCCTTAGCGTATTTTTACGCAGGTTTTAGCAAGCGTGGTTTGGGCTACTTTAAGAAATATATCGAGCCGACACCCATTCTATTGCCGATCGCAATTCTCGAAGATTTCACCAAGCCCCTCTCCCTAAGCTTCCGGCTATTTGGTAATATTTTGGCGGATGAATTGGTTGTAGCGGTTCTGGTGCTGCTAGTTCCTCTGTTTGTACCTCTACCCGTAATGGCCTTGGGTTTATTTACCAGTGCCATTCAAGCCTTGGTTTTTGCTACCCTAGCCGGAGCATACATTCATGAGGCTTTAGAGGGACATGGTGAAGAAGAACATGAGGAGTCACATTAGAGTCCCTCAGTTGATGTAATGTTAGATTTTGGATGCTTATTTTAGATTCAATTCAAAATCTAAAATCGGAAATCTAAACACAAAAATTGTTCATTTTGTACTCAAGGTAAGGAAAATCAACATGGGCTCATTAATTTCTGCTTCTTACGTTCTAGCTGCTGCGTCAGGCGCCGGTGTTGATCCATTAGTTCAGGCTGCTTCAGTTCTGGCTGCTGCTCTAGCAATTGGTTTAGCTGCAATTGGCCCTGGTATTGGTCAAGGTAATGCTGCTGGACAAGCAGTAGAAGGTATTGCCCGTCAACCAGAAGCAGAAGGAAAAATTCGCGGTACTCTGCTATTAACCTTGGCATTCATGGAATCCCTGACTATTTATGGTCTAGTTATTGCCTTGGTATTGCTATTCGCTAACCCCTTCGCGTAAGACCTAAAAGTATTTGTGAGTGTGGAGACGTGAACCATCACGCCTCTACAATCGAAAATATTTTGAGTATTTAATCCTTCTGATGTAGTTTACTACCAATTTTGGATTTTGGATGATCAAGAGTTTTTGGTATATGCTCCTGAGCTATACCTGCTCTCAAATCTACAAGACGCTCCTACGTTGCTCATAGCTTTGCCATGCCGTTGGCGCAGCCTCTCTAAGAGTTGGCTTTACGCTACGCCATCGTCAATCTAAAATTGCAAATCCAAAATCCCTTGCCCCTTCTTGGCTCTGGGTTTTCTAAAATATGAAAGGTTGGATGATATTGCTAGCCATGAAAACTGCTACTCCAGCCAAAGAGGAGAGAAATGTTTGATTTCGATGCTACCTTGCCCTTCATGGCATTGCAATTCCTGCTATTAGCAGCTTTGTTGAATGCAATTTTATACAAGCCACTGACTAAGGTACTAGACGATCGCGATAATTATATCCGAACGAATACCCTTGAGTCGCGGGAGAGCTTGGCAAAAGCCGAGCGTTTAGCCGCCGAATATGAACAGCAACTAGCAGACGCTCGCAGACAATCGCAAGCGACTGTAGAAGCCGCTCAACTGGAAGCTAAGAAAATTACTGCCGAGAAAATTGCTGAGGCCCAAAAGGAAGCTCAGACTCAACGAGAACAAGCTGCTGTTGAAATAGAACAACAAAAGCAGGAAGCTTTTCGCACCTTAGAGCAACAAGTTGATGCTCTAAGCAGGCAGATTCTAGAAAAACTATTGGGGTCAACTCCAGTTAGATAAGCTAACGAGACTGGCTCTGTGAAAGCATACGCGCAACTGGGCCCTAGTCCAGAGCGCAAAATTTAAGTGTCAAAAAAGGCACTTTTTCCCAACGAGATAAAGATACTTTATTTCCCTGCGGGAAAATACAACGTATTAGCAAGCGAGCAGCGCACTTGTAAATGGGTATCATGGGCACATTCTTATTACTTGCCGCAGAAGCGAACGCTGTTCAGTCTGAATTGGCAGAAGGCGCAGCAGAAGGTGGTTTCGGTCTAAACCTAGACATTTTTGAAACCAACCTGATAAATCTAGCGATTCTGATTGGCATATTATTCTACTTCGGACGTAAAGTTTTAAGCAACATCCTGAACGAGCGACAATCCAATATTGCCACTGCAATTCAGGAAGCAGAAGGGCGCTTAAAAGAGGCAAAGACTGCCCTTTCCCAAGCGCAAGAGCAATTAAAGCAATCTCAGGTAGAAGCAGAACGCATCCGCCAATCTGCCACAGAAAACGCTCAAAAAGCGAAAGAAGCCTTGTTAGCGAAGGCAGTGCAAGACGTAGAACGCTTGAAACAAACAGCAGCAGCAGATTTAAACACTGAAACTGACCGAGCGATCGCACAACTGCGGCAACGAGTTGCTACACTAGCATTGCAAAAAGTCGAATCGCAACTCAAAAGCGGGATTGCCGACGATGCTCAACAAAGTTTAATTGACCGCAGCATCGCACAACTGGGAGGCAATGTATGACAAGTCAAGTAGCTTCAGCCGAAGTAGCCCAACCTTATGCACAGGCACTTTTGTCAATAGCGCAATCGAAAAACTTGACCGAAGAGTTTGGGGAAGATGCGCGGACTTTCCTGGGACTGCTTAGGGCAGACAAACAGCTACACAACTTCTTCAGCAACCCGTTTATTCAGGCTGAGAACAAAAAAGCTCTCATCAAACAAATACTCGGTGAAGGCGCTAACCCCTACTTACGCAATTTTTTGCTGATACTAGTAGATAAGCGGCGCATTGCATTCTTAGAAGATATTTTTCAACAATATCTGGCGCTGTTGCGGCAGCTGAATCAAACCGTATTAGCGGAAGTAATTTCAGCCGTTCCCCTCACAGAAGCTCAACAGCAGGCAATCATCCAAAAGGTCATTGCCATCAGTAATGCTCGCCAGGTAGAACTAGAAACCAAGGTAGACAGCGAGTTAATTGGTGGTGTGATCATTAAAGTAGGCTCGCAGGTAATTGACGCTAGTATCCGGGGTCAGTTGCGCCGCCTTTCATTGCGCTTAACTAATAGTTAGAAGTTAGAAGTTAGGAGTTAGAAGTTAGGAGTTAGAAGTTAGGAGTTAGGAGTTAAGAGTTAAGTAAATAGTAATTTATTTTGACTTTTAACCTTTGCTTTTTTAACTCAAATCTCTTAACTTATTACTACTTACTATTAACTCATCACTCCTAACTATTAACTCCTAACTGAATTAATTTTTCCGTCTCGAAAGCAAAAAAGATAGACACATGAGCATATCAATTAGACCTGACGAAATTAGCAGCATTATCCAACAACAAATCGAGCAATACGATCAAGAGGTCAAAGTTGCTAACGTTGGTACTGTTCTCCAAGTTGGTGATGGTATTGCCCGGATTTATGGTCTGGAAAAGGCTATGTCTGGGGAACTTTTGGAATTTGAAGATGGCACAATTGGCATCGCCCAAAACTTAGAAGAAGACAACGTGGGCGCGGTGTTGATGGGTGAAGGGTTAGAAATTCAAGAAGGTAGTTCTGTAACCGCTACTGGTAAAATTGCCCAGATTCCAGTAGGAGAAGCCTTAATTGGACGAGTTGTAAACGCTTTGGGTCTTCCCATCGATGGTAAGGGAGACATCAAATCCTCAGAAAGCCGTTTGATTGAATCTCCAGCACCCGGTATCATTGCCCGTCGGTCTGTACACGAACCCATGCAAACGGGTATCACAGCTATTGACTCAATGATTCCTATCGGTCGCGGTCAACGGGAATTGATTATTGGCGATCGCCAAACCGGTAAAACTGCGATCGCGATCGACACCATCATCAACCAAAAAGAAGAAGATGTAATTTGTGTCTACGTTGCGATCGGTCAAAAGGCTTCCACAGTTGCTAACGTGGTGCAAACATTGCAGGAAAAAGGCGCACTCGATTACACCGTCGTCGTCTTTGCTAGCGCCAGTGAACCAGCAACCCTGCAATACCTAGCTCCCTACACAGGCGCAACTATTGCTGAGTACTTTATGTACAAAGGCAAAGCTACCCTGGTAATTTATGATGACCTTTCCAAGCAAGCCCAAGCTTATCGCCAAATGTCCCTATTGCTGCGTCGTCCACCAGGACGCGAAGCTTACCCCGGAGATGTATTCTACATTCACTCCCGCTTGTTAGAAAGAGCCGCAAAGCTGAGTGACGAATTAGGTAAAGGCAGTATGACCGCCCTACCAATTATCGAAACCCAAGCTGGTGACGTTTCAGCATACATCCCCACCAACGTAATTTCCATTACCGATGGTCAAATATTCCTATCTTCTGACTTGTTTAACGCTGGTATCCGTCCCGCTGTAAACCCCGGTATTTCCGTATCCCGCGTGGGTTCTGCCGCTCAAACCAAGGCAATGAAAAAAGTTGCCGGTAAGATTAAATTGGAACTAGCCCAATTTGACGACCTACAAGCCTTCGCTCAATTTGCTTCTGACTTGGATAAAGCCACTCAAGACCAGTTAGCACGGGGTCAAAGGTTACGCGAACTTCTCAAACAGCCACAAAATTCGCCACTCTCGGTATACGAGCAAGTAGCAATTCTCTACGCTGGTATCAATGGTTACTTGGATGACGTTCCTGTAGATAAAGTCACAACCTTTACTCAAGGTCTGCGGGAGTACTTAAAGACTGGTAAAACCCAGTATGCCCAAGGAGTACAAGCCTCCAAAGCACTAGGTGATGCAGAAGAAGCTGCCTTGAAGGAAGCACTTAGCGAATACAAGAAAACCTTCAAAGCAGCAGCGTAATCAAAGTGAGGAGTGAAGAGTTAAGAGTTAAAAGTTAATGAAATACTCCTAGCTCTTAACTCCTAACTCCTAACTCCTAACTCCTAACTCAAGAATATGCCCAATCTAAAAGCAATACGCGATCGCATCCAGTCGGTCAAAAACACCAAAAAAATCACAGAAGCCATGCGCCTTGTAGCTGCGGCTAGAGTGCGCCGAGCGCAAGAACAAGTGCTAGCAACTCGCCCCTTTGCCGATCGCTTGGCACAAGTATTGTATGGTTTGCAAAGCCGTCTGCGCTTTGAAGAAGCAAACCTACCACTACTGAAAAAACGCCAAGTTAAATCAGTTGGGTTGTTGGTTATTTCAGGCGATCGCGGTCTATGCGGCGGCTACAATAATAACGTCATCCGTCGTGCAGAAAACCGCGCCAAAGAAATCAAGGCAGAAGGTTTAAACTATCAATTTGTACTCGTCGGGCGCAAAGCTACCCAGTACTTTCAACGCCGCGATCAGCCTATTGATGCCACCTACAGCGGCTTAGAGCAAATTCCCACCGCAGCGGAAGCTAATCAGATTGCCGATCAACTACTTTCCTTGTTCCTTTCGGAAGAAGTTGACCGCATCGAATTAATCTATACCAGATTCCTTTCCTTAGTTAGCTCCCGTCCTGTGATCCAAACCCTACTGCCCCTCGATCCACAAGGTCTAGAAGCAGCCGATGATGAAGTCTTCCGCTTGACAACCCGCGGCGGTAAATTTGAAGTCGAACGGGAGAAAGTGACTAGCCAAGCCCGCACATTGGCTCCTGACATGATTTTCGAGCAAGATCCAGTGCAGATTCTCGATTCTCTATTGCCCCTGTATCTGAGTAACCAGCTATTGCGGGCGCTGCAAGAATCGGCGGCTAGTGAACTAGCAGCGCGGATGACAGCCATGAGTAATGCTAGTGAAAATGCTGGTGAACTGATTAACACCCTCACCTTGTCTTACAACAAAGCTCGACAAGCTGCAATTACTCAAGAACTCCTTGAGGTTGTGGGCGGTGCTGAAGCACTAACTTAGGGTATAGCTAATTATTTATTTGTAGTGCGTTGTAATATATAGCCAATTGCTAATTATTTTAAGATTAGCAATTGGCTATTTTAGTATTGGGGACTTTTAATTATGTCTATTAACACATTTCAAGAATTGCGTATTATAATTGAAGTATGAAACGCATGGGTCCGTCACGGTTTCGACAGGTTGGCGAACGCTGCTCTGTGATTCAGGTCGAGAGTGAGTCTCCTCTCGGAAATCAAAGGCTCAAACAAAAAGTAAATGCGAATAACATCGTTAGCTTTGCTCGTAAGGATGCTCTAGTAGCTGCCTAAACACCTCTTATAGGTTCGAGCGTCTTCGGTTTGACTCCGTTAAGGACTGAAGACCAAACCCCAACGGATGCTCTAGTAAGCGTTCTCTGGTTGGCTTGCTGGCTAAGATTAAATCAGAGCATCCTACGTTCGGGATAATGAACGATTCCCGCCTTGAGGGTCAGAAAGGCTAAACCTGTGAATGAGCGGGGGGTCAATACCCAATTTGGACAGCAGTTCGACTCTGCTCGGATCCACTAAAAATAGTTAACGAGTCCACTTGACACTGTGATGTGTAAGTGGACTTTGTTTTATGGGAAACTCCCATTAGAATTTTCTAGAATGTATAGCAATCGAAATATAGATTAGGACGTTAAACGAATAGCTGTATCAACTCTCTCCCGAAAATTGTCGATAGTACCAACTGATTTCCTGACACGATTTTTTATGGGAAACCAATAATGTTCAATCTCATTTAAATCAGGAGAGTCGGGTGGTAAATACTCAAGTTCACATCCAACTGATTCAATTAATTCACGAATTTTCTGAGATTTCTGAAAAGTGGCATTATCAAGAATAAGTCAAGTTGCTGATAGTTGGGAGATACTTCGTCAGTATGGCAACATGCTTAGTCCCTCAGTACTATTTGTCATGGAACGTATGCTATTTAGTAGCGAAAATAATTCTGCTGCTGATAAAGAATACGTGGGGTTAGAAAAACCGAATCACCATTGGAAAGATGCAACTGAACAAATGAAAGCATTAACTGGAATTGCCTTTTCATTTTCACCAGGAGTTGGAGTAGAAGGAATTCTATTTCAAAAAGTTTAAAAGAATCATCTTAATATTATAAACGCCACAGTTTTGAGCCATCTGAAAGGACACAAGTATGAGATTTATTCGATTTCTTTGGGAAATATCATGGCGGAGTATCTTAATTGGAACTATCACAGGCTTAATTAGCGGTGGTAGTAATGCAATGCTGATTTCACTCATAAATAGGGCTGTCAGTCAAGCATCACTCCCCAATGCACTGTTATATTTTGCGGCATTAGCTCTTTGTACTCTCTTCACAAGTACTGTCGCGCAATTCATGCTGATTAATCTCTCGCAAAATGCCATCTACCAATTGCGAGTTAGGTTAGGTCAAAATATCTTATCTTCACCTTTAGAACATCTAGAAAGACTTGGAGAAAATCGTTTACTTGCAACACTAACTGATGATGTTCGAGTTCTTTCACACGCTGTATCTGCAATTCCGAGTATCTGTATCGATTTCGCTACTGTTCTGGGATGCTTATTCTACTTGTCTTTGATTTCCAACATTATATTTGTCTTGACGATCGCTACATCTGCTGTTGCTATTTGGTGTGTGCAAACCAGACTAGGCAAAGCGCAACATTTGTTCTCTATAGCACGTGAAGAGGAGGATAATTTATTCAAGCATTTTCAAGCTATTACAAGAGGTACTAAAGAACTAAAACTGCACAAAACTAGACGAGAAGACTTTTCCTCAAAGAACTTGCAAGGTAGTGCCACAAAACTGCGTCAGAAGAATACTACCGCAATGCAAAGTTTTGCGATCGCTAATGGGTTAGGGCAATTTTCACAGCTTTCTACTTTAGCTTTGATGCTTTTCATATTGCCCTGGTTTATGCATATCCCAGTTCCAATGTTGTCAACCTATGTCCTCACTACTACCTATTTATCCCTACCACTCCAGAACCTATTACGCAGATTACCCGATCTCTTGCAAGGTAATGTTGCATTGCAGAAAATAAACATGATGAAGCTGTCATTAACCAGCCAAGCAGAAGTTGACACAACAATTAACTCCTACAGTGTCAAACAACCTAGTCAAATTGAACTGAAACTTGAACTCGATCGAGTGAGCTATCTCTATCACCCTAATAGTGATGAGAAAGGATTTCTCTTGGGGCCAAACAATCCATCTTTGCCTCCAAAACATAAATCGGGACAGGGACGTAAACCCAGAGATATCCATCCGCCTCGTGGCAACGAAAAAGAGTTTCTCTTAGGGCCGCCGGGACATAAGCCCAGAGATATGCATCCCCCTGCTGACGATGAAAAGGGGTTTTTACTAGGCCCAATTAGTATAACTTTGCAGCCGGGACAAATAACATATATTGTCGGTGGTAATGGTAGTGGCAAGTCAACGCTAGCTAAATTAATTACGGGATTGTATCCACCTAAAAATGGGTCAATTTATCTCGACGGAGTATTGATTACAGATGAAAATCGGGAATGGTATCGCCAGTATTTCTCTGCTATTTTCTCTGATTTCTATCTTTTCGATAGCTGTTTAGGGTTCAATCATCCGAATCTTGACCGAGAAGTTGAAAGTTATTTGAAGCAATTGCAGTTAGACCATAAAGTTCAAGTAAGGGATGGTGTTCTATCAACAACTAATCTGTCCCAAGGGCAGAGAAAACGCCTCGCATTACTAACAGCTTATCTAGAAGATCGCCCAATTTATTTATTCGATGAATGGGCATCTGACCAAGAGCCACACTTTCGAGACCTCTTTTATCGGCAGAGTCTTGTTAAACTCAAAGAACGTGGTAAAGCCGTGATAGTAATTACTCATGATGATCGTTACTTTCACCTTGCTGATCAAATTATTAAGCTTGATTATGGTAAGGTTCAACCTGACTATGTTCCGACAAATAGCCATCTAAGTGAAAGTAAAATTTATGAACTAAAATTATCGAATTAATAATCTTAAAGTTCTAGATTTAAGATGGCTATATCAGGTGAATATTACCTAAATAACTCTGAAAAAATGGGTTGGCATTGCAGGCTTTAACCCTTTGATTTGTGATAACATGATGTCGGAATTATATCAACTAGGTAAAAAGTATGAGTGTTAATGAGCAGGAATGTAATTATAGGATTCATAATGAAATGACTCAAATTCAAATAGATTTGGAGAGAGCATTAAAAAATATCCTAGAACAAGCTGGTAGTAAAATTAAGCCAGAAAAACAAGAAGAATTAAAGAAGGAAGTTGAAGATACTAAGCAGATTATCGAACGTTTTAAGAGTAGATATGCTTGAAATTTTCTCAACAATAATTGCCTGGAAAAAGCCATTACAAATCTCAGCTTATGGTTACATAAACTCAGCCAAACAGAGGCGGGTCTGGTTTTTACTTAAGGAGTGAACATGGCATTGAATCATTACCCAAATTTATCCAAGCTAACTGACTCCACATCTTCACTCCCACTCATAAAGAAACAAGGCATAACAAAATGGTTAATTGGATTTCTCTCCCTATTTTTACTTATGGGTGTCAGTTATCTGATTCATGACCAGCTTGTTAAACGACAACAGCAAGCAAATCTACGCTTGGCAGTAGTGCCTTTAAAACGGACAAATTTTTCTATCACTGTCTCAGCCAATGGGACTGTTAAACCTGAGCGGGCAATCAATCTCAGTCCTAAAACGGCAGGTACTTTAAAAAGGCTGCTAGTTAAGGAAGGTGATTATGTCAAAGAAAAGCAGGTGTTGGCTTATATGGATGATTCTAATTTGCAGGGACAATTGATCCAAGAGCAGGGGAGATTGGCACAAGCAAAGGCAAATCTACGCAAACTTATGGCAGGTAATCGCCCTCAAGATATTGCTCAGGCGCAGGCGAAATTGGAGGAACTCAAAGCAAAATTACGCAAACTCATGACAGGTAATCGCTTTCAGGATATTGCTCAAGCGCAAGCCCGTTTAGAGAGATATCAAGCTACTTTGAGTCAAGCAAACGACGACTTTCAGCGCAATCAGAAACTTTACGATGCTGGAGCAATTTCTCGGCAAGCTTTAAACCAAAAACGTGCAGACCTCGACAGCGCCCAAGCCCAAGTAACGGAAGCACAACAAGCACTATCTCTGCAAAAGGCGGGAACCCGTCAAGAAGATATCGACCAAGCCCGTGCAGAAGTAAAGCAGCAACAACAAGCACTATCTCTGCAAAAAGCGGGAACCCGTCAAGAAGATATTGACCAAGCCCGTGCAGAGGTGATATCTGCTAGCGGAGCGTTACAAAACATCCAAACTCAGATTGATGACACACTGATTCGCGCACCCTTCGATGGGGTTGTGATTCGCAAGTATGCTGACCCAGGGGCTTTTGTCACGCCAATGACGGCAAGTAGTTCGGTTTCTTCTGCAACTTCATCATCGATTCTGGCATTAGCTGATACAAATCAGGTTGTGGCAAATATCTCCGAGAGCAACATTTCTCAAATTCAGATCAATCAACAAGTGGTAATTAAGGCAGATGCTTACCCCGGTAAAACATTTCAAGGACGAGTATCGCAAATCGCGGCTCAGGCAACAGTAGAACAAAATGTCACTAGCTTTGAAGTGAAAGTTACTCTGCTTTCAGATTCCAAGAAGTTATTGCGCTCTGGAATGAATGTATCTTTGGAGTTTAATGTTGGTGAATTGCAAAACGCCTTGACTGTACCAACGATCGCAGTGACGCGTCAACAAAAGGTAACAGGTGTTTTTGTGGCACGAAAAAATCAACCACCTGTATTCACTCCCATTACAACTGGAGCAACGGTTAACAATCGTACCCAAGTCAAGGCGGGACTAAACGGTACAGAAAAGGTTTTGATTATCTCCCCGCCTCAACCTCAAAATAAGTCTGGTATTTCTTTTCCAGGTTTACCAGGAAGCTCTAAAGCGGGCAGTTCTGAACAAGAACCTCCAATGGGGCCACCACCTGGCGCTGCTCCTCCCGCTCATTAATTCAAGGTACAAAAAATGACTATTTCCTTTCGCTTACCTCGCAGAATAGCGACTTCTCGTCGTGCCCATACTGTCTCAGTAATCGAAATCTTATCAATGGCAATGGAGGCATTATGGCGCAATAAACTTCGCACTGGTTTGACGATGTTGGGTGTAATTATTGGCATTACTTCTGTAATTGCCATTACTTCTGTTGGCCAGGGTGTGCAAAAAGCGACAGAACAGCAAATTCAGTCTTTGGGAACTGATGTTTTGCAGGTTTTTGCAGGTGCCGCCCGTTCTGGTGGGATCAGTCAAGGGATGGGTTCTAGTTCAACACTTACTTGGGAGGATGCCAAAGCTATCCAAGAGGAGGCTCCTGCTGCTCAAGTGGTTTCTGCCTACCTCCAGCGTCCGGGGCAGGTGGTTTATGAAAAGTTGAATAATTCTACTAATATTGTCGGAACCGATTTGAACTATCCCGAAGCCAGAAATACTTCCCTTACCCAAGGTAGGTTTTTTATCCAAGAAGAAATGGACAACGCTAAATCAGTGGTTCTACTGGGGCAGACAGTACGAGATGAACTATTTGGCACTGGTAAAAATCCTGTCGGCGAACAGATTCGGATTCAAAGTAACATTTACGAAGTTATTGGCGTATTTGAGAAGAAAGGTTCAGAAGGCCCGATGGATCGGGACGATCAAGTTTTCATTCCCCTAACTAATATGTCAAGTCGCATCGTGGGGAATAATGCTTTAAAAGGTTTTGCGATCAATGGCATTTATATAAAACTAGCCAATCAAGAGCAGTCAGCAACGGCTCAATTTCAGGTTGTGAATCTTCTGCGCCTACGTCACAATCTCAATTCATCTCAATCTGATGATTTCAGCATTAGAAATCAAACAGATGTTGTTAATACCTTCACGACTGTGGTGGGCTTGTTTACGATGATGGTAGTAGCGATCGCTAGTATTTCTCTATTAGTAGGAGGCATTGGCATCGCTAATATTATGCTGGTTTCTGTGGTTGAGCGAACCAGAGAGATTGGGATTCGCAAAGCCGTTGGTGCAACTAATTCCGCCATTTTGAATCAGTTTTTAGCAGAATCCATTGTAATTTCTACCGCCGGAGGCGGTATTGGTATGGGAATTGGGATTGGCATTGCCTTTGGCGCTGCGATGATTTTCCATTTTCCCTTTATCGTCTCTGTGTGGTCAGTTGTGTGTGGATTTGGATTATCGTTCATTGTCGGCTTACTGGCTGGGGTGATTCCGGCTCGGAATGCTGCTCAGTTAGACCCAATTGCCGCCTTACGGAGTGATTGATATGACAACTATGATTTGGATGCAGGCGATTAGCAAAACTTATCGCTTGGGTGAAGTGACAGTACCGGTGTTGAAGCAGATTGATTTAACAATTGAGCAAGGGGAGTATGTTGCCATTATGGGTACATCTGGCTCAGGAAAGTCTACACTGATGAACCTGATTGGCTGCCTAGATTGTCCAACGGCCGGACACTACGTTTTAGAGGGCAGAAACTTGACTAGTTTTGGCAATGACGAACTGGCGCATATCCGCAATCAGCGCATTGGCTTTGTATTTCAGCAATTCAATCTGTTGCCAGGTGCTACGGCGCTTGAAAATGTTATGCTGCCGATAATTTACGCTAATATTCCTAAGCAAAAACGTCACCAGCAAGCAATTCAAGCACTGACACGGGTGGGATTAGGCGATCGCTTATGCAATTTTCCCAGCCAACTTTCTGGAGGACAACAACAACGAGTAGCGATCGCTCGTGCGTTAGTTAACCGCCCAGCACTGATGCTAGCTGATGAACCAACAGGTGCTTTAGACACTCAAACATCCCAAGAGGTAATGAATTTATTCACCGAACTCAACCAACAAGGCATGACGATCGTGATTGTCACCCACGATCTGGCGATCGCAGCCCAAACGAAACGAGTGATTCGAGTCCAAGATGGTTTAATCAGCTAATTATTTGCTGTTCCTGGGTTTGTGTGCGTGCGCTTCCAAACCTCCTTCCCCTTTTTTTAAGTACCCGTCGTAGTCGATCTGCACTCAAGTTTACTTGGCGTTCAGATGCCAGTTTTTTGGCTAATTGTATAGAGTTATAAGCCTGTGACTCTTGAGCTAAACAATTTTCGAGATAAACCAAATCTGATTCTGAATATCGAGGTTTTCCTCCTCGACCAGGAGCATCCCATAAACCTGCTAAACCCATCTTTTCCCAGCGATGAAGGGTTTGACGCACTGTTGAAATCGCCCAGTTCAAGCCTTTAGCAATTTGCTCATTTTTTAAGCCGCGAGTATTCAGCAGTAAAACTTGAGCGCGATCCTTAGTACGTTGAGGAACATCTTTGGCTTTTCTCAACTCTTCTAAAGTCAGCTTTTCTTCTTCAGTTAGAAACACTTTTAATCGGCATCCCATAAATAATACCCTTTTACACTATTAATTTTTGCTATTTTTATATCTATTTACGGTCTATATACTTAATCACATACGTATTTCATCACACACTTTAAAAAGTGAACTACAAGTATGAATAATACCGAGATGGAAGGCTGCTACATGAGAAGTATTGGCTTGATAACACTATCAAAGTTTGTAATTTATCATCGAAAATCGCTTTTTATCATAAATTTAGTCACATCATAAATGACACCATTAGCCTGCATAGACAGGTTTATTGGTTAGCCACACGCTGTAGCTTATAACTCAACAATAATTTGTTGGCGCTATGTTGATTAATGTTTAAAGTCGATAATAAAAGACTTTATCATTAAATTTCTGAAATTATTAGTACAGTTACGGATGTTTATGGAAACTTTAAAAATGATTTTTCCTCTAGTTCCCATTGGGATGAGCATCAAAATATATACAAGCACAGTTGTTTTTTATTCAACTCGTCTCAGGAACATTTGCTTTGATCGTCTCTAAACAAATAGCTATTTTATAAACTTTACAGAAAATTTATATTTTACATAACCAGATTTTTGATGGAGACAACAACATATTCAAGACCTATTGGATAAATCAATATTAGCAGCTTATTTGATACTTAGTAAAATCTTTCCTACCTTTCCTACCTTTCCTACCTTTCCTACTTTTCCTACCTTTTCTAATTACTTCTAAAGGAATAGAGCTAAACAAATAAGTTTTTATACTTGAGATATAAATGTATTCTCTAGCGATATAAAAATATGACAAATAATTTAGGATTAGTAGAGAAACTAGCAAGATAATATTGTTTAATTATGCTTTTATTCTCAGAAAAGATGATGGTAATGATATTTTTGAATTAGGATATAACTAGATAAATAGCAAAAATAAATACTCAGTGAAATTAAATAATTAATTAAGATTTAGTATATTTTTTGTAGTCACATTTTTAGCTAAAAAACAGCAATAATTGATACAAGTTAAATTTTTCAAAAACTGATATTCATTACAACTTCAACATTAAATAATAGAGACAATGGGGGCAGAAGAAAAACCTGTTAATTTGCGCTCGGAGACGAATAATGGTATCGATGTCTACGACCGGCAAGGCCAATGCAGAGAACGCTCAACATCGGCTAACTATACAAACTGTAGAAATTGCCCCTAACACAACGGCGATTCGCTCTCTTGATTGGGATCGCGATCGCTTCGATATCGAATTCGGACTGCAAAACGGCACAACCTATAATTCATATCTAATTAGAGGCGAACAAACAGTTTTGATTGATACTTCTCATCAGAAGTTTCGCAATCTGTATTTAGAGACTCTCAAAGGTCTTGTTAACCCCAAGACAATTGATTATATAATTGTCAGTCATACAGAGCCAGACCATAGCGGCTTAGTAGAAGATGTTCTCCAGTTAGCTCCTAGAGCTACTGTTTTAGCCTCAAAAGTTGCGCTTCAGTTTTTAGAAGGCTTAGTACACGATCCTTTTTCCAAGCGGGTTGTCAAAACTGGCGATCGCATTGATATTGGTAAAGGACACGAAATGGAATTCGTGAGTGCGCCTAACCTGCACTGGCCGGATACAATCTTTAGCTTTGACCGCAAAACCCAAATTCTCTACACCTGTGATGCTTTTGGGATGCACTTTTGTGACGATCGCACATTTGACGAAGATTTAGAAGCGATCGAAGCTGACTTTAGATTTTACTACGACTGTTTGATGGGCCCTAACGCTCGTTCTTTGGTGAATGCCATGAAGCGGATGGGCGATCTCGGAAAGATTAATATTATCGCAAATGGTCACGGCCCACTATTACACCACCATTTAGATGTTCTGACCGGGTGCTACGAAAATTGGAGTCAAAAACAAGCTAAAGCAGAAACAACAGTTGGCTTGTTTTTCGTCTCAGAATATGGGTATGGCGAACGCCTTGGTCACGCGATTGCTGAAGGTATCCTGAAAACTGGCGTTGGCGTAGAAGTACTAGATTTGAGTACTGCTGGGAGCCAAGAAATTCAAGAACTAGCCGGGAGAGCAGCTGGGATCATTATCGGTATGCCCTCGACTACCGCCGCCGCCGCCCAAGCGAGTATCAGTTCAGTGCTAGCTGTTGCCAAGAACAAGCAATTTCTTGGGCTGTTTGAATGTTACGGTGGGGATGACGAACCCATTGATACACTCCGCAAACAATTTCTTGACTCTGGCATCAAAGAAGCTTTCCCACCCATTCGGATTAAAGAGGCTCCCACAGCATCAACATTCCAGTTGTGTGAAGAAGCGGGTAAAGACATCGGACAATTGCTAGTGCGCGATCGCAACATCAAGCAAATTAAGTCCCTTGATGTCAACATGGAAAAGGCGCTGGGTCGCATTAGCAGCGGACTATATATAGTTACCACCAAAAAAGATAACGTCTCAAGTGCCATGCTGGCATCCTGGGTAACGCAAGCGAGTTTGCAACCATTAGGATTCACAATTGCTGTTGCGAAAGACCGCGCCATTGATTCCTTAATGCAAGTAGGCGATCGCTTCGTCCTCAACGTTTTGGAAGAAGGCAATTTTCAAGAACTCAAGAAACACTTCCTCAAACGCCTGCATCCTGGTGCTGACCGCTTTGCAGGAGTAAAAACTCAAACCGCGAAAAACGGTTCGCCGATTCTGACAGATGCTTTGGCATACATGGAATGTGAAATACAGACCAGCATGGAATGCAGCGACCACTGGATTTTATACTGCACCGTCCAAGAAGGTCGTGTCTCCAAAAACGATGGATTGACCGCTGTTCGCCATCGCAAAGTAGGTAATTACTACTAAGGAATTGGGGATTGGGAAAACTCTTCCCCAGTCCCCAGTCCCTCAATACGGTTCGGTTAAGATCCTCCCGCCTACGGCGACCCCCTTAAAAAGGGGGTAAATAGGAGGAAAAGCCCCCCTTTTTTAAGGGGGGTTGGGGGGATCTCCGAGAGCCAAATATACTAACCGAACCGTATTGCCCAGTCCCCAGCCCCTAGTCCCCAGTCCCTAGTCTCTGTTCCCCAACTTTAAAACAGCTATGACCAATTCCAAGCCACGCGACGTACAAGTTTTACCAATTGCTACCAATACTAAAGCTATCAGGGCACGTAGTTGGTCACGTCTGCGGTTTGAAATTGAATACGCACTTGAAAGAGGTACAACCTCCAATTGCTATTTAATTGAAGCTGATAAAACCGCACTTATCGATCCACCGCCAGAAAGCTTTACCGAAATTTATTTAGAGGCATTGCGGCAGACTTTAGATTTGACAACTTTGGATTATATTATCCTGGGTCATTTCAACCCCAACCGAGTTGCAACCCTCAAAGCAATTTTAGAACTGGCACCACAGGTAACTTTTGTCTGTTCTCTTCCCGGTGCGAACAATTTGCGGGCTGCTTTTCTAGAACAAGATTTAAATGTCTTGGTGATGCGGGGGAAAGAAACTCTGGATTTAGGCAAGGGTCATGTTTTAAAATTCTTCCCCACTCCTAGTCCGCGCTGGCCGGAAGGACTTTGTACCTACGATCAGCAAACCCAAATTCTCTACACAGATAAGTTATTTGCAACTCATCTCTGTGGTGATGAAGTGTTTGATGATAACTGGGAAGCGCTCAAAGAAGACCAGCGTTACTATTTTAACTGCTTGATGGCTCCCCAAACTCTTCATGTGCAAGCAGCTTTGGAGAAAATCTCAGATTTGCAGGTGAGAATGTATGCTGTGGGTCATGGGCCTTTAGTACGCAGTAGCTTAATTGAGCTTACCAAAGCTTATGGAGAGTGGAGCCGTTCTCACAACGATCGCGAAATTTCTGTTGCCTTACTTTACGCTTCAGCTTACGGAAACACAGCTACTTTAGCACACGCGATCGCTCTGGGACTAACTAAAGGTGGAGTTGCAGTTAAATCAATCAACTGTGAATTTGCTACCCCTGATGAAATTCGCATCAACCTAGCGCAATCAGAGGGTTTTATCATCGGTTCTCCTACCATCGGTGGTCATGCACCTACTCCCATTCATACCGCTTTAGGGATTGTGCTATCGAGTGGTGACAATAGCAAACTCGCCGGGGTTTTTGGTTCTTATGGCTGGAGTGGCGAAGCATTTGACTTAATTGAAGGTAAACTCCGGGATGCCGGATATCGCTTTGGCTTTGACACCTTGAAGGTGAAGTTTAAACCTGATGATGTCACTCTCAAGTTCTGTGAAGAACTAGGTACAGACTTTGCCCAAGCACTAAGAAAGGCTAAAAAGGTACGCGTACCCCAACAAGCCGCTACCCCAGTGGAACAAGCTGTTGGTCGGATTGTTGGTTCCGTTTGTGTGGTGACAGCGAAACTTGGAGAAGTGTCTACAGGGATGTTAGGCGCTTGGGTTTCTCAAGCCACCTTCAACCCACCTGGACTAACTGTTGCGATCGCCAAAGACCGAGCGATCGAATCTTTGATGTATCCAGGCGGTAAGTTTGCCTTAAATATTCTACCTGAAGGCAATCATCAAGATTACATGAAACATTTCCGTAAATCTTTCGCCCCTGGAGAAGATCGATTTGCCAACTTTAGTACAGCAGTTGCAGATAATGGCTGTACCGTCCTCACTGACGCATTAGCATATTTGGAATGCTCAGTCAACCAACGTCTAGAATGTGGCGATCATTGGGTCATCTATGCAACTGTAGACGAAGGTAAATTACTCAAACCTGATGCTGTTACTGCCATCAACCATCGTAAAACAGGCACTCATTATTAATATTGTGAGAAGTTTAACTTAACAAAATTGCCTTGACTATAGAGCTAAGGCATTTGATGACAAAAATTCTCTTTTTTCTTGTGGGATGGGCATCTTGCCCGTCCCAGTTTTTTTGTCGATATGCAGAATACGCCCAAGTAAATTTTAGTTATCTAGAAGGTTCTCTATCTTTAGACAGATGTTCAGGGTTATTTAAGTTTTAGATTATACACTATATGTTCTTATGTTACAACTCCATCTATTGTTTTAAAAGAACTCCGACAATACTCTGGTAAATTTCTGAAATAAAGAACCACTGACTACGAACTGTATCAAGAGCGCTTGCTCAGAACTGCTGATGAAACGGATGTTGCTGGCGTATTGCGTTATATCAAGGGTTTGGTAAATTTGCCTAATATAACTTTACAAGGTGTTCTAATTTCCATATATCTTGGCCGATCCACTATTAGGCTATTCTGAATAATCCCAATAAACCTTGAATATCCAAATGTTTAAAATCTGTCTAGCTGTTGCTACTTTTTTACCTTTTATTTTCTTTCCTCTTTACTCACAATTCCCGCATTCACCACTAACTTCTATCAACGTTGCTTTTCTTTTTTTTGGAACTGCTCATGTTGCAACTACTGGATATTTTTATTGGTGCAGAGAATTTAGAGAAAATATTATAGTTAAGAATAAGATGAGATACATATTCTTACCTATTATGCTGTTTCTGATAGCAGGATTTATTTATGCTTACTCACCGGATTTTTTAAAGATATATCTGCTGCTGTTCTATTGGGTTTGGCAATCTCATCATTACGGACGCCAAAATATTGGTGTGTATAGCTTCTGGGTTAAACGACCTCTGAAAAAACTGGAAAGACAATGTATCACAATAGGAACATTAGCAGGTACATTTGCAGCATTGAAGATAACAGGTTATGCAATCGCTCCTATTTTCTTACATCAATTAATTGATATGATGTATTATTTTGGACTGTTTCTTGCTGTTAGCGCTTTTTTTCTATCAGCTTGGACAATCTTCAAAGGTGCGAATCCTTTTCTTTTTGTTATGTCACTCTTTTTTGTTCCGGCTTTTCTTTCAAATAATATTGCCATAAGTTTTTTTACTTATGCGATCGCACATGGTTTGCAGTACATCGTATTTATGGGGGCGATCGCACTTGGGGATAGTAAGAAAGCACTGATTCCTTTCAGTATATATATGATTCTTGGTGGGGCGATTTTATATAGTAGTCAGTGGGCTGGTGATTCTGTGTGGATACAGTTCTTTGCTGGTGGAGTACTTGGTTTGACAATGGCCCATTTTGTTGTAGACGCCCATGCATGGCGTTTGTCAATGCCAGTGCAGAGAGAATTTGTGTTGAAGAGACTAACTTAATTCTCTTTCTGTTTTTTTGATTTTTTATGCCATACTCGTTCAAGTTTTATGGATACTTCAAGCCTAAATTTTTCTTTTCAGGAGTGTGCGTTATTAATTGGCTCGTACTCAAATGTATAACATAATACGGTTAATTTAAGTATTTATTTTTTCTCTTTTTGTCCTTCACTACCTATCAAGCGGGCAGGAAAACTCTGGCTGCTCAACTCAGGCACAGGAGAGTTTAGCTTTGCCGATTTAAAGCGGGGAGTGTTTGAATCAGTCGTCTTTTGTCCGGGATATCTGCGCGGTTGTGCATTCTATGGCAACTTTGCAGTAGTGGGAATTTCCCAACCCAGGCATAACAAGACATTTAGCGGCTTGGCTTTGGGGACTTCCAAGAAATAAATGTCGTCTAATGGCGATCGGGTTTCGCAGCGACGAAATTCGGCGGGTGGTAAGGCTGGGATGAAAAGCAATTCAATCAAAATTTATGTCTAATTCCGGCTTTGTAACAGTTTGCCTTAAGCGAACCTTATTATGTACGCCCCTAGCAATGTCTTTGAAGCAAGAATTTCGTGAAAAGTAAAATATTTCACAGGATAATACAATTCTCAGTATTAAAGCGGAAACAACATAAATTCACCTACTGAAATTCCGCAATTGCCACAAAGACAATTGCAAAAACACAGTGTAGCCTTTAACTAGAAAAACACTATCAGGCAGTTTCTAGACAAAACTTTTATATTATTTTTTGTTCTTATGACTCCAAAACACACCAAAACTAAATTTCCTCTTTGGCAATATCTGAACCAGCCCTTATTTAGCCGCGAGACTAAATTAGTATTGAATCCCCGACGCTTTGTCTTGATTTGGCGTCTGCACCTTCTAGAACGTTGCTGGGGTAAAGAATGTGACGCCAAAGGGCCTCAACAGCATTAGATATTTGAAAAGCTGGCAAACTAAGCCTCGTCTACAGAACGAGGCTTTTTGCCGTCAAGTAAAGCACTGACAGTCATATCTCCCATGACATTAATTGCGGTGCGGCAGCGATCCAAAAACCAGTCTACAGTAACTAGCAAAGCAATGTACTGGGTAGGTAAGCCTACAGAAGTGAATACCAGTGTCATTGTCACCAGTCCAGCATTAGGAATATTCGCCGCACCTACCGAGGCAAATATCGAGGTAAGGATGACAACTAACTGCTGTGTTAAGCTCAGATGTTGCCCAATTAGTTGGGAAATATACAACGCAGACATTGCTTCATAGAGGGCAGTACCATCATTATTGAAATTTGCCCCGACTAATGCCCCCAAGGCAGCAGAAGATTCTCTTAAACCGACTTTTGTTTGCAAAACCTCAAAAGTTACGGGCATTGCTGCCGCCGAAGAAGAAGTTGAGAAAGCTGTTAAAAAGGCATCAGAACCGCCAGCGAGGAATTTTAGCGGGTGTACCCAAGAACCGAATTTTACTCTGGTGAGGTAGTAGCAAGCTTGCAATCCCAGTGCTAACAACACGGCTAAGATGAATGCACCCAAAGATTTAAACGGTGCAAAGCCCTGCATCGCAATAGTTTTAGCTACAATCCCAAAGACTGCGAACGGCACTAAGGCAATTACCCAGTTGAGGATGCGGACTACCGCTTCAAATAAAATTCCGATGACATCCTCTATCGGCTGGAATCCATTCTTGCCTTGGGCAATTTGTTCAGATTTTAATCCCCGCAGGACAATGCCAAAACTTAGAGCAACCACAATCAACTGGATGACATTATTATCAACCAATGGCTTGAGTACAGCTTCCGGGACAGCATCTTTGAGTATTCCCCAAGGATCGAGACTCTGAGCAGTTATTGCCGTACTGGTTGAGGTGGCTACATTGCCCCAAGTCCCTGGACGCAGAACATTGGCTACCAAAAGTCCCACTAAAATAGCTACAGTTGTGTTGGTTAAGAGTAGTACTGCCAGCCGCCGCCCAGCTGTACCAGGGATATTGGTAGTCATCAAAGTATGCAGCACAGCTACTAGAATTAAGGGTGTAGCCAAGGCGCGGAGAGCCTTTAGCACCAATTCCGCCGGAATTGCTAAATTGTTGATTAAAGCCGCGTTGCTGGGGTTGGGATTTCCCGCACCAAGGGCAATTCCGACGCTGATTGCGGCGACTAAGGCGATGACTATTTGTAAGGTGAGAGGGATACGCTGCCACCAAGGGCTAGCTTTGGTTGCAGGCGAAGTAGTTCTCTCTGTTTGACTCATTGGCTAGGTACTGCTTAACTACTGTAACTATTAAAACAACACTAATGATAGTGACAATTCCCGAAAAAGAACAGCATTAATTTTAGTTAAAAACTGTTAATCTAATATTCCGTTGCTTTGCAAAATCTAGCTCAAAAGGGTATACCACAAGGTAGGCCCCTAGAGGGATCTTGGCTTGTGGTTGGAGATGCTTATGTCCTTTGTTCCTTTACATATTCACAGCGACTATAGTTTGCTCGATGGGGCAAGTCAGTTACCAGAGTTGGTAGATCAAGCGATCGCACTGGGAATGAAAGCGATCGCCCTTACCGATCATGGTGTCATGTATGGAGCGGTTGAATTGATCAAAATCTGCCGTAGTCAAAATATTAAGCCGATAATCGGCAATGAAATGTATGTAATTAACGGTGATATTGAAAAACAAGAACGCCGCCCCAAATATCATCAAGTTGTCTTAGCTAAAAATACCAAAGGTTACAAAAATTTAGTTAAATTAACTACAATTTCTCACCTCAAAGGTGTTCAAGGGAAAGGAATTTTTTCTCGACCTTGTATTAATAAAGATTTATTAAAAGAATATCATGAAGGCTTGATTGTCACCAGCGCTTGTTTGGGTGGAGAAGTCCCCCAAGCGATTCTCAGTAATAGACCAGATGCCGCCCGAAAAGTTGCCCAATGGTATAAAGATGTATTTGGTGATGATTATTATCTAGAAATTCAAGATCATGGCTCCCAAGAAGACCGAATTGTAAATGTTGAAATCGTCAAAATTGCTCGGGAACTAGGAATTAAAATTGTTGCGACTAATGATTCGCATTTTATTTCTTGTTTTGACGTTGAAGCCCACGATGCTTTGCTATGTATTCAAACTGGCAAATTAATTATTGAAGAGAAGCGGATGCGTTATAGCGGTACTGAGTATCTCAAGTCTGGTGAAGAGATGCGGCAGCTATTTCGTGACCATTTACCAGATGATGTGATTGTAGAAGCGATCGCTACCACTGAAGAAGTCGCTGACAAAGTTGAGCCTTACCATATTATGGGTGAGCCTCAGATTCCTACACCCCCCATTCCCCCTGGTCATACTGCTGACACTTACGCCGAAGATGTTGCATGGAGTGGACTTTTAGAACGCTTAAATCGCAAATCTCGTCAGGAAGTCGATTCCGTCTATAAAGAAAGATTGGAATACGAACTGAAAATGATTCAGCAGATGGGTTTTTCCAAGTACTTTTTAGTTGTATGGGACTACATCAAATTTGCTAGAGATAATAATATTCCCGTAGGGCCAGGTCGGGGTTCGGCGGCTGGTTCATTAGTTGCTTATGCGATGCGAATTACTAATATTGACCCTGTACATCATGGGTTACTATTCGAGCGCTTCTTGAACCCAGAACGTAAATCCATGCCTGATATTGATACAGATTTCTGTATTGAACAACGAGATAAAGTTATTGATTATGTAACAGAGAAATATGGTGCAGATAGAGTTGCCCAAATTATTACTTTTAACCGCCTAACTTCTAAAGCAGTTTTAAAAGATGTCGCCAGAGTATTAAATATTCCCTACGGTGAAGCTGACAAAATGGCGAAATTGATTCCTGTAGTGCGGGGGAAACCAACGAAACTCAAGGTGATGATTTCCGATAAAACTCCAGAACCAGAGTTTAAAGAAAAATATGATAAAGAACCCCATGTTCGTCATTGGCTTGATATGGCGATGCGAATTGAAGGAACTAACAAAACTTTTGGTGTTCATGCAGCAGGTGTAGTAATTTCCGCAGATCCACTTGATGAAATTGTCCCGTTACAGAAGAATAATGACGGTTCTGTGATTACCCAATATTTCATGGAAGACCTAGAATCAATGGGTTTGTTGAAAATGGATTTTCTAGGTTTACGGAACCTGACGCTGATTCAAAAAACTGTTGATTTAATTCAAGAAACAAAAGGATATCGGATTGATCCTGATGAAATTCCTCGCCAGGAAAGAAAAGCCCAGAGGATATTAGCTAAAGGTGAACATAGCACTTTACCAAAAGATGTCCAAAAAACTTATGAGTTATTAGAAGCAGGTGAGTTAGAAGGGATATTTCAACTAGAATCTTCTGGGATGCGTCAGATCGTGCGAGATTTGAAGCCCTCTAATATAGAAGATATTTCTTCAATTTTGGCACTTTATCGACCCGGCCCATTAGATGCGGGACTGATTCCTAAATTTATTAACCGCAAACACGGTCGAGAAAAGATTGATTATCAACACCAAGTTCTAGAACCAATATTAGACGAAACTTATGGAATTATGGTCTATCAAGAGCAAATCATGAAAATTGCTCAAGATATGGCGGGATATTCTTTAGGACAAGCTGACTTGCTGCGTCGGGCGATGGGTAAAAAGAAAGTTTCTGAGATGCAAAAGCAGCGAGAAAAATTCGTAGATGGCGCAGCAAAAAATGGCGTTCAGAAAAAAGTTGCGGATGAATTATTTGAGCAAATGTTAAAGTTTGCTGAATATTGTTTAAGCTATGAAACGGAAATATTGACAGTGGAATATGGATTGCTGCCGATTGGAGAAATTGTCGAAAAAGGCATTGAATGTAGTGTATACAGTGTTGATAATAATGGAAATATTTACACGCAACCTGTGGCACAGTGGCACGATCGCGGCGAACAAGAGGTATTTGAATATTGCTTGGAAGATGGTTCAATAATTCGGGCAACAAAAGACCATAAATTTATGACTGTTGATGGTCAAATGTTGCCGATTGATGAAATATTTGAACGGGAATTGGATTTAATGCGGGTAGAGGGTTTGCCGAATTGACAGGAGGGGTATTCAGAGGGTGTAGGGAACCCACGTTTAAAAACGTGATATTAAGGAAGATGCGCCAATAATACCAGGGTTTGATGGGTTTTAGTCGAGGGCGATACTCTTTGAGAGTCGCTTTGTAAAAAAGTTATCATACCATCCTGCTAACCAAATTCATTGGTTTACCAACCAGACCGCCAGACCGCCAGGGAATAGAATTTCCTGTCTAATAGTGCAAGTCCTCTTCTAGAGGACTAGAAAAAACTTGGTTTAATTATTCACTAGCTTCACATAGTCGTCTTCAGACGACTTTAGCCTTTACACAGGGAATTTCATTCCCTGGCTGGCTTCGTGAACTGTGGCTGATTTGCTGATTCCTGCTTCCCTGGCTAACTGACTCATTGCCTGGCTGCCTGGCTGACGGACACTGCTAATATGATAATTTTTTCCAGCAATATGGGAAACATAAATGTATGTAAATAAATACAAAATTTAAAAAATATTATGTCTCTGTGGCGACTTTTTTATCATATTTTTTGGACAACAAAACAACGCCAACCTCTAATTACCTCCGATCAAGAAACTGAGCTTTATAATTACATTATTGATAAATCCAATAGTTTAAATTGTAGACTCCATGCCATTGGAGGTGTTGAAGACCACATACATTTAGTAGTATCTATCCCGCCAACAATCGCGATCGCAGAGTTTGTGAAAAGAATTAAAGGAAGTAGTTCTCACCATTTCAACCACAATCTTTGCCCTACATCAGAAAAATTTGCTTGGCAAGAAGGATATGGTATATTTTTTTGGGCAGTAAGCAACTTGAGCAAGCTGTTATATATGTTAAAAATCAAAAAATACATCATCTTGAAGGCACAGTAAATTTCCATTTAGAAAAAGCAGGCGTATAACCAAGAAAAAGAAACTGCTAATATCTACGGGCAACTCAAAGCTGATTTATTTAATCAATTTGCACCCAGAGAAAAAAGTAAGCGGAGAAAACCTAAAATAACTGATTTAGGTTTTGGTGAAGTAAAGAGCGTCATTTAGAATTTTGAATTGTTAATTGCGGTTTTCCCCAAAGTATAGTTTCCTGCTTATAAATGGCAATTCCCGGTTTGGCTCCTTTGGGTTTGTAGACGTGTTTTGGCTGAGTGTAAACTACTGGCACTTGATCGCTCTGACGGGCGCGACTGTAGTAGGCAGCAAGATTAGCCACAAATTGCAAATCAGCTTCTTCTGCAACAGCACCCGGTTCTAGACGTAGTAACACATGGCTTCCTGGAATTTCTTGAGCGTGGAACCATAAGTCATAATCCCCTGCGACACGAAAGGTTAATTGGTCATTCTGGCGATTGTTGCGACCGATTAATACTTCAAAGCCGCCGGGGGTAAGGTAACGATGAAAGTTGGTGCTGGGGGGTTCGTTTGCACTGCGGCTGCGGTATTCTGGATCTTCCAGATACTTTTGCCCTATTAACTCTTCGCGGATTTCTTCTAAAGCTCGTAAATCTTCTGCTGTTTGGTAGGTGTCTATTTGCCCGATCGCAGCTTCTACTTGCTCTAAATACTCAATTTCCGTCTGCACTTCCAATAGTAGCGGTTCCACAGCAGCACGGGCGCGTTTAAGCTTTTGGTGCTGTTTGTAAAGACTTTGGGCATTTTGGACGGCATTTTTATCTGGCTGAAGTGCGATCGCAATTGGCAAATTTGTCTCAAAATCTGCAAGGATAATTTCTTTCATCCCCGGTTCCCAGTTTTGCAGGTGAGCCATCAATAAATCTGCTTTTTGCCGATATTCATCGGCTCGATCTGATTGCTGTAAGCGCGTCTGAAAGGTTTGAGCTTTATTGCGTAATTTCGCCAGAATATTATTCAATTTCTGACTCAATTGATGGCGCAATTGCGAAAATAACTGTTGATCAATTTGGTTACTGTAATAGCGGTTGAGCAACTCCTGAATATTTTTGACCTTTTCAACTACACCCCAACCCATTACGGTGTAACCATCTTTTGTCCAAGCGGGTTGAAATTTTTTGGAATCCAAGGCTTGCAGCCATTCTTGCCAACGCTCAAACAGCTGTCGCCAATCGTCGGGGTTGAGAGTATCGGTAGATGTTTCTGGTGTGATATTTGCTTCTAGCAGCATTAACTCCAGTAATGCGGCACTCAAGCCACTATAACTTTTGAGTAATTGCCGCTTGATTGCTCCTGGTACTAAACTTACCCGTTCTTGCCAACGTTCTTGAGATTCGCTCAAACTGGGGACAGTTCCAGTCAGTTTCGGCGGTGTTTCATAAGGTTGTCCGGTTTGGATGGGACGAACACTAGATTGTTGCTGACTGACTTGATGGGCGGCGGTGATAATTATATTGTTAGCGTCGGTGAGAATCACATTGCTATACTTGCCCATGATTTCGGCATAGAGATGATACAGGGCGCTTTCTCCAGGACGACGGGCAAATTGCAAATCGATAACCCGCTCCCAAGGGGCGATCGCTTCAATTCCTACCAATGCCAAACCACCCAATTGGTGTATTAATTGTTGGCTAAAGGTAAAGGTATCAGGCGATCGCGGTGGCGGATCGCCGATACAAATATGTGCAGCTTGGGGATGCCAAGAAATTTGTAGCCAATCCCGTTGTTTCAGGGTGCGTAATGCTATGGCAATAGTGTAGCGATCGCGTTGATAAACCTGTTCTGTCCGCGAGGGCAGCCAGTTAGCGCGTATTTCGCTACAGGTAGCTGTAAGAGTAGTGAAGTCAACTGGTTGCATAGCCATTCGCGTTCAAAGGTCGATGCTCAGTATACTTCTATCTATTGATATTAGCGTAGGTGTAGCCCGCCTTCTCTACAGGACGCACTCACGTTTGCGATCTTGTATCAGTTGGAAAGGCTATTTCTGGTGTAGTTAGTGATCCTTGCAAGTATTGCCAAATTCTTTACGGTTGGTTGGCAATACTCTTGGCTTAGAAATTGTTTGTCATAATTTCAGACTTAATAGAGACGCAAATTTTGCGTCTCTACAAAAGTTATCACTATGTAGATAACCTGATCGAAACCGTATCGAGTTGCTGAGAAGATTATTTAGCAAGCAATAGGGGTTCTTGGACTGGTTGTAGCAGTTGAGTATAAAGTTCACTCAACTGAGTTGCTACACCATGCCAACTAAACTTGCTTTCGACGCGCTTTCTACCAACTTTACCCAATTCGTCTCGCCACTCTGGATTTAAAAGAATTCGGTCAATGGCAGACGCAAAGGCATTTACATCTTGTGGTGGTGCTAATAAACCAGTTTTTTCATTAACTACAGTAAACTGAAGTCCGCCGACATCGCTAGCCACAACTGGTGTACCGCTTGCCATCGCTTCGATCGCTACGAGTCCAAAGGGTTCATAGTGACTAGGAACAACGCAAACATCGGCGGCTGCGTAATAAGTTGGCAAAATCTCTTGACTGAGACGACCGACAAGGATGGTGAAGCCGCTCATTCCCAATTCATTGATAATAGCCTCAATGCGATCGCGCTCAATTCCGTCGCTGTTACCTGGAGTGCTACCACCACCAATAATTAGCTGGATATTTTTCGAGTCACGTAGTTGAGACTCGTTGACTGCACGCACCAAAGTTTCTATACCTTTGCGTTCGTCAAAACGTCCTACATACAGCACAACCTTTGCTTCTTTATCAATACCCAATTTAAATCTGGCTGCTTCTCGCCCAATGGAACCAAACCGCTGAATGTCTGTACCACAGGGAATGATGTCGATATTGCCTTTAGTGGAAACTAGCGATCGCATGTGTTGTTGTTCTTGTGGACTTGTCGCCACAATTCGCTCTGCTGTTTCCAACACTTGTTTTTCTACTGCTAATCGCACACTAGCAATCAGAGGAATATTTTCTATAGTGTTATATTTAACTGCCCCTAAGGAATGGTAGGTGTGAACTTGTTGACTTCCTTGGATTTTCTTTAACTCCATTCCCACCCAACTAGAGAGCCAATAATTAGTGTGAACTAACTGGTATTTAAGCTCATTTTTTACTTGAAATTTGAGGAAATTATCCACAAATTCAGACAGATAATCAAAAATTTCATCTCGCGGCACAAACTCAAGAGGGCCAGCTTTTAAACGAATAGTTCGACAATTGTCACTATGTTCAATAATCGAGTCTTGCTCCAGATTCACCTTGCGGGTAAACATATCAACTTGCCATCCTAGCTGCGCTAGTGCTTCACCCACCTGGCGCACATAAACATTTTGTCCCCCAGCTTCTTCTTTGCCTATTTCAATCGCCGGATCTCCGTGGACGGAAATCAAGGCGATACGTTTTTCGGTGGTAGAGTTCATAGTTTGTGTGTGGCTGATTTTAACAAAGTTTTAGGCTGTTCCAAGCTTGTGAATAACACACTGCCTGAATTGTTTAGGAACTTTGATTAATATTGAATTGATTTTAATTTACTATGCCTAATCTTTTTTTACATCTTCTGTCAGAAGTATACTTTTAGATTAAATACAAATATTTAATCTATATTTAATTTGTTTTTAATTTCTTTAGATATAGAAAATCGTTATAGTTATATTTCATACTTTTGATATACGAAAATTATATTTTGCATTCATCTCTAGCTCTAATTTCATAGATATAGCAATCTTAAATTTGCTTTCTACCAAGATACTCAGCTCCCCGGCTTCTTCAAGAAGTCGGAGAGCTTCTCGTTTATAGATGTATTGACGCTATATAAGTAAAATAACTTATCAATGAGTATTAATTTTAATAAGTATATGTTCAATTTAGATATTGAAGTTCAAATCACCTACCACATTTACCTCACCGCGTTGAACTCATTTTGTATTAAGTAGTAAGAATAACTGTTAAATATTGATGCAAAATCGGGTACTTTCTTGAATTTGCTTCGGAAAGTTTCAGATTATATTTTCAACCCTTAATAAATTTCAGGAGCAAATCAGGTGTTTACTTCGACCTTACTCGCTGCTGCAACCACACCCCTGGAATGGAGTCCGACAGTTGGGCTGATTATAATTCTTGCTAATATCGTTGCCATCGCCTTTGGCAAATCTAGCATCAAGTATCCCAACGCAGAACCAGCACTACCTTCACCCAATTTATTTGGTGGTTTTGGTTTACCCGCACTTTTAGCAACTACTGCCTTTGGTCATATCTTAGGCGTGGGCGCTGTCTTAGGGCTGCATAACCTGGGAAGAATTTAGGTTATTACCCAAAATAGCCTTAATTTAATGATTCTTTTGTCTCCAGCTTGAGCCAGAGAGTTAGTTCTCTGGCTCTTTTTTATGCAAATTCTCCTGAAATATCTCTGTTTTGCCTAGTAGGAAACCACTTTGTATAAAGATTATATTGGTATACTTATACACAAATAATCATTTTTAAGATAAATAGACTTAAATTGCGTGTATCTAACTCTTAACAAATGTCCATTCTAATACCCTGATGGGGGCTTCTTGTAGGACTTGAGCTAATTCAGTGCTGCTCTCAAATTTCACCTCGAAGAGGTCGCAAGCTTCAATGTTGACCGTGAATTTATCATCTTGGAAGGGCCAGGGTTTGACAACGACCAAGTTATCACTGCGCTGCATGATGTTATAGCGCTTACCTTCAGGGCCCTTGCTAATTTCTAAAAACCGCTCATCTTCAGGTAGTTCTTGCTGACAAAGAATAAGCGAAAGGCGATCGCACCATTGCATAAATGCATAAGCTGCATCAACTCCGTCTTTTTCGATGCCCAATTCTTTACGCCAACGTTTCTGATTCTGAAGTTGCTCATCTAAAAGTTTGTCTAATTTTGAAGACTTACCCCGGCTTGGCTCATTTAAACGGCTGATGTGCATGGAAATTAATAGAGCTACCCATCGTCCACGGTAAAGTGAATTCTTTGCTAAATTAGCCAATTTATCGACACCTGTATCTAAATCAGCATTAGAGGAGAGGGTGAAGTCCTTCGGCGCACCTGCTTCAGTCAAAATATCTTCTTCCCACTCTTTTTCTAGGTCATCGTGGTGGGAGATTGCAGTTATTGTTTCATATAACCTTACTGGAGCATCTTTGCGTCGCCATTGTCCTGCCAATTGAGCTGCTAATAAAGCATGGGCACGATGATAAATAACTTCCCAACCATTTTGCGTAGCGTTGACAATCACAAGTTAATCTCCTGATTTTGAGTTGAATTAATTTCTGAATTTAGAAATATTGGGGTAGAAATTGAAGCAGCGATCGCTCTAACTTTTTCAGTGTGGCTGAATATTTCTAGCTAGAAATATTTTCAATTAAGTCTCATAGCCAAATACTTAGCTAATATTCCCAACTTCTTAGAAAAGTCGGGAATATTTTTGCTCCCTAAATATAGCTAAATGCCAAAAAATGGTGGGCTATTTGCCCACCGAAATGATTGGGAGTTTTTTAGAATATCCCAAAAATCTCTTTGCTCAAAATCAATCTATACTCTAAGAGTGGCTTTCTTGCGGATTAGCAATGTATTTGAATGTTGGCTCAGAATTCCAAGGGCCACGCTCGTCTTTACCATCGCCGTCTGTCGATAGGTTGTAGTAAAGAGCAACAGTTTCATCTGGTTTAATATTACCAAAGAAAGGATCTGTCAACTTACCTAGTGAATCTAGAGCTTTCATAAACATCTGAGTATGAGAAATTTCTCGTGTTAACAGATGCACTAAAGTCTCTTGAGTTCCTTTGTCGGTTGCCAACTTAATCAATTCTTCGTAAGTTTGACGAGCGCCAGCTTCAGCTGCAACGTTAGCTCTTAAATCACGCACTACATCTCCGCCCTCATTTAAGTAATTTGCAGTCCAAGCATTACCCTGGCTATCTAGAAAATGAGGCCCAATCCCTCGGACTGCAAAGAGAGTACTTTTATAAGCCTCTGTTTGATCTACATTTTTAGTATGAGCCTCAATAAGTTTCCCAACCATTTCTAAATGGCTGAATTCCTCAATGGCAATGTCTTGGAGCATATCTTTAATGCCAGCATTCTCAACATGGAATGATTGAACCCAATATTGAAGTGCTGCACTAAGCTCTCCAGTAGCTCCGCCAAACTGCTCTAGTAGCAACTGAGCAAAACGAGGGTTTGGTTCGCTAACGTTAACTGCATGAATAGGCTCTTTTTTGTGAAAAAACATAGATTTACACTTCCCAAAATTTGGTGTTACAGAATGAGTCAACTTATCTTTTAGTCTTTTTCCAGAGAGAGAGCTAATTCGATGTTTGATAGCTTCTTCAACTGGTCAACTAGAAGACTGAATAAAATACAGTAGTTATCTCAGGTTTGATAACTGCACAATCAATGATTAGGCATTGCTACTTCTTCTAATTAATCCCCATAGATAAATAGCAACAATTGCGCCAAGCACAGCCACTAAAATACCAGGTAGAGTTAAACCAGTGCCAGCCGCAGTAATTTGTAGAGTTCCTGTTCGTAACAAGGTAAATAGAGTTCCACCAACGAAAGCACCAATGATACCCAATATTATTGTGGAAAGGATTCCGCCACCTTGATAACCAGGATAAATAGCTTTAGCAATCGCACCTGCGAAAATTCCTAAAACTATCCAAGCAATAATACTCATAACTGCCTCAACAAACTCACCTGTATCTAAGTTATCAACTCTGATTTCAAATTCTTTCTACCAGATGGGGTAAATGCTAAATCCAAAAGTTAGACAAAAAAACTTTATATCCAGATTGATTGGATGATAATTTATCTTTACTACTATTGTTAAAAGTTTCTTAAATGCAATAGCACAATATTTATTTAATTTATGTTTTTTTATATCTATCTTAAGATTTAGAATATTATCTAACTTTTTGGAGATGCGTCAAAATATTGATTAATAAAAATATCAGATGAATTTAGATCCCCAACTTCTGAGGGAGCCGGGGATCTGGGCAGCAACAGTTGCAGAAATAATATCAAATGGCGCGGGAAAATTTTGTCTCTCGCGTCCTTGTATGAGTATCAAAGATCACAGCAATATTTCTTACTAGTAATCTACCGATATCTGTAATCTGAATCTGATTTTTTGATAAACTGACTAGTCCATCGGCTTCTAGTGGTTTTAAAGCCTCTAGTTCCTCAGAGAAATATTCATCGAAACTTATATGATATTTGTTTTCAATGTCTTGCTTATGAAGCTGAAAGTGAGACATTATACCCATAATCACATCCCGTCTGATGATATCATTCTCAGTAAGTTTAATACCTTTACTAACAGGTAATGCACCCGCTGTAAGTGTCTGATAATAATCCTTTAATTCTTTGTGGTTTTGGGCATAAGCATCTTCTAGCATACTGATGGATGTGGCACCAAAACCAAACAATTCTGTTTCAGCATGGGTAGTATAACCCTGGAAATTGCGTTTGAGAGTGCCATTGCGTTGAGCGATCGCTAGTTCATCATTAGTTTTCGCAAAATGATCCATCCCAATAAATAGATATTCGTTATTTGTTAATTCTTCAATGGTCATTTTTAGAATCTCTAACTTTTCCTCTGCTGGGGGTAACGCTTCTTGAGGAATATTTTTTTGTGTCGGTTTGAGCCACGGCACATAAGCAAAGTTAAAAACTACAATTCTGTCAGGATCTAATTCAATCGTCTTTTTCAGCGTCTCTTGAAATGTCTCGCGGGTTTGATAAGGTAAACCATAGATTAGGTCTACATTCACACTTTCAAATTTAGCTTCTTTGATCCAACTCATGACATCAAATAGCATCTCTTCTGGCTGGACACGATTTACAGCTACTTGAACTTGGCGATTAAAATCCTGAATGCCAAAACTAATGCGGTTAAAGCCAATCTGTCTCAGAAAGAAAATGTAGTTTTTATCGATATAGCGAGGATTAATTTCAATTGAAATTTCTGCTTTGGAATCGATGTTAAAATAGCGATTGATATTTTTCCATAAAAATTCTACTTGGTGACGTTCTAAGTAATTAGGAGTACCACCTCCCCAATGGATTTGCAACACTTTTCTATCTGGATCGATTAAAGCTGCGGTGTTTTTGATATCTTGAACCAAAGACTCCACATAAGGTTTAGCAATATTCTTGTTGTTGGAAATTACTGTGTTACAGCCGCAGAAGTAGCAAGCACTTTGGCAGAAGGGGATATGGAAATACAAAGAAAGAGGGGTTTTGCGTTGATTCGAGGCTGCGATCGCGGCCTTAAAATCAGTTTCAGTGAATGTTTCGCTTAACTCTGTAGCGGGCGGGTAACTGGTATATCTAGGTGCGCGAGTGTCGTACTTTTGAATCAGATCCAGATCAAACTTGACACCAGGTAATAGAAAAACCATTGAGTTGCTTTCCAATGAATGAAGGGGGATTGGGGACTGGGGACTAGGGATTGGGGACTGGGGATTGGTGGAGAGGGGAGAATTATTGAACAAGTTTCTTTCTAATCCCCAATGCCCAATTCCCAATCCCCAATAAAAATTAATTAGTCGCAGCTACTTCAGTGCTACCTGAATTCCGAGAACGAGTGAGGCTATTAAACAGGACTTGACCGAGTGCTTTAACTAAACTTCCCTCTAACTCTTGAGCCATTTGTAAATTGAACCCAAAGGCATTATTGGCTTCTGCAACAATCCGTTCTGCTGTTATATCATCAACGGGTAATGCATTTAATGCCTGACGATACTTATCCTTAAATGCCTTTTTGTCAGGAATTTGCTCAAAGTTGTAAAAAGATGTGCCTTCATAGCCCGAAAGTTTCAGGGCTGACTGAGCAACTTTTTGTAACATTTGACCCCCAGAAAGATCGCCCATGTAGCGAGTATACGCATGACCTAACAGTAACGCTGGTTCACTAGCAGAAATTTCCCGAATGCGGCTAATGTATGTCTGGGCCGCTGGTGAGGCTGTAACTTGCTCTCTCCAATTATCCCCATAATAAAACACCATATCTTTTTCGAGCGATAATTGGCGATTAAGTTCAGGAAAGTAAACGGCACTAATTACAGGATGCTTTACATGGCTTTCTAATGCCGCTTCTAGTTCACTATAGACGTAATACAAGTTGCTTAAGAACTTGGCAAAGCAGTCTTTATCCACAACTCCTTGCAAAAAACATTTCATGAATGCCACATTTTCCGCTGATGTATGGGCTTGTTGAGTTCCAGAGCGGAGTTTGATGGCTAGATTGCTACTCATTGTTGCTTCCTTCATGTTCAAGCACAAGGTTTATTGGCAGTCACCGATTCACGATGCCTGCCAAGGCCAGCTAAAAAATTGTTATTCTAGGTTTAGGTTTAGAAAGTATTTGCATCACTCTATCCAGCAAGAATCACTGCCGATGCAAATCCCAGCTATTTTTATCTCTCCTAAAAATATTTAACTGTTCATTCATATATAACTATGGGGATATTAATATTTATTTATGTTTTTCTGATGCTCATATTCAGGCAAATTTCAGTTGAGTAGTAACAAAACTGATTTTGGAATAGGCATTTTAACTCTGCTGAAACTATCGGATTCTTTAATACCAGAGTCATTGAAGAGACGAATCACATTGCCACACGCGTATTTATTCTAATATTGAATACAAATCATCCAGAATTTGTCCGATGATTAAAGCAGTGTTACGATTTTAATTTAATAATATAGCGGTTATCGATTGGATGAGAACACCAAAGTCCTTACTGTAATATCATTTCAGCAAAGTTTTTGTATCTCATTTAACTGCACACTGCTATAGCAGAGATTAATAAGAGCGATCGCTCAATTCAATCCTCCAGCTTCTTGTGTTAAAGGTGGGTTCTTAGTGAGCGCCAGGTATACCTTCATACATGAACGATCGCACCGAGCAATCAATATTGATATTTCCTCATCTCAATAATCCAAGCAACCTCATACTCCTGCAAATCTAATCACCACACGAGCAAGGCTAATCAAAAAATTCAATACTCTCTCTGCTTTAATTGCAGCATCAATATCTCGTTTGATGTTTTGCAGCTCGGCAATAATTTGGTCGTGATCTGGACGGATCAAAACTTGTGTGAACATAGCCGCTCTCACAGCATTGAGTGCATCCTGGCATTGTTCAATAGGTTCAGATAGTATATCGATAAATCCCCAATTTTCTTCTTCTTCTGCTTGCAAAAGGGCAAATTGCAATCTAAAAAGGATGTTTTTTAGATTTTTTTCTGCTTGTCGAAAAACTTGCAGGTCGATAGATTTACCAGGAGGCAGATTTTCTATCGAATCAATGCTATCAATAATCTGTTTTATCTGTTCTTTAATCTTGTTGAGGCTAATTGGTGTAATCATTTTGAACTATCTCGTTATGATGAACATTCGAGAGGTTGAGTATCAGAAGTTGCCGGAAGGAGATTCTGTCTTTGTTTGTTTAACATATCATTTAGGATGGGATCTTCCTGAATTACTGTTTGAATCTCTTTAATTCTTACATTTACAGCAGTAATATCCGACCCAAAGCTAGAGGCTATTCCTAAAATTGTAGTGATTTTTGCAACAATTTCATCAAAACTTACATCCTTGTATTTTTCGATAAGTTGGGAAAGCTTTGCTCCTGTCTCGGCTGTCAGCAAAAGTTTAGCTCTAGCTTGACAAATAATTTTTTTATCTTCTATATTGATGCTGAGTAACTCATCTAAAGCTTGCTCCGCCTGATTGAATATTTGTGTTTTATCTACCTCAGAAGTAGCATTCTCAAATTGCGTTCTGAGCTTGCTAAACCGAAAAAGAATCACAACTCGATCTGGATTTTTCGGTGAGGGTGGATCTTGAGCAATCAGTTCAGCTAGAAGTAGCATCTTGACAGTTAATCGCCTAGAAGGTTCAGCCGCTCTAGTAACCGCACCCGCTTCAGTGCCTAATAATCCTGCTTGTTCAATATTGTTAAAAGTCTCGCCTGCTACGATATATTCTTGCTTGAGATCGTTGAGAACGTTATTAACAGGATTTGACCGGGTGTTTGTCTGAAGTTGATTTTCAATTATATTCGATATTTGGTCTATATCAGCAAAGTCTATATTGCGATCGCTTAAGAGTCTTTTTACCAGTCTTCCCCGCAGTTCAACAGTTGAGCGCGGTAGAGGATTGAGTTGATAGATAGTTTTGACAGATTCAATCGCATCACTTGCCTGAGTTTTAAAGTTCAGTGCCGTTAGTCGCAGTACCGCTCTCCTCTCTGGACTACAACTGCTTAGAGCGATACTCACTATCAAAAAAAGCAGGAAACTTTTTAATTGAACTGGATTTTTCATCAAGTAGCCTCAGAGAGTGTTAGAAAAGTAAAAGTTACTCTAAAAACATTAGCCGAAAAGTATTGCGATGCCTGCGGCGGGCGTAGCGATCGCACTAAAATTCAGCTAGGGTAGGTTAGCGACAGACTAGTTAAGTAAGATTATTATTTAAGCTTGCAAAATTTCTACTGCCAATACCAGCAAAGTTTGCAATTTTAAGAAAAAAAGTTAAAGATTTAGCACTAGCAAATCCACAAAGCATTTCCCAATCTCGGTTCCAGTTACCGAAAATTTAAGTATTTCACAACCATTAGTTAACATCGTTATTAACTTGGGGTTTTTTCCAAACTTAAGAACTATGCTTCTGTTTACCTTTTCCTGAGCAAACTCCAACTCCAAGACGTATTCAGAATAAACTTTTTGAAATTACATCCTTAAGATTTGTAACTATACTGCATAAATTTGGAAACAACATAAGTAATAACAGTATTCACCTACCCTAATAGGTAAATTTTTAGTACATTTATATATTTTTTTTGATTAAAAATGCAATTACAATCGAAAAATCATATACGAAGGCGGGGTGCGACTTTGACAACTCAAGGCTCAAGGAAACTGAATCAGGCAAAATCTCAGTTAGAAATTGAGCAAAACTTTAAGCGATACACTCTTGAAGACCTCAGTGAGAAAACAGGTTTAACCCCCAATACCCTTAGTAAAGTCTTTAATGGCTCAGTAGGAGTCGATAAGCGAACCTTGGGTGCTGCTTTAATGCCTTTAATATGACCTTGTTAAAGGACGATTATTTCTATCTGGAGCCTCATCAAGACAATCTTACCGAGACTGGCTTAATGTCATCGGCTGAAGCCTGCGGCCGCATCGAACCAGTATGCGATTCTCGCAGCAATGTAGGGCAACCCCACAAAATGCAGCGATTCCCGAAGGGACGGCAGAGCCGAACGCCAGACAATCTATACCCTCGTTCCCCAAACCCACCAGGAGGACAGATGCCCCTGGATTCAGTCTTGTACATTGATCGTCCTATTCTCGAATCCCTCTGTTATGAAGCCATCCAACAAGCTGGTGCGTTAATCAACATCCGCGCCCCTAAGCAAATGGGCAAAACCTCCCTAATGGCCCGTATCCTGACTTATGCTAGCTCCCAGGGGCATCACACCGTTTCCGTGAACTTGCAACTTGCTAACGACGAGATTTTACAGAACTTAAAACGCTTCCTACAATGGTTCTGTGCCAGAGTTAGCAAGCAGTTAGACTTGCCAAATGAGACTGCTAATTTTTGGGATAACTCCTTGGGCAGCAAATCAAGTACCACTGATTATTTTCAGGATGTAATCTTAACCAACCTCGATCGCGGAGTCTCTTCAAGGGAGAATCGCCCCCTAGTCATTGCGATCGATGAAATCCACCAGCTTTTTGCCTACCCCGACGTTGCTCGTGAATTTCTCCTACTTTTACGAACATGGTCTGAGCAAGCCAAAGAAGTTGATGCAGACATTAATCCTTGGCACAAGCTGCGATTGGTGACGGTTCATTCTACTGAAATTCTGATGCCTCCCTCCATCGATCCCTCTCTCTTGAATACTGGGTTAGTTATTGAGTTACCTGAGTTTACCCCTGCTCAGGTACAGGATCTAGCATATAGGTGCGAACAAGAGATAACCTCGTCACAAACCCAGCGTTTGATCGCTCTGTTGGGGGGACATTCCTATCGGTTGCAGTTAGCATTTTATTACCTAGAGCAGCAGACAATAACCCTAGAAGAACTCTTAGAAAATTCTGCGATCGCTACCGCTATCTATGCAGACCACCTAGAACAGCAATGGTGGAACTTGCAACACTATCCCGATTTATTGTCATCGTTGACAGAAATCGTTACACAGTCAAGTCCTGTAGATTGCGAGGCTGTGCAAGGCTCCCAGTTGCACAAAATGGGATTAGTGCATCTGCATGATATGAAGGCAAGTATCGCCTGCGAGTTATTTCGTCCGTTTTTCTGCAATCGCCTGCGGTAAATCAATGGTGAGCGATCGCATTTCTCATCTATTAAGTTTTGGTTAAATGGAATAGATAGCGTTCACTACTAAGTACTGGCGTATTTCAGCGCTACTGAAGCAAAAATTTAACTTAATCTTATCCTGTTTTTGATTTGTTCTTAGTTGTACTAAGACTTTTAATACAATATATTCTATTCAATCAGTATTAAATCTTTTATAAAAATCCGATTTAATCTTGGAAAATATTGGCTGCTATAGCTTTAAGTGATGTAAATCAGAGCTTCAGTATACTTAACAAGATTCATACCGGATTCTTAAGATTTCTATGTGATATTTTCAAAATAAGTTTAAAGATTCAGCCTGACTGTTTGGTATCGTACTCACTAAATCAGGATAAACTCTATGTATCGATTCCAAATCAGTGCATACACGCATACGAGCGAATCCATTGGTATCGTTGGTTCTACTCCAGAGTTGGGATTGTGGGACATTACCAAATGTATCCATCTGCGTACAAGTGGCGATCACTATCCTTCATGGTGGAGAGATATTGACATTCAAGAGTCAGGCGATGTCTCACGACAAGCCACTTCGTGTCTACGCCAGAAAATTGAATACAAGTATGTGCGTCTCGATGCAAACGGTAACGCAACATGGGAAAGCTTACTAGATACAAACCGCTGGATTCCTATTGATTCTAACAATGATGCCAACACAATTATTGTGGATGATGGCGCATTCGGTTATTTACAACCTTATCCGTTCGGATATATTGAGAACCCTGCTGTTAAAAGACCTCTAGATGAAGAGTCTCAAGGGTTAAAAATCTTAGTCATTGGTAGTTCTGTGGCATTAGGTCATAAAGCCTGGTTTTTGAAAGGTTGGGTTTGGTTGTTGGCACAGGCTTTACAGCAAAAATATGGGCATAAACTCGTGAATGTGTCGGAGGTGGGGGCGAATGTCAGCAGAACGATCGCTAGATTCCCCTGGTTTGTCACCCCAGAAAAACCGGATATCGTCATCATTGCTCTATCTCTGGGTAACGAAGGGTTAGCTTACTGTCCCCCTCACGAACGTCGGGCGGTACAACGGCGGTTTGAAAGTGGCTTGCAGCAGCTTGTGAAAATGACGCGCGACATCGGAGCAATCCCGATTTTAGGCGGAGTCTATCCTAACGGTGATTATTCCCTGGAACATTACTCGCTGATCCGAGACACACACAAACGAATGCTCAGTTGGGGCGTGACTGTATTGGATTGGTTGGCAGCTGTAGATGATGGACAAGGACGATGGAAAGCGGGGACATCCTTCGATCCAGCCCACCCGAATACAGTCGGTCATAGCCTTATGTATCAGCAGATCGACCACCACTTATTCAATATCGATAAAGACGAATTAGTAAAAGAAAAACAACGCTCCCAGCAACCGAATGAATTCCCCATCTACTTTGATAATGGTGGCTTTCATCTCTCTGTCTGTATCGAAGAGAAGCGTTTGCGGATTGTTAATCCATCACAATACAGCTATACGATCGCTCCCTATTGGCAGGAACTACAAACTGCACTGCAAAGTAAGGCGGGATTGATATCAGGTATTTACATTGCCAAGAATGCCCAGACGGGGACGCTCCCTTTCTTGGCTATAGAGGATGGCGCGATCGCAACTACAATAAACATCCCCCCAAATACCGATTTAGAATATAGCGCCGCCTTCAATCTCTTTTCGCCGAACAACGTTTTATTCTATGACGGGCATTTGGGAATTTTGCAAGCTGATGAACGCCACCTCTGGATAATCAACGAATCAGACAATGAGTACAACATCCAGCCGATGTGGACGGAAGTTTGTAACGCACTTAAAGCTATGCCGTCGGGTGTTTATGAAGATCCGCTTTATCCCCATGTCCCCTTTCGCACGATGATGATTGGTAAGGATGGGTTAGAAAGCCGGGTGAAGGCACCACCTAAGTCTGCGGTGTTGTTCCAATACAAATGTGAGTTATCGGATATCAGCCGTGTGGCTATTCTTCCCCTTGGCGATCGCTGTGCCGTCCGCATGATGTTATATAAGATGGAGTATGATGGCCCCGCTTTTCCCTTTGATCTAACGCGCACCACCAATATTGGAGATGTTGCGGATGCGATCGCACACGGTTTTGATGATATGTGGAACCCTGCTTTTCTGCATTACAGTCCTGATGCAGCTAGAATTTACCATAGTAAGTGGTCGGGTTTATCCTTTGCCCATGAAGTTGAGGAGACAGACAACCCAACAAACGATATGTTTCCCGTTCATGAACGGATGCGCGTTCGTTACACAGCGCGCTCTGAAAGGTTTTGGTACGCACTGCGGCATTGCGACAAAGTGCTTTTCGTTCGTACAGGAATTAGCGATCACGGTGGTGTGATAGATTTGGTGAACAAGCTACAAAAACAATGCCAGGGGAAACCATTTCATCTGTTGCTGCTTTCTCCCCAAAGCGATGATGAGTTTTTAGACCTTCCCAATGTGCTGCATTACAATGTCGAGTTTAATCCCGATCGCATGTATGACGATTTAGGACACTGGATGTACTGCACAGAGGTGATGCGAGGAATTCTGGAATCCCTTGGGGTGTCTAGTAAAAACCTCTTTTGGTGTCCGCCTAAAATACCGAAGGGGTGAGAAAGTAGGTAGAGGCGATGCCTATGGCTAGCTACACCTACGCATTTGCTATTTCGGCGATCGCATTTGCTATTTCGGTGAACTCATTTGCTATTTCGGCGAACTCATTTGCTATTTCGGCGAACTCATTTGCTATTTCGGTGAACTCATTTGCTATTTCGGCGAACTCATTTGCTATTTCGGTGATCGCATTTGCTATTTCGGCGAACTCATTTGCTATTTTGGCGAACTCATTTGCTATTTTGGCGAACTCATTTGCTATTTTGGCGACTGGGTTGTTTGAGTGGCTATGAAATGATCTGCCGACTACTTACAGCTTGCTTTTGTCGCAAATCATCACAAATTGCTTGTAAATCGTAATTGAAAGCCTTTGCATGTTCTTCTCGAATTCTATAAATCTCTTCAAGAATTTCATCTTTCCACATATCTACTCTCCCATTAATGGTCTAGTTCAGTGTCGATGATCGCTATCAGCAAAATAACTCAACCACTGTCGGTTTAGTAACTTTCCCCATCGCGTTGCGTGGTAATTCTTCAACTATCAAAATTTGGGTTGGCACTTTATAGACAGCCAATCGCTCTTTTGCCCAACTCCTGAAAGCTTGTAATGTTAAAGGTTGTGAGCCTTGCAATACTAAGGCAGCACAAACCCGTTCACCCCACTCTAAATCGGCAACCCCAACCACTGCACATTCTTGGATATCTGGATGGGTTCTTAGCACTTCTTCAATTTCTAAAGCTGAAACTTTATACCCTCCAGTTTTGATGATATCCACGCTCATCCGTCCCAGAATGCGGTAGTTGCCGTTTTCCACTACGGCGGTGTCTCCAGTACGGAACCAGCCATCTTGGAAGGCTTTGGCGGTTGCTTCAGGGTTTTGCCAATATTCGAGAAACACTCCAGGGCCTTTAACTTGGATCTCTCCTGGGGTTTCGCCTGGAACTAACTCTCCGTTCTCATCCACTAATCTTACTTCAACACGAGGTAGAGGTTTCCCAACATATCCAGACAACCGCTCACCATGTAAAGGGTTTGATAGCGCCATCCCAATTTCAGTCATACCATAGCGCTCAAGCAGAAAATGGCCACTGATAGTCTGCCACTTTTCTAAAACTTGAACTGGTAATGCTGCCGAACCAGAAACCATCAGGCGCATTTTCGCACAGCCTTCTGACATACTTTTTTGGCGTTCCTTGGAGGCAGTTTCCCAAGCAGTAATTAGCTTTACATAAATTGTTGGTACTGCCATAAATAAGGTTAAGTCGCCGTCATAAATTCGGTTCCAAACGGTTTCGGCATCAAATTTACTCAATATATGGCACTCCGCGCCAGCCCATAAAGCACAAGTCAGTACGTTAATAATCCCATGAATATGATGTAGTGGCAGGATATGTAAAATGCGATCATCCGATGTCCATTCCCAAGCGGTGTTTAAGCTAGTCACTTGCGCTTGAATATTTTGATAAGTCGTAACTACACCCTTGGGTTTACCTGTTGTACCACTTGTGTAGAGAATTAAGGCGCGTCTGGTGATATCTACCTCTGGGAGCGGAGCAATATTAGATGGGAGCGTTTCTGAGGTGAGGATAAATCGCAAATTGTGTTCTTGGGTGAGCGATGCCTGCGGCGGTAAACTACGCAGTATACTCTCAAAATTGGGATGAGCAACAATAATCGATGCTCCAGAATTAGTAATTACATACTCCAATTCTGGACGTGGGTGGGAAACACACAGAGGTACAGCTATGCCACCAGCCCGCCAAATTCCCCATTGAGTGGCTACATACTCAAACCCAGGCGGAATGAGAAAGGCAACTCGCTGCTCTTGTAAATCTTCTGTATTTTGAAGAAGACTTGTTGCTATTTGACTGGAAGTGTGTAGCAAATCCCGATAGGTAAATGCTCCATCTGTTGTCACAATTGCGATTTTTTCGTTGTGTTCTTCAGCACGAATAATCAATGGGAGATTCACGTTTGTTTACCTATTTAGGGTTGATTTAGTCTACTTATTGAAAATATATATAATAGTAATCTTATTTGATTTACTTTTCACTGACAGGCTCAGATCCCGACTTCTTGAAGAAGTCAGGTATCTTTTTATTCGTAACTTCATAGCTATTACAACCAACGTTGTTTTTTTGCATAAGCAATACTGCCAATCACAATTAATGCCATCATAGAAATCACCATAGGGTAAGCCCAAGGTTGTTCTAATTCCGGCATATATTTGAAGTTCATACCATAGAAACCAGACATAAAAGTAATTGGTAAAAATATTGTCGAAAGAATAGTCAGGCGATTAATTCGTTCACCAGTTTTACTAGCAATATTATCACGTTGAATTTCCATTAATTCTGACATCCAGGCTCTTATAGCTTGATATTCTTGCCAAAGTTTATCAACGTGATGAACCAATTCTTGATTGAATAATTCTTTCACTGGCTGGCCGATCCATTGGAAATCTTCATTATCCATAATCGCCATAAGTAACTTGATGCTTTGAAAATTACGGCGTCCAGAACGAGTAGATTGTCTCATAGTGGCAATTTTTTGATATGTTGATTCATCACCAGAATTGTCTAAAACTTCATCTTCTAAATCATCCAGTTTTCTAGAAATATAAGTAAATACAGTTTCGTAATTATTTAAAATATCTTTAAATATGAGATAAAAAAGATAATCAATTCCTAATTTTTGGATATCTAGAGTTCGCTTTTGGAGATTATTAGCTAGAACACTTAAAATTTTTAATTCAGTGATTTCAAAAGTTATAATGAAGTTCTTCCCAACGACAATATTGCCACGCACCATCTCAAACTCATTATTTTTTATTTGAGAAGTTAGGATTTCATAGCTGTCAAATAAACAATCTTCTACGTCTTCATCAATTCCTAGAGGTGAATGGTTGAAAATCATGTTAACACGAGAGGGATCGAGTCCAAAGTGCTTGATAATTCTAGCTGTTCCAGTGCGATCGCGGAAGTGAATACAACGCAACCAAATATTGTGAGAACCATCTATTCTTTCCAGTACCGTATCGACATCCCTACTGGTAAATATTTCCAGGTTATCTGGATAAAAAGTCAGGAGAATTAGCATATAGCAATCCTAATTGAGTCGTAATAAAATACTGTGACTCATGGTAATTAATAAGGACTTTAATTCTTGTTTTCTAAGTACTAAAGTGCTTACTACAAATCATCAAAACTAGTTTGATAAAGTACTAGTGGACTGTCCCATTAAATATAATGGCTGAACTGATTTTTAACTTTTTCTTAGAGGATGTCTGAGAAGTATCAAATATTTCTTGATCCCCCCTAACCCACGCCAGTCGCTCATGGGAGAAACCCCCAAGACCGCGCTGGCTCCCCTTAAAAAAGGGGGGAATAAGAGTCTTAAAGTCCCCCTTTTTAAGGGGGATTTAGGGGGATCTCCAAGGGTTAGATATATACAAAAAAAGTTTTCAGACATCCTCTTAACTTTTTTTGCGCTCTTTGCGTCCAACTCTTACGAGATGCTGCGCGTAGCTTGCTTCTCCGTAGGAGTATGCGGTTTGTTCTTTTATCTCTCAAAATTAATGGGACAGACTACTAGTCGTAAATTTGTAAAGTAAAACACATTTAAATAGCACAATCACTTTCTAAGAGTTTTGACTGTTGACAGTCAACATTATATTGAATTGTGGCTCAATTTTTTTCTATTTTCCCAGATTTAGGGCGCGTAGTTGGCGCTGGCGCTGAATTATTTTGCAGAATTGCAATTTCCCGCCGTGCATCTTGATAACTATCTTGTTCCCCTTGCTGTTGGAATAGTTTTGCAGCTTTTTTGAAATCTGCGATCGCACCTGGTTTATTTTTCTGCTTGGTGCGAATCACGCCCCGATTATAATAGGCTAAGGCATTGTTAGCGTTAATTGCGATCGCTCGTGAATAATCCTGATTTGCAGCTTTTTTATTTCCCAGTTCGAGATAGGCGTTACCACGGTTGTTGTAAGCTGCTACATTATTAGTATCTAGTTTTAGCGCTGCGGTGTAATCTTCAATAGCACCTTTATAATCTCCGAAAGAAAAGCGGTGAATACCTCTATGAATATAAGCTGCAATAAATTTTGGGTCAATTTGTAAAATAGTCTTGTAATCTTCAGTAGCTTCTACTTGATTGCCCAAGTCGCTGTAAATATCACCACGATTAAGATAAGCTTCTATATATTTGGGACTGATGTTAATTGCATCTGTATAATCTTTAAGTGCTGCATATTTTTGTTTATTAATCGATTGAGTTAAACCCCTTTGATAATAAGCTTTGGCATCACTAGGATTAATCTTAATTACTTTATCAAAATCTTGGATAGCTTCAACTCTTTGTCTGAGACGACGACGGAGAATTCCTCGCTGTAAGTAGGCTTCGGTATACTCAGGCTTGAAAGCGATCGCTTTGCTAAAATCTTCGATTGCACCTTTATTATCCTTCAATTGAGTACGAGCTAATCCCCGGCCATAGTAAGCATAAGCATCTTTAGAATTTAACTTAATTGCTTGGGTATAATCTGCGATCGCTTCTTTGTATTTGCCTAATTCCGAAAAAGCAAATCCTCGATCAAAATAGGCATTAGCATCTTGAGGATTGAGTAAAATGGCTTGGCTAGAGTCTGCTTGTGCTTGCTCATAATCTCCTAATCGATAATAAGCATCACCTCGCCGATTATAAGCCAAAGCATTTTGCGGATCTAATTTAATAGCCTGATTGAAATCTTCAATTGCTCCTTCATAATTTCCTTCCTCGTATTTATTTTCTCCCTTTTGGTAAAATGTCTGTTGAGTATTACGTACAGGTTTTGCCGATCTGAATTGCCACGCTGCAACACCAAGGGTGATACAAACAATTATCCCAATTAGAACTAGTAATAATTTTTTTTGAAGCTGTTTTTGTTGTTCGCCACCAACATTTGTTATCTTTTTCAGATCGTCTAAAACGTCCGTTGCATACTGGTAACGCTTACGATAATCAAAACGCACCATTTGATTAATAATTTGTGCTAGTTTTCGGTTAACTTTGAGATTTTTATCGCGCCAAATTATTTCACCTGTCAACTTATTTCTCTGGTTTTGTAAATTAGATATTTCTTTTGCAGGTAAACCTTTTAGTGCTGCGATCGCAACAATACCTAAAGCATATATATCACTGTTATATTTGAGGTTACCATTAACTTGTTCTATCGGCATATACTCGGAACTTTCAACAGTATTAGTAATGCCTTCATTAACAGTAACATTAACCAAAACTAACTTTTTATCTGATTCACGGCGAATAATATTTGCTGGTTTAATATCTCGATGAATTACGCCATAGCTGTGTATAACAATCAAAGTTTCTAATATCTCTGATAAAAGAGTGATTACTTCGTCTTCTCTCAAAGGTTGTTCCTGGATAATTTCGTCAGTTAAAGCATTGCCAGGGATGAATTCTTGGACTATATAAAACTCTTCATTTTCTTCAAAATAAGCAATTAGCTTTTGAATTTGCTCGTGTTTCTGTCCGAGTTTTTCTAAAGTTGCTGCTTTATTAGCAAATAAGCGGTGTAAGCTTGTTAAAGCTTGAGGATTGCTATTAGGAAGAGATAACTGCTTTACGAGAAATTGGCTGCTAGGAAGATTAACATCTTCAACTAGATAGATTTTTCCTTTTTCTCCATCATTGAGAATTTCTAGTATTTGATAATGTCCATCTAAGAAATGACTATCCATCAATATAAATATAGTTTGATAAATTGTTCGATTATAGCTTACGTGTTATTATTGGTTTTAAAATATAAATATTTATTTATTAAGCTGTAGGGGTAATTCATAAATTGCCCCTACCTGAATAAAGCGCAGCCTCACATAGAATTAGTATAAGCGGCTCCAGTCCTTAGAATAGGGCTGGAGCCGCTTACTACAAACCTTTAATTATTCACGCCTGCCTACTTACCAAAAGAGTAAATAGACCACACGGTTAATTACGAATTATTCAGTTAAGTTTTACGCTGGCACGACAAATTTCTCGCTACCAGCCAATTCAAAGGCTGCGTGAATGGCCTGCAAAGCTTTAACACCTTGCTCTTGCGCCACAACACAACTGATTTTGATTTCTGAGGTGGCTATCATTTGAATATTGATTTGTTGTTGGGCTAAAGCTTCAAACATTTTAGCGGCAATACCTGGTTGTCCTACCATCCCTGCACCGACAATACTCACCTTAGCGATCGCACTGTCTAAAACAACTTCACCCCATCCTAACTCTCCCGCTACTTGGGTGAGCATTTTTTTGGCATTTTCCCCATCTATCCGCGAGACTGTAAAAGCAATATCTCGCCTGGGAACACCATCAATCACCCGGCAACGCTGAGATTGGATAATCATATCCACGCTGATATTATGCTGCGCTAATAATCCAAATAACTTCGCCGCCATCCCCGGACAATCTGGCAATTGGCGAATAGCAAGACGCGCTTGATTCAAATCGAGAGCAACACCTCGAACGGGAGGTGGGGAGTGAGGAGTACAGACGCGATTAATCGCGTCTGTACAAGAGTTAGGAGTGAGGAATTCTCCCCTGCTCCCTGCTCCCTGCTCCCCTGCTTCAATTTCAAAGGCGGTACGGAGTGCTAAGACGGCGCGATCGCATTGGTTGGCATCGACTACGCAACTTACTTTCACTTCGCTGGTGGAAATCATTTGAATGTTCACGCCTGCTTCAGCTAATGTGGCAAACATCTTTGCAGCTACACCAGGGCGGCCAATCATTCCCGCGCCTGCGATGCTGACTTTGGCAATGTTATGTTCTACCATTACCTCGGCTTCGTCAAATTTGGGGTTAGATTGATTTCTCAGTGCTGGGGCGATCGCTGTTGCTACTGCTTCTGCCCGTTTTAATATTGGTGTGGTGACAGTAAAGGCAATGTCATTACTATTACCATCATGAACTGACTGAATAATCAAATCTACGTCTACTTTTTGCCGAGAAATTTCGCCGAATAATCTCGCTGCCACGCCTGGTTTGTCGGGTACGCGCAACAAAGCGACTTTTGCTTGGTCAGTGTCAAATTCTACAGCATCTACTGGACGGGCAATTTCTAGATTGATGAGCGATCGCCCTTGGGGTTTGGCTGATGTCACCCAAGTACCTGGTTGATCCGTCCAACTAGACCTAACCACTAAGGGAACACCATAGTTACGGGCAATTTCCACAGCACGGGGATGCAGCACTTTTGCGCCCAAGCTAGCTAATTCCAACATTTCATCGCAGGTGATGGCATCCATCAACTGAGCTTCGGCAACTAAGCGGGGATCTGTAGTGAGAATACCTGGAACGTCTGTATAAATTTCGCAAAAATTCGCTTTTAGTGCGGCTGCGATCGCCACTGCTGACGTGTCAGAACCACCGCGCCCCAAAGTGGTAATTTCCATCTCTCCAGCGCTAGAGATACCTTGGAAGCCAGCTACTACAACAACTTTACCTTCATTTATGTGGCGAGTTAGACGAGTAGTTTCAATATGCAAAATCCGAGCGCGGCTGTATTCCGCTTCAGTAACAATTCCTACTTGAGCGCCAGTCATGGAAATTGCAGGCTGTCCGAGTTCCTGCAAAGCCATACTGAGTAAGGCAATAGTTACTTGTTCGCCAGTGGAAAGCAGCATATCCATTTCCCGGCGATTAGGATTTGGAGAAATTTCAGTGGCTAGTTTGACGAGTCCATCGGTGGTTTTGCCCATCGCCGAAACCACTACGACAATAGAGTTTCCAGCTTTAACAGTTTTATAAACACGCTGTGCAACAGCTTGAATACGTTCGACTGAACCGACAGATGTACCACCGTATTTCTGAACTATGAGCGCCATAACTTTTTTTAATCAATTGTGCCTGCTTTCATCAACGCTTCCGCTTGGTTAGGAAGCCTTCAAGGCTTATCAGTTATATAGTTTACTAAATATTGCGTCGAATACCCTATAATAATTGATTATTCAAAAACCACATCTTCGTAGAGTGCTGTCATTGTTTCCTCAAAATCCACGCTATTGAGTCGAAACGATTGATGCTCTGCTGTGTAAGATTGTAAAACCCACAACCCTTGCTCATTGCGTCGAAAACACTCAACTCGCTGACGTTTGGTATTAATTAAAACATATTCTTGCAGACTTTCGAGTGTTTGATAATCGGCGAATTTATCGCCTCGGTCAAAGGCTTCGGTAGAATTAGATAAAACTTCAACAATTAAACAGGGAAATCTTTTATAACCTGGCGTTTCTTGATCTTGGCGATCGCAAGTAACCATCACATCGGGATAATAAAAGCGATTCAGAGATTCGATTCTGGCTTTCATGTCAGCGATGTAAACACGACAACCAGAGCCGCGCACATGATTACGGAGGAGAGCGAACAGGTTTCCCGCAATGGTAACGTGTGGATCTAGCGCTCCAGCCATTGCGTAGATGTAGCCGTCTATATATTCATGCTTGATATTGCTCTGTTCCTCCATTTGGAGGTATTCTTCAACGGTGAGATAGTTTTGTTGGGGCGAGGCAATCATAGTTGAAACTTTAATTCATGAATAGAGGCTTCATTCTAGCGAGTGATTACTATCATCATCTTGATATTCTTTGATTTTTGCATATAAGCTGACAACCGTTTCTTGAGCAAACAGTTTCTCTTTAACTTGCAAATAGTCACCTTCACTTAGTTTACAAGCTGCCCAAAACTTCATTACCTTCGATGGTTCTAAGTGAGTGAGCAAAACCTGCATCACTTCTTGTAAATTTTCTTGTTCGTTAATAACTTTAATTTCCATTGTCTACCTCAAAAATAAAATTAGTTGGGTTGATTACCATAAGTGATAAATCTTGGCATCGGTTGATTAATCTCCGATCGCAAGTAATAAAATAATTACTTTGGGAAGCCTCTGCACAAGCTACATGAAGTGCATCAATAGGTTTAATTCCTTGGTGTTCTAGTTGTTCTGCTCTCACTCTAATATTTTCATCTACTAATACTCTCAAGACAGCTATTTGTAAATATCGCTCCATTAATTGCTGATTTACAAGAAAAGGGTTACGTCTATTTTCATATTCTAGAACTGAAGAACTAACTAACTCTATTAATCTTGCCTCTACCATTTGTAAAATTAAGATGATAGCTTGTGTTTCTAGAAAAATTTTTGGCTGTGTTTGGTCGTCAAACGGACGATTATAAATACTGGTATCTAGATAAACCCTGGTCATATAGCTTTTTTTACAACTTTCTCTCAAGAAAAGCGATCGCCTCTAGCAGTGCGCTCTATGCGTAGGTGTAGCTCGTCGTAGACATCGCTTATCTATTTACACTTCTTTTCTAGAGCATCGCCAGCTTTCGGCTCAATGATATACCAAAATGAATGCGTGAATTACTCAAATGAGAAAGCAAACTGGGGTTTGAGAAAGTAAAAGCTCATTTTGCTTGCGGAAAACACTAAAATGAGAAAGCAAAAGCTCCTTTTTAGTAAGTAAAAGCTTCTTTTGCTTGCGGAAAACACTAAAATGAGAAAGCAAAAGCTCCTTTTTAGTAAGTAAAAGCTTCTTTTGCTTGCGGAAAACACTAAAATGAGAAAGCAAAAGCTCCTTTTTAGTAAGTAAAAGCTTCTTTTGTTTGCGGAAAACACCAAAATGAGAAAGCAAAAGCTTATTTTGAGTAAGTAAAAGCTCCTTTTGAGTAAGTAAAAGCTCCTTTTGAGTAAGTAAAATGGCATTTTTACTTAGTTCAATATGAATTTTAGTCTAGGCGATCGCACTTTTCAGTTTTATCACGGTACGCTTTGCACAAAACTAGCTTATTCTGGATTTGGAGGGAGGCGATGCCTGCGGCGGGCTTTGCCTACGCGCAAATCTGCTAAATTTTTACGCACAGTAACAGTATTAGGATGATCTGCACCTAACCGTCGCTCAAAAATCTCTAAAGCTTGCAGATAAAATGGTTCAGCTTCGATATAACGTCCTTGTAAGTAGTAAAGTTTTGCCAGGTTGTTGAGACTTTGTGCGATATCTGGGTGTTCTTCACCCAGCAGCTTGCGCCTGAGTGCCAAAGCTTGGATGTAAAGGGGTTCGGCTTCGCTGTATCTGCCTTGAGAGTAGTAGAGTAACGCTAGGTTGTTGAGACTTTCTGCGACATCTGGATGTTCTTCACCCAGCAGCTTGCGACAGAGTGCTAAAGCTTGGATGAAAAGGGGTTCGGCTTCGCTGTATCTGCCTTGGGAGTAGTAGA
>NZ_JABXKK010000031.1 GCF_017115045.1 Nostoc sp. NMS8 | reverse complement strand
TACAATTTCCATATGGCTATCGAGTCGGTGCAAGTTTTTTCTAATCAGCACCTTAATGGTTCGATAGCTTTCTTGTCTATTCCGTCAACTAAAAATTGTCCGGAGTATTGTAAAATAGTACCTCCCATTTGTTCAATAGACATCTCCAAAATGACGTAGGTACAATACCCTGCGGGAAACCGCTTTGCGTCTAAATGAATTGTACCTACTAAGGATTTCGTGAAACGCATAATTAATTTTTGGAGATATCTAAAGAGTAGATATTGAGTCCAGTTCCTTCGTTTTCGGCATAGTGCGGATGGGTTGCAATTTTTTCTGGGTAAGTCAGATCATGTCTGCGTTCGTATTTTTGGTAATATATACCCATTCTTTTTGAGACATAATGCATCACCATACGTAGGCGTAGCCCCTTGATGCTATTGTAGCCCAACCCAGGCATCGCAGCATTGAAAAAGAAAAGTTTGAGTATTCCCAAAGTTTGCTGCCTTGAAAGTCTCCTCTCAAATTTCTTTGTGGCTGCTGTCTACAAATTCTCGACTATAAACTTTAAAAATGTGAAGAACACACTATTAGCAAATACATTTCTCGGTATATAATGTAAAGAGTATGCAAAGATAGTTCTCTAGCTATAGACATCTAAATAAATATTCAGTATTTAGTTAGTATCAGGTTATTTAGATGTTCCCTATTTTTAAGTCAGACACCCACGGGCAATAGCCCACAACTAAGGTATAAAAATCGCTTTCCCTGTCAAGAGTTAATTGTTCCCTATTTTCAAGACAGTAAGACTAGTGTTTTTTTAAGGTGTTGTAGAGTTTCGTGCATTTCAGCTTGATTTGGCAAAGCTTTTTCAGCAATGGTTGGTTTGAGCTAGGCTGTTCTATCAAGAATAGTTATAAAAAGCCTGAAACTACCTATTTTTTCTGTTCATTCATACGGTCATGAATTTGTACAGTGAGTAGGATTTGATACTGAGACAATTGCTGCTTGTAAGCTGGTCAACAAAGTGGATTTTCGAGAAAAATTATTGTCCCTAAAGGGTGACATAAAAGTATTCCGAAAGCATCAATTATCGGCAAATTCTTGTGCTTTAAAATAGCACTGAGTCAGTGCTGAAAACTTAAAAATTACTGAAAAAATTGATTTAGTTGAGATATAAAGTTATGGCAAATATCAATGGAACCAACAGCACAGAGACAATTACAGGTCAAGCAGGTAACGATATCATCACAGCTAAAAAGGGTAATGACATTGTGACTGGTGGTGGTGGCAGAGATCAATTTGTTTACAACTTGGGCGACGGTACTGATACCATCACTGATTTTGGTGGCATAGGTAAAGGAGTAAACCCGACAGCAGCAGTCATTGCTGAAGTGGATACCCTCAAATTCATTGGTGCTGGCTTGAATGCCCGAAATCTGCTGCTTACCCAGAATGGCAGCAATCTGGAAATTACCTTTGAAGGGGTGGCTGGTGCCAAAGTTATCCTAAAAAACTTCAAACTAGAAAATTTAGAGAATCTGAAAGCTTCTGGTACAACTCCAGCTATTGGCAATATCTTGTTTGATGGGCAAGCTAGCATCATCGACAACTTCGATGTCCTCGATGCCAACTCTACTAATACTAGTTTGGGCAACAAGAACACGGTGACTTTCTTCAATGACCTCAACAATAACATTGTAGGTTTAGACAATTCAGATGATGTGATCAATGGTCAGGGGGGAGATGACAAAATCGATGGCAAGAGTGGCAACGACCTTTTAAGGGGTGGTGCGGGGAATGATACTCTCATTGGTGGTGCAGGCAATAATACTCTCAACGGTGGAACTGGTGACGATAACTTGAGCGCTAACAGTTCAACAGGCAATAACCTGTTCATTGGGGGCGATGGCAATGATACTCTTTCCGTCTCTGGCCACCAGTACACTGACTACCCAGATGGCGACGATCTTCGCTCTTCAGGGAAGAACACCCTCAACGGTGGCGCTGGTAATGATTACTTGAGTGCTAGCGGTTCAACAGGCAATAACCTGCTCAATGGAGACGACGGTAATGATACTCTCTCCATCTCTGGCTACTACCAAGGAAATCCTTACTTTGATGACGACTCTCGCTCGTCAGGCAATAATACTCTCAACGGCGGCGCTGGTGACGATAACCTGAGTGCTAGCGGTTCATCAGGCAATAACCTGCTCAATGGTGGCGATGGCAATGATACTCTCGACATCTCTGGCTACTATAACTACACTCCCGATAATGATCCGTATGAAATGCGTGACCTCTCCATTACATACGACTCTCGCTCGTCAGGCACTAACACCCTCAATGGTGGTGCTGGTAATGATTACTTGAATGCTAGTGGTTCAATAGGCAATAACTTACTTAATGGTGGTGTGGGCAATGACACTATCATTGGTGGTGCTGGTAATGATACAGTCATTGGTGATACAGGCAATGACTTCCTCGACGGTGGTGCTGGTAATGACTCGTTGCGGGATGATGCGGGGGACAATACCCTCAATGGTGGTATTGGTAACGATTATTTGAATGTTGACTCTTCATCAGGCAATAACCTACTGGATGGTGGCGATGGCAATGATACTCTCTCTGCTTTAGGTGACTACGATGGCAATATAGTGTCTGGTGATAACACCCTCAAGGGTGGTGCTGGTGACGATCGCTTGATTGCTGACAGTTCAGCAGGCGATAACCTACTGGATGGTGGCAATGGCAATGATTCTCTCTCCGTCTCTGGTGGCTACTACGACCCTGTGGTGTCTGGTAATAACACGCTCTACGGTGGCGCTGGTAACGATAGCTTGAGTGCTTTCTTTTCAACAAGCGATAACTTACTAGATGGTGGCGAAAACAACGATCATCTCTCCATCAATCTTGCCAGTGGTAATAACACCCTCAAGGGTGGCGCTGGTGACGATTACTTGAGTGCTAACATTTCAACAGGTAATAACCTACTGGATGGTGGCGATGGCAATGATTCTCTCTTTGCCTCTGATTTCGAGGGCTACAGGTTTGATAACACCTCAGGCAATAATACCCTCAACGGTGGTGCTGGTAGCGATCGCTTGAATGTTGACTATTCACGAGGTGCTAATCTGCTTTCCGGGGGTGATGGCAATGATTCTCTCTCTGGTTCTAGCTATGGCTACGGCTTTGGAGGATCTTTTTATAACACCACTGGCAATAACACCCTAAACGGTGGTGATGGTGACGATAACTTGAATGTTGACTTTTCATCAGGCGCTAATGTGCTATCTGGAGATAATGGTAATGATTATCTATCTGCCTCTGGCTACCAGTATGACGAGTACGGCAACGACGGCGAAGGAATCTATCGCAGAACGTCAGGCAATAATACCCTCAACGGTGGTGCTGGTGCCGATAAATTAATTGTTGATTATTCAACAGGTAATAATCTGCTCTTTGGGGGAGATGGCAATGATACTCTCTCCGCACATAGCGCATTAGGCAATAACACACTTTATGGTGGTGCTGGCAATGATATCCTCACAGGTGGCAACGGTAATGACACCCTCTACGGAGGAGATGGAATTGATACCTTTGCCTTTAATAGTTACCATGAAGGTTTGGATCGTATTTATGACTTCAAAGCCAGTAATGAATTGATTCAGGTATCATCTACTGGTTTTGGTGGTGGGTTATCAATAAGTTCACTTCAGACAAGTCAATTTACACTGGGAACATCTGCAACAACAAGCAATCAACGATTTATCTATGACAATATTACAGGTGCATTGTTCTTTGACCAGGATGGTAGTGCAGGTGGATTTGCTCAAGTAAAATTTGCACAACTATCAACTGGATTGTCATTAACCAAAAACAATTTTGTGGTCGTTTAATTTTGATTAACCTTCTTCTATCTCTCTAGGTATGGTTTGCAAGGTGCTTTTGTAAGCACCTTGCATTTGATTTTTTAATACCAGATCATGTCTGCGTTTGGATTTTGGTTTAAGTACGAGATATGGTTATGCGTATGCGTAGCCCAACCCAGGTATCGCTTGATCTCGATCGTAGTGTAAGTGTAGCGTAGCACAGCTAATCGCAGCGTTCTGCCTATAGCTTAGTTTTAAAAGATATATAATGTTTTGGGTAAAGCTCTCAATTCCTTGTACTGTCCGCCAAGATCCCGACACTTATCGTCATAAGCTTGGTATATTAAAATTTCCCAACAAACCCAACGGTCAGCCAATGCGTTATATAGTGACACTTAGGCAGGCAATTTTGTTTGCCGATTCTCAGCAACAGAAACAAGCTTTGAATTTTCTTGCATATCTTATGCAATCACAGGTGACAAGTAAATATCTGAAAGCTGCTGGAGGCTGTAATTTACCAATCATAAAGACACTTTGGCAAGATCCAATCGATCCACATGTTTCAACTGCGGTTAAGACTTTAACAGAAGGTTCAACGCGGCTGTTTTCTTATGTGCAAAACCCAGCATATAGTGTAATTTTAGAGGAGAATATTTAGGGGAAAGCTATTAATCGAATAATTGTAGATAAAATTTCTCCAGAGCAAGCAACTAATGAGGTAATTAAGTAGATAAAGCAAATTTTTGCTTAATGGTAATCAATAATTATTTATATTAACTAAAGGAGTAAGCTGTCTGCATCAATATCAATAAAGATAAATATATTTAAAATTATAAATATATGAAGTTTTGGAATCAGCACTTAACTACTAAAGTTGCCAGTTCCTTCTTATTGCTATCTTTAGTAACTGTAGGCGTAGTGGGAGGATTTGCTTTTATCAATGCAAGGGATGCATTGAAGGAAGCTGCTTTTGAAAAACTTAATGCTGCTGCCACTCTTAAAGAAGAAGAAATTACCCGTTGGTTTGAAGACCAATAACGAGACTTTCTCTTAGTTACTCAGTTTCCAGACGTACAAAATAATTTTCAAATCCTTTTAAATTCTAAAGCCTCGGATAAAGATCGTCGGTATGCTTATAAAGTTATCTCGAACTATCTCAAAAACATGGCTAAAATCAAGCCAAGTCTGGGAGAAATTTCTCTTATTGACCGTAGCAATCGAATTATTTTATCTACTAATAAGCAGCGTGAAGGTCAATATGAAATTTTAGCTAATGTCACCTATATTAAACAGATTAAACCAGGAAATTCTTTTGCCCCCATTTTCTATGTCTCAGCGAACACTCGCAAACCATTAGTTACTTTTGCAACACCTCTACATGATGCCGCGATGGTACGTCAAGGTGTTCTCTTAGCAGATTTAAATTTAGATCGTATAGATCAGATTGTGCGAGAACGTACAGGCTTAGGTAATAGTGGTGAAACTTATTTGGTTGGTTCTTTAGTAACCAAAAATACTTTTATTTCTAAAAATAAAGATAAAACACTGGAATTTTATAAAGGAGTTAGCAGCCAAGGTATTGATGCAGCAATGAGTGGCATTAGTGACCAAGGACTTTATCCAAACTATAGCGGAGTGCTAGTAATTGGGGTATATCGCTGCCTCAATGACCAAGACCTTGCCTTAATGGTAGAAATGAAGCAAGAAGAAGCCTTTGCACCTGCTCGCCGATTAGCAGGGACGATTATGTTAGTGGGATTTTTATCAATGGGATTTCTATTGATTGGAGTGTCTTGGCTAACGCGGCAGTTAAAAATCTCTGGCGAACAGTTAGAGAATTATAGCCAGAGATTGGAGGTAAAAGCTAAAGAAGCTGAAACTGCCAACCGTGCCAAAAGTGAATTTCTTGCAAACATGAGTCATGAACTTCGTACTCCTCTCAATAGCATCCTTGGTTTTACTCAGTTAATGATTCGTGATTCTTTTATCAATTCTTATCAGATGGAACATTTAGAAATTATTAGTCGCAGTGGAGAACATTTGCTGACCTTGATTAATAATGTGTTGTCAATGTCAAAAATTGAGTCTGGTTTAACGACACTGAATAACAATAGCTTTGACTTGTATACTCTACTAGACTCAATTGAAGAGATGTTTAAACTCAAAGCCAAATCTAAAGGTTTACAGATGATATTTGAGCGGAGACCAGAAGTTCCTAAATATGTGCAGGCCGATGAAAGTAAATTGCGTCAAATATTGATTAATCTCCTTGGTAATGCTATCAAATTTACTCAAGAAGGCGGTGTTAGTTTACGCGTGAGGATAAAAGAAGAAAGTAAACTACAGCAACAAGAAGAGGAAGAAACAAGAAAAAGCTCTCAACCCTCACTTTTCTGGCTTAATTTTGAAGTCGAAGACACTGGATCAGGGATTGCATATACTGAAATTGAACAGTTGTTTAAGCCCTTTGTGCAAACAGAAACAGGTCGGAAATCTCAACAAGGAACCGGTTTGGGTCTAAGCATTAGTCAACAATTCGTGCATCTAATGGGTGGAAGCATTACTGTTAAAAGTATTTTGGATCAAGGAACGATTTTTTCTTTTGATCTCCAGGTTAGCCTCGCAGAAGTAGGTGAAGCTCCGATTCGACAGTTAAAAAGACGAGTAATTGGTCTAGAGCCTAATCAACCAAAATACCGAATTTTAGTAGTTGAAGATAAATGGGAAAATCGCCAACTCCTAGTCAAGATGCTAACATCCCTCGGCTTCGAGGTACATCAGGCTGCAAATGGTCAAGAAGGAATAACCCTTTGGCAAACCTGGGAACCACACCTGATTTGGATGGATATGCGGATGCCTGTGATGGATGGGTATGAAGCGACTAAGCAGATTAAAGCGCATTTAAAGGGTCAGGCCACTGTCATTATTGCTCTAACTGCTAGTGCTTTTGAAGAGGAGCGACTTGTGGTTTTATCGTCAGGCTGTAACGATTTTGTGCGTAAGCCGTTCCGAGAGGAAGTAATCTTGAATATGATGTCTAAATATTTGGGGGTGCGTTATGTATATGAACAAGAACCCATTCAAAAAGACCAATTTGCAGACAATTCAGACCTGAAACTTTTCTCATTAGAAAAGATTTTGGATCGGATGCCTACTGAGTGGGTGAAACAGCTACACCAAGCGGCACTGTGTACCGATGAAAAGCTGATTTTTAGGCTGCTTGAGCAAATTCCTGAAGAATCAGCTCTTTTGGCAAACACTTTGTCTGATTGGGTTAATAATTTTCGGATTGATAAGGTTATTGATTTAACACAACGATGAAGAGTGCTGAGTTGAAAGACTGCTTCACAAGGGACGGGGCAAAACCCAAGTGCAAAAGTCAGCCGTACTATTTCCAAGCTCTGAACAAATTTCAGATTTGTAATTTTACTGGAGTAGTCCGGTTAAACAGTTGCTCAAGTATGGAAAAATCTAAAATTTCTTATCTAGATTAAGTGTATTCACATATTGCATCAATTTGAACTCTAAGATATAAAATTGAGTTAAACATCTATCTATGGCTAGAAAAACACAACGCCTTTTGCTGCTAATTGTTTCTTGTAGTATCACTGGTGTAATTTTAGGAGGTACTGCTGGTTGGGCAGAAAGTAGTCTCTGCTTGGAAGACAGTAAGGTTACAAGTGAGTGCCTGACCCAAGATCCATTCCAAAAAACTATCCAAGGGATGAGTACCGGCTTGTTAGCTGGCGCTGGGGCTGCTTTTGGTGCAGTTTGGCAGTTGCGGAATGAAGATTGAACTTACAGCAAGAGTTAGGACTTTCGCCAAATCATTTTTTGCTTAGGCATAGCCCAATCTAGGCATCGCATTCTTAATTTTCTCAAACGCCCCTTGCCCGATCAATTGCATTTTTGGTGGGTTATGGAGAATAATCACAAAGAAAGCAGCTTTGGCATCTTTGTGCGAGAGAATAAATATAAAATATGGCGATCGCAATCGATTTTGGTACTAGCAACACAGTCATTGCTCGTTGGAACCCCGTAACCCAGCAGCCAGAAACCCTGACTCTACCAGGCTTATCAATTAAACAAAGTCTCAATCCGCCACTGATTCCCAGCTTGGTTTATATTGAAAACGCAGCCCAAAATAAAGTCTTAGTCGGGCAACAAGTACGCGATCGCGGTTTTGACCTCAAGGGCGAAACGCGATTTTTCCGCAGCTTCAAACGCGGTATCGGTGCAGATATTCAAGGTTTCTTACCCGAACTAGATGGGCAAATTGTTACCTTTGAACAAGTAGGGCAATGGTTTCTCACCAAAGTAATTGAACAACTAGCACCCCTGGAAGGTGGGTTAGATTCTCTCGTGTTAACCGTACCCGTGGATAGTTTTGAAGCTTATCGTCACTGGTTGGGAAAAGTTTGTCAAGCTCTCCCCGTCGAACAGGTGCGAATGCTGGATGAACCCACAGCCGCCGCCTTGGGTTATGGCTTGGCAGATCAAGAAATTCTCTTGGTGATTGACTTTGGTGGCGGTACTTTAGATTTGTCCCTTGTCCGGTTGGATAAAGGCGTGCAAGCAACCACCAAACCGCTAGGATTTATTCTTAAGTGGGGTAATAAGTCTCTGGCTGAAGATTCAAAACAAAAAGCTAAAACTGCCCGTGTATTGGCGAAAGCTGGGCAAAATCTGGGTGGTACTGATATTGATAATTGGTTGGTAGATTACTTCGCCAAAACTCAAGAGTTGGCGGTAAGTCCTTTGACAACACGATTGGCAGAACGGGTAAAAATTCAGCTATCAACCCAAAATCAAGCTAGTGAAGTTTATTTTGATGATGAGACATTTGAAAGCTATGAACTGGAACTAAACCGCGATACTTTTGAAAATATCCTCAAAGAACACGCATTTTTTGAGTTATTGGATGAGTCGATGGCAACACTGTTGCAGCAAGCAAAACGCCAAGGGATAGAACTTCCTGATATTAATGCAGTTTTGTTAGTTGGTGGAACAGTGCAATTGCCAGCAGTGCAGACATGGATAAAACAGTATTTTGAGCCAGAAAAAATCCGTTGCGAACGTCCCTTTGAAGCGATCGCTCAAGGTGCATTACAGTTAGCTCAAGGGATACAAATTAAAGACTTTCTGTATCATAGTTATGGTATCCGCTACTGGGATCGCCGCAATCAGCGTCACAAATGGCATTCTCTGATTAAAGCTGGACAGGCATATCCCATGAGTCAGCCAGTGGAATTAGTTTTAGGCGCTTCTGTGGAAAATCAGCCCAGCATTGAGTTAATTATGGGAGAATTGGGAGCAGATATAGGTAGTACTGAAGTTTATTTTGATGGCGATCGCTTAATTACTCGTCGTCTAGACAGCAATGAAACCAGCGTCAAACCCCTCAACGATCAAGAAGGTGCGAGGACAATTGCCCAACTGACACCAGCCGGATATCCTGGAAGCGATCGCATCAAAATTCTCTTTCAAGTTGATGAACAACGCTTTTTGCGAATCACCGTTGAAGACTTGTTAACTAATGACACACTTTTGGAGAATCAACTTGTGGCACAGTTGAGCTAGATATAATGCACATCATCAGTCGTAAAACCATCCCAGGTGACTGCCATACTTCAGACAGTGAAGAATGTTCCCAATTACTTTATTGGGTTTTTGTTCTGGCGAGAGAATCTCAATCGTCCAGTCTGGTGTAAGTTCAAAATTATCAGGTACTTCATCATCAACTGTGAACGGTATGCGTTTCCACAGAAATACAGCCACATCAGGTATAATTGAGCGCTCCCCAAAACTACATCGTAATTCGGGAAACCCATAGGCAATCTTCTGATTCTCCGTGACTTCATTAACAACAGCACAGAGCTTGCCTTGTAAGCGGCTGTGTCTCCCTTTTGGCATTGGCTTTTGAATAATCTTTCCGTTAATATATTCACTCACAGGCTTTGTTTCTGGGAGCTTCAGAAACTCTTCCAATGTGAGAGTTTGAGTTATTATGCCGCTCATAGCTCCTGAATCCCTCGAAAATGTATTTTTGAGTCTACCAGTATATGTTTACAGGTACGTTCACTCCATGAACGCACCTGTCCACACATCAAGATTAGAATTGTACTAACGATCAATTCATCATCACGATAATTCGTAATTGAAATTCTTAATAACGAATTAGGAATTACGAATTATTTCTGCACCACTACTAAAGTTCCGGTTGAAGCCCAGTTGTAAAGATCGCGAGCTTGCTTAACAGGTAAATTTACGCAACCGTGGCTCACTGGAGTTCCAAAACGCTTATGCCAGTAAGCGCCATGGATGGCATACCCTCTGTAGAAATACATTGTGTAAGGAACATCAGGGATATTATAGTCCCTGCCTCGCATCCGGTGAGTACGATACTTAGAATTAATCCGAAATCTACCTATTGGTGTGGGAGTTGATCGCTTACCTCCAGAAATGCGGTATGAATGAACAAGTTTATTACCTTCCCATGCACGTAAACGTTGCTCTGACAAGTCAATTTCAATCCAGCGGTTAATATTATTAGTGCTGTTTTGATCGACTGACGTAGCTGTTGCTGTGGTCGAGTTTGGTGTACCTGTTAACGGTGATGACCAAGAGAATAAAGTCACCACTATCAGCGCCACGCCTGTAAAAAAAGTTCCAGAAGAACGAATCCCACCACTACGAATCCAAGTTTGCATTATGTCTCATCTTCTAAACTACGCAAAAATCATGAAGTGAAGTAATTTTCTGGAACATGACAAATTTCCAGAGTGACTACTCGCTTTCTGTGGAGGATTTACGCAATTCATCTTTTATTTGTCATTAGTCATTAGTCATTTGTCATTTGCCCTTTATCATTTATTCTTGGTTAGGGAACTCCAAGAAATAAATTATTCAATATCGTGGAGTGGGCAACATGAGTGCCCAGTTGATATGGCTCTCGTGTCGCCCACCCTACAAGAGTTAATTGAATATTTTTTTATTTGTAAGTCCCTTACATAATGAGCAATGATTAATGACTAATGACCAATTACCAATGACAACCTTTACAAAAAATCTGTCATTTAAGTGTCTAAATGCAAAGTTTTCCCTAATTCATCTTTGCATTTTTAATTCCACAGAGAAATTGTCAGGATTTACACTTATTTTTTGGGTAAATCGTTGAATACCCTCTTCTGTATTTTATTTCAAATTCAGTAATTCCGACTCCGAAGATTCCCAGCATAAAATCTTGCTGGGAATCACTTAATTGTCTTGATTTTTTGTTATTTATGATTTTACCTAAATTGCCTTCTGCCTACTTCACCTACTATTTCTGGATGACTATTGGTGTACCTACTGATGCCCACTGAAATAGCCATTTTGCATGTTTGGGTGCGATATTCACACAGCCGTGGCTCACTGGAGTGCCAAATCTCTTATGCCAGTATGCTCCGTGAATAGCGTAATTACCCTGATAAAACATCGCATAAGGAACGTTGGGAACATTATAGTTTTCTCCCTGCATTCGCGTAGTTTTGAACTTAGATTGAACCTTAAAAGTACCAACAAGAGTGGGAGTAGCTTTTTTACCAGAGGAAATAGCACTTCCATAAACTACTTTGTCACCTTCCCAAGCGATTAATCGTTGCTTTGAAAGATTAATTTGAATCCAGCGCTGATCCGATTGTTGTAATGTCTGGATTGTTTGTGCAATCACTTTATCTTTGGAATTCGCCCAAACTTGACTCGTTCCAGTAGTAGTAAAAACACTTAAGGACAGTGCTGTACCAGTGAGGAGTATTTGTAAGCGACGCACCCAGTCAGCATAAATCAGTCTTTTCATTTTAGATACACTTACACTCAAATTATGGGGTCTTGAGAAACTTATCAGGTTTCACGTTTATTTCCATATCTATTACTTTAATAGACGTGAATTTTTGATGATTTGATTCTAAGTTAACCTAACTGTTGCATAAGGTTTTTTGCCTGAGTTGCGATCGCTTGCCAATTTCCTTCTGTGACAAGCTTTTTGGGAAATAATTCACCGCTCAAACCGACAGCGATCGCTCCGGCTTGCAAAAATTCTTTGGCATTTTCCAGAGTGACACCGCCAGTTGGAATTAAGGGAATCTGACCTAGTGGCCCTTGCAAATTTCTGATATAATCAGCCCCTCCTACTGCTTGTACGGGAAACACTTTTACACAACTAGCGCCCTGACTCCAGGCGGTAACAATTTCTGTAGGTGTTAATGCTCCTGGTATAATGGGCACATTCTTTTCTTGTGCTGCTTGAATCATTGCCGGATCAATATGGGGTGTAAAGAGGAATTGCGCCCCAAATGCGATCGCATCTTGTAGCTGCTGCACATTGAATAGCGTACCAGTGCCAATGATACAGGCTGGTAATTCCGAACGTAGTTGACTAATTAATTCCCCAGCGCGATCGCTATTCCAGGTAATTTCAATTAGCTGCATTCCCCCAGATGCTACAGCCATTGCCATTTGCTCTCCCACTTCGATTTTAGGGGCGCGGATGACTGCGATCGCTTTGTGTTTTTGCAACTGTGATAACCAAATTTGATTAGGCATTTTGACTGGGGACTGGGGATTGGGGACTAGAGAATAGTTGTAACTCTAGTAAATACCTAATTTTCAATACTAATGCCCAATGCCCCATTCCCTTAAAACTTGCTTCTTGCATCAAGCTATGAGATATTAGATATAAATAACAGTAAATCTATCGACTTACCGTACTTAAAATTAAATACCCCAGCGTTTGGGTCTAAAGGAGTAATTAAAATGACACTTGCACAACAAAGCACAGCAGCATCCTTACCAATCACCATTCACGATACCGAAAGCGTTGATATAGGCAGTCTGTGGAAGGTTGTGCAACTAAGTGCAAATAGATTTTGGCGGCACACGAAGGCATATACAACGATTCTGGGCGTCATGCTGCTAACCTTGGTAAGTCTGATTTTTCTAAGTATGCATTGGTCTTACCGCAGACTGTTCCCATTTGTCAGCCATCGAGTCATTGGCAGCCATAATGGGATAAGCAATCAAAATTAAGAGCTAGACATCAATCCCCAGAGGGTTAGGAAGTGCGATCGCACGATTCGGCTTGCCAGCGCTCTAACTCTTTAACCCGATTTTCCAGAAAACCGTATTGAATGAGATTAATTTGTATTATTTGTTACATATTAATATGCAATTGCTCTAACGCTTTGATTTCTCGCAATTCGTTAGCGACTGCATTAATCTGATCCTCAATATCCTCAAGGCCGTAAGCAATATTTTTTGAAATCTCGGATCGATTTCTAACAAGGTGGTCAAAGTCTCGTTTTTCATTGACAGACTTTTCTGCCTCCGAAACAGCCTTTTGAACAAGTTGCTGTCTCTTGCAACCTACCATGCGATCCAGCCAGATATTATTGCACCAACAAGAGCTAGTAAAAAGCACCAAGAATAATCAGATTTTTGATCAAAATGCTACTCAAATGTTACTCAAAAGCAGTCATAACTAAAGCAGGATGTTTGTTGCAACTGGAGTTAAGAAGCTAATGCCGTGGTTTGTAAAAATTGAGGAAGGGAAAGTCGATAAACCTACCTTTGACCAATATGTACCTGCTCACAAAGCCTACATTCAGGACTTAATTGCTAAAGGACACAAAGCGCGAACAGGTTATTGGGCGGAGCAAAGAGGCGGCATGTTGCTGTTTGAGGCAGCTTCAAAGCAGGAAGCAGAAGCGATTGTGGCTGACGATCCTTTGGTGCAACACGGTTGCGTCAACTATCAGCTTTATGAATGGCGAATTGTTATGGAATAACACACACTTACTGACTTTTCATGTTATGCTTTTAGAAGACCTGGATCTATGCGATCGCAACACCCAAATCTTGTCAGAACCGGAAGGTAGCAGCAACACGGGAGGCTTGTGGTAGGCGTAGTCTCCGGGTCGCCCTATTTGTAGGAGCCTTCAGCAACAATGCCTGGTTTTGGAGATATTGTTCAAAAAGCTTTTTACCTCGGTGTTGGATTAGCTTCTTACGCAGGTGAGAAAGCAGGGGGAAAATTAGCCCAAGTGCGATCGCAAGTCCAAAAACTGGCAGATGAAATGGTTGCAAAGGGCGAAATGAACACAGAAGAAGCCCGCCGCTTCGTTGAAGAGATGATGAAGCAAGCCCAGCAGGCTCAACCATCTGGTGAAACCTCTGAAAAAACACCCCCTTCTGAACCTCGTCGAATTGAAATTTTAGAGGAAGACGAAGAGCCAACGGTGAAAGAGACATCAAATGATGAGAATGTAGATAAATTACGCCAAGAAGTACTAAATCTACAAGACGAGTTAAAACGATTGCAACGCGATCAATAGAATTCTTTCCTCGGTATATCATTAATAAGTGGCATTTTGAGATGACACTTCTGATAAAAACTTGATAAGATACATTGCCTAGTGTGTATTTTAGTGCTTCAAGCCAGATAACACAAAGCGTCCTGTTTATAGCCTGCAAAGGTGTCAAGTTTATGGAACAGTGGCAAAAAGATTTAGCAGAAATCGTTGAAATCGTGGCTGAAGAAGTAGAGCGTTTCTTCCTGGGAATGAGTGAAGTGGTAGACGCATTTTTTGAGCTAACGGAAGAAGTGACCGAGCAAGTACACAATAACATTGTTACTGAAGTCGATCAGTATTTGCAGGATTTTGCTGAACCAATGATGGAAGCTTACTGGGAATTAGAAGACATTGTTGCAGATGTAGATCCGGGTTTTCCTTATTTAGTTGAACCCACAGCCGAAAAAAATCCCGCCTGCATCGGTTGTAGTCATTACCACGGGCAAGTATATGGTGGTAATTTGTTAGTCTGTGGTATGCATCCCCACGGTTGTGAAGATGAGAGTTGTCCAGATTGGGAGAAGGAAGAGTATTGAGAGGGAGTTAGGAGTTAGGAGTTATAAAATTACTAAAAAGACGTAAAAATCAGTAAAATAACTAATAACAAATGACTAATGACTAATGACTAATGACTAATGAAAGTGTATTCCAGGCAAGCCAAGAAATGAAGTATGGCGAACGCGACATTGCGGAAGGTAAACTAATTACCTTTCCGAATCCGCGTATGGGGAGGCGATATGACATTAGCATCACTTTGCCGGAATTTACTTGCAAATGCCCGTTTTCCGGTTATCCTGACTTTGCGACAATTTACGTTACATATATTCCTGATGAACGGGTAGTAGAATTGAAGGCGCTTAAGCTTTACATTAACAGTTACCGCGATCGCTACATTTCCCACGAAGAATCTGCCAATCAAATTTTAGATGATTTTGTGGCTGCTTGCGATCCGTTGGAAGTCACGGTGAAAGCAGATTTTACGCCTCGCGGTAATGTACATACTGTGGTTGAAGTGCGTCACCAAAAGTAAATATCATCACTGATGAGCGCTGATGACATTAATCGGCAATCTTCTTTGCCGCAGATTGCACTTGAAGCACAACTTTTTTAGACAAAGGAATATACCCAAGTTCCGAACTGGATTTTTGCCCGTCAATCACCGCCCAATCAACAAAGTTTTTCAGCGCTTGAGCTTTGACTCGGTTTGGATATTGTTGATAAGTTAAAAGCCAGCTGTAAGTAACGATGGGATAAGATTGGGCATCGGTAGAATCGGTGATAAAAGCAATTAGGTTATCATCTGGTAATTTCACTGCTTCTAAGGTTTGAGCTACAGATTTTGGTGTCGGCGTAATATAATTACCAGATTTATTTTCTAAAGCAGCCACAGGAAGTTTATTTTGTTTGGCGTAAATGTACTCTACATAGCCAATTGATCCTGGTATTTGCTGAATTAGGGCGGTAACACCTTCGTTACCTTTTCCACCAATTCCTACTCGCCATGCTACAGATTTACCAGCCCCAACTTTGCTTTTCCATTCTGGACTTATGGCGCTTAGGTGTTGCGTTAACACGCTTGTAGTCCCACTACCATCAGTTCGGTGTACAACCTGAATCGGTAAATCGGGTAAACTTACTCCTGGATTAGCTGCGGCTATTCTAGGATGATTCCAATTTGTAACTTTTCCGAGAAAGATATCAACGTAAACTTGGCGTGGTAGCCTGAGAGCAGTTGGCACATTGACTTGAGGCGACGGCTGTGCAACTGGTTTGAGGTTATAAGCCAACACAATAGAACCAGCAGTTAGAGGTAAAGCAATCACTCCCCGTTTGATTTTGGCTGCTTGTTCATTTGTAATTCCCACATCACTAGCTGCAAAGTCCACAGTACCTTCAATGAGTTGTTGCACTCCAGCACTGCTCCCTATAGCTTGATAGTTAATTTGTACATCAGGATGTTGCTGGTTATAATCTGCAAGCCAGCGCTCATACAAAGGTGCAGGAAAACTCGCCCCAGCACCAACGAGAGAGATATGTTTGATGTTTCGATTATTCGCAGTGCAAGAAGTGATATTTAACAAGATAGCGATTAGGGGTAAAAGGTAAACGCGTCCTTTAAATTGAAGTTGAGCAGATATAGAAATCTTTTGTTCCAATGTTGAATAAATATCTCTAGTAATTTTCTAATTAATTGTAAATAACTTTGAAACGCAAAGGAAATCGTAGAGTAACGCAAAGTCATCCTCCGCGTTACTCTGCGATTTCCTTTGCGCCTCTTTGCGTTTAAACTTCAATCGCCGCCTCTTTCTCTTCACCTTTTGGCTGTGAACTCAGCCGATCTAAAATCTCTAAAACCTCTTGTTCAAAAGCAACTTGGGCACGATTAGTTTTGCCACCAATATACAAGCGATCGCCTTTTTGCAATGCCCAGATTTGCGAGTGAGAAAAGTAACTCATCACCACACCCAGCATGAGCAAACCAAACCCTGTGTAAACAATTGGTATGCCTGGATCGGCTTTAATTTGTAAGCCTGTGCTACCAATGACATCCAAAATTTTCAGCTTCACACCATTTATTTCGGTGTACATCCCAGCGCGGACTGTATCAACAAGTTTGCCGGTGGCATCATAAATTAATACCATCCCTTGCAAGTCTTTCGCTAACAGGGAAACACCTTGACTCAAATCCGGTTTAGTTGGTACCCAGGTTCCCCAAATGCGCCCGTTACCGTTGGTGTTCAATTGCGCCATCGGTAGCTGAAAAACAGGGCTGTTGTTAAATTGGACGCGAACGCCTGCAATTCCCCAATCAGTTTGATAAAAAGTTATGCCATGATAGCGCAGAGGTTCGTTGACAAAAATCTTCTTGTGGTCAATTTCCTTTCCCTGATTATTCAAGACAGACAGATCAGAATAAAATTGATCGATGCCACCAGATGGAGTGTAATCAATCCAAAAACGATTGACTCGCACAGACCAATCTTTCGAGATTTTTGCAGCTATTGGGCCAGCATCGACAATATTTGTCACTTGAAATGTATCGCCACTAGCAACCATTTCTTGAGCGAGAAATCCAGTCATCGCCCCCCAAATTCCCCCTAGCAAAATAGCGACGATGCCAATATGAACAATAATTGGGCCAATGCGTCCGACTATTCCCTTGCGGGCGTAAAGGAGATTTGCTTTTTCTTGATCTTGAAAAATTTTATAGCGGTGTTTCTGTAATATTTGGTTTAAGGAATCTAGCGAACCAGTATCTAGTTCTGCACTTAAAGCTAATTTTTGAAATTGTCGTGGTTCTTCGTAATATTTCCAGCGCTGGGCAGCTTTTAAGGCTGGTAACTGCCGGGTAAATGAACAAGCAGTTAAGCTAGTGCCAAATAAGATGAGTAATGATAGAAACCACCAGGTACGATATACGTGGTCTAATCCAACTACTTGAATTACCTTCCAAGTTAAGAAACCAAATAAAGCTGGATGTTCTGGGTAATTGGCTTGGTAAAATGCGGGAGACTGACCTTGCTCAATCACAGTACCAGTGGAGCTAAAGATTGCAATCAATAGCAGTAGTGCGATCGCTAATCGTAAGTTAGTCAGTACAGGCAAAAGCTCTTGCCGTAAGAACTGCCCAGGTATTGCCCACCATTTTAATTCTTTTGCAGTTGAATCTTCTAAAGTCATTATGTGTAAAATCTAACAAATGTATTGATATTAAAGACTGCCGAGGGGAATCCGAGAAATTAAGGAAAATACACCGAATCCTACCAATAGTGCCCCACTAACTGGGTTAATCCAACCAGACCAGCGACGCAATTCTAGTAATTTTTTAATTGAAGCTGTAAAAGTACCCGCCAAAATTAACGGTGCTACATAACCTGCTGTGTAAGACAGTAGCAAAATAGCGCCTAAAATTAAGTCTTGTGTACTAGCAATCCAACTTAACAGGCTCGCTAAAACAGGGGTGCTACAAGGGGATGCCACTAAGCCGAAAGTCAGTCCTAGCAAATAGGAACGCAATCCTGTTGGCAAATCTGGCGAAATCCAATTGGTTTCATTCAAGGATGGAAATTGTATAGGCAGTGCTTCTAATAAGTTCAGCCCCATGAGAATGGCAATAATGCTGACGATAATCGGCAAACCAATTCCCACTTGACCGTAGACTTTTCCAACTAAACCTGCTAGAATTCCTAGCCCTGCCAATGTAGTTGCTAAACCTAGAGCAAACCAAGTTGATTGGGCAGCAGCTTGCAAGCGGCTTTTGGCTTCATAACCGCCGATGTAAGCAATGGTAATTGGCAGCATGGAAAGCATACAGGGTGTGAGACTGGTGAGCAAGCCAGCTGCAAAGATGATGCCAACGCTTACTACGCTAAGGTGTGTCAGTTGGTTAGAAACGAGGCTGTTAGCAAATTGTTCTAGTTGGTAAATTTGGGTTTGCAGGTTATCAAACATGGGGAGTTTATGAGCGGGAAATGCTTACTCTGCTTGAATGGTAGCTTATTTTTGTCTGTAGAGTCAGCAGAAGTGATTATCCGCATCGGATATTATCTAAATTTCATCTGCCCCAGGAAATATATCTAAAATACAATTAGGCTCGGATTATCCCTGAAGAAACACGGCTGGAGTATTTGGCATCATGATTGCATTACCCGGATTTAAAATTGTCACTTTGTTAAAAGCAGGGGTAAAAGCAGTCATATATCGTGGAATTAAGGTTGAAGACCAGTGTCCGGTAATTATCAAAGGGCTACGTCCAGAACAGTGTACACCCAATAATATTGAACAACTCAAACATGAGTATGCGATAGCACAAAGGTTAAATACCACAGCAGCAGTCAAAGCCTACGCCTTAGAGATGCATCAGGGAATCCCTTATTTAATTATGGAGGATTTTCAGGCGCGATCGCTCGACCAATTTCTAGACCAATTTCAACAACCTGTGCCGTTTCTGAAGATTGCCATTGAAATCACCAGTAAACTCGCCCAAATCCACACTCATAAGATTGTCCACAAGGATATTAAGCCGCAAAATATTTTAATTAACCTCAAAACTAATCAGGTAAAAATTGCCGATTTTGGAATTGCTGCTTTCATTCCCTACCAACAGCAAATAGTTAGCAGTTCCAGTCGCATTGAGGGCAGTTTACCTTATTTATCACCTGAGCAAACCGGGCGAATGAATCGAGGGATTGACCATCGCAGCGATTTGTATTCGCTGGGAGTCACCTTTTATGAAATGCTCACAGGTCAGCTACCATTTCAAGGTAAAGACCCCTTAGAGTGGGTGCATTGTCATATTGCTAAATCTCCGTTAAATCCAAATAAACTGAACTCTGATATTCCTCAAATACTCTGTGAGATTACCATGAAATTGCTGTCGAAGGTTGCAGAACAGAGATATCAGAGCGCTTTAGGTTTGCAATTTGATCTAGAAAAGTGTTTGAAGCAATTAGAGACAACCGGAGAAATTAAATCCTTTGTTTTAGGTCAGCAAGATATCTCAGAACGCTTTCAAATTCCCCAAAAATTGTATGGGCGAGAACCAGAGATTTCCAAGCTTTTGCAAGCATTTGAGCGAGTTGTGAGCCAAGGAAAACCAGAACTCGTATTAGTTTCTGGCTATGCTGGCGTTGGTAAATCTTCTCTGGTGAAGGAGATTCACAAACCCATTGTTAGAGAACGTGGGGTTTTTATCTCTGGCAAGTTTGATCAATACAAACGAGACATTCCTTATTCCACGATTGTGCAAGCTTTTAAAACACTTGCTCGACAAATTTTAACTGAACCAGAAGATAAACTTTCTACCTGGAAACAGGAAATAAAAGCAGCTTTAGGGAACAATGGTAAGCTAATCACAGATGTAATTCCAGAAGTTGAACTAATTGTTGGAGAACAGTCTGCTATCCCAGAGTTGGGACCGGCTGAATCTCAAAATCGATTCAACTTGGTGTTTCAGAATTTTATCAGCGTCTTTGCTAAAAAAGAACATCCCCTCACTGTTTTTTTAGATGATATGCAGTGGGCAGACACCGCTACTTTAAATTTAATTGAAACTATTATTACTGGCTCTACTATCCAGTATCTCTGCTTCATTTTGGCGTATCGAGATAACGAAGTAGATGTTGTGCATCCCTTTAATTTGATGATAGATAAGGTTCGGCAGTATGGAGCAAGAACGACCGAAATTCTGCTGACACCGTTAAATCTTGTCTATGTCAATCAGTTGATTGCCGATACCTTACATAGTTCAGCAGAACAAGTAGAACCTCTGGCTCAATTGATTACCCAAAAAACTGATGGTAATCCTTTCTTTGTTAACGAGTTTCTCAAAACATTGCATCAAGAAAATTTGCTGAATTTTGACTCCCTTGGTAAGGGGGGACAGATGGGGGTAAAAGGGGGGTGGCAATGGAATCTAGCTGAGATTGAAGCCCAAGGGATTACAGATAATATTGTCAGTCTGATGATTAGGCGGATGCAAAAACTGCCACCTGCAACTCAACAGGTGCTTAAATTAGCCTCCTGCATCGGGAATCGTTTTGATTTAGAAGTTTTGGCACTTGTTGGGGAACAGTCTATTACAGAAACAGCAAATGCACTTGTTGAAGCAATTTTAAGAGGATTAATTATTGCTATTGAGTCAGATGAAAGTGTTCATAAAAACTATCGTTTCTACCATGACCGAGTTCAACAAGCTGCTTATGCCTTAATTGCCGATGAATCAAAGTCGGCTGTTCACCTGAAAATTGGGCAACTTTTACTGAGAAATGCTAATCCTGAACAAGTAGGCGAGCAAATTTTTGATTTAGTCAATCAACTCAATCTCGCAGTGAATCTAATTATTGAACAAACAGAAAAAAATGAACTGGTGCGATTGAATTTAATCGCTGGTAAAAAGGCAAAAGCTTCTACAGCCTATACTCCTGCAAAAAGATTTTTTAGCGTTGCTATGAATCTTTTGGCTGAAAATACCTGGTTTGAACAATACGAACAAACATTTATTTTGTTTAGAGAACAAGCTGAGTGTGAATTCTTAACCGGAAATTTAGAGCAAGCGGAAGAATTATTTGATCTCTTATTGCTGAAAGCAAAATCTCATCTAGATAAATCTAATATTTATATGCTGCAAATCAGACTTTATCAAGTTGCAGGTAGATATGAAGAGGCACTGATATTAGGATTAGAAGCTTTAAAACTTTTTGGGGTGATATTCCCTGATACAAATGAGGAAGTGGAAGGTGGAATCGAAATTGAAAAAAATCAGGTATTAATAAATTTAGGTAATAGACAAATCTCTGATTTAATTAATGCTCCGGTAATCCAAGATCCAAATATTAAGACACTGATTAGTTTATTGACCACTTTGGGCCCACCTACTTATCTAGGTAGACCCAATCTCTTTCCCTTAGTTGTACTTCAAGCTGTTAATTACTCCCTCAAGTTTGGTAATACGGAAGATTCCTGTTTTGCTTACAGTATGTACGCCATGTTGTTAGTTTCCATCTTCCATGATATTCCCACAGGTTATGCATTTTCTCAGATGAGCATTCAATTGAATGAAAAGTTTCATGACTTGAAACTTAGAGGAGTTGTTTTACACATTCATGGAAGTCATATTAACGTTTGGTGTAACCATATTGCCAGCGATATTCCCTTTTTAGAGCGGGGATTTATCGGTTGTGTGGAAGCAGGTGATATAACGATGGCAAATTACAACGGCTATCAAGGCTCGTGGCAAATTATCCAGTTAGGATATCCACTTGGAGATACATACAAATCTCTAGAGAAATACACTACATTTGCCCGTCAGTCGAAACATGAAGCTGTTTATCAGACAATCAGATTACAGCAGATGCTTCTGATGAATCTGCGCGGACTTACTCATCACAAACTAACTCTAAGTAATGATGGTTTTGATGAATTACACGCTTTATCTGTAATTACAGATGCAGGTTTCGTCAGTGGGATTATTTTTTATCACATTATCAAATTAATTATCTTTTTTACATATCGACAATATACAGAAGCATTTAAATCTGCCTTAGAATTATCTAAATTTCCAGTTACAACACTGGCGTTACCAATTGAAACAGATTACATTTTATATTACTCACTGACTCTAACGGCTCTTTATTCAACAGTATCCAATCAAGAGCAAGAACAGTTTTTGCAAACTTTAGAATTCCATCAGCAACAATTGCAATATTGGGCTAACCACTGCTCTGCCAACTTTTTACACAAGTCTCAATTAGTAGCTGCTGAAATAGCTCGGCTTGAAGGTCGAGATTTGGAAGCAATGCGCCTGTATGAGCAATCAATTGCTTCAGCCCGTGAGCAGGGATTTGGGCAATATGAAGCCCTGGCTAATGAGCTAGCGGCTAAGTTCTACTTGGAGCGAGAGTTTGAATTAATTGGCAAAACTTATTTGGAAGCAGCTAAAAATGCTTACGTGCGCTGGGAGGCATTTCCCAAAGTCAAGCACCTCGAAGAATCCTATCCTCAGCTATTGCCACAACAACAGCTTGTCTCTAATGGCACGTTTATCACCACAGGTGAGCAGTTGGATTTTTTGTCAGTAGTTAAAGCCTCTCAAATTATAAGTAGTGAGATTGTTTTTTCACGGTTGTTGAAGACATTAATGCAAATCGCGATCGAGCAAGCAGGAGCAGAAATCGGTTATTTGTTGCTTGAACATGAACAAAATCTGGTGATTGAAGTAGAAGCTAAGGTTAATCGCCAAGCAGAAAAGCTCAATGTTTCTCGACCTATATTAGAGGGTGAAATTTCTCAGGTTATTCCGCAATCAATACTGAATTACGTTCAGCGAACTCAAGAAACAGTGATTTTGCAAAATGCTACTGAGCATAATTTGTTTTCTAAGGATGAGTATGTAATTCAAAAACAACCTAAATCTGTACTTTGTTTGCCGATCGCCCGGCAGGCAAAATTACTTGGTATTTTATATTTAGAAAATAATCTGATCTCCAGTGCTTTTACACAGGAAAAACTTTATGTGTTAGAAATATTGACAGTTCAAATTGCTATTTCTCTAGAAAATGCTCGTCTTTATCAAGGTTTAGAAGACAGCAAAGCACAACTCAATTTGGCGTTGAAATCTGCCAAAATCGGTGTTTGGAGTTGGGATATTAGCAGCGATCGCTTTGATTGGGATGAGCAAATTTATCAACTATTTGGGTTAACACCGGAAACCTTTGCTGGCACTTCTGAAGCAATTTTAGCTCGTCTGCATCCAAGCGATCGCGGATTGCTGGCTCAATCGTTGAGTCGAGCTATTAACGAAGGTGTGGAGCATAATTTAGAATATCGAATTATTTGGGATGACGGCAGTATCCGCTACGCAGCCTGTCGGGGAAAAGTCTTTTTCAACGAAGCTGGTAAAGCCACACACATGAGTGGTGTTGTGCTTGATATCACCAATCGGAAACAATCGGAAGCCGAACGAATCCAACTGATTAAAGAGCAAACCGCTCTACTGGAAGCAGAGGCCGATCAACAACGAGCCGGGTTTTTAGCTCAAGTCAGTGCAACCCTCGCTTCTTCCCTTGATTACGAAAGTACGCTAGCAAGCGTGGCAAATCTGGTTGTGCCTTTCTTTGCTGATTGGTGTAGCGTTGATCTGCTGGAAGACAACCAATTTATTAATCGGGTAGCAGTTGCTCACCGAGATCCAGAGAAAGTTATACTCGGCTGGGAACTTCATCAGCGTTATCCAAGAAAATTGGATGAACCTGGAGGTGTGCCTAAGGTGCTGCGTACAGGAATTCCTGAAATGGTAACTGAAATCTCAGATGCACTATTAGTAAAAGGCATCCCAGATGCAGAACATCTAAGGATTATACGTGAAATCGGTTTAAAGTCATGTATAATGGTGCCGTTAATGGCACGTGAAAAAGTTTTTGGGGCAATTTCCTTTTTTACTGCTGAATCAGAGCGTCGTTACAACACAACTGACTTGTCATTAGCGGAAGATATTGCCCATCGAGCGGCGATCGCGATCGATAATGCCCGCCTTTATCAAGAAGCGCAGCAAGCACAAAGAACGGCAGAAAGAGCATTAGAGCGCATTGCCCGTCTCCAATCGATCACGGCTGCCCTTTCAGAATCTTTGACACCAGCCCAAGTCTCTGATGTGATTGTAGAGCAGAGCATGGCTGCATTGGGAGCTAGTTCTGCCCTTGTTGCTTTGGTGAATGAAAGTAAAACGGAACTGGAAATTGTACGTGCAGTTGGCTATAACCAGGATTTGGTGAATACTTGGCGTATTTTTGCCATCGATTCACCCTCTCCCTTAGCAGAAGCGGTGCGGACTGGGAAACCTATTTGGGCACAAACAACAGAAAATCGGGTAGCTCATTACCCACATTTAGCAGAATTTTATGCCCAATATGATTTTAATGCCTGGATTTCTATTCCATTGATGGTAGAAGGTTGGGCAGTTGGCGGTATAAGTTTGGGATTTGCCCAGCCTCAACAACTTAGTGGAGAAGATCAAGCATTTCTCTTGGCTGTTGCTCAACAATGCGCCCAGGCGATCGCTCGCGCCCATCTCTACGAAGCCGAACTAACGGCAAGAAGCGCTGCTGAAAGCGCAAATCGCGTCAAAGATGAATTTTTAGCTGTGCTGTCTCATGAATTGAGAACACCACTCAACCCGATTCTGGGTTGGGCAAAACTGATGCGGAGTCGCAAACTTGACCAAGCAACCAGCGATCGCGCCCTAGAAACTATTGAGCGCAATGCCAAGTTACAAACTCAATTAATTGAAGATTTGCTGGATGTTTCCCGCATCCTTCAGGGTAAACTTAATCTCAACTTCGACCGGATTAATTTGATATCAGTCATTGAAGCTGCGATCGAGACAGTGCGTTTATCGGCAGAGGCTAAATCTATGCAGATTCAGACAATTTTTAAATCTGGTATCGGAGAAGTTTTAGGTGATGCCAATCGATTACAACAAGTCATTTGGAATATTCTTTCTAATGCCATTAAGTTTACTCCCATCGGTGGACAGGTAAAAATTAAATTAGAGCAAGTTGGCTTACAAGTACAAATCTGCATAACTGATACAGGGAAGGGAATTGAACCTGAGTTCTTACCATTCGTCTTTGATTATTTTCGTCAAGCAGATGGTGCCACAACTCGCAAATTTGGCGGCTTAGGTTTAGGATTAGCGATCGTCCGTCATCTCGTAGAACTTCACGGGGGAACTGTGCAAGCAGAAAGTCTGGGCGAAGGTAAAGGAGCAACTTTCACCGTCAGATTTCCATATTTACAGGATAAAAACAAAGAAATTAGGGATGTAGAAGATAACTCTTCACTGGTGGCGGCTCAATCTTTGCCTTTGTCTGGCTTAAAGATTCTGGTGGTGGATGATGACGCAGATATGCGAGAATTTTTGCCCTTCATGCTGGAGCAATATGGTGCAACTGTTACCGTTGCCGCCTCAGCCATTGCGGCTTTAACAGCATTAAGTCAATCCCAGCCAAATCTGATCGTCAGCGATATTGGGATGCCAGAAATGGATGGCTATATGCTGATGCGACAGATCAGGAGTTTGGAACCAGAGCAAGGCGGGACAATTCCCGCGATCGCTTTAACTGCTTATGCTGGTGAGATAGATCAGCAACAAGCGATCGCTGCGGGATTTCAGCAGCATATCTCTAAGCCTGTAGATCCAGAGAAATTGGTGAGGGCGATCGCGTCATTAACGATATAGCCAAACACGCAACAGCGACAGCAATTGTTCGGTATCTACAGGTTTAGTAATGTAGTCTGATGCACCGGCTTCAATACACTTCTCGCGATCGCCTTGCATGGCTTTAGCGGTCAGTGCAATAATCGGCAAAGATTTAAATTGCTCGTTTTGGCGGATTACGCGTGTTGTTTCGTAACCATCCATTTCTGGCATCATCACATCCATCAACACCACATCAATATCCGGTGTATTTTGTAACAAGGCAATTCCCTCTCTGCCGTTTTCAGCATATACAACCTGGATTTGATAACGCTCCAACATACTGGTAAGAGCGAAGATATTCCGCATATCGTCGTCTACAATTAGCGCTTTTTTGCCAGTGAGTAAGTAGTCTTGTGAATGCAGTTGTTCAAGAATTTGGCGCTTGGGTGCTGGTAAATTTGCTTGGACTCGGTGTAAAAATAATGCAGTTTCATCGAGGAGACGTTCGGGCGATCGCACATCTTTAATAATAATTGTTTCGGCAATTCGTCTGAGTTCTGTTTCTTGAGCTTTGCTAATTTCTCTACCTGTGTAGACAATAATTGGTAAAGTTTTGCCGTGAGGTAAAAGCTTTATTTGCTCAATCAATTCAAAGCCGGTCATGTCGGGTAGTCCTAAATCGAGGACGAGGCAATCAAAATGCTGGGTGCGAATCGCTTCTAGAGCTGCTGTACCATTAGCGACAGCAGTAGTTGAAACATCGCTGTTGCCAATTAACTCAACAATACTCAGCCGTTGAGTGTCATCGTCTTCGACTACTAACAAATTTTTCACTTGGCGTTCAACAAAACCTTTAATTTTGCTCAACGCCTCGGATATTGTCTCGCTGGTTAAGGGTTTTTGCAGATATGCGATCGCACCTAGTTGTAAACCGCGTTGTCTCCCTTCTTCAACTGTCATGATATGTACGGGGATGTGGCGGGTATTTGGGTCATGTTTTAGACGATCCAATACTGTCCAACCATCCATTTCTGGCAACCGGATATCTAGCAAAATGGCTGAAGGTAGAAATTGCTGCGCTAGCATCAAACCTGTACTGCCAGTTTGGGCAGCTATCACCTTGAATCCTTGCTGTTGCGCCATATCTAGAAGGATACGCGCAAAATTAACGTCATCTTCGACAATTAATAACACGCGATCGCCTCTTTCAATGGTGGTGCGATCGTCATTAATCAGTGCTGAGTGGGGAGTGAGGAGTGGGGAGTAAGGAGTGAGAAGTGTCGATCTAGACTCAGGACTCTGCACTCGGAACTGGCTCAACGCCCCGCTATCGTTAACAGCACTAAATTGTGGTAAGTAGAATGTAAAGGTGCTACCTTCACCGGGCTGACTGATGAGTTTAATTTCGCCGCCGAAGAGACGGGCGATTTCGCGGCTAATTGATAAGCCTAATCCGGTGCCGCCGTATCTACGAATGGTAGAGCCATCGGCTTGTTGGAATGCTTCAAAAATCACTTTCTGTTTTTCGGGGGCAATGCCAATGCCTGTATCGCTGACTGAGAAGGCAATCACAAGCTGGGCAGTATTTAAGGTTTCGTGGCCGAGACTCCACCCTAGCTTCGCCACCGCAATCCGTAAGCGTACCTCTCCTTGCTCTGTAAATTTAAAAGCGTTGGAGAGGAGATTTTTCAACACCTGTTGTAAGCGTTTGACATCTGAATAGATGGCGTTTGGCAATTCGGGAGTGAATTCAATTGTAAAGGCAAGTCCTTTGTTTTCAGCAATTTGCCGGAAGGTGCGCTCAATCACATCACCCAACTCTGCCAATGGCATTGGGATCATGTCAATGGACATCGTTCCAGATTCAATTTTAGCGAGATCCAGAATGTCATTGATTAACGTCAACAAATCATTACCGGCTGAATAAATTGTTCGGCTGTATTCGACTTGCTTGGGGGTGAGGTTGCGATCGATGTTATCTGTCAACAATTTCGCTAAAATCAACAAGCTGTTTAACGGTGTCCGCAGTTCATGGGACATGTTGGCGAGAAATTCTGATTTGTATTTTGAGGAAAGGGCGAGTTGTTCAGCCTTGTCTTCTAAAGATAGTCTTGCTTGTTCAATTTCCCGATTTTTGCGCTCGACTTCTTTCTTTTGCATCGCCAACAACTCTGCCTTTTCTTCTAATTCGGCGTTGGTTTGTTGGAGTTCCTCTTGCTGTCCTTTGAGTAAATCTTCAGAGGTTTTGAGTGATTGGGCTTGTTGTTCTAAGCGTTTGTTGGTTTCGCGGAGTTCGCTTTGCTGGGTTTGGAGTTCTTCAGCTAAAGATTGTGATTGTTTGAGTAATTCTTCAGTTCGCATCGATGCGGCGATCGTATTGAGAACGATCGCAATACTTTCGGTAAGCTGGTCGAAGAATGTCAGATGAATTTCGCTAAAGCGGCGGAAAGATGCTAATTCAATGACTGCTGTCACCTGTCCTTCAAAAAGTACAGGTAACACCACGGCATTCAGAGGCGTGGCTTCTCCTAAACCAGAGGAAATTTTGACATAATCGTTCGGTACTTCCGTCAGCAGTATTCGCTCTTTTTCTAAGGCGCATTGTCCCACCAAACCTTCACCCAATTGGAAGCGGTTAGCTAGATGTCTGCGTTCGCGGTAAGCGTAGCTACTGATTAGTTTCAAATACGGTGTATGTTCAACAGACTCCATCAGGAAGAATACGCCGTGTTGCGCTCCTACCAAGGGCGCTAATTCTGAGAGAATTAGTTTAGATACGGTTTCCAAGTCTCGCTGACCTTGGAGCATTCGGGTAAACTTGGCTAAGTTAGTTTTCAACCAATCTTGTTCAGTATTTTTCTGCGTTGTCTCTCGCAGGTTGGCAATCATCTGGTTGATATTATCTTTGAGGATTGCTACTTCCCCTAGTGCTTCGACGGCAATTGAACGAGTTAAATCACCTTTAGTTACAGCTGTAGCAACTTCTGCGATCGCTCGCAACTGAGTTGTCAGTGTAGCAGCAAGTTCATTGACATTATCTGTCAAATCTTTCCAAGTTCCAGCCGCACCAGGTACTCTCGCTTGTCCGCCTAACTTCCCTTCAATTCCCACTTCTCGCGCCACTGTGGTTACTTGATTGGCAAATGTCGCCAGAGTATCAATCATCTCGTTGATTGTTTCTGCCAAGGTTTCAATTTCTCCCTTGGCATCTAACATCAGTTTTCGTTTCAAGTCACCGTTAGCAACTGCGGTGACAACTCTGGCAATACCGCGCACTTGTGCTGTGAGGTTCCCCGCCATTGAGTTCACGTTATCAGTTAAATCTTTCCAAGTCCCCGCCACACCTTGGACTTGCGCTTGTCCGCCCAACTTTCCTTCAGTTCCCACTTCTCGCGCCACCCGCGTTACTTCCGATGCAAAGGAACTGAGTTGATCTACCATCGTGTTGGTGGTGTTCTTCAAGTCTAAAATTTCGCCTCTGGCATCAACAGTAATTTTCTTAGAAAGGTCGCCATTTGCTACCGCTTTCGTAACTTCCGCGATGTTGCGAACTTGTCCGGTAAGGTTCCCCGCCATCGAGTTAACGTTGTCTGTTAAATCTTTCCAAGTCCCAGCTACTCCTCTGACGTAAGCTTGTACACCCAATTTACCTTCCGTTCCCACCTCACGGGCAACCCTGGTAACTTCCGATGCAAAGGAATTTAGCTGATCCACCATTGTGTTAATGGTGTTTTTAAGTTCCTGAATTTCACCTTTGACATCAACGGTGATTTTTTTAGATAAGTCGCCGTTAGCTACCGCCGTCGTAACTTCGGCAATGTTCCGCACCTGTGCCGTCAAGCTTCCCGCCATGAAGTTTACGCTGTCGGTTAAATCTTTCCAAGTGCCGGCTACACCTTTAACTTCGGCTTGTACGCCCAGCTTACCTTCAGTTCCCACCTCACGGGCAACCCTTGTAACCTCACTTGCAAAGGAATTGAGTTGATCCACCATTGTGTTGACGGTGTTTTTCAACTCTAAAATTTCACCTTTGACATCAACAGAGATTTTTTTAGATAAGTCGCCATTAGCTACGGCGGTGGTAACGGCGGCAATATTTCGCACCTGTGCCGTTAAGCTTCCCGCCATGAAGTTTACACTGTCGGTTAAATCTTTCCAAGTTCCAGCCACGCCGCGCACATCTGCTTGTACGCCGAGTTTACCCTCGCTTCCCACCTCACGGGCAACTCTTGTAACTTCACTGGCAAAGGAATTAAGTTGATCCACCATGATATTGATGGTATTTTTAAGTTCCAGAATTTCGCCTTTGACGGCAACAGTAATTTTTTTGGATAAGTCACCATTAGCGATCGCAGTTGTCACTTCGGCAATGTTCCGCACCTGTGCCGTCAAGCTTCCCGCCATGAAGTTCACGCTGTCGGTTAAATCTTTCCAAGTGCCGGCAACGTCTTTCACTTCCGCTTGTACACCCAATTTACCTTCAGTTCCCACTTCACGAGCAACTCGCGTCACTTCACTTGCAAAGGAACTAAGTTGATCCACCATTGTATTAATGGTATTTTTCAACTCCAGAATTTCACCTTTGACATCAACAGTGATTTTCTTGGATAAATCGCCTGTTGCAACCGCCGTAGTAACTTCGGCAATGTTCCGCACCTGCGCCGTCAAACTTCCCGCCATGAAGTTTACGCTGTCGGTTAAATCCTTCCAAGTCCCAGCTACACCACGCACTTCTGCTTGTACGCCCAGTTTACCTTCACTTCCCACCTCACGGGCAACCCTTGTTACTTCCGATGCAAAAGAATTGAGTTGATCCACCATTGTGTTGATGGTATTTTTCAACTCCAGAATTTCACCTTTCACATCCACAGTAATTTTCTTGGATAAGTCGCCCGTTGCAACCGCCGTAGTTACTTCCGCAATATTCCGCACCTGTGCCGTCAAACTTCCCGCCATGAAGTTCACGCTATCAGTTAAATCTTTCCAAGTACCCGCCACGCCGCGCACATCGGCTTGGACTCCCAGTTTTCCTTCACTTCCCACCTCACGCGCAACTCGTGTTACTTCACTTGCAAAGGAACTGAGTTGATCCACCATTATATTGATGGTATTCTTGAGTTCAAAGATTTCACCTCTAACATCGACGGTAATTTTCTTAGATAGATCGCCATTGGCGATCGCAGTGGCAACCTCGGCAATATTTCGCACCTGTCCAGTGAGATTACCCGCCATTAAGTTAACGTTATCAGTTAAATCTTTCCAAGTACCTGCTACTCCCTGCACTTGCGCTTGCACACCCAACTTCCCTTCAGTTCCCACTTCCCGCGCTACCCGCGTTACTTCACTTGCAAAGGAATTAAGTTGATCCACCATTGTATTAATGGTATTTTTCAACTCCAGAATTTCGCCTTTGACATCCACAGTGATTTTCTTAGATAAGTCGCCATTTGCCACAGCGGTAGTAACTTCGGCAATATTCCGCACCTGTGCCGTCAAGCTTCCCGCCATGAAGTTTACGCTGTCAGTTAAATCTTTCCACGTACCCGCTACGCCGCGCACTTCTGCTTGACCGCCTAATTTTCCTTCTGCACCCACCTCACGTGCAACTCTTGTAACTTCTGATGCAAAAGAATTAAGTTGATCCACCATGATATTGACGGTGTTTTTCAACTCTAAGATTTCGCCTTTGACATCAACAGTGATTTTCTTGGATAAATCGCCATTCGCTACTGCCGTTGTTACTTCCGCAATGTTACGGACTTGGGCTGTTAAATTCCCTGCCATCAAGTTAACGTTATCAGTCAAATCCTTCCAAGTTCCTGCCACTCCTTTAACTTCTGCTTGTACGCCTAACTTCCCTTCAGTTCCGACTTCACGGGCAACTCGTGTTACTTCCGATGCAAAAGAATTCAATTGATCCACCATCGTGTTGACAGTGTTTTTTAGTTCGAGAATTTCACCTTTGACATTAACAGTGATTTTTTTGGATAAGTCACCATTTGCGATCGCGGTGGCAACTTCGGCGATGTTGCGAACTTGACCTGTGAGATTACCCGCCATTAAGTTAACGTTATCAGTCAAATCTTTCCAAGTGCCTGCCACACCTTGCACTTCGGCTTGAACACCCAACTTCCCTTCAGTTCCCACTTCACGGGCAACTCTGGTAACTTCCGATGCAAAGGAACCGAGCCGTTCTACCATTGTGTTGACAATATTCGCAGTTTGGAGAAACTCACCTTGCAGAGGTCTACCATCAATTTCTGTGGCGATCGTTTGGGATAAGTCACCATTGGCTACCGACCGAATTACACGCGTAGTTTCAGCCGTTGGCTGAACTAAATCTGTAATCAGAGTATTGACAGAAGTCACACAATCTGACCATGAGCCTCGAACATCTCCGAGAGAGGCGCGATCGGCAATTTTGCCTTCTTTGCCGACAACGTTACCAATCCGTTGTAGCTCCGTTGCCATCTGCTGATTTTTATCGATAATATCATTGAGGGTATCAGCAATTTTCCCCGCCACACCAGTATGGTCTATGGGCATCCGAGCCGAGAAGTCACCGTGTTTAACAGCATTCAGCGTTCTTAATAGCTGATTTAAATCTAAATTGTCGCTGTCTCTAGTCAACTGTTCGGTTGCCATAGCCTTATCCTTAATCTGGAATATTGAGGAATTTTTTGTATTTTTTGTATCCCGTACCTAGTTAGAGAACTTTTAGGTAATGGTTATCAAAATAGAGAGTAGAAAATAAAAAGTAAATCAAACTAATTTTTATCGGTGCGAGTGTAAGCAGTTGATAAAGACTGCTAACTAAATGGTATTGCGGTTGTATCTGACATACCACTTAGCTAATAATAGCTAGTTGGACTCTGTTATGCAGCATCAACTGTAGGCAATGTTTACCTGGGCGAATACAGCATCGCACAGTAAAACATAAGATGACAATTAACATTAAGTTTTATAATTTTTGGAATTTGATAAAAGCAGCAAATCAACAAATTTTAACTGATAACTGAAGATTTGCTAAAGTTCAGAAATATCCGGCAACTCCAAGGATTAGCAAATGGTTAGAGAATACTCAGCCCAGAGACATCTGCCTCCGCTTGAAAGTGGCGATCGCACTAAGGAAACTCCAAGAAATAAATTATCCAGGCAATATGAGCGCCCAGTCCATAATAGGCGCTCATGTTGCCCACCCCACAAGAGTTAATTAAATATTTTTTTTAATTTGGAAGTCCCTAAAGCAAAATAAAGCGCTCGCGAATTATTGTAAAGACGGCGATAAATCGCGTTTTTTAACGTCTCGAAGAGAGGAAAAGTTGCAACCCAGTGCGTAAAACCCCATACTCAAGATGTATCCAGTATTAATCCCGATGTTTGCTACAAAGCTAAATGTACAACTATAATCAGTCTTCTTTTCCCACCCCTGGTTCGCTGGAAATCCGACGCGGAAATTACTTTAACTATGTAGTGCCAAGTGGTTGGCGAGTGGTTGAGGATGGACAATTTGCCGTTGTCCTATTTTCGCCAGACAATGCTGCTTTGACGATTATGGTGGGAAATTCTGGACTACCAGTAAACTATAACCCCTGGCAGTTCGTCTACGAGAAGTTGTTGGCAATGCAGCCCTATCAACTGCAAATGAGCCAACCCCGCCAAGCTCAACCGATTGCTGGATGCACAGTTGCTTATGAGTTTGATTGCACATACATCTACAATGGTATCCCCTATCAAGGAATAGCCAAGTGCAGCGCTGCATATAGCTACAACCTGTGTACGATGGTGATGACTTGTGCAGCATCTCACCAATCACATTGGGCTAATTATGCTTCATGGTTGCCACAAGTAGCATCTCAGGTTTCAGCAACAAATGGGGCAGCCTTCGGCATACAAGGGATTATGGCGCAGAACCTAGAAATCTCGCAAACTGAGGGGCAAAGGCATAGGGAATACCGCGAATGGTCGAAGCATACCTGGGATGAAGTAAACCGCCAACGAGGTGAGTCTATAGATCGCCAAAACTTCCAATTTCGTGAGAATCTGGGCAATGTCACAACTTGGACAAATCCTTACGGCTATCCAACCGTCGAGTTATCAACAAACTACAACTACTATTGGATAAATCGTCAAGGACAAATATATGGTACTCTTGACTCCAGTGAAAATCCCAATGTTGGCTCAACTCAAGATTGGGTACGGATGAATCGATATCTGCCTTAAATAGCAGCAAACCTAGAAACAGTTTTCATTTATTAGACATCTCCGAAAAAGAATTGTTTTGACGTAGCAGTGCTACGTCTCTACAAGGGTTATGGGTAACGCATATTTCATTTTTGGACATGTCTATTAGCTCCCCGACTTCTTAAAGAAGTCGGGGAGCTAAGTGTGCATAACACAGCCCATGAAACTACAAGGCTACCAGTTACCTACTGGTTGAGCATGAGCAGAAAATATTGAGGGATCAATTGAAATGCCTAACTCCTCAGCTACACGACTACCATAGGAAACATCTGCCCTAAAAAAGTGGCAGAGTTGGCGCATTTGGATGTCTTGCTTTGCTTGAGAGAGACTACCGACAATATTTTTAGCGAGACGCTCTTGCTGTTCAGGAGTTAGTAACCGATACAGATTACCTGCTTGGGTGTAATCGTCGTTTCCTTCACGATGACTGTAACGATCGACTGTGACATCACCCAAATGACTAGGTGGTTCTGCATAAGCTGGATTTTCTTTGGGCGTACCCTCAGCACTATTCGGTTCATAGTTAGGAACGCTACCGTGATTGTTCCCCGGTGCCATAAAGCCATCTCGCTGATAATGCATCACTGGACATTTGGGCTGGTTAACAGGTAGTTGCTGATAGTTACCACCCAAGCGATACCGTTGAGCATCTGGGTAAGAAAAAATTCGAGCTTGCAGCATTTTGTCTGGAGAGAAACTAACGCCAGGAACTACTGCACTAGGGCTAAAAGCGGCTTGCTCTACTTCGGCAAAATAATTCTCAGGGTTACGATTTAGCTCTAATATCCCGACTTCAATTAAAGGATATTCTGAGTGCTTCCAAACTTTGGTCAAGTCAAAAGGATTATCTGGATGTTTTGCCGCTTGCTCGTCAGTCATCACCTGAATAGACATCCGCCACTTGGGATAGTCACCTTGAGCGATCGCTTCAAACAAATCGTGAGTCGCATGATCGGGATCTTCGCCCTTAATTTTAGCCGATTCTTCCTCTGTCAAAGTTTGATGTCCTTGCAGAGTCTTGAAGTGAAATTTACACCAAACGCGATCGCCTTCAGCATTAATTAAACTGAAAGTATGACTACCAAAGCCGTCCATGTGTCGATGGGTTTTGGGAATTCCCCGATCTGAAAACAGGATCGTCACCTGATGAAGCGATTCTGGACTGAGTGACCAAAAATCCCACTTTGCATTCTGGTCTTTGCAATTGGTTTGGGGATTGCGCTTTTGGGTATGGATAAAATCAGGAAACTTCAAAGGGTCGCGGATGAAGAAAATAGGGGTATTGTTACCTACAAGATCCCAGTTACCCTCCTCAGTATAAAACTTCAGGGAAAAACCTCTAGGGTCGCGCTCGGCATCTGCTGAACCTTTTTCTCCACCAACGGTAGAAAAACGCAAGAGAAGTTCCGTTTTCTTACCAATTTCAGAAAAAAGTTTGGCTTTACTGTAGCGAGTGATGTCATTGGTGATAGTCAAAGTGCCGTGAGCCGCCGCACCTTTGGCGTGGACAACTCTTTCAGGAATACGTTCTCTGTTGAAATGAGCCAGCTTTTCTAAGAGATGAAAATCCTGGATTAATACAGGCCCACGCGATCCAGCCGTAAGTGAATTCTGGTTATCGGCAACAGGTATACCGTCAGCAGTTGTCAATTTTTGGGGTTCAGTCATGGGTAAAAAAGCTCTCCATTACCATTAAGTTACTCAAATTGCCCACAATACATTTTAGCTAGTAGAAAGATGGTCGCCGATCGAGCATCCTAATTCGTAGTCATAACGAGTTTCTATATAAATCATACTCGATATGACTATGAATTGCTATAAATTTGTTTTGGATTTTTGGGTAGAGAACTAGGAACTGGGGATTTTGATTACAGGAGCTAATTCTTCATTACCGCATCCAAAAGCACATTGGCATCAAAACGTACTACATCGGTGCAAGGTAGTCCTGTTTCTGCTATTACTTGAGCGATGCTTTCCTTGGCCGCAGACTCATCTAGATGGGCTGTATTCAGTGCTATACCCACTACAGGAACACTGCCAAAAGCACCACCAGCACTAGCAACAGTTTCATAAAGCTTAATCACTTCTGGTAAAGGCGGAATTAGTACATGGGGATGATTACGTACATGAACTTGTCCCGCCCGATGTACTAATACCAGTTGGGTTGGTTGCGAACCACGAATAAGGGGTAAAGTTGCTGTTGAACCAGGGTGTAGTAGTGAACCTTGTCCTTCAATGTGCAAAATGTCGTAGTTTTTGCCATAACGCATAACTATTTGTTCTACAGCACCGGCGGCAAAGTCTACCCGCACAGCATCTAAAGCCACGCCGTCCCCTTCTAACATCACACCAGTTTGTCCTGTAGCGAGAAATTTAGAACGCCAACCCCGCAGTTTTGATGCCCAATGTAACTGTAGGCTAGTTGACATTTTACCGATCGCCATATCGGTTCCCACTGTCAATACCCGCCGACAGGGAAGGGTGCGTGCTATGCCACTAGCAACACTGATATTAGACGGCTCTTTTCGTATATCCCAAATTAGTTGCCCAGGTTTGAGTAGTGCATTTAACTCTGGAATACTTGCCATTGGTGTATGTAAACCATTCACCAGAGACATTCCCGCCTCTAAAGCATTCTTGATTTCTAGCCAGTAATCATCTGGTACAGCACCACCACCAGGGGCAATACCAATTACTAATACTTCCGGCTGGTATTCTAGGGCTGCGGCTACTGATGCCACAATTGGCACTTCACGCTTGATACCTGTTAATTCTGTGAGAGATTTGCCAACAGAATCGCGATCGATTACGGCTACGATTGGGGCTTCACTGTAACGTAAAATTGCTAACCCTGTTTTGCCGTGATGTCCGCTAATTCCCTCATGAAGTAAGATAGCTACTCGTTGATTAAGTGGTAGACGCACTCTGTTGTACCCCCAAACCTGGTAAATCGTTTGGCAAAACTCTCCCTTCTTTTAGCAATGCACCCGTAAAGGGATCATCGATTAAATTCAGGTGACTGTCTAAATCTAAATAATCAGCTAGTGGTGCTAGCTGTAATGCTGCTGTATTAGCTAGCGAACTGTCAGAATAGCAACCGAACATTACTTGCAACCCGTAGGCTCGTGCTGTGTGTACCATTCGCATTGCCTCTGTTAGTCCCCCTGATTTCATCAGTTTGATATTAATACCATCCACGTAGTTTGCCAAATGGGGAATATCGGCACTTGTAAAACAACTTTCATCGACAAAGATGGGTAGGGGAGAGTGTTCTTTGAGTTTTGCTAAACTTGGTTCCTGCCCTCGTGGCAATGGCTGTTCTACATACTTTATACCCAAATCAGCCAGCCAATTGCACATGGCGATCGCATCTTCTAAACTCCAACCGCCATTGGCATCAACAAAAAACTCTGGTAATGGTGCTTCTTTTTGCACTGCTGATAGCATTTTTTTATCTGCATCTATACCATCTGGGCTACCTAGCTTGACCTTAAAAAGGCGAACATCAGCAAATTGTAACCAGTCTCGCGCTCTGGCGATCGCACCTTCAGGTGAATTAATCCCAATTGTGACTGAAGTCGGGACTATCTGATTGCGATCGAGTCCCCAAATTTGCCACAAGGGTAATCCTACGCGCTTACCCAACCAGTCATGCATTGCCATATCTAAAGCAGCCCTGGCCGCAGAAGGAACCTGGTTTTGTGTTAAAACTTGCTCAACTTCCTGCCGCTGTAAGGGGCTAAATGTTTGTAACAGTGGTACAACTTGCTGTAGCGCATCTTTGATGGCATCAGTTGATTGCCGATGATTACCCACACCGAACGGTGATGCTTCTCCCCAGCCTTCGATGCGATCGTGTAAGATCCTCACCCATACATTCGTTGTTTGTGCCGTTGTACCCCGACTAATAGTCAAGGGAAATCTTTTGTTGACTGTAAATAAATTTACATTTATTTGCATACTTGTTATACATATTATGATATGGCAAAAGCTAGTGTAAGTTGAAAATTTAGATTATCGGATGCATCTGTTATAGTTTTTTACATTCATAGCGAATTTTTTATACATAATATATTACTTAATTTATGAACAACTTAAAAAAATGGAAGACTTTAAAATCAAAAATGGTCTTAGATCATTACTGGTGTAAGGTAAGGCAAGATGAAATAGAATTGCCCAATGGTAAAATTATCGATGATTATTTTGTCAGTATTAAGCCTGACGTTGCGATGGTTTTACCTATCACTAGTAGTAGAGAAATTATTTTTGTCCGGCAATACAGACACGCCATCGGTGAATTTTTCTTAGAACTGCCAGCAGGGAATTTCGATCCCACAAAAGAGAGTGCAGAAGTAGCAGCTATTAGAGAATTTACAGAAGAAACTGGTTATATTCCCCAAGAATTTAGAAAAATTGGAACTCTATACGATAAGCCGAGTAAAGATACCAATCAAATACATTTATTTTTAGCAGAAAATGTGAGTAAAGTTGGAGAGCAACAACTAGATATTACAGAAGAAATTGAAGTTGTATTGATTCCTATAGAATCAGTTTTAGATAAAATTATTCAGGGAGAAATCTCTGTTGCCGGAACTGTAGCTGCTCTCTTCTTAGGTTTGAAGTTTATCATTTATGAATAATCAGTCACGATGAAGTCCGAAATCATCACTATAATTTTACTCTAGCTAATCGATAGAATCGGTACGATTCTACTGACGGAGAATTAATTTAAGTATCTCTTAATACTCTGCTAGCTATATTTATTGCTTCTAAAAAGTCACTTAATAGGAATTTAAATTCCGACAAAAATCGGGAGTAACATATTCTGAGCATATATCTATTTCTATTTTATCAACACCTTTATCTTTATTTATTTGTGCAACCTGTTGTCCCTTATATTGTATTTCAACAGTCATTTCATTATATTTAAGGTCACTAAGATAAAGAATTTCAAAACCAGAATCTAGATTTATAGCCATTTTGAACCTCTTAATCTACAAATGCACCAAAACTACCATCTGCTCTATCTTTTGGTGGAAGCGATTCTTCCAGGCTACCTGTTCAAGTTCTGTATTAACTTGTCACGAGGCTATTTAGGGGAATAAGATTTTGTTGCTATGCTAGGGACAGAGGACAAGTAGCTAAATTCAGATTGGCGGTTCGTAACGTGGATGTTCTAATTGAGTCAACAAGCAGCTTTGAGAAAGATCTTGGCAGGCTAAGTGAAGATGAGAAAGCCGCAGCGGTTAAAAAAATCAATGATTGCGCCAGCCTCTTCCCAACTAAAAAAGCTGACATTTATCATAAGTTGCATCGTCTTGCGCTACCGTTAGATATTAATGGCTATGAATCTTCGCTGTACACGCTAAGGGTTTCGCAGAAACTAAGGGTGATTTTGACAGTTGACGAAGATCCAATTTTTGGGCAAGTTATTTTTACTCTTTTTCGAGTAGTTAAACACGATGATCTTGATAAAGCGTATAAAGGTGTGGCAGAGTCTTTGTATCAAGGATTACTCCATCACAATCGAGAAACTGCCCAGTTCTCGTAAGTTGGTTTATGGCACAAACCCTTACTCTGTGTGATGAATACGGCATTATTTATCAAGCCATGAAGATTTTGCCAGATGATGAGCTAAAGATTGCTTTTCTTGAAGCCTTGGCAGAGCTTGAAGATAATGAGTGTCACAGAACAAGAAAATTTCCCAAAACGAGCCTGCACAAAGTAAAAGGTGTGAAGCAGGCAATTTATCGCGCTGATATCGATAAAGTCTCAGGTTGGCGCATCCATATTCAATACATTAATGGGCAAATTCATCTCAAGGATATTATCGAGGGGCAAAGACACGATGATGTCATTGAGGTGATTAAATCTAAAAAGGCACGCTATGAGTAATTCTCAGTCTTACACCAGTTTGCAAGTAACTGAGGTACAAAATGTAAGACTCAAGATCATCAAAAGTTTCTATCTCCTTAGTTTTCGATAGCAAGTTTGAGTATGCACGCCACCTAATTATTTTAGTTTTTTATCTTGCCCATTGCAGCAAGATGTAAGCATAAAAAGCCTCTTTATCTACCCGATCCATTGCATAAATTTTTCGACCACCAGAAACTACCTTAGTACGCCCCTGACTAAGACCAGTGGTAATAATTTCTGTTTCCCATTCGCGCAATTGATAATATTCTGGGTGTCCCAGATAAGCTGTTGCCAACACATCCCAGAAATAATAATCTTGAGGGATAACTAGTGCATAACATTGTCCAGCTAAATCAGAGATGGGATAGTGGCGTTGTCGCCCCATTTTGTATACTAACTCCGATGTGACTGAAACATTGTTAGTTAAATCCAAAGGACACATAATAATTTCAATTTGGGTTTGCCATACCCGCGCTGCTGAAACTGCATCCCAATAAACATTCCATTCGGCGGAACCATCTTGCCCTGCTTCTAAACTTTTTTCCACATTACCATTAACATTTAACGCGCCCCCCATCCACACAATTTTGTGAATCTTGGCTTCAATGTCTGGTGCTTTGTCTAAAGCTACTGCAACCGTTGTCAATGGGCCAGTTACCATCAACGTTACGGGGTCTGATGCGTCACGTAACACCTGTATCATGAAATCTTGACCTGTTTCGGCAACCAGAGGCGTAGTAATGGTTTCCCTTTGATTGAGAATCGGGAGATGATCGACGATAAACGAATCACGGCGATAGAGAGTAGGAAATGGATTGATACCGCGCACTGTGCTTTCTGCAACCGGGATATGAGAAAATCCCATCAAATCTATAATTTTACGTGTGGCGCTAACAGCCGGTTGAACGTAGCAATCTGCTGGAGTGACGACAACACCAAGAAGTTCTATATGATCCATCGTCAACAGCAGCATAGTTGCTAGATAATCATCTACACCGCCATCATGATCCATTAATACAAGTTGTTTTGTCATAAAAGGAGAATTAATTATATGGATGAGTTTATGGAAGCTGCTATTCAAGAAGCAAAACAAGGCAGACAAGAAGGTGGAATTCCTATTGGTTCGGTTCTCATTAAAGATGGCAAAATTCTCGGTAGAGGACACAATAAACGTGTGCAAGATGCTGATCCTGTTACCCACGCCGAAATCGATTGTCTCCGCAATGCTGGAAGAGTTGGCAGCTATAGAGGGACTACACTATATTCAACTTTAATGCCGTGTTACCTGTGCGCTGGAGCAGTGGTACAATTTGGCATTAAAAAAGTCATCGTTGGAGAATCTAAAACTTTTCCTGGTGCTAAAGAATTTATGGTATCTCATGGTGTAGAAGTAATTGATCTTAATCTTGACGAATGCGAACAAATTATGAGTGAGTTTATTGAAACTAACCCTGAACTTTGGAATGAAGATATTGGGAAATAGAGATTAGGAATTGGGGATTGGGGACTGGGGATTGGGCATTGGGCATTGTGTATGGATCAATAGTTCATCTCCCCTACTCTCTACTCCCTACTCCCTTTTCCTTAAGAAATGCATCAAACGTAAACCTATCTGGTAAGGAAGTTTGTGCGCCTGGTTTTGTCGCCGCTAAAGCACCGGCGGCTGCACCCCAAATAACTGCCTGATGTAAAGAAAGTCCTTCAAAAAGTGCTGCCGCTAAACCGCCATTGAAAGCATCGCCTGCGGCTACTGTATCAACTGCATGAATTGAAAACGCGGGTACAAAAAACTTTTCTTCAGCAGTGGCACAAAAAACACCTTTAGAACCCAGTTTGACGATCGCACATTTCACACCCCGTTCCAACAAAACCGCAGCTGCTTTGGCTGCTTGTTCCTCTCCATCCACAGGAAAACCCACCAACTGCGCTGCTTCAACTTCATTCGGTGTGATAATGTCTACTAACGGATATAGTTCATCTGGTAAATTAGATTGTGCGGGTGCTGGGTCGAAAATTACTTTTATGTTTGCACCTTTTGCGGCTTTAGCAGCAGCAACTACGGCATTAATCGGAATTTCTAGTTGTAAAAGTATTGCTGTAGCTGTTGGTAAAAGGTGGGATAATCGCTCTACATCTTCTTGATTGACACGCCCATTTGCACCAGGAATAACGACGATTTGATTTTCACCAGTATGACTCACGGTGATGATCGCAACTCCAGAACTAACAGTTTTATCCACAAAAATGTTATCAGTTTGTACACCAGATGCTTGCAAATTGTTAACAAGTTCTGTACCAAAATCATCTGCACCTACACGCCCCACTATCTGAGTAGGAATGCCCAATTTTGCTAACGCTACGGCTTGATTGGCTCCCTTACCTCCCGAAACTTTAAAAAAATCTTCTCCTAGCAACGTTTCTCCTGCGACTGGCAATCGGGGTGTTGTTGCTACCAGGTCTATATTTATACTGCCAAAGATGATAATACTCATGATACTGATTTTTATTTAGCTTAAAGTTATTTAGATTGATATATTATGAGGCGATCGCCTGTTTTTTAGAATACAGCGAGTATAAATCATTCACAAAGACGCGATAAATTGCCGTCTCTACAAGAATCAATCTTTTGTTTTGACGGCGATTTAAGTACACAATCTAGAGATTTGATTGACTTAGCAATATTGCGTGTAAATAACGAAATGCCCGCACGTGCGATCGCTAAAGCTGAAGAAAGCTACAAAGTAAAAAAGCCATTAATTAAAGCCATTACTAATTTTACTGAGAAAGAAAGGTATAGAGATAAATTTTTTCAGGAGTTAAACATACCTGAAGAAAAATTTCCAATCATAATGGATGGAATAAAACTGTTGAGTGCTGAGTTAGGAGTTATTATTTCCCTCCCCAATGCCCAATGCCCAGTGTCCAGTGCCCAATCCCCAATCCCCAGTCCCCTCTATACGTTTTATTGACTGAACTAACGCTATAGTCCAGTGCGATCGCTACAATCTTAGGATAAGCAATATTCGATGGTGCAGCAGATGCTCAAGCGGCTATTTCAATGGTTCAAAAAGCTTTTTCAGAGCTTGTTTGGTGGAAAACAGACTGCCTCCAAATCTAGGGGGAATGTAGAAAAGGAACCAGCGCCACCCCTAAGCGATACGGATCTGGAATTTCTCTTTAACGAACTGTTGCAAGGAGTTCATCAAGCACGAGGCGAAGCATGGGCACGAAAGTGGCTGCATAATATTGAACATCGTATCCCAACTGAAGACTGGGTTGAGTGGTTAGGGCGCTTTGGCGACAGATTGCTTGCATCACCTACACCCAATAATGAAATGGCTGCGCGGTTAGTGCAACTGGGTGAGTTGGACATCCCAGAAATCGGAGATGTTGCCTATAGTATTGGGATGCAGTTGTTGACACGCAATACAGGCGAACCCATTTGGGAATATGCAGGGCCAGATACCGCTAGCATAAATTTGCTCTCTGAGCCAACTACCCCAGTATCAGAGTTAGCAGATACGCCAGAGAACCCCCCGGAGGGAGAATACCAAACTGTCACCCTAGAAGAGTTGTTTGTGATGTTACAGGAGGATGAAAACTTACGCCAGCAGATTGCTCAACAGCTTGCCGTTGAAACAGATGACCCACAAGTGCTTGTCCAGGCATTGATTAGCCAATTGTATCCTGGTGGTGAATCGACTACAGAGCCAACAGAAAATTAATGGCTTCCCAGAGTCAAGAGATTTTGGATTTTGGATTTTAAATTTTGGATTGACCCCATTGATCAACAGATGCAGCTGGAAGATTTTGGATTCGGGATTTGTGTAATCTCCGAAGGTTGAAAACGCATAGTGGGACGTTAGTTAGGCATGAACCATAAAGAATCTAAAATCTAAAATTGGCAGGGTCAACGAAGAGGAAAAAAAGCTGGGGGCAGGGGGCAGGGGGAGAACCCCATACATAAATGTAGGAGCTTGAACTAAGGAATGCATTATTTCTTGCGCTGCGCGTCTCGAAATAAATATTTAAAATTTTGGGCATAAATAAATTTAGGGGCTTGAAACCCGGATTATGGGGAAATGAGCGAATCTTTCTCCCCTGCTCCCCTGCCTCTTTGGTCAAAACTCAAGAGTTAAATCTGGGAATTGTAACGTTGTAATGCTATGCTCTTGAAGATTTGTATATTTTTTGCTAACCTGCTACGGAAGCGCTGTCCGAATCTAATGGATTTTTACGTAATTGATGATTTTTTTAACACAACGATGGCTACAATCTAGAAAAACAAAATCCAAGAGTGTGGCAGATGCTCAGGCGGATATCGCAGTCGCTTAAAAGGTTTTTAAAGCGCCTCATTGCAAGTAAAGAGACTACTTCTCTCAAGGGTGTGAGGGGACGCAATCTGGTGGGGATACTACCAGAACTAACCAATGCGGATTTAGAACAATTGTTTATCCAATTGTTAGAAGGCGTGCATCAAGCACGAGGACGACAGTGGGCATTGAGGTATCTGCAACGGATTGAAAATCGCGTTCCGGCTGAACGCTGGATAGATTGGTTGGTGATATTTGGTGAAAGCTTACTAGCTTCACCTACACCAAATCCTCTTTTAGCAACACAGATGGTGCAATTAGGGGAACTTGGTGTTGGCAGAATTGGAGATGTTGCATACAACATTGGCATCCGGCTAATGCAAAATTTACCCACAGAAATAGAGTATCAGGACAATCAGCTACAAGATGAAGGAGAAATAACTCCTGGGCAAGAACTAATCAGCGATTTGGGTGAGGAGTTATGGGAGTATGATGAGCCAGAGTTTGTAGAAATAACTCCTGGGCAAGAATTGATCCGCGATTTAGGCGAGCAGTTATGGGAGTATGATGAGCCAGAATTTGTAGAGATCGCGACAAATGAAGAAATTATTATCCCAAGTTCCCCTGGACAAGAGCTAATCCGTAGCTTAGGCGAACAGTTATGGGAATATGATGTGCCAGATGTTGAACCAATCACGTCAGCACCTCAAAATGTCTCTTTTGAGGAAAGATTACCCGAAAATTTAGAGGAACTGGTATTGGAGTATGAAAGGGAAAACGCCCAAACCACAATACCTGAGAATGTTCCTCTCCCCCCACTGGAAGATTCAATCACTTCCTTAGCCCAACTGAGGTTCGGCGATGAAGAAGTTGTTCAAATTACAACACCAGCAAATCTCCTTTCCACTAGGCAAAGGACTGAATTAGCAACGTCTTCTTCGGTGGAAACCTGGGATAACACTTTGACGAATTTAGAGCCAAATGTAGCTAATACCTTAGATGAGTTGTGGGTAAGGTTGGATCAAAGTACCAATTTAGTCCAGCAACTTGCTTCGGATTTGGCAGTTCAAAGCAGTAATTCCTCTGGTAGTATTGAGCGACATAGCGATAATCCGATTACCCACGCTCAAGGGTGGTTTTACCAAGGTCTAAGCCAAGCGAAAACAGGTGATTTGTTAGGCGCGATCGCATCCTATGACCAAGCCATTGCAATGCAGCCCGAATTCTCAGAATATTGGTTTAACCGAGGCTTGACGCTGTTCCATTTAGAACGTTTTGAAGAAGCGATCGCTGCTTATGAAACCGCCATAGAATTGAAACCCGACTTCTACAAAGCTTGGTACAACCGGGGTGGAACTCTCGGAGAATTAGGATATTTTGAAGAAGCGATCGCTTCTTTTGACAAAGCTATAGAAATCAAGCCAGACTACCAAGAAGCGTGGTCTAGCAAGGGTTTGGCGTTGCTGAAATTAGGTTGGCTACCAGAAGCTATTGCTAGTTATGACCAAGCCCTGAATCTGGAACCAGAAGACCAGGAAAATTGGTATCACCGAGGCATCGCCCTAGCTGTCAGCGAACAATTTGCCGAGGCGATTATATCTTATGACAGAGCTATAGAAATTAACCCAGAGTACCACGAGGTGTGGATAGATCGGGGTGTAGTGCTGTTTAATTTGGGAAGATGGTCAGAAGCGATCGCCTCCTGGGATAAAGCCCTTTCAGTTCAAGCCGACTTCTACTTAGCTTGGTACAACCGGGGTATAGCATTAGACAACTTAGGACGTAGACAAGAAGCGATCGCCTCCTATCGGCAAGCGATCGCCATTAAACCTGACTTCCACCTAGCTTGGTATAATCAGGCAGTAGCATTGTTTTATTTAGAACAGTTTGCCGAAGCGATCGCTTGTTATGACAACGCTTTGCAAATTAAACAAGATTATTGGGAAGCTTGGATTGGTCGGGGAACTGCGATCGGTAATTTAGTGAACTCTGACGAATTGCGGAATTTATCGAGTAGTATCACAGCGACCAATCCCGCCTTACTACAGGGCGGCTACGAAGGAAAATTAGCCAGCTACGAGGAAGGTTTAAAGCATCTGCGGACAGATACCCATCCAGAAGGTTGGGGTAGATTGCATTTTGCGATCGCTAATACTTATTACGACCAAGGCAAAAAACACCCCAATCCCCGCGATTATTGGCGCAAAGCCGCGTCTGAATACCATCAGGCGCTATTAACCCTCACACTAGAATATTTTCCCCAGCTGCATCTAGAGGTTTTGCAATCTCTAAGCAAAGTGCTGATGGGCTTGGGACAAACCACACAAATTCAAGAATTACTGCAACGCGGTACAGATTTATTGCGACAATTACTGAGTGAAGAAACTCGCTCAGACGAAAGTAAAAAACAACTAGCTTTGAAATTTGCAGGCTTCGATCAATTGGCAGTAGATTTAGCCGTCGAGTCTGGTGATCTAGTAGAAGCTTGGGAAATTGCCGAACAAGGCAAAAATACTTGTTTAAACTGGCTACTTTCTGGCTGGAATGATCGTATCTATTCGCCTTATTATGACGCAATTCAACAACTATTTAATCCCACAACAGCAATTATTTACTGGCATATTAGTCCAGTTGCTCTACAGACTTTTATCCTCAAAGATCAAGCACCATCACCGATTCTGCTCTTTACACCGATGCAAGATGTTGGGGGAATATCTTTAGGAGAAGATGCTATTCGTCTAAATGAATTACCTCTACCCGAAGCAGTACAACGCCTAATTGAATTTGAAACTTGGCTAGAAGATTGGCATCAACAATACCAACAATATCGCAGCACAGCCCAAGACAAAGAAAGTAAAAGTCACCATGCTTGGCGAGTTGAGATGGAAGAAAAGCTGTTGCAACTGTATGAAATCCTAAATATTTCCACAATTGCACAGGAACTCGAAGGCATCACCCAACTGGTTTTAATTCCTCACCGTGACTTATACAGATTGCCCATTCATACACTTTTCCATCTCTCTTCTGAAAATGGCGAAGAATTACCGAATGTGGAATCAAATTTCACCGTCACCTATTTACCCAGTGCCCAAATAGGTTTATCAATCAGAAATGAGGATATTTGGCAGTGGCAAAATAAGTTACTGCTCAGTGTTGAACATCCTGAAAGTAAAGGTTATCCGCCGCTTAAATTTGCCAAACTGGAATCTGAAATTGTTAGTCAGATGTTCAATAATATCCAACGAATTCAGGGAGCGGAAGCTACAAAAAACCTTGTCGTGAATGCTTTATCTGAAAATTACAACATCTTACATTTTACGGGTCAAGTCACTAATAATTTAGTTGAACCTAAAAAATCAGAGTTAGCATTAGCAGGTGAAGATAGACTTACACTAGATGAAATCTACCAACAAAATCTCGCAAGTTACAACCTTATTACCCTCTCTGCCTGTGAAAATTTAATTACTAACAACTACACCAGTAGCGAATACGTAAGTTTAGCGGGTGGTTTTGTCAGTCAGGGCGTACCTCATGTAGTGAGTACTCTCTGGAGTGTAGAATCTTCGGCTAGTGCTTTGGTAATGATCGAGTTTTACCGACGATTACAGCCAAATAAATCAGCTGTTACTGCCTTAGCTGAAGCAACACAATGGCTAAAAGAACTAACTGCTGGAGAACTGACAAAATGGTATGAAGATATTTTGAATAATCTGCATCCAGAGGAAGTAAGAATTCAAACTTATTTAGCAACACAACTATATAGAAATAGTAAAATGGCATCAGATAAAATTCTTTATAGCCATCCTTACTACTGGGCAGCTTTTACGATTACAGGTAAACCTAATTAAATTATGGGGACTGGGATTCAAAAAATATCCAATTAACTCTTGTGGGGTGGGCGTCTCGCCCGCCCAGTCTGTATGGCCCTCATGTTGCCCACCCCACAATATTGGATAATTTATTCCTTAGAGTTCCCTTAGTTAAAATAATTCGTATTCAGGGGTTTATTATGCCAGATGTTCGGTTTGATAAATACTATCGTTATGAAGACTTAACACGCATTCTGCACAGTTATTCTGAAGAATTTCCCCAACTAGTACGCATAGAAAGTATTGGCAAGAGTTACGAAGGACGTGATATTTGGCTATTAACAGTTACCAACTTTGCCACTGGCGCACATCAAGAAAAACCTGCCCTCTGGGTTGATGGCAATATTCACGCCACTGAACTAGCGCCATCAAGTGTTTGTCTATATCTCTTGCAAACGTTAGTTACAGCTTACGGTACTCACCCAGAAATTACCCGTTGTTTGGACACTCGCACCTTCTACATTTGCCCCCGTGTTAACCCTGATGGTGCTGAGTTGGCATTGGCTGACAAACCGAAATTTATTCGCTCCGGTACTCGCCCTTATCCCCATGATGAAGAAGGCAACGATGGGTTATTGATGGAAGATATCGATGGCGATGGTCGGATTTTACTGATGCGAATCCCCGATGACAATGGGGCTTGGAAAGTCTGTCCAACTGAACCTCGCCTGTTAGTGCGACGCGAACCGACAGAAACAGGTGGTCAGTATTATCGCGTACTACCAGAAGGAAATATCAAAAATTACGACGGAGTTCAGATTAAAATTCAGCCTTCTAAAGAAGGACTAGATTTAAACCGGAATTTTCCATTTTTGTGGCGGCAAGAATCTGAACAATCGGGGGCTGGCCCTTATCCTACATCTGAAACAGAAGTGCGATCGCTAGTTCAATTTATCACTACACATCCTAATATTACAGGAGCGATCGCCTTTCATACTTTTAGCGGTGTTTTCATCCGTCCCTACACCCACCTCAGCGATGACGAATTTCCCGTTAATGACCTCCGCACCTATCAACGCATTGGCGCTAAAGGTACTGAACTTACTCAATATCCGGCTATCTCCGCCTTTCATGATTTTCGCTATGACCCCAAAAACGTAATTACAGGTATATTTGACGACTGGGCTTATGAACATCAAGGTCTATTTGCCTGGACAGTAGAAGTCTGGAGTCCGCAGCGCCAAGCTGGAATTAATGATTATAAATACATCGATTGGCAGCGAGAACACCCTCTAGAAGATGACTTGAAGATGCTGCGCTGGAACGATGAAAAACTTGCAGGTAAGGGCTATGTAGATTGGTATCCCTTCCAGCATCCCCAACTTGGTCAGATTGAACTAGGCGGCTGGGATACTATGTACGCTTGGACTAATCCCCCCCCTGAGTTTCTGGAGAAAGAAATAGCCCTCTTCCCAGAATGGCTGGTTTGGCACTTGTTAATATCTCCTCGTTTAGAGATTTATGAAGCCAGTGTCCACAAATTGAGTGATGATACTTATCAGGTGCGATTGGTTGTGCATAACACAGGCTGGTTGCCCACTAATGTCACCCAAAAAGCCTTAGAAAAAAAGCTGGTGCGGGGCTGTATCTGTGAAATTGAACTACCTTCTGGGGGAACTTTAGTAACGGGTAAGTCCCGTGAAGAGTTAGGTCAGTTAGAGGGACGAGCTTACAAGCCTTCAACTCCCATTAGACGGCACAGCGATCCTACCAAGGATCGAGCGAAGGTGGAATGGGTGGTGCGTGTGCCACAAGGTAGCACAGTTAAACTGTTAGCGCGTCATGAACGTGCTGGAGTTGTTCGCACTGAATTGACATTCCCATGATTTTGACATTTGTAGGAGTTACGCAATAATTCTCTAAAACTCTTATTCCTTTGCGTACTTTGCAGTTCGTTTTTCATTATTTTGCATAAGGGAACTCCAAGAAATAAATTATCCAATCTTGTGCGGTGGGCAACATGAGCGCCTAGTTTATATGGCTCTCGTCTCGCCCACCCCATAAGAAGTAATTAGATATTTTTTTATTTGGAAGTCCCTAAGTCATGATTTGAAATTTTCAAACATACTTCCTGGCGTAATTACCTTAATACAGTTTTGTCTAAACCTATAATTACCGTTCGCCTGATTACGCGTGACGAACTTCCTCAACTTCTGGCGTTGTATCACCACTTAAACCCCATCGATGCCCCTCTACCTGCTAACGATGTTTTACAATCCATCTGGGATGCGATTTTACACGATCCCCGTTTGTATTACATTGTGGCTGATGTTGCTAACCAATTAGTCGCAACGTGTAACTTAACTATTGTTCCCAACTTGACCCGTGGCGCACGTTCATACGGCATTATTGAAAATGTAGTCACTCACCCCGATTATCGACGACAGGGATTAGGTACGCAAATACTACATTATGCCTTAACTTTGGCATGGCAGAAACAGTGTTATAAAGTGATGCTTCTGAGTGGCTCAAAACGCGAGGAGACTTTGCACTTCTATGAAAAAGCAGGGTTTAAGCGTGGGGTAAAAACCGGATTTGTTGCCCTAGCTCCAGAGGAGTTGTGAGCCAGATTGATACAGATGAGACATCTTTTCCAAATCCTAGTTTATCTTTGGATTCTTTTTCATAAAATCGTCTTTTGCAAACAACTTAATTCTTAGCCAAAGAACTTAGCACAATCAGGCTCGAAATTTTTGATTGCGATCGCTAATTTTTAGTCTAGAATTTGCAAATTTTTTATCAGCGACAACTATCTAAAGAGTGAAAGTTTATCCTCAAAGTCTAGTCTTGAGTTAGTTGTATAGTCTCGATCAAAGATTAATAATAAATTATATTACCAAGACACATTTTATTTCTTAAATCTTGCTAAAAATCATTCTTGCTAAAAAGCATGATGCATTGAGCTTGTAAAACGGGTTTTATATAGAGGCAAACCAAATAATCATCTGGATATTTGTATTTACTTAACCCTGAATCCAGTATTTTCCAATAGTCAACCGAAGAAATTGAAAAGAGGATATTTCCATGTCTAGTTTGTTTCGTTGGTCATCAACAAAGGTTGCTTTCCTAGTTCTGGGAATGACAGCTGCTACAATAACTCCCATTGTAATTTCTACTCCAGCTTCATCTCAAACTACTGTTCCATCTACTACTCCATCTACTACTCCATCCACAACCCCACCTGCGACACCAGCACCAACTTCAACAGTTAACTTGTCTGATGTCTCCTCAGATTATTGGGCGCGTCCCTTCATTCAAACTCTGGCTGAAAATAACATAATTGCTGGCTTTCCTGATGGTAGCTATCGGCCAAATCAACCTGTGACTCGTGCTGAATTTGCCGCCTTGATTCAAAAAGCTTTCGGTAATCAAAATCGAGTTCGGCAATTAAGTCCAGGTGGATTTAGTGATGTTCCTGCTAACTATTGGGCTGCTTCTGCAATTCAGCAAGCCTATGAGAGTGGGTTTTTAGCAGGCTATCCTGGGAACGTGTTTAGACCCAATCAACAAATACCCAAGGTACAGGCGATCGTTTCTTTAAGTAATGGCTTGGGTTTGTCTGGTGGCGATACAAGTACTCTTAGTACCTACTACAACGATGCTTCAGCTATTCCAGACTACGCCATTGGCAGTGTGGCAGCAGCAACACAAGGTAATCTTGTTGTCAACTACCCGAATGTGAAACAACTCAATCCGCAACAATCGTTGACTCGTGCGGAAGCTGCGGCACTTTTATATCAAGCTTTGGCGAAACAAGGACGCGTACAACCCATTGCTAGCAATCTTCCAGCTAGCCAATATGTTGTAGCTGGAACTCCTGGTAATACTCAAACTAGTACTGATATTGTTGCTCTTGCTGCATCTAGTAGTTCTTTTACAACTCTGACTTCTTTATTAAAGACATCGGGTCTAGCAGATATTCTTCAACAGCCAGGCCCTTATACAGTATTCGCTCCCACAGATCAAGCATTTGCGGCTTTGCCTGCTGCTACTTTACAACAGTTACAGCAACCAGAAAACAGAGAAGCCTTAGTTAAGATTTTGAGATATCATGTACTTTCCGGTGCGGTAACTGCTAGTCAACTCTCTTCTGGGGAGGTGAGTACCGCTGAAGGAAGACCTGTAAATATTCAAATCGATCGCGCTAACAATCAAGTCGCGGTGAATAATGCCAGAGTTCTCCAGGCGGATGTTAAAGCTAGCAATGGTATTATCCATGCAATTAACCAAGTCCTGATCCCACCTGATGTTAACATCAGTCAGTTAAATCAACCGCCAACAGGAAATAATGGTACGCCTGACGTGACAGTAGGTAGATCTACTCGTGGTGGCAGAAGCTATATCGGAGTTGGTGGTAACATTGGTTTAAGCGGCGGCGATACAGCTCTGAGCGATGGGAACTTTACAGTCATCAGCAAACTTGGTCTGACAAACAATATATCAGTGCGGCCATCAGTAATCTTTGGGGACGATACAATATTTCTAGTTCCCGTGACTTTGGATTTTTCTCCCCGCGCAGCAGGTTCGGTGGGCGAAAGATCCTTTGCTATATCTCCTTATATAGGCGCTGGTGTAGCAATTGAAGCCAATCTGGATACTACTATTGGATTACTGCTAACTGGTGGTGTAGACGTTCCTCTCGGTTCTAGATTTACGCTAACAGGTGGTGTAAATGCTGCTTTTATGGATCAAACTGATGTAGGACTGCTACTAGGAGTTGGCTACAACTTCTAAATAGAAGCACAACATACGGTAGGGGCAATTTTATGAATTGCCCCTACTGCGTGGTCTATTTACCTGAAAATAGCTGTCATTTATTCTATTCCCAGCATCAACTCTCTGTCGCCAACCAAGCACGTAAAACTTCACCTACTGTCCACGCTTGGGCAATACATCCCCGTGGAGTCATTGGCGGATCGCCATCAAAAATTTCGCTGAGACTACCAAGACCGTGGGCAGTAAGATGATTAGCCATTGGTTCCAAAAATTGACGAGCCTGTTCAGGGTTTTTGTAGACGCGCAGGTGTGCTAAAACGAATGGCCCCAACAACCAACCCCAGACGGTTCCCTGGTGGTAAGCTCCATCACGCTGATAGCGATTGCCACCGTATTTTCCCTGGTACTGAAGATGGTCGGGAGCTAGCGAGAGTCTTTCCCTTCGGGACGCTGCGCGAACAGACACGCTACGCGATCGCAATCCATGAGAAGTCAGTAGCATTCGTCCACAAGCCTCCACCACACCCTTTTGCTGGACAAGTGTTAGCGGACTTTCTGGTATGACACAGCAAATATTTGGTTAGGACGCAACAACGCATCATCACCATCAGGACTGTCTAAAAGGTCATAGCAATAACCTGTCTCTTCATTCCAGAAGCGAGAAAATCTATACTTTGCCCGATCTGCCATTGCTTCATATTCTTGGTGTGGTTTACCAAGATGACGGGCAAACTTTGCCATTGTCCGTAAAGCATTATACCAAAGGGCATTAACTTCAATTGGTTTGCCAATTCGGGGCGTAACTACCCAATCGTCAACCTTGGCATCCATCCAGGTAAGTTGTACGCCAGCAACACCAGCATAAAGTAAGCCATCGGCTGCATCGAGGTGGATATTGTAGCGTGTACCGCGACAGTGCCAATCAATGATATCTGCAAGTATGGGAAAGAGTTCACCAAGCAAAGTATCATCATCTGTAGCGCTGTAGTAGGCGCGGACTGCTTCAAAGTACCAGAGAGTGGCATCGACTGTATTATATTCTGGTTGCTCACCTGCATCGGGAAAGCGATTAGGCAGCATACCTTGGTCTACGTGTCTGGCAAAGGTGCGAAGAATTGAGCGCGCTATCTCTGGACGACCAGTGGAAATTGTCAAACCAGGTAGACTAATCATGGTGTCGCGTCCCCAGTCGCTAAACCAGTGATAACCAGCGATGATGGTTTTGCCGTAGGGGTCTTCTGGCGCTGGGCGATCGACAATAAACTGGTCAGCAGCTAGTACTAAATGGTTGATCCAGTCAGGTGATTCCTTAGTTTTCAGGGGTCGATTAGTTTTCCAAAATCCTGTTAACTTCTGCTCTTGAGTGCGACGTAACTTCAGCGCCGTTTCGCCATTGAGATTTGGTTGTTTTTCTGTGCTGGCGACAAAGGCGATCGCTTCTCCAGGATTTAGTGTAACTTCAAAGGTGGCGGCGTGGAGGTGGTCTTCTTTATCGCTCAATCCCCGATAGCGTTCAACTGCTAAGTCAAAGTCATAATACCAATTGTTGACAACAGATACACTAGCGCATGAATCGCTCACTAGATACAGTGGTACAGCACCCGGATAAGCAGTTACACAAATCCCCTGTTCCACCTCCTCAACAGACATCTGCCAACCATTGCTTTGAGTATCGCTGTGATAATCGCGGTAGTTGACCATTGCTTTGAGTGTCAACTTGAGGGGTTGAGTGGCACGACGCAGAGTATATTGGACATAAGTTGTATTCGCGCCTTGTTGCATCCACACCCGTTTTTCTAACAAGGCATCGGCAACAGCAAAACGCCATACAGGAATCGTACCTTCCAGAGAAAAACGTTCAATATGTTTATAACCGTCGGGATTGACAATACCATTTGCCCAACGATTCGTGTCTAAAGGATAAGAGCGGGTATCATATAATGCAGTTTCATCTAGTTTTGTTAGCATTAAAGTGCGACCCAAAGGTGGTTTCAATGCTGCTACTAGTAGTCCGTGATAGCGGCGAGTCAATAAACCAGCCACAGTCCCAGAGGCGTAACCACCAATACCGTTAGTAACTAACCACTCCCGCGATTCTGCAACGTCAAGATTGCCGCAGATTTCCCGCCCAAATTCTATACACATAAGTCACGTCGCTTTGTTCTAAATTCAAAATTAAGCTTTTCTCTCTGCGTTTTCTATGCATCTGCGATTTAAAAATGATTTATCTAACTACAGAGGCGCAGAGAACACGGAGAAAAGAGAAATTATTGTCTAAAAATTTTACCTACCTTGAAAGGGCTAAGCTAATCGGCATTTAAATTGCAACATAGACACCATTGCCCTTGTTTTTTATC
>NZ_JABXKK010000037.1 GCF_017115045.1 Nostoc sp. NMS8 | reverse complement strand
TTATTTTTTCAACTAACTATAATTTGGGGAAAATTACAAGACCTTGAAAGGGCTGGTCCTAATAGTTATAAATTTTCTCACCCACCTACTTAATTTGCTTTTTCTGTTTTTTGTGATTGCTGCTGTTGTTTCAATGCTTCTAGTTGCACCTTCACTTCATGACAAAAGCTGAAGAAGTGTTCACCAAAACTCAATGCTACGAGGTAATCATACAAGAAATACGGTTTTTGGAGGGCGATCGCTGCCAACTGCTCGGCTAGGGTGTATCTGCCACCATTAAGAAATATTTCGCCAAAGGTATCATATCTCGGTTCAATCCCGTGTTGTATCTTCAACAATATTCATAAATTTATGTTAATATTCCTTACATTTTAATGTTAAAAAACTAAAAAAATTTAATCCTTTATACTAAATGTATCGTTATTTCAATGCTTGTTAGGAGTATAGACTATGACTACTAGTACCCTGCTGCAAGAAATAGAAAAGTATATCCCAATTGTGGGAGATATAAATATCAAGAGTCCATTAGCATACCAAGCAACTCGTGGGGCGGTTGAGGTAGTCAACACAGTTCAAATGGCGGTGGCAGAGGCTTATATCAACGGATTAGAAGTTCCTGATTTAGTCTTAGAATCGCTTTTCGATACATGTATGCCAATTTTCTTTCAGTATTTCCCATCTCTCCTAGCACCGTATGAATGGGTATTAAAAGAAACTGATCATCTCGCCGAAGGATCGCGGGAACTAATGAAAATTCAGTATGACTTGCCTCAAGCCATGTTGAATACTATGTTGGGGGACGGGAAACTCATTTATCCTAAGTACAGTATGGGATTGTGGGAAAAAGGAGCATTAAACCTTGAGCAATCCCAGATGCAGATGATTGATGATGTGATTGAAAAGTTAGACATCAAAGACGGAGACAATATCTTAGACTTTGGGTGCGGGTGGGGATGTGTTCCTAATTACATTCTTTCTAAGTTCCCCAATGTCAAGTTTACGGGTCTTAATTTGAGCCACGAGCAATGTGAATATATTCGCCACAAAATGCAAGATCCTGAGAGTTATCTCAGTTCAGATCGGTTTACCCTATATGAAGGTGATTTGAATAATGCAAATTTCGAGACAAAGTTTGATAAAATCCTCTCGATTGGTGTTTTTTGTCATATTGGTAACTTAACGGAAGCCTTTAAAAAATTAGCTTCGTTTCTTAAGGATGATGGCAAAGTTTTTATTCACATCATCACAGTTCGCATCCCTAACAATATGTCCAGCGTTTACACCCACAAATATATTTTTCCACACGGTCGTTACTGGAATTACGATGCAGTTCCTAGCCATAAACAAGACCTCAAAACAATTAAACAATGGTATCTGAATGGCTTTAATTACTCTCAAACACTCACTCATTGGTTACGAAATTTTGACGAAAATCAGGCAACAATAAAAACATTAAACTATGGCATGGACTATGCCAAGTTTCGCCGGATATGGAGGTTTTATCTGATATGGTTTATTCGCAATTTTGCTTGTTGTGATGGAGAATATAATGGCAATGGTCAATTTTTAATGGTTCATGCTTAACCGGACAAAGCTAGAGTTTCTCTGCTAAGGGTTGAATGGCATAGATATGAAAGCGCTGAGTTAAAAGACCGTCTATATCTTGCCCAGAGCGGTGATGTTGGTGCTTTACGATCATTTGTTGCACCAGATAGCATCAAGGTGAGTGTGGGGTACTGGGCTAATAGCTCAAATGCTGCGAAGCGCTCCGGCGCAATGCTCACGCTTCAAAAATCGCATTTGTGTTGAGGAATGGAAATCTTGTCCGTCCCTATTAACTGGGTGAAGATACCTTCTTCAGAAAAACATCTTTTATTCTACTAAGTCTTTGGATTCCTGACTAAGACGGCAAGGAACAGACTTTTTTCATAACCAATCTGTGAACCAGAATATCAGACGGATATCTCTGCTTTAACCTTGAACACTGAGTTTTGACAGTTTTGGTTTCTGGCACAAGCGAGAAGTTCTGTTTTAGAAGGCACTCTAATCTTTGACGCTAGCTTCAGGAACTTAAGCATTTTGATGAACCAAAATGTTGGGTCTGGAAGATAGGCAACCTGTCCCTCTCGCACGGTGATGCCATGTCGGGCTGAGGACTGGAATGCATGGTGAAGATTATGCCAGCCTTCACCCAGGGTCAGAAACGCAACGAACCAGTGGTTCCGACTGTAGTCGTTAGTTGTGAACGGTTGGTCGCCAATTATGTGGCTGAGTGAGTTGACAGTGGCGACACCATGAAAGAGGATAGTCGTGCTGAGGAAAAAAGCGCCGAGATATTCAGCTCCACCGATGTAGTATGAGATAGCACCTAGAGCAACAGTGGGAATGAAGTGCAAACGATCAACAATCTTCAAAACCAGATTGTTCTCAATATCGCTGGGAAGTTTCGAGGGAAAAAACTGTGGGGAGAATAGCCATCCAGCTTGAGACCACCAGAATCCTTTGATCCCCTTGAAAGGCATATATGGGGAATGAGGATCTTTTTCCTGGTCTGAAGATTGATGATGGGCCATGTGGTGAGCTTTCCACCAACTTGGCCCCATCTGCCCGGCGGAAGCAGCCACTATGCTTCCAACCCATAGAACTGAGGTTGGAGCCTGGTAGCTCTTGTGAGTGAGTAGTCTATGGTAGATGCCAGTAGTTGCAAGCATTCGTATTACATACAACAACACGGCCCACAAGGCAGCACCCCATGAGAAGCCAGTGACAATAATCAGTAGCGATCCTAAATGACTCACCACGATCAAAATAGGGCCTATTATGTAAGAAATAATCGTGAGATTAGAGTATTGCTTCATTGGTGTTTTAACGTCCTTAAGCTTCAAAATAAAAATGCACCACATCCTCGCGGCAGTCAAGCTCGCGGACAGCAGAATGCCCAGTGTTGGCAGCGTTAACAACACAAGGATATCTTGGCACAACAATTTTTTATTTACAGCAGACTATAGTAAGAGATTATAATGCCCACCCTACAAGCTGTCGTTAACATACTAAGTTGTCGTCTTCCTTCGTGAAGAGTTTTTATAGGAATCCGAGTTGAGTTAATATCTCTGATTCTATAACGGCGAGTTGACCTGGAAAATGTCAAAATTAAATGAGTTTTGCGTAGGCGCAAGGGACTTGTCGCCAGACATCGCCACTTGCCATAGCGCGGATTTGAGATAAATAACTTGAAATTTATGGGCAAGCAACGTGTTCTTTCTGGAGTTCAACCAACCGGCAATTACCATCTAGGTAACTATTTGGGAGCCATTCGCAACTGGGTAGAAGGTCAGAGCGAATACGAAAATTATCTTTTTGTAGCTGATTTGCACGCGATTACAGTGCCACATGACCCAAAACAGTTGGCAGCTGATACCTACACTCTTGCTGCTCTTTATCTAGCTTGTGGTCTTGATTTAAATCACTCCACTATTTTTGTACAATCCCACGTTTCGGCTCACAGTGAACTCACCTGGTTGCTTAACTGCATTACACCTTTAAACTGGTTGCAAGACATGATTCAGTTTAAGGAAAAGGCCGTTAAGCAGGGAGAAAATGTGAGTGCGGGTTTATTAGATTACCCTGTGCTGATGGCAGCTGATATTTTGCTTTACCAAGCGGATAAAGTGCCAGTGGGTGAAGACCAAAAGCAACACTTGGAATTGACACGGGATATTGCAGCTAGGTTAAATCACCAATTTGGTAAACCAGATCAACCAGTTTTAAAGTTACCAGATCCTTTGATTCGTAAGGAAGGTGCAAGGGTGATGAGTTTAGCAGACGGTACACGCAAAATGTCGAAGTCCGATCCTTCAGACTTAAGCCGGATTAGTTTGCTAGATTCACCGGAACAGATTCAATACAAGATTAAGCGTTGTAAAACCGATCCGATTCGTGGGCTGACTTTTGACGATCCAGAGCGTCCAGAGTGTAATAATTTGTTAACGCTGTATACATTGCTTTCTGGGCAGAGAAAGGAAGATGTAGCAGTTGAGTGTCAGGATATGGGCTGGGGACAATTCAAGCCATTGTTAACAGATACAATTATTGAATCTCTGAAACCAATTCAAGAAAAATATGAGGCGATAACGGGCGATAAAAGTTATTTGGAGTCTGTGTTACGGGATGGAGGGGAAAAAGCGAGAGCGATCGCAAATCAAACTTTATCACAAGTCAAAGCTGCTTTAGGCTATTCTCTACCTCTATAAGTTTTCACCTTGAGGTGTGATTTGCTATACCATTTAAGAAATTGAGATTCTTAATTTTATGCATCACACCCATAGGCCCACGGCTTTTTGCAGAGCTGTACAAGCAGGTGAGTTTCTAGTTACTGCTGAGGTAGCACCGCCGAAAGGGGGAGATCCAACGCACATGATTCAAATGGCGGCGACTCTTAAGGGGAGGGTTCATGCCGTCAATGTTACTGATGGTAGCCGCGCCGTGTTACGGATGTCTTCGTTAATCGCGTCGGTGATTCTATCACAAAACGGCATAGAGCCGATTTGTCAAATTGCTTGCCGCGATCGCAACCGCATTAGTTTACAAGCTGATTTAATGGGCGCTCATGCTTTAGGTATTCGTAATATTTTAGCTTTGACTGGCGACACAGTAAAAGCAGGCGATCATCCAGATGCTAAAGCAGTGTTTGACTTAGAAGCTGTGCGACTGCTGCAATTGATTCGGAAGATGAATCAAGGTGTTGATTTTAATGAGAAACCTTTAACTGATGGAGCATTAGATTTATTTGTTGGTGCAGCAGTAGATCCGCAATGTAAAAGTTGGTCGGGTTTGCAAAGTCGATTTGAACGCAAAATCGAAGCCGGAGCGCAGTTTTTTCAAAGTCAGTTGATTACCGATTTTGATCTGCTAGAAAAGTTTATGGATACGATTGCCGCTGGCTATAAAAAACCGATTTTGGCAGGAATCTTTCTGTTGAAATCGGCAAAAAATGCCCAGTTTATTAATAGATGTGTTCCGGGTGTAAATATTCCCCAACATATTATTGATAGATTGGCAAAAGCCAAAGACCCTTTTGAGGAAGGGATAAAAATTGCCGCCGAGCAAGTGCAAATAGCGCGGCAATTGTGTCAAGGGGTTCACATGATGGCGGTGAAACGAGAAGATGCGATCGCGCCAATTTTAGATTTAGCTGGGGTTGCTCCAGTTAATCAGTTGGTATCCAAGTAAATAAGATAATAAATCTTTTATGAAAGCAGATGGTTACATCTGCTTTTTTTAATCCTGAATCAGACGCGTATACACAATTTTTGCTTTACTAAATCCAGGTGAAAACTGACAAAATATTTTATAGCTTATTTCAAGCTTTTCCTAGCATATTTTTTACAATAGTTGGCGATAGTACTGTTAATGTCAACGCCTACAAATTTGTTTAAGTTGAAGTAAAAGAAAATGCTTTTAGGATTGATGGCGTATTTATCCCCACAAGTGAAACTACAAACCAGCCACTTTACTTTGTTGAAGTCCGGTTTCAATCAGACTCAACTTTTTATAGACTCTTATTTGCTGAAATCTTCACTTACTTGCGTCAAAACGAATCAGTCAATTTTTGGCGTGCTGTGGTTATCTATCCCCAAGGGAGTTTAGATCCAAGCGATCGCCTACCGTATGAGTTGCTTCTAGACAGTTCACAAGTGCAACGCATTTATCTAGATGAATTGGATACGAGAGAGGACTCACTGCAAGTTGCGATCGTTAAATTAATTATCGAAAGGGAAGAAACAGCCATTGACAAAGGTAGAGAATTAATTTTACAAGCAAGGCAACAACTGACAGATGAAACAACCACCAAGCAAATTGTAGAATTAATAGAGACTATTCTGTTGTACAAATTTACCCGGTTAAGCCGAGAGGAGTTAGCAGAAATGTTGGGTATAGATGACGAATTCAAAAACACAAGGATGTATCAATCAATTAAAGAAGATGGCTTAGAGGAAGGTCGCCAGGAAGCTAAGTTAGAGGCTGTTCCTCGGTTGTTGGCATTAGGATTGAGTGTGGAACAAGTGGCGGTGGCTCTCGATTTGACAGTGGCACAAGTACAGCAAGCAGTCTAGAATCAGTCTCGCTGATAGTGAGTGCTGCTTGCGTGTAATGTAATTAGCAAGTGCGTAAGTATGTGTAACCAACGCACTTCAAAACCGAGGTTACATCTTACCGTGTTGTAGCACTTGTTGTAGATGTTGGCGAATCTCTTGTGCGTGTTCAATATCAGATTGCCGTAATTTTTGGAACAACTCTACACAAGGCTGAGAACCCACTTGTTCTGCATCTTTGATGTAGGTATCGTAAGCTTTAACGGCTTCTGCCTTGTTATGCAAAACGGTGATAAAATCATACTCCAAGTCGCTAATCGCTGCTTGGGACTGTCCGTTACCTGTATTTGTAACCATTGTTTGAACCTTTTTTAGAATTTATAATTAACCTTATACTCACCCTTAGAGAGCAATTCATCTTCCAAAAAGAGTATATTTCAATACGTCGGAAGTACCTTGCAAAAGATAAGTTATACCATTTTAGATTTTAGATTTATTCAAGTTCCTGATACAACGTCAAGCAAAGTAATGGGGGAGACGCGATTAGTCGCATCTCCCCCCACTCCCCATTCTCATAACAATTTATCCAAGCGGTTGGTTCTCATCGCATTGACGTGAATACTGTAATTCCAATTCATTTTGCCGTTCTCTACCTCCTCTATAGACAACCGGACAAAACTTAGTATTCGCGCTCATGCAATCCATGTGTGGCGTTTTAGCACACACCACGAGTAGTCCACCTAAAACAAACAACAAACCACAAATTGCAAGCGTATTAACCCAATAAATTTCCAGCGCTCCGTGAACTACTACCTCTCGCAGTAGAGATACAATTGTTACCTCAACTGCCACTCCTACAGAGATACTATGTTCTTGCAAATAGACCATTAATAGCCGGAATAACTCGACTAAAATCAACACAAATAGTATTTTTGCAGTCACATGTTTATAGTCTAGTGGCTGCGTGAGGGCGATCGCTATCCCCCACAATTGGATTAGCATGACGGCGAACAAACCCAAACACAAAACAATCACAATTAAGTCTTGAAAGGCTTCCATGTTGCGAACAATTGATTGCCGATCAAGCCAGCGATCGCTAAATAAAAATCGACTTTTCTGGCGCTTTTGCATGTACGTTTCTTTCCAATCTGGACTAGTTCAGACAACACCAGCGAGTCAACCCAATAGTTTTATGTTATGCAATATTAAGTTTTTGCGCCTCAGCGAGGTTGGTAATTTAAATTTTGTACTTGTTGCAACAGTTGCTCGGCATTTTTCGTCCACTGAGGATTCTTCTGAGCATTGTATAAATCTCTAGCAAATTGCAATACTTGTACTGCATCGCTATATTGCTTTAACTGCATAAAAACTAACCCAGCACCATAATAAGCATTGGGATAATTAGAGTTAGCTTCGGCTGATTTTCTAAAAGCCTCTAATGCTTCTTTTAATTTACTTTGCTGAAACAAAATTGATCCGAGATTGTAGTAAGCTTCGGGATACTTCGGATTAATTTTTACTGCTTGATTAAAGGCACTTCTTGCTTGATCGAGTTTACCTTGTTGGAGATAACATATCCCTATATGGTAATGAGGTTCTGGTGCATTTTTGCTATATTCTATGGCTTTTTTAAAAGATGCGCTCGCTCGCTCACAATCTCGTTGCTGTTCTCGTACCAATCCCAGGTTGTAATGGGCAAATCCGAGTTTGGGATCGAGTTCTAACGCTCGTTGCAAATAATCGTTAGCTAACTTTAAATTATTACCTTCTAACAACGCTCCACCTAAATTAGCAAAAGCTGGAGCAAATTTCGGATCGGCTTGCGTCGCTCGATAAAATGCATCCGCAGCGGGTTGCAATTGTCCCGTTTGTCGGTATGCTAGCCCTAAGTTATAGTATGCTGGTGCTAATGCCGGATCTAATTTAGCTGCTTGTTTAAAGGCGGCGATCGCATCTTGTACCCTTCCCGCCTGAATTGCTTGTAAGCCTTGATTTAACCAGTCTATGGCAGGTTTAGCGTTCGATTGTGCCAGCTTTGAGGCGACAGGAGGAGATAGAGAAAGAGAAGGGGAGGAAATACTCACAACCAGCAACGTTAAACTTGCTAACCCTGCTATGCCATATTTAGAGAATGATAATCTCATTGATTTTCTGACTCACAACACTTCCAGTTAAATTTACTTCATAAAAAGTTTTTTACAAAAGTTTTTGATTCTCTATAAAAGTTTGTGATAGTTAAACTTTCTTAAGCTAAATCTTACGACAGGCTACAATTTTTTTAACTTTCGATTAAAAGGAGCATAATGACAAATTAAAGAAGGGGTAATTTTGACTCCAGAGAACCATTTTTTATCCCTTGATATCTACGGAATAATGCGGTTATAAAAGACTTACCGCAAGGGAGGTTTTATGAACGAAAAAGTAAAATCGGGTTCGCGGAACGTTGCAATTGTCGGGCCTTATTTAAGTGGAAAAACCACTTTACTAGAAAGCTTGTTATTTGTTACAGGGGCAATTTCTCGCAAAGGGAGTATTAAGGACAGCAATACAGTAGGAGATAGTGCTGCCGAATCGCGCGATCGCCAGATGAGTGTAGAAGTCAGCGCCGCTAGCACTGAGTATAATGGCATTCGCTTCACTTTTATTGACTGTCCCGGAAGTATAGAATTTGCCCAAGAAACATACAATGCTTTAATCGGAGTCGATGCAGCAATTGTAGTTTGCGAACCCATCCGCGAACGAGTCCTCACCCTCGCCCCTCTATTTAAATTCCTGGACGATTGGGAAATTCCCCACCTCGTCTTCGTCAACAAAATGGATCGGGCAAATATTCACGTTCTGGAAACGTTACACGCCCTGAAAGCAGTATCTAGCCGTCCCCTGGTAGCGCATCAATATCCCATCATGAATGGGGAACAACTCACCGGCTTTATTGATATGGTCAGCGAACAGGCGTATCAATATCATCCAGGCGCACCTGCTGACCCTATTCCTTTCCCCGAAAATTTAAAAGAAGAAGAACATGCAGCACGGGCAGAAATGCTCGAAGCTTTAGCAAATTTTGACGACCATTTACTCGAAGAACTTTTAGAAGACATCGAACCATCCCAAGAGGAAATCCTCAAAGATTTAAAAATGGAATTAGGGGCAGATTTAGTAGTGCCCGTTTTCTTTGGTGTGGCGGAACAAGATTATGGTGTTAGACCTTTATTAGAAGCCTTATTACGGGAAGCCCCCGAACCAGAAACCACAGCAGAACGTCGTTTAAAAAACTCAAAAGGCGATACACCTCTAGTGCAGGTATTAAAAACTTTCTACACTCCTCAAGGTGGCAAACTCTCTCTAGTGCGTGTTTGGCGCGGAAAATTAACTGATGGTATTGTCCTCAATAGCATTCGCACTGGTGGAATTTACCGCCTCATGGGACAACAACAGCAGTTCGTTAATGAAGTTTCTGCTGGTGAAATTGTCGCATTGAGTCGTTTAGAAGGAATTAAGACAGGGGATACAATCTCCACAGAACAGCAATCGGTGATGGAATTACCCAAAGCTGTACAGTTGGAACCAGTGTATGCTCTCGCCATTACCCCAGAAAAGCGCAACGATGAAGTAAAACTTAGCGGTGCCATCACCAAGTTATTAGAAGAAGACTGTTCACTTGCTTGGGAACAGCACGGCGATACTCACGAAGTAATTCTTTGGGGTCAAGGCGAGATTCATTTGCAAGTTACCCTAGATAGACTACGCCGCAAATATAATTTGCCGATGACAACCCACTTACCGCAAGTGCCTTACAAAGAAACCATCCGCAAAACAGTGGCTTCAGTTCATGGGCGCTACAAACACCAAAGCGGTGGTCACGGACAGTTTGGTGATGTTTTTCTTGAAATCAAGCCCCTACCACGCGGTACAGGTTTCAACTTTAATGAAACTATTGTTGGTGGCGTAGTTCCTAAACAGTACATTCCTGGCGTGGAAATAGGCGTGCGGGAATTTCTCACACATGGGCCTTTGGGCTTCCCAATAGTAGATTTGGCGGTAACTCTGACTAATGGTTCGTATCACAACGTTGACAGTTCCGAACAAGCCTTTAAGCAAGCTGCCCGATTGGCAATGCAAACGGGGATAGCCCAAGCGGAACCTACCCTTTTAGAACCAATTCTGCGAGTGGATGTTACTACACCGAGCGAATTTACTTCCAAAGTGCTGCAACTGTTGAGTGGTAGACGGGGGCAAATTTTAGGCTATGAGGGGAGAAACGATTGGCAAGGCTGGGATAATATCTCTGCATACTTGCCGCAAGCAGAGATGCAGAATTTCATTGTAGAACTGCGATCGCTCACCTTGGGCGTTGGTTCTTTCCACTGGGAATATGACCATCTCCAGGAAGTACCGGAAAAGCTTGCAGAACGTGTCATTCACAGTAATGGCAATGGTGGTAACGGCAACGGCAAGTGATTTTGAATTTTGAATAAATTGTAGGGTAGCGTAGGCATTGCTCCAAGGCTGAGATTCCCGATTTCTGAGAAGAGTCGGGAATCTTTTTTAATCTGTAAAAAGATTCGTAAACCTCTAACTTGTCTGAAATGATATGAGTTTCATAAAAGCATTTGGGAATTATGTGATTAAGTACATTCGTCTTAATTACACAAAAAACTCATGGGTTTTCTAGTCTCTCTTATAACTAGCCTAATTGCAATTCTCATCTATCTGAATACAGGTAGGATATCTGATGAAAGGTCACGTTTAGCAATACGTGGAATTATGATATTGATTGGCAGTATTGCAGTACTGAATTCTTTTTTTAGGCTTTTGGTGATTGTCCCACCTGGTAATGTCGGTGTCGTCAATTTCTTTGGAGAGGTTTCCGAAACTACTCTTAATCCTGGTGTCCACTTGCTTAATCCCTTTAGCAAGGTGCTGAATTTTTCTACTCGCCTTAAGGATATAAAAGAAAATATAGATGCAACATCCCAAGAAGGTTTGAGCCTAAATCTTGATGTGAGTCTTCAGTACAAGCTAGATCCGCAAAAGGCAGCTACAGTATATAAAACAATTGGAACTGATGAAACACAACTGGTGATTTCCAGATTCCGCTCTACTGTCCGCGCCATCACGGCAAATTACCCAGCTAATGCTATTTACTCTACCAAACGCCAAGAAATCGCCCAAAAAATTGACCAACAACTTACCCAAGAGATACCAGCTTTGGGTTTCATCGTTGAGGAAGCTCTTTTAAGAAACATCAAAATGCCTGATACTCTACAAGTTGCAATTCAAAACAAACTCAAGACAGAGCAAGAAAATCAGCAGATGAAATTTGTTTTAGAGAAAGAGCGTCAAGAGGCAGAACGAAAACTTATTGAAGCGCGAGGTATAGCTGATTCCCAAAAAATTCTCTCAGGTGGACTTAGTAACCAAGTGCTACAATTACGAGCGATTGAAGCCACAGAAAAGCTAGCTCAATCTAATAATTCTAAGCTTGTAATTATTGGTTCTGAAAAAAGCGCGGTGCCTATTATGATCCAGCCATAAACAGTAACCTGAAAGCCCTAAAATTTTTTCATCGGGTCAATGGCTTCCCACATTGCAAGATTGCTTTGGGGTAGAGTTATTTCACCAAGATGAAGATCAATAGCTTGGCGAATAATCTAATCTCTGCTTCACTTACACCCGCTTGTTGAGCGATCGCCTTTAGTAGATGCTCTTGACGTGGTTCAATATAAATCTGCTTACGAATTTTGCTCGACACAATTTAGGTTGTACATAATGTATACATTATTTGTGAGTATTAAAAACAGTGGCATCGGGGCGCGGGCTAGCGATCGCAAAAACAATTAATCCAGTAACCAGCTAAATAAACCTTCTACTGTCAGGCTGAAATCTTTAGCAAATTCTGGTACTGGTAACTGTCTTCCTAGTTCTTCGTAAAAAGTAGTTGGTTGATCTGGCAAGTAGACAAACACAGATTGTTCTTTAGGATCAATCAGCCATCCCATCTGAGTTCCATACTTCAGGCAATGCAAAATATTCTTGGTAACTTTAGTTTGACTTTGATCGGGAGACAGAATTTCAATTGTCCAATCTGGGGCAATTGAGAAGACGTTAGCAATCCCACCATTTTCTTTACGCAGAATTCTATCCCACGTAAACACAGAAATGTCAGGCACAATTGAACGTTCGCCAAAAGTACAGCGAAGCTCACAGAATGCTCGTGCAATTTGTTTGGGTTTAACGACCAAGTTAATTGTAGGTGCTAACTCGGTCTGAATGGCGCTGTGTTCTCCTTGCGGCATCGGTTTTTGGATGATCTGCCCATCAATGTATTCACTGGTCGGTTCTGTCTCTGGCAGATCCAGGAATTCATTTAGAGTCAGGGCTTTAGCAGGGATCTGTACCATTTCAGGTTTCCGTCAAAAACTCATTATTCATTTGCACATTTGCAACGTGCGGCGATCGCTAGCAGTGATAGAATTTAACCGATAAAAGTCTTGCAGAGCCAGTGAGTAAGCATAAGAATTTGACTCATCATCATTAATTTTGGGCAGTCTACTATTTGTAGCTACCTGATTCGATTGATTAGAGTTGGCTTCATTTGACGAAGTATTAACCGTCATTGCCAATTCTCCTGATGGGTTGATTGTACCCTGAAAACAATTAAACTCTGATTGGGGCATATACAAAGCACCCGTTACCTTGGCTTGCTGCTTTTGAAATATGATATAACCTTGACCAAGTTGGTTTGGGTTTGGGGATTGACCATAGAGGTAAATTCCATCTTTTACAGGAAAATCTGCTTTTGGTAAAACTCTTGCGCTTTTTGTAGCTCCCTGATTACCTGGAACCAGCGCTGTGATTGTAGGTATTGTTTTTCCGCCTCCAGAAGCCGCATTAAGTTGACTTCTCTGCTCTCGAACTTTTCTCAACTGCGACAGAAGAGAGTTTTCAGAGGTTTTGTTAATCTGAGCCGATGATAATCGAGAATCTGTAAATGATATTACTTGAGTCTGCTTGGCTATAAAGCCCAAACCGAGAAGTAAGCCTAAACCCGCGAGGGAAATTCCCCACTGACGGGGAGATAGTAACTGATGAAGGTTGTTAAGCACCCTACTTCTCCTGTTAAAAAACTAACTAACTTCTCTAGAACTTACTTACAATCATAACTAAGTCTTAATTGTTAAAGACTTTATTCACGATTTATATTACTATTGTCCAAAAAATAAAACTGTCAAAAACAAAAGTTTTTATTTAATTGGGTTCAACAATCTTAGATTACCATCAGTTAGAGTCTTTACAACAGAAGGCAGATAGCGCAGCGTGTCGTAGGCAAGGCAGGAGGCAGGATTAACCCACGTTTAAAAGTGTGAAATTCAGGTAAGAAGAATTGCATCTTGCTGCATTCTACTCAATACAATTCTTCTTTTAAAACTGGATTTTATACCCAGAATTAAAGTTTTCATGCATCATTCTGTCATCCTGCTTGCAGATGCCTCCTTCAAGAAACTTGTATATCTTGTAGCTTTGCCACCATTTCTGCACGTGCTGAAACCTTCAACTTCCGAAACATCCTTTTCAAAGCTTGTTTGACGGAATTTTGCGTAATCCAAAGTTTTTCCCCTATTTCGGCATTCGTTAACCCCTGCGCCACCAAATCGGCAATTTCTAACTCACGCGCTGTTAGAGGACTCACTAAAAGGGAATTGGATATTTTGGGTTTTGTCCGTAGGGTTGCCATTTTTGCTGACAAATGAATGCATAAAGCGCTCAAGTCAGCTAAATCGTTGCCATTAAAGGCAGGATTTCCCTTGTCACGAGCCAAGTTAAGAGTGCCGACAAGACGACCATCGGAAACAATTGGCCCAGTCATTACGTGTTCGTGATCGGAACGAGAGCAAAAATGCTTCCAGTCTCCTGGTGATAATAATAGCTGCTCATGGGCGGGAGCATGACGTTCAACCACGTAACGCCCCACTGGATTGCTCTCTAAGCATACTGCCGGAATGCCTGAAAGATTAATCTCAGTGGTTGGCTGCTCATCAAGGAGATAAATACCCCAATTTTGCACGCCAAAATGCTCGCTAATTCGATCCGTGAGAGCGAGTCTTAACTCTTGCTCATTCTGGACATTGGCGATCGCATGAAATACAGCGTGTAGAGAATTAGCCATAAGTGTACCCAGTTGGGGACTATCCAAGCCTCAACAATTACTTCTATGCTAATACCAAGGAAACTAAAACGCTAATTACAGTAGCGACTAGGAGAAGCACATGACAGTTACACAACTCTCTGCTCAGGAACTTTTCCGGGCTGCTTATGAAAACCGCTATACTTGGGACAAGAATTTTCCCGGTTATACCGCAAATATTACCTTTAAGCATGATGATAAAGTGTTTACAGGCAAAGTTATCATCACTGCCAATCTCAAAGCCGAAGTTTTGGATGTAGATGATGAGTCAGCCCAGAAAGCAATTCATGGTCAAGCCTGGGAGATTGCAATTCACCGCGTCCGCCGCAGTTTTGAAGACACTCACAGCGCCAATACCTTTAGCTATGGTAAAACTGACGAAACTGGTGCGGTTGAGCTTTTAATGGGTGGTAAGGCTGAAGGCGATAAATACAAAGTCCGCAATAATGAAGTCTGCCATGTTCACCGCTTAATCCACGGTACTTTTGTGACCATTGACACCTTTAGCAGTCACGATACTGGTGAAGGCTATCTGTCCCACCGCTATGACTCTGTGTACCATGACCCCAAAACTGGGGAACAAAAAGGTGGTAGAAGCGAATTTATTGATGAGTATGAAAAAGTTGGTGACTATTTCATTCTAAATCGTCGGGAGATTCGCACCGAGACAGCAGGAGAATTTTCTACTCAGGAATTTATCTTTTCTGACATCAAATTGTTGGAACCTGTTGCAGCTTAAGCTGTATTCTCGAATCGAAAAATTAGCGATCGCTCTTTAGTTAAAGGGAGCGATCGCTTTTATTTTTTGGACATTCTCTGGAGCGTAGACATCGCTCAAATCACGTTAGGATACTTAATTAGGTGTTCCTAGCGGTAATTTACTTATGAGTCAACTTGAAAACATTCAAGCTGAGTACGAAAAGTTTTCTGAAGCTTTTGAGAGTGTAATCATTAGCACCGTGAGCGCCCAAGCAATACCCAATGCTAGTTATGCTCCTTTTGTAATGGATGATTCCAAAAATATCTACATTTACGTCAGTGGTCTTTCGACTCATACCAAAAATCTCTATGCCAATCCTCATGTTAGTGTCTTGTTTATCGAGGATGAAGCTAAGAGTAATCTAATTTTTGCCCGTCGTCGTTTGAGTTTTGATTGTACAGCAACTTTGATAGAGCGTGAAACTGACAATTGGAATCAAATTGTTGAGCAATTTCAAGGGCGATTTGGTGAAATTATCGACGTTTTACGCGGCTTGTCTGACTTTCGGATTTTTCGGCTAACTCCAAGTGAAGGTCGTTTTGTAGTTGGTTTTGGGGGAGCATATCATATTAGTGGTGAGAACCTTCATCAACTTGTGCAAATCACAGGAGATGCTGACAAAAAGCAAGAATAAATTATGAATTATCAATTAGCAAATATACCTGGCGATTAGAAATCGCATCTACAAAAACATAGACGCTTTGCAGCTTCCCGCAGGGTAGTCCGCGCAGGCGGACTCTAAGAATTTGAAACCCACGGAAGTGGGTAAAGTCTCCTATAGCGGCGAATTCAATGAGACTGTTGGTCAATTCTTGATGGGTTTCGACCCCTCACCCCTAAACCTTCGTTTGGCGTTCCTTTCCCGCCCTGAAATAAATTTCGGGCTAATAGTTCAAGTCCGTTGAAACGGACTGAAATCAGAGTAATGAGGAATGATGGGTTAGACCCCCTATTAATTCGCCAAGTCTAGGGATATTTTTACTAAACTAAACTTTTTAATTTTATGCTTCAGTTTCAACCTCCTGGCTTTGGACATAAAATCATCCATACATCGTTGGGGGCAATGGTTTACTATACCCAAACAAATGCACCTTGGGCGTTCGCTGACACTGAAGATTTACCCCCACTACTGTTTCTCCATAACTTTGGTGGTGGCGCGTCTGCTTATGAATGGTCTAAAGTTTACCCAGCTTTTGCCTCTACTTACCGCATTTTAGCCCCCGATCTCATCGGCTGGGGAGAATCGGCCCATCCAGTTCGGGATTATAAAATTAGGGATTATCTCAGCACGATCGCAGAGTTTATCATCCAAACTTGTCGCCAGCCTGTGACAGTGGTAGCCTCATCTCTCACAGCCGCTTTTGCTATTCGCCTCGCTATTGTTCAACCCAATTTATTTAAAGCACTGTTTTTAGTTTCCCCCTCTGGATTTGATGATTTTGGAGAGGGTGCTGGACGCAGACTTCCGCTTTCGGTAATCAATACGCCTTTGTTGGACAATTTTATTTATATGCTTGGGGCTGAAAATGAAATTGCAGTCCGCAATTTTTTAGAAAGTTTTCTCTTTGCTAAGTCACAACGACTATCCCCAGAGATTGTACAGGCTTATTTAACTTCTGCACAACAGCCTAATGCCAAATTTGCCGCCTTGGCATTTTTGCGGGGCGATCTTTACTTTGACTTGAGTTTATATATTCAACAATTGACAATTCCCACCGTCATTTTTTGGGGAGAGAAAGCACAATTTACTAACATCAAATTAGGGCAACGCTTGGCAAATCTAAATCCCAGGGCAATTCGAGATTTTTCTGCGATCGCAGATGCCGGGATATTACCTCATCTGGAAATCCCAGAAGTTTTTATTGGTTTATTGCAGCGATATCTTTAAGAGTTAGGAAACATTTTCATAGTCAAGTTAGAATAGAAAACATGGGAGAATATACTAAAAACCGATAAGTATATAGTATTTAAATTAATTGAGAAAATAGTTACCATACACTATATCTAGCACTCTGATGTATTCTAATGTCCTGATAGCACATCCTTCAACCACCACGATCGCCCTCGTTGGCGCTGGCTTTAGTGGTTCTCTAGTAGCGGCTCACCTATTAAAAACTGCCAATCGCCCCTTGTTGATTAAACTGATTGAACGCAGTCACGACATTGGCAAGGGAGTTGCCTACAGCACGGACACCATCAGCCACTTGCTGAATGTATCCGCAGGTAAGATGAGTGCCTTTCCTGACGATCCCAGTCATCTGCTGCGCTGGTTAAACTATAACCGCAGTGAGTTGGCGGCATTTCTGCCCAGCGATTTGAATGCCAGCAGCTTTATTCCCCGTCAGATATTCGGGCTTTATATCCAGTCGATTTTGGAAGAAGCTGAAGCCACAGCATCAAGTAACGTCCGACTGGAGCGCATTATTGATGAAGTGGTGGCGGTGGAGCCACAAGCCAAAGGTGCGATCGTCTCCTTAAGTAGCAGCCGCACTTTCGTGGCAGACAAAATTGTATTGGCACTGGGAAATGCACCTTCCGCCCCTCCTGGATCGCAATCCTCTGAGGATAATGACACTCCCTACCTGCGTCATGCTTGGTCAGCCGAGGCCTTGGCAGAGCTTGAGTCGGATGCATCTGTATTGCTAATTGGTACTGGACTGACGATGGTGGATATGGTGGTGTCACTCCACAGTCGCAACCATCGGGGCAAAATTTATGCCGTGTCTCGCCGGGGCTTGTTTCCGCTACCGCATCAATCGACTAAACCTTACCCCGCATTTTTGACCCCAGACACCGCGCCGAAAACGCTTCGAGGCTTGCTGCGGCGCGTTCGCCGCGAGGTGCAGACGGCGACAGTGCAAGGCTACAACTGGCGATCGGTGATTGACTCCCTGCGTCCCATCACTCAACAACTCTGGCAACAACTGCCCCGCGTGGAGCAAAAACGGCTTTTGCGCCATGCTACCCCCTATTGGGATGTGCATCGGCATCGAATTGCCCCCAATATTGGTAAGGTTGTCCAGGCAATGCTGGATTCTGGGCAACTAACTATTACCGCCGGGCGGATTCAGGATTATCAAACAACACCTAACGCGGTGGCTGTAACCATTCGCCAACGCCAAACGCAAGCGAATCAGGTCTTGCAAGTTAGCCGCGTAGTAAATTGCACCGGAGTACAGGCAAATTATCAGCGATCGCCCCAATCCCTAATTGCTAATTTACGCACCCAAGGATTGATCCACCCCAACGATATCGGTTTGGGTTTGGATACTGCCCCTGATGGTGCTGTATTAGATGCTCAGGGCAAGCGTTCCAGCCTATTTTATACCTTGGGCACGCCACGCAAAGGCAATTTGTGGGAAACGATCGCTGTCCCCGAACTGCGCGAACAAGCTCAGGTATTGGCGGCAACAGTGTTGCAGTCGCTACCAGTGCGGGTACGTCCCCTTTCGCCCATTTCTCGCGCCCCTGAACAAGATTCCGGCGACCTTCGAGCCGCTATACCCCAGTCAACGCTATTGTTTCGCCAATTCATTGACCCAGAATCCAGCACTTACACCTATTTAATTGCGGACAGTAAGACTAAAGATGCGGTGCTGGTAGATACAGTATTAGAGCAGGTTGACCGTGATTTACAAGTGCTGGATGACTTGGGGTTGAGTCTTCGCTACTGTTTGGAAACTCACATCCATGCTGACCATATCACTGGTGCTGGTAAACTGAGACAGCAAACAGGTTGTCAGGTAATAGTGCCCCAAAATGCCACTGCTAAGTCTGCGGATAACTCCCTTGGCGATCGCGAAACCTTAATTGTGGGGGCGGTGCGAATTGAGGCGATCGCCACACCAGGGCACACTGACAGCCATCTAGCTTATTTAGTCAACAATATCCATCTGTTAACTGGAGATGCCTTATTGATTCGCGGTTGTGGACGCACAGACTTTCAATCGGGCGATGCGGGTACTCTGTACGATACAGTTACGCAGCAGTTATTTACTCTCCCAGAGGAAACCCAGGTTTATCCCGCCCATGACTACAAAGGGCGAACTGTTTCCACTATTGGCGAAGAAAAACGCCTCAATCCCCGATTTACTAATCGCACCCGCGATCAATTTATCGCTATTATGAGCCATCTGGGTTTGAGCTATCCCAAAAAGATGAACGAAGCCGTACCCGCCAATGAATACTGTGGCGATTTCATACCGGAAGGAAGTCTAAGCAATGGCACAACTTTGGCGATCGATGTAGATCGTGAAAAAGTAGAGCAAACGCTATCAACCAATACTGAAATTTATGAGGACTACTTTGCTATGTATATTTAGTGAGTGCTGAGTAATGAGTAATGAGTAATGAGTGATGGAGATGAAGGACAAACAACTCCTGCCCCCTGCTCCCTGCCCCCTGCCTCCTGTTGCTACCTAGAGAGTAACTGCGAGTTTAATGCTTTAGTGATGCGATCGCCAGAAGCTTCTAAGTGGGCTAAGGTGTAAATATCAAGACTTTCACCAATTTGTTTGAGTCTGACATCAATGGCTTTTTGCAGTTGGCGCAATTCATGCCAAGCCAATGTCCGCCCATCTTCAGGTGTATTGGTAACACCCAACATCATCTGGAGCAAAATATTTAGATATTCTCGTTGCAATGAACGGCGGATGCTAGAAATTGGCTTTGGTTCTCCAGGGGTTAAAACTTCTGTCCAGATGCCTGTTTGCAGAGTGTCTAATAGTTCTGGAATGGAAAGAGCTTGCCCAGGCAGAGTTTTTAATTCTATATCTTGTAAGCGATTTAGGCGATCGCTGTCTAATAGCGATCGCAATATCGCACTTTGGAAACTCAAAATGCGAGCGTGAATTGGATAATCAAGGCGGTTGTTAGGTACAGGACTACCCCAATGTTCCCAGCGCGACGGTGCCAGTTGATTCAGCAATTGGGGTGAAAAACTGAAAGCATTCTCAGCAAATACATACTCTTGCAATTTTGTCAATGCTTGACGTTGTTTTAAAAGTGAAACTGGTACAAATGTCCAAGCAGCATCATCATTAGTATGGAGACACTGAAACGATTGTCCACCAATGTATTTAGAAAGTAAGGTGGCGTTCCGAAAATAATATTTAAGTACTCGATTGAATTTCAGACGTAGATTACTATAGCTTTCTCCTTTCGATAGATAACCCTTGTCAAGGCGCTGCCACATAAAACGAGCATTATCCATTTGCCACTGCGAATAAACCAGCACATCACTACTCATATCCCAGACATTTGCCAAAGGATTGATGTCCCAGATATCCTCATCAGTTGCGTAAGATAATTCTGGTTGAGGTGACGCTAGTGCAATTTGATCTAAAAAACTTTTTTCTGATTCTGGAATAATCGCCTCAAGCGCTGCCGATGGGTTTCTTTTATAACCATACTCAATAGCCCACTCGTCATAAGGGCCAATAACTCTGGGGAAATAGTCACCTTGCTGTACTCCCTGCGGTGCTATATTCACAGGTAGATAGTCCATCACCGAACCCACTAAACCTTTGGTGTGAGTGATTTCAGTATTATTTAATTCTTCAGGCACTAACATGGTGCTGCCATGAAAGTTGTGGCGCAAACCCAGAGTATGCCCGACTTCGTGAGCAATGAGAGAACGCAAATATTGATGCACATACTCCTTCATTGTTTCACTACTGGGTGTAGCATTTTGCAAAACTGATAACGCCAGCGCCCCTATAGCTGCTTGATTTGAAGACTCCACACCATAGCAGAACTCAGAGGAAAAAAGAGCAGTGGGAGATGACGCAAAGAATGTATCCACGAATTTCCTCGCGTTCTCATGTTCTCCTGCCTTTTCTTGACATGGGTTTGTTCCTAATGATGAATTGACTTCCATCAGCGCGTGATATTCTTGCTGAACTAAACGCACCATATTGGCATCCACGATGATATCTGCATCCAATATTTCCCCAGTGAATGGGTTGACGCGCATCGGCCCTCTAGCAAAACCTGCATCTAAAGAATTCAACCAGCGAATAGTGTTGTAATGTACATCAGCTGCTTTCCAATCAGCATCATCTGGCATTTGCTGCACTTCAATGGCATTTTGAAATCCGGCTTTTTCAAATGCTTTGTTCCACATCAAAACGCCTTCACGAATCGCATCGCGGTACTCTAGGGGTACAGCATTTTCAATCCAATATACAATTGGCTTTTTGGGTGGAGACAAAGGGGCTTTAGGATCGGATGGTTCTAAATACCAGCGATTGATGTAACGTACAAATGATTCGTGAGGATTCTTATTAGAGAAATCTTGGAAAGCAGTAATAAAATATCCCACTCTGTCATCGGCAAGTCTAGGAATATAACCATTGTTTTCTCTCAGTTGAGAAAAACTGTAATGTACCTTCAGAGTCAGCGCCCTGCTGTCGGGTAGGCTAACTAAATTCGATCCTTCTAGTGATGAAAAACCATAAATAGAATCAATCTCTACGTTTTCCGGGAAGCTGTTAACATCACCGAAATATGACTTGCGTGCATCTAATCGATAATCAGCCTGTAAAGAATATTTCAATAGGGAAGTTAATCCCGGAAAATCCTGCATTAGCAGTTCATTCAGCTCGATCAGAATATTTTGATTCTTTGGATCGATAGTAGCTATTTGGAGTGAATAAAGAACGGAATCGCTAAATGAACGAGCAAGCGATCGCTGTTCTGCTCTACTTTCTGTACGGAATTTAACATTTCGCACAACAAAATGTAATCTATTGTTTATGCGTTGGAAGTAGAAGATAAAATCTGAAAGAGGTAATCCACTATAAATCCCACTTTCCCCAACGCCAGATTCCAATGTCACTATTGCTAGGTAGTCTTTATTTAGCTGCTCTGGTTTAAGTTCTAAGTAGATTTTGCCTGAATCTTCACTACAATAAAGTGTGAAGAGTCCCTCTAGTTTATCAATCCTATTCACAATGCCATTAAATCGGCAAAAATCTTCCTTTTTAATCTCAGTAAGATTATTGTCAGGACTCGCTAAGTTTTCAACTTCTGGGTGTACATTTAGCTGCTGTACATCAGGATGAGAAATATTTGGAAGTTCGTTTGCTTCTGCGTAATCAATTGATAGCAACAAGCCATACAGTAATACTATACAGATTGCTAATTTCGTTATCCAGTATTTCATCCTTTGGCTTTCCACCTGAAGCAGTTTTCATATTAAGGAAAAATGTTAAGTAGTTTTTCGTCTGTAAGCCTTTCTAATATCTGGGGATTACGATATAAACCTACTCAGTCAGATAAACAATGCCTCTAGTACAGCAGAAATACAGCTACCATCTCAATTAACAGACAAGTTGATCGAGCAACTTGTTAAAGGTAAGCAAAATTCCGTCACAGCGTACTAGCTAAAAGTCATGTGACTATTGATTGTTATTAGTAACTCTTTAGAAATTGTCCATTAAGCATCTATGTCTTAAAATAGAAAATTTTTACATCTAAAGATATATGTTTTTTTTACTTCTACCTGTATTAAAAACCAAATGTAGCATTAAAAATGTATTTGGTGCTACATTTGGCAGATGAAGGAATCTCAAGCCTGATTTATAAACAAAGAGTAAGACTTCTGAAAAAGCTATTATTAAGCAGATAAATGCTTTTTTCGGATGAATTTTGGAAATTTATGGTAATCTCAGTTATCGCCCTTTCACTAGGTTGATGAAAATCGCTTTGATTTGTTAGCCAGGATGGGATAGAGCAATCTAGTCAACCACAACCGATTTTGAGTGATTGGCTGTAGTTTTGTATAGTAGCAAAAGTAATTACACCAATTTATCTCGCTTGGGAGATGTCAAAATTAAGCAGAGATATGTCTTTTGTTAGAAGGATAATCACTTTTTTATAGTTAATGTTTATTTGTACTTAAAAAAACAAGCTAATTGGCATGACAAATTTGATTTATTGGACGATTAGTCACATCAGTTCCCTGCTTAAAGGACTTCACGTAAAATCCTTTTTCTCTGTTGTCCTAGTTGGTTTTCTTGTGCTGACAACGAATGTTAGTGATGGGCAAAATGACAAAGGCTTAAAGGAGAGAGTTCGCGAACAGGTAGAGCAGAATGATGCTCAAAGACCGAAAACAGTAGGGCAGTGGTTTAAAGATGCTCGTGAAACAGAAGCTTCTCCTGGCGAACGACTTCAGAAGATTGGACAACAGTCAGGAGAAGCTTTCAAAGAATTTGGATCTGGGTATGTAGAAGGCGCTCAAAAAACTGCTAGTGATGTAGGGGAAAGTGCAGCGCAGACAGGCAAAAATATCTCTAACCAAGTTGGACGCTAAACAGCATTACTACACTCTATTGGTAGCTAGTAGGATAGGTGTCAACTGAAAATGAAGAGTGCTGAGTTCCTCGGCTTAGAGTTAAAACCGCCTACGTTCGCGCAGCGTCTCGTAGAGAGGGGCGAGCCAATCTAGAACAAGCTTTTAGACATATATCTCGTTTCTAGCCTATAGCTGGAAACGAGCTTTGTCATTGCGAGCGGAGCGCAGCAATCCCAAGCCTTTGCGATCGCAACTCTTGGAGACGTTATAACGTTTCTCAACTTAGTAAGGTACAGCCGTAGGGGCACGGCATGCCGTGCCCCTACTTGCGATATAATGTTGTACCTCATCTGAATGGGAACCGCTATATGCGTAGCAAGATCCCCGTAGAGGTACATTCCACTTCGTTGCATACCCGGCTAGAAGTCTTACGCCAACGCAATGACATATCGTCAGCGATCTAACGAATATGCAAAGGTGAGATGCTTCCATCAACTCCTGCTACAATAAGCGTCTGAGTTGGCATCATCCCAAGCCAGCTAATTAATTTTTGACTTAATATATTTAGGGGGTTGTTTGGAAAAGCGTCCATTGGGGTTAGTGGCAATTGTTCTTTACAAATCATTTGCCGCCTTGCTGCTTATGGTTACTTCGATCGCTTTATTATTGACATTAAAAAATTATCAAACTCTAGAAGCATTTTCAGACGACTATGTTTTAGAAAGTAAATCGATAATTATTGATTGGCTTTTAAGGAAAGTTATTAACTTAAATCCTAGAACTCTGGCATTTAGTGGTATTGGAACAGGAATCTATGCTATTGTTACGGCTATTGAAGCCGTTGGTTTATGGTACGAAAAGCGTTGGGCACACGTCTTGGTATTGGTGCTTGTCGGTATCAGTATTCCACCAGAGATTTATGAATTGATTGGGGGAATATCTCTGATAAAAGTAGTCGTTTTTGTGTTGAATTTAGCTGTATTTGGCTATTTACTCCGAAATTTTCCTAAACATTAAAACTAATTTTTTATGTTAACAAAAATGAACAAGGCTGAAACCCTCTTGACTTGAAAGTGCTGAGTGCTAAGTTTTGGGTGCTGAGTTCTGAGTGATGGAGATGAAGGAAAAATAACTCCTGCCCCCTACCTCGTGCCTTATCCCAACAACCTTATGGGGATTGCAATGTTTAACGACAAGAGGCTACGGGTTTACGCAAAACCAAGACCCCACGTTGTACAATCGCTAAAAATACAATCGGGAGAGCGGCTTGCCTAGATCGATTCAGTCTACTCAACCACCACTAAAATTTATTCCCCAACGGTTGAACCCGCTGGTACTCCAGATTGTTAGGTGGTTATTGCCGATCGCACTACGGTTTCGTACTCGCCCTTGGCTACCAGCTGGGATTGTCAAAATTGAAGCCAAGAATGTTGAGGTATTGGCTGAACTTTATCAACAATTCCAGGCTGGAAAAATTCGCCTTTTGTTGGCATTTCGCCACCCAGAGGTGGAAGATCCCCTCTGTATGCTGTATTTGCTTTCTCGGATTGTGCCAAAAGTTGCTCGTCAAAAAGGGATTACACTACCATCCCTAGTCCACAGCTATTTTCTTTACGATCGGGGTATGACAGTTTGGGCGGGAAAATGGCTAGGTTGGCTGTTCTCTCGGTTGGGAGGTGTACCTGTTCGTCGTGGTAGACGACTAGATCGGCAAGCGATCCAAAATGCACGGGAGTTGTTTGCTAATGGCGAACTACCGATCGCAGTAGCGCCGGAAGGCGGTACTAATGGTCACAGTGGTATTGTTAGCCCCTTGGAACCTGGTGTTGCTCAAATGGGGTTCTGGTGTGTAGAAGACTTACAAAAAGCTAACCGGACTGAGATTGTAATCGTTGTGCCGATCGCTATCCAATATAGTTACGTTGAGCCACCCTGGTCTAAACTAGATTGGCTATTGAGTAAATTGGAAGCTGATAGCGGCTTGAAAGTTTTGGAAATTCATTCGGGTAATCGTGAAGATATTTACTATCAACGCCTCTGTAGGTTGGCTGAATATCTGATTAGCGAGATGGAAGAGTTTTATCGTCGCTTTTATCATCAAGACATACCCAAAACCATTTCAACTGATGATCCTAATACTAATCAGGTATTAATTGCCCGACTCCATCATTTATTAGATAAGGCTTTACAAGTTACTGAGGAATATTTTGAAGTTCAAGGACAGGGTAATTTTATTGACCGTTGTCGCCGCTTAGAAGAGGCTGGCTGGAGTTACATTTACCGAGAAGATTTGCCAGATATTAATGCTTTATCACCCTTCAAACGCGGTTTAGCAGACTGGATTGCCGAGGAAGCAGACTTGCGGATGCGACACATGCGGATAGTGGAAAGTTTTGTTGCAGTCACAGCTACTTATATTCAGGAAAAACCAACGGCGGAACGGTTTACAGAAACAGCTTTGCTTGTATTTGATATGCTTTCTAGAATTCAAGATACAACACTTCCGGGGCGACCTCGGTTAGGTCTGCGACAGGCACAAATCACTGTAGGAGAGCCAATTTCAGTTACAGAACGCTCTCGGAATTGTCAGGGCGATCGCCTGGCGGCTAAACAAGCTGTGAGCGATTTGACAAAAGATTTGCAAATCGCTTTAGAGAAGATGATTATATAACGAAAATTCTAAGATTTTTTCGCTCGAATTTTGTCAAAGATTGCACCTTCATCAAAGAATTTTTTCTGAATCTCGTCCCATCCTCCTAAATCTTGAGCTTTGAAAAGAGTTTTAATTTTGGGAAATTTGCTTTCAACTTCTTTGCTAACAGTCAAGTCAACGGGACGAAATCCTAATTTGGTAAATTCTCGTTGCGACTCTGGGGTGTAAAGAAATTTGATAAATGCTTCTGCAATTGCTCTAGTGCGATGTTTATCGACATTTTTATCTACAACAGCAACAGGATTATCGATGGAGATATTAACATCAGGCACAACATACGAGATTTTTTGACCATTTTTTGCTAACAAAATCATCTCGTTTTCGTAGTTGAGCAGAACATCACCTTTATTATCATTCAAGAATAGTTCAGTGGCATTTCTAGCCGTTTTAGGTAATAAAGGTGCATTATTATAGACTTTGGAGGTAAAGTCTATAGCTTGATTTTCATTTCCGCCAGTTTTTGTCACAGAACCCCAGAGACTAAGGAAATTCCAGCGAGCGCCGCCAGAAGTTCTAGGATCGGGTGTAACTACATTTACGCCATTGCGGGCCAAATCTGCCCAAGTTTTGATATTTTTGGGATTACCTTCACGAATAGCGATCGCATCTAAAGATTTGGTAACAATTGCATCATTAGGGGCTTCTTTTTCCCACCCCGGTTGAATAAAACCTGCTTGAACAAGTTTATTAATATCAAGGGCAAGTGATAGGTGTACCACATCAGCTTCTTTACCATCAATCACGGCAAGAGTCTGGGAACCTGACCCATCATAGCTTTGATTGAAAGTGACATTTTGATTATGTTCTTTCTTCCACTGTTCGATAAATTTGGGAATTATCTGCTGGTATGCTGCATTAGTAACTGAGTAAGAAACAAAGTTTAAGGTTACATCAGTTTGGGAAGTTGCAGCAGCATTACCAGTAGGATTATTGGCATTAGGTGGAGAGCAGGCAGCCATCACAATACTCAAGCTAACTCCGACGAAGAATAGGGACGCAACACCCCACGAAGAATACTTATACAACCAATTTCCTATTAGTTGTACGCGCCATTGTCTGGCAGCGTGTAAAGCTTTCACAATATAAGTCTGAACTAATTCAGTCAAATATTTCCTTGATTTAGGATTACGTTGCCCCTGGTTCATCAAATTTTTCCCCTGAATCTGCGATAACTTGAGCTAGATGCTGTAGTTAAGGGGCATTATAAAACAATGGTTAAGGATAAATAACTTTTTATTAACCTAAATTTAAACAAGTTATTTAAGGGAAGTGGGAGTGAAAAGTCAGAAAAGCCTTCTTCACACATACCAAAAAGCATAGTAGAGAAAGGCAAGTCTGACCAAAGCTAACGACGAAGTGAGTTAAAATCCTGATATCTTTAATAACTACCCACGCAGAACGCCTCCGAAAAAGCGATCGCTATGCTTCAGTACCCCAATCTCGAACAAGCGCTGAAATATCACTTCGGTTACGACAGATTCCGCCCCGGACAACGGCAAATTATCGAAGATGCGCTGCAAAATCGAGATTTATTGATTGTTATGCCTACGGGCGGGGGAAAATCTCTGTGCTTTCAGTTACCTGCATTGATCAAAAAAGGTTTAACGGTGGTGGTGTCGCCATTAATCGCTTTGATGCAAGACCAAGTGGAAGGATTACGGAATAATAACATTGCTGCCACATTTTTAAATAGTAGTCTGAATCCTTATAAAGTGCGATCGCGGGAAGAAGCTATCCTCAGCGGCAAAGTTAGATTACTTTACGTCGCCCCAGAACGTCTGTTGAGTGAAAGATTTCTCCCATTTCTCGATTTAGTCAAGGAAAAAATTGGCATTGCGGCTTTTGCCATTGACGAGGCTCACTGCGTCTCTGAGTGGGGACACGACTTCCGCCCAGAATACCGCCAGATGAAATCTCTGCGGAAACGTTATCCTGATGTTCCTACCCTTGCCCTCACCGCCACAGCAACCGATCGCGTCCGTGCTGATATTATTCAACAACTAGGGCTAAAGCAACCCAGTATCCACATTGCTAGCTTTAACCGTCAAAATCTTTACTATGAAGTTCGTTCTAAAAGCAAGTCTGCTTATGCTGAATTATTAGAACTAGTTCGAGAAAGTGATGGTTCAGCAATTATTTATTGTCTGACGCGAAAAAAAGTTGATGAACTTACCTTTAAATTGCAAAATGATAAAATTGCCGCCTTATCTTATCATGCCGGATTAACTGATGAAGAACGCAGCAGCAATCAAACTCGATTTATTCGAGATGATGTGCGTGTCATGGTCGCAACAATTGCCTTTGGGATGGGTATTAATAAGCCAGATGTGCGGTTAGTAATTCACTTTGATTTACCGCGTAATTTAGAAAGTTATTATCAAGAATCAGGTAGGGCGGGAAGAGATAGCGAACCATCCCGTTGTACACTTTTTTTCAGTTTTAGTGATATTAAAACCATTGAATGGAGTATTGACCAAAAAACCGATCCTCAAGAACAGTTGATTGCTAAACAACAACTGCGTCAAGTTATTGACTATGCTCAAGGTACTGTCTGCCGGCGGACAATCCAGCTAGGTTATTTTGGAGAACGTTTTCCGGGAAATTGCGGTAACTGCGATAATTGCCGTTATCCCAAACCAATGCAAGATTGGACAATTGAAGCCATGAAGTTTTTATCTTGTGTGGCGCGTTGTAAAGAAAGATTTGGGATGCTGTACATTATTGATGTGTTACGGGGGGCAAAAAGCCAGAAAATCGTCCAAAATGAACACGATCAACTTTCTACCTACGGTATTGGCAAAGATAAAAGTGTAGATGAATGGCGAATGCTGGGGCGATCGCTTTTACATCAAGGTTTGCTAGAACAGACTAGCGATGGTTACTCAGTTTTGAAACTAAACCCTCTCAGCTGGGAAGTGATGCGGCGACAGCACACAGTTTCCCTTGCTGTTCCGGTAGCACAGAAGATTAATTGGGAAGAAGGGAGTGAAAAAGCTGTTGAAGCGGAAATATTAATGCAGAGGTTGCGATCGCTCCGTAAACAACTTGCCGATGAACAAGCCGTTCCACCTTACGTTGTCTTTCAGGATTCTACCCTGAAATTAATGGCACAGCAACAGCCTACAACAATAACCGAATTTGGTAAACTTTCGGGCGTCGGCAGCCACAAACTTTCCCAATATGGTGATAAATTTCTCACAGAAATTCGCGCCTATCGCCAAGAAAAAGGTTTACTAGATCCACCACAGGTTAATTTTACACCCTCTATTAGCTTACCTTCCGACACAGAAATATTCACATTTCAATTGCATAAACAAGGTTTGAGTGTTGATGAAATTGCCAAAAAACGCAACATTCGCCCTACAACAATTATTCGTCATTTGGCAGATTTAATTGAAAAAAATCAGTCCGTAGATTTAAATCAGTTAGTATCTCTTGAACATCAACAAAAAATTTGGCAAGTTTTAGAAGTACTTGGTGATATCTCTTTGACACCAATTCGAGAACAACTAGGTGAAAGCTATAATTTTGATGAAATTCGCTTAGTACGTAGTAAGTGGCGGCGTGAAAATCGCAAATAATTGTATTTTTCTCTCTTACCTAATTTTCTCGAACAGAATTCAGGAGTCAGAATGAATTCTGTTCGAGCAAATATACCAGGCGATTAGAAATCGCGGCTACACAAACTAAGTCCGTCTACGCGGACTCAAAGAATTTTAAACCCACGGAGGTGGGTTTTGTTTGTATAGCGGCGAATTCCATTCGCCAGAGTAGGCGTGTTGTTACAAAAGTGAGATGCTCCCTATTTTACGCCTGAATTATCCTCTAGTTTCCATAGATTTTGCTTTCGACCTTTGTAGACAAGCTTCCCTTTGAATTTTTGCTCTTCCTCAAATTTATTTACTGGAAATTTGGGAGACTCCAGTAAGAACACATTGCTGAATTTGTCAGGAACAATTTGGAGCTTTTTAGTTTTTATAAACTGGAACTCAACGTCTGAATTAAGTAAATAACTAAGAGAAGCTACCATTGGCATAGAGTTTTCAAGGATTAATAGTGGATGAGGAGTTTGGTTAATTAGCTTGGGTACTATAACATGGTCAAGAGTTCTTTTAGTCCACCAAGTTTCTGCCTGACAACTAACAGAAAAAGAGATAATTCCTCCCATTAGAAGAGCAAGCAAAGATAATTTCCATAAGTTAGTGATAAATAGCCCTCTATTTATAGAATTTATTTTTTTAGCAAATAAGTAGGCTACAGATAAATAAATACCTATGTAAGAAGGAACAAAATATCTTGCCATAATCGACCGATATCCCCCCGAAACTAAATCTGACAGTATTAGGGGTAGAGAGCTAGTACCCATCAATGTCAGAATAAAAATCGAGATATTTGTAGGAGTTTCACGGCAAATAAAATAAACTGAGTATCCAACCAAAATCAAAAGTAGAGGAATTAGATAAGTACCGAAAGATAGATTAAATTTAGAATCTGGAAAATATGTAAAGAAATACCAAAAATCCATAAAGCTATAGCTGATATTTCTCATCCATTCCTGAATGACATTTGATATTGGCATAGTTTCAAATGCCCACTTTGAAGTTTCTCGAAAACTATTAAAATTAACAATAATAGCCAATATCCACGGGAAAAACGCTAGAATCGCCAATAATGACGCGAGAATATAAGCAATGACAGTTTTAGTAAATCGGAAGCGTTCAATGATCAACACATATACTCCGTTCCCAATTGCTACTAATATAGTGAGTAAGTATGTGTATAAGCCAAGAGTTATCGTTATTCCATAGAGTAACCAACTCAGCTTTGTTTTTAATCGCAATGCTCGCAAAAATGATGCACTTGATAGAAGAATAGTCACTGCCCATAAACTATAAGGTCTTGCTTCCTGGGCATACAACATATTAAAAGGTGAAACAGCCATAATTGCCATTGCTACCCACCCTACCAGTGATGAACCAAATAATTCTAAACACAACCAATAGGTGCAAGGGAAGATTAGCAGATTTATGAGTGCAGAAATACTCCGCGTTACTGCAATAGAATTACCAAAAAGTTTTACCCAAAACCTAGCTATGAGAAAATATAGCGGTGGAAGCTGCGGTTCTTCTAATGCTAATCCTTTAATAGTATCAGTGAAATCTTTTTGAGAATTGGTGCGTTGATATTTTTGGATGTCTTCTATAGTAACTATTCTACCGTCAAACAGTTGGCTATTTACCTCTTTTATTGTGTAGCCTGAAAGTCTTAGTGATGTGAAAGTTTCATCTCCCCAATAAATCTTTTTATCTAAATTAGTAAAGCGAAAAAATATTCCCAATGTTAATATAAAAATCACTAAAGCTTTTAACCAGATGGGATTTTTTAATAATCTGTACATCAAATATTGTCTACGTCAATTGTTAGATACTGCTAGGTTACAATATGAACTCCAGATGTGCGATCGCAGACATTTTTCTAAAGTTAGTTTATTCTTATACAACAAGTAAAAAGATATTATATTACTGATTAGCGATCGCGCCAACTATACTAATTTTTAGTAATATTTAAATGATAAAAAAATACAAGTGTTTAGAAGGAAATAAAGTGCAATTCTATCATTTATTTAAAACCTCGTTCCCAGTCTCAGACTGGGAACGAGGCAATCTAAAAGCTAGTTCTAGACTTGTTTTCACCTAAGTTGACACCAATGTGCGGTGCTACTACACCTTGCAATATAATGTTGCACCTCATCTGAATGGGAACCGCTATAGATAAGCTCAGTGAACACTAAGAAAAACTGGTAATTTCACAGTTTTAATCTTGTGAAGCAGATGGCAATGGTTCAGTGTATTGACTTTTGCCATGCAGAATTAGAGATAGCAGCTTAGGCAGTGCTAGGCAGGCAACAGTATTTAACAGTGTCAGGAATATACCATCTATCAAACTCATATATTAACCTTCTCCGTTTGAAAATTGGTGTTGACTATATTCTTAGTTTGAAGCAAAATCAGTAAAATTGCTTAAAAACGGCATTTTATATTTCTTTTAGAGAATATAAGCTAAATGAATATACAGCAGAATTCAGAATTTAGGAGCGGAGCCAGAGACTCCGAAAGCTCCGGTCAGAATGAGCTACGCCCTGCTGCGCTAACAGAAGCAAAATGGCTTTATACCTGGTTTTAAGACTTAGCTCATGTCCCCCACTAACTTGAAATCTGCTGTATTTTTATAAGTATGAAATATTAGTAAATATACCTTGCCCAAGAATAGATTTAAAGACAGCCACACAAAAATACCTAGAAGTACCCTGAATTAAAGGTTTGTATTACACTTGGCGATATACTACAAGTATGTTCTAAGATTTTTATATTACTTATACCAATTCTGTATGAAGATGCACAATGCACATAATAATAACCCCCTGTAGTCTCCCCAAGGCATCGGGGGTGAATTATACAGCGCTTCCCGCTATTATGCAATACAATTTTCTCCTTGTCCCTCTCTTAGCATAGCTTTCAGCTTTGAGAATGTACCTCATAGCTGCCGTAAGTGCTGTATGCAGCTTCACAAAAAAATGGTGTTAACATAGTTTGATTTATCATTGCCGACTTACTTAGTTCTACAAAAATTTATTTTTACTTTTTAAATTTTTAATAGAAGACTAATAAGGATTTGGCAAAGACCCAGTAATTTTACTGTTGCCAATAAAAAATTGTCGTAGAATTAGAGACATTTCAGAGCAGATATTTTATACTAATGAATCGCTTTTCTCAGAAAATAACGAATTCTCAACAGATTATTTCACAGCAAACTCAGCTTGGTCAGATGTGTGGTTCTAAACGGTTATTTCGCGATCGCTATGAAATACTACAAATTTTAGGTCGAGGTGGTTTTGGCGTCACTTTTTTAGCCAAAAATGCCGTATTACCTGGGAATCCGCTGTGTGTCATTAAACAACTTTGTCCGAAAGTAACTAGCCCCCAAAGTTGGCAAAGAGCATGTATGCGCTTTGAAAAAGAAGCAAGAACTTTGGGTCAACTCGGTAGTCATTCGCAAATTCCCATGCTATTAGACTACTTTCAGACGAATGGAGAGTTCTTTTTAATTCAAGAATACGTGCCGGGTTTAACTTTAGCGCGAGAAGTGCGGCAAACTGGGCCCAAAAGTGAAGCCTCAGTTAAGCAATTTCTACAGGAATTATTACCTGTATTACAGTATCTTCATAAACATCATGTGATTCATCGGGATATTAAGCCCCAGAATTTATTGCGGTGTGAGTATGATAGGCGGGTAGTGCTGATTGATTTTGGTGCGGTGAAAGAGCAATTAGCTGATGCTTGTGAAAACTCAATTAATCACGCAAATACCAACTTTATCGGGACTAGGGGATTTGCACCACCTGAACAGTTTTCTCTGCGTCCAGTTTATGCCAGTGATATTTATGCACTGGGTATAACTTGTATTTATATGTTGACAGCAAAAAGCCCTTTAGAACTGGATTACGACCATAACACTGGTGAAATATCTTGGCAAAAACACGTAAATATCAGTAACAGTTTCGCCCAGATTTTAGGAAAGATGGTGAAAATTACCTTAGAGGATCGATTTAAGACTGCTGATGAAGTGATCAAAGCTTTAGGTAATGATCGCTATTCACCTAATTTGGCGAACTGTTTAACTACCCAAAAATTGAATAATAGAAGTATTACGCAACACGAAATTACCAAATATGAAATTACAAAACACGAAATTATACAATACGAAAATTATGATGTATACATGCCACCTGTAGCCAGAACTGCTAATGCCATTCGGAAATTGAGAGCAAGGCTCAAGGAAACAAGGTAGCACAGCTAGAAGCATTTTTGATCTTAAGTATCAAATGAATAACTAATCATCTGCGATTTAAAATAGCCAAAACAAATTTAGTAATTATTTTAACTATACTTGATATTCAGTGATGATTAATTAATCAGGGTTTATCTTCAATACTTAGTTTGTTATTGCTTGTCAATATACAAGCAAATTTACTAGGTTTAATATTTCAGAAAATTATTTATATTCAAATTATTATATAATCGATAGAATAATTAATCTTATGGCTCTCGTAGTTTTCCACAGAAGAGGAAGACTGACTACTATTTACAAACGCTAACTATATAAGTAATTCCCCAATCCCCAGAACAGGGGTTTCTACCACCAGTAACCGAGAGTCAATTTTATTAAGGGAAAGTTCGGGGCAAACTTAGCCTAAGTTGTCATGCAGTCGCGCCTGTCAGATCATGATCTGCTGCTTAAATCCCGATTGCTCAAATCCCCTGAATTCTAATGGAAAGAAGTTTTGCCAAAGTTGTAGCACCCCGCTGGTGTCACTTTTAAGAAATCGCTTCCGTGTGATCCGAGTCCTTTCAGATGAGGGGGGATTTGGCAGAACCTATCTATCAGAAGATGTAGATAAACTCAATGAACGTTGTGTTATCAAGCAGTTAGCTCCAAAATTTCAAGGAACTTGGTCGCAAAAAAAGGCGATGGAGTTGTTTGCTGAAGAAGCCCAGCGTCTACAAGACCTTGGGGAACATCCCCAAATTCCAACTTTAATAGCTTACTTTGAGCAAGATGGCTGCCTATACTTGGTGCAGCAGTTTATCAATGGGGAGAATTTGTTAAAGGAGTTGCAACAGCGCAAGTCTTATAACGCTAGGGAAATTCAATCTATTTTGCTAGATTTATTACCCATTCTAAAATTTATCCACGATCGCAAAGTCATTCATCGGGACATCAAGCCAGAAAATATTATCCGCCATAAAAGCGATGGGCGATTAAGCCTGATTGATTTTGGTTCCTCAAAGCAATTCACCGCCAAAGTTCAGCAAAAATCTGGCACATCCATTGGTTCACATGGTTATTCTCCCCTAGAACAGATTCGAGATGGTAAAGCTTTCCCCGCCAGCGACTTGTTTGGTGTGGGGGCTACCTGCTTTCATCTGCTAACAGGAAATTCGCCCTTTCAGTTGTGGATGGAATCTGGGTACGCCTGGGTGAGTAATTGGCGGGCATATTTACGGAGTCCATTAAATCCTGAGTTGGATTTTGTCATCGACAAGCTTTTGAAAAAAGATATTCATGAACGTTACCAGTCAGCCGATGAAGTCCTTAGAGACTTGACCCCAAAACAACTCCTCGCCTTACCACCAGCGGGTAAATCATCTGGGAAAATACCACCAACTAGGGCACCATCTTTACCAAAAAGTTATCCCTTACTGAGAATTCTAATCTTGGTAAGTGCTTTGATTATGTTGTTCGGCTTTGGAGAATCTTGGTATAAACATTTTCGCCAGATTCAGACCACTTTGGTTTCTAGGTTGATTCACCATAATAATTCTGGCAAAGATGAAGCGCTTTTAGGTCAACCACTAAAGATTACTTTGGATAGGGTTTCCCTAATTAACACCCTCAAAGCACACGAAAACTCAGTTTTATCTGTCGCCATCAGCCCCGATGGCAAAACCATTGCCAGCAGTGGCGACAATAGCACAATCAAACTTTGGAATCTCGCAACTGGAAAACAAATCTCTTCACTCAACGGGCATTTTCAGCCGGTGAATGTCGTAGTAATTAGCCCAGATGGCAAAATTCTGGTTAGTGCCAGCGATGACAACACCATTAAAATCTGGAATCTGACAACACGAAAACAAATTCGCACTCTCATGGGGCATTCTGATTCAGTTCATGCCCTAGCCATCAGTGCTGATAGCGAGACTCTGGTTACTGGTAGTGATGACAACACGATCAAAATTTGGGATTTAGCAACAGGAGAGCAAATTCGGACACTAGCAGGGCATACATTTTGGGTGCGTTCAGTAGCCATCAGCCCCGACAGCGTGATCCTGGCTAGTGGCAGTTTTGACAAGACGATCAAAATCTGGAATTTAACAAAGGGATACCCAATTCGCACGCTAGAAGGAAATTTTCAAACAGTCACAACCGTAGCTATTAGCCCAGATGGTAAAATTTTAGCTAGTGGTAGCCGCGATCGCACCATCAAACTTTGGGATCTACATACTGGTAGAGAAATTCGCACACTGGCGGGACATAGCAACACTGTCACATCCGTAGCCTTCAGCGCCAACGGTAAAATTCTTGCTAGTGGTAGCCGCGATCGCACCATCAAACTGTGGAATCCAGCCACAGGTGAGGAAATTCTCACATTGGCAGGGCACACCAACACCGTGACATCCGTTACCTTCAGTCCTGATGACAAAACCCTTGTCAGTGCTAGTGAAGACAATACTATTAAGATTTGGCGGTTGTCTCAGTAAGTGCTGACTGGTGGATGACAGAGAATTATTGAACAAGTTTACTTTTTGTCTCTTTTTGTTCAAATTCAAAGGATATTGTGGCATCAGCTATAAAAATCAGTTAAAACTGATTACGTCTAAAGGAATTGGTAAAACACGCCGATTTTTGTATTCATTAGGTTCGCCATCTAATGGATTTTGCTTTCCTTCAATTTCCATATATCGAGTTTTTGATGATGGACTTTCCCAACTTAGCATTGCTATAGTCTCACATTGTTTTCAGCTATAGCGATCGCGTTGCGAGAACAATGGATATCGAGCTTAAAATATAGTTAATCTGTATCTACCGCGTTCCTGTGGATTCTTGGAAGTAACAACTATATAATAAGTGTCATCTTCAGGCAGCCTAGCTCGGTCAATTAAAGCACTGTACACACCATTTTTATCTTTGTCTTTATCGATAGCGATCGCCTGTCCTTGAGAATTTAGCAGAGCTACATAAGGCGAAAACTCTTCATCAACACTATCTACACGAATACTTACAAGCTGATTTTTTTTGCCTTGAAAATTAGAAACATTGTAAGCGCCGCCATTTTGTTTCAGGATTGAGCTTTTGGCAGTTAATTGATCTGATTCATCTAAAGTATAGCTAGCTCTGTCATTCCTCAAAGCCAAACTATAGCGACCTATCTCTCCGGGAGCTTGGCTAGTAACTGCAATCTTGTAAATGCCATTTTTCGGCAGCCGTGCAAAAATAAATGCATCATCGCCACCACTGCTTTTATCCAAAGCACCTTTTTTGACGATGATATTATTATCAGGATCGTGCAGAAACAACAAGGGTTTTAAACTCAAGTTATTTGATCTGCGTGTATCATTACTACCAACAAGCCTAATTTGGATTAATTGATTTTCTCTCCCTTCAAACTCGTAGAAATGGAAATATCTACCTTCAGATTTAAAGTCACCTTTACTCAGAATGCCCAATGCAACATCTACAAAGTTAATCTCTTTATAAGTAGGTGTAGCAGAAGAAAGGGCTGAATTATTGAGATTTTGGTTCCCTGTCGTTACATTAGAACTTGGCTTGCGAACTCTTTCAGAGCTACCATTAGAACGATTTGCGTTTGAGTTAGCAGTTCTACCTCCAGACGATCTAGATGTACCACCATTGGAACGATTAGAGTTTGAGTTAGAAATCCTGCGTCCAGACGATCTAGAATTAGAGCTATCATTTGAAACGCTAGAAGTTGGCTGAGAATCTTCTGTGCTAGATGATGCACGAGGAGTCTGCTGTATTGGTGAATCAACAGATATCTTCCGTCTTGGAGATACTGAGGCTTGAGAAGCAGGAATTTGCTCAATTCCTTTTTTTACTGCTTCTGGTTGTCTCTCATCGGGTGACTTGGCAATTATAAAGCCTTGAAAATTTTGAGGTTTTCCCAAAGCATTTATAGGCAGCACATTACTTGTAATTAACAAACTACTACTTACGCAAAAAATTAAAAGCTGACTTAATTTGCGGTGATAGTTTTTGGTTTTTAGTAGCATAATTACACTCCTAGTTTTGCTGATAATTTTGTTTTGCATGGATAGGATAAATTTGATTTATTATTCGTTGCTTTTTATATAGTAGATAAATTTTAGTTATTATTTAAAGGGAAAGGTAAATTTAACGTATACACTTAGAGGGTTGCCAAATGAATTGTCTATAATCTAACTAAATTCATATATTATATATACCTCAAATATTTGCAATCATTAGATCAGAAAAATTATATTCTCAATTTATATTATTAGAGTAAAATCCAATCTTGTAAGTATATACTGAAGTACAAACTTAAAATGCTGCTTTTCGGATTATTGCCCAGATATTTTTGTAAGATTGACTGAATAGCAAACTGTAGATGTAATGCCCAGGCAGAGCTTACGCTGATTAATTCGTCAATAGGCATCGCTCAAGCAAAAATTCTTCCAAGTTATCTAAATTGTTCAATACCTGATGAGGTAAGGAAATTAGGGATTTGTATGGTATCTCAGTGATATTTACTAACAAGAGAGATTATACTGCATGACTTAAGATGAATATATACCCCAATTGAAATGGATTCCCAGTATGCTCTGTTGTGTGAATCCCGATTGCCAAAACCCCCGAAATTCTGATAAAAACAACTATTGCCACAGTTGTACAGCGGAATTGATACCCCTACTGGGAGGTCGCTATCGTCCCATTGAGGTATTGTCAGATGAGGGCGGATTTGGTAGAACCTATCTGGCAGAAGATGTACACAAACTTAATGAATGCTGTGTTGTGAAGCAGTTCGCACCAAAACTTCAGGGAACTGGGCCACTAACAAAGGCTACTCAGCTATTTAAACAAGAAGCAAGCCGGCTACAAGAACTCGCAGAACATCCGCAAATTCCAACTTTATTGGCTTATTTTGAGCAAAATCATTATCTGTTTTTGGTACAGCAGTTTATCGATGGGCAAAATTTGCTTAAGGAATGGCAGATGCGGGGAAACTATAGCGAAATAGAGACTCGCGAATTTTTGCTAGATTTATTACCTGTGCTGAAGTTTATCCATGTGCGGGGAGTGATTCACCGGGATATCAAACCACAGAATATTATTCGCCGTCGAAGTGATGGGCGATTAGTGCTAATTGATTTTGGAGCCTCTAAGCAGCTGACGGCAACAGTGCATACTAAAATGGGCACTGTTATTGGCTCACATGGTTACACTGCACTGGAACAGATGCAAGATGGAAAAGCTTACCCAGCCAGTGATTTATTCAGTTTGGGGGCGACTTGTTTTCATTTACTCACTGGGGTTCGCCCATCTCAATTGTGGATACAGCAAGGTTATGGTTGGGTTTCATCTTGGCGACAATATTTGACCAGTCCAGGTAAGGATGGGATTTCTGTGTCTATAGAGTTGGGTGAAGTTTTGGATAAGCTGTTGCAACAAGATATCCAAAAGCGTTACCAATCGGCTGATGAAGTCATCACTGAATTGACAACTCGGCTACCACTATCGTCATCAATACCCCCGACTATCATTACACCAACATTTACAGCTACCCCAGTCAACAAGGAGCCAGTTTCATCAAAATTAAATAACAATCTGAAAAGTCAACTGCTCTTAGGTTCTAGCATTTTAGTGTTGGGATTAGGGGGAATTTGGTATTTTCAGACTCGCCCCCATACAATGAGCGAATTTTCTCCGCCGATTCCGTCTCCAAAAAGCGTCTCGGAAACTTCTTTTCTACCCAAATCTCTCAAGGGGCATTCCAGCGATGTGAATTCCGTAGCTTTCAGTCCTGATGGCACAACCCTTGGCAGTGCTAGTGATGATAAGACAATCAAGCTATGGAATATAGCAGATGGAGAAGCAATCCGTACTCTAGAAGGACATGCCAATTGGATTTGGACTATCGCCTTTAGTCCTGATAGCAAGACTCTTGCCAGTGGTAGTGCGGACAAAACAATTAAGCTGTGGAATTTGCAGACAGGAAGGTTAATCCGCACCTTACAGGGACATAGCGACGGAGTTACTTCGGTAGCTTTCAGCCCTGATGGCAAAATCCTTGCTAGTGGTAGTGCTAGTAAGGATATGAAAATCAAACTGTGGAATCTGGAGACAGGAAAGTTAATTCGCACCTTAGAGGGACATACTAATGGTATTTCATCTGTAGTCTTCAGTCCTGATGGCAAAACCCTTGCTAGCGGCAGCTGGGACAAGACAATTAAATTGTGGAATCTGAAAACAGGAAAGTTAATCCGCACTTTGGAGGGAAATGCAGATTCGATTCTTTCAGTCGCTTTTGCTCCCGATGGTGTTACCCTTGCCAGTGGGAGTAGTGACAAGACAATCAAATTGTGGAATCTGAAAACAGGAAAGTTAATTCATACTTTAAAGGGACATAAGGATAAGGTTAATTCTGTCGCCTTTTTGCCAAGTAAAAATCCAAGTGGTGTTACCCTTGTCAGTGGTAGTAGTGACAAGACAATCAAACTTTGGAATCCAGTTATAGGAAAACAAATCCGCACTTTAGAGACGGGTTCTGGATATATTTATGCTGTTGCCATCAGCCCAGATGGACAAACTATTGCCGGTGGTGGGAGTGGTGAGAACATTCTCAAGATTTGGGAGATGAATTAAATGTAGCCATAGGAACGGTGAACTAATAGCAGTTAACATCTGAAATCTTAGTAAAATGGGGGATGGATCAAAATTCATTTTCCAGGTTTTCTATATAAATTAAATTTTTTGAAAATGGAAGATTCAGTATTTATTATATTTCTTGCCTTTGGGTTTATTTGGATATTAATGGGCGTTGTCGGTTGGATTGCATTTTTAAAATCTGAGGGTGAGGAAATTAAGTTTGGTAAGTGGGGACTGATTGTTGCTATCCCAATCCTAATACCAATAATTGTTTCTCTGATTATTGGAATATTTTATTATTAAAAATAAAATGTTATAGCGTTTCCCGACCTAGTAAGGTACAGCCGTAGGGGCACGGCATGCCGTGCCCCTACACCTTGCGATGTAATATTATACCTCATCTGAATGGGAACCGCTATAGTAAGATGAGAATCTATTCTTAGAGGGTGTTTGAAAAGTCTAAATTATTACTAGCCGTGGCGATTAGAAATCGCGGCTACACGACAATTAACCCACCTCCGTGGGTTAAAAAACCTTGATTTTTCATGCTTTCCACGGAGGTGGGCTTGGTTTGTGTAGTAGCGAATTACATGAGACTGTTGGTTAATTCACGGTGGATTTGACCCCTCACCTCTAAAACATTGGTTTGGCTGTTCAATTAGCTTTGGATTTTTTAAGTCTTAATTGCACCCCTAACCAAAATCACTGTACTTTCTACACCAGAGGCGATCGCTTCTGGAATATTACCTTGAATCGCCTGCTGCAACAATCCCTCGCGTGAAGCTCCCAACACTACAACATCGTAACCTTCGGTTTTTACTAGGTTAATCACACCTTCTGCAACTGAATTAGCTTGGACTGGGAGAGCAACTACACTGCTGGACAATTTGCGGCGACGCATCAAATGGCGAATGGCTTGTTCTGAAATTGACATATCTGGCTTGAGTTCAGATGGTTTAAACACCTGTGTCAGACGAATTTGTGGTTCATTTCCCAATGTAATTAAAGCCGGTAGCAATTTAATCGCCAGTTGGGAATTGGGGCCTCCAGCCATTGGAACTAGCCAGCTGTTGAAGAGGGGACTGGAGATTGGGGAAGGTGGGGCCCCGTCTGTGGATAAGGGGTAATGGGGATTGGGGACTAGGGATTGGGGGGTTTCGCCTAATTTTACTAACACTACTTCGCAGGTGGCTTGGCGAATTATGGTGTCAACAACGTTGCCAAAAATCCGACCAGGGGTAGATGTGTTTCCTTTCCATCCCATTAAAATTAGGTCGATGTGTTGTTCGTTAATTGTCTCTAAAATTGCCTGCGCCACATCATGGGTAACTCGAATCTGCGTATGTAGGGGAATTTTCCACTTTTTTGCTAACACTTCTGCTTGTCGTAGCAAGCGGCGACTTTTTGCCGTTCTTACCTGTGTTTCCGATGGGGAACTGTGGCGAGGTATTAGGATCACTTGCACGCAATCTATTTCATAATGGCGATCGCGAGCAATAGCTGCTGCCATTTGTAATAAAATACCCGCAGTTTCGGGGTTAGCTACAGGCACTAATAATCTACCTCTACCAGTGCTGGGCGATCGCGTTTGGTAAACTACGTATGAAGGAACTGGTCGCAGTCTGGGGGTCGCATCTGCACCATTAAGATGATCTGCTTCTGCTCTAATAATATCTCCACGGGTAATAATACCAATCAGTTTTCGTCCGTTTACCACTGGCAAGCGACTGATTTGATAGCGATCGAGTAAATACAGTACATTGCTTAGGGTGTGGATCGGTGTTACTGTCACCGGAGTGGTGGTCATAATTTCCCCTAAGGGAGTATCATTTGCTAAGTTGCGATCGCGAATATTGAGTAAATCTGATTGCGTCACAATCCCTACAAGCTTGCTCTCCTCTACCACTGGAAAGCCACGATGATGAGAACGGGCGAATGCTTGGATTACTTCATCTAAAGGCATCTCTGTATCCAGAGTTTCTACCTGTTGCTGCATGACATCTTTGGCTGTCAAACTTGTCATTATCCCCCCCGCAGGTGCTGCTTTTTGGATAATGATGCCATTCCACGCCAAAAGTTTGTCGTATAGCGAGCCTGGCGCTAACTTTTCAGCAACTAGATACGACGTTACAGAGCCAATCATTAAGGGCAGTACTAAGTTGAAATCTGTAGTCATTTCAAACACAATGACTATTCCCGTCATTGGCACTCTGGCCACCGCAGTAAAAAAAGCGCCCATTCCTGCCAAGGCGTATGTAATTGGTAATCCAGTCGCTATCCCGAAAGGAAGCAGTAGAGCGTGTTCTCCCATACCTACCAAGTAGCCAAGAGCAGCCCCAAGGGTCAAAGCCGGAGCAAATAATCCACCTGGGACACCAGAGCCATAAGCTACGAGAGTTAAGATAAACTGGGAGACAAAGGCGATCGCAGCTATTGACCAGCTAGCCTCACCTGTAATTAAAATTTCCCGCAGTCCTGTGTTATCTCGAAACGCTAGCGGTAGTAATGCCACAATTACCCCAGACACTAACCCAGCTAAAGCCACACGAGCAGGTAATCCAAAGCGTAGAGAACGGCGGTAAACAGTTAAGCTAGCAATAATCCCGCGATTGAATAACGCTCCCATTAACCCAGCCACAACCCCCAATACCAAATAGAAGGGAATATCTTGAACAAAAAAATCTGTCTTGGAAGCAGTTAATGCTAGATTGAGATCAAGGCTGCGACCACCCAATACACGCGAGACGACGGCACCAATAAAAGAAGCCAGAATCGCAGTACCCAAGGTAAATTCAGAAAAATCCTGTAACAGTTCTTCTACTACAAATAATACACCTGCGATCGGTGTATTGAAGGCAGCCGCTAACCCGGCTCCTGCACCAGCAGCAATCAACTGGCGGCGGTGGTCTGGTGAAGTCGGAAACCACCGACTAAGTTGAGCTGCTAAAGCTGCGCTAAGTTGAACTGTTGGCCCTTCCCGCCCTAAAGCTAGCCCCGAACCTAGTGCCAGAATACCACCCACTAGCTTGACCACAGCAACCCGCAAATCTAGAGCAATTGGTATACGCGCTAACACTGCTTTCACTTGAGGAATGCCGCTCCCAGAAGTTTCTGGTGCTACGCGCTCAACTAGCCATCCTGCAAGGAATCCACAAGCTAGTCCGATACCTGGTAGCACTAACCAAGCTGGTAGCAGCAGCGATGTCTGCACTCGCCAAGCACCTAGCAATCCTACCCCCGATTTCAGTAAGACTGCTCCAAGAGCAGAAACCAAACCAATCAGACAAGCTTCAAAAATTGCTAAACGACGCCGTGGTTGTAGCAGTTGCCGAAAGCGCTGGAAGATAGGTAAATACCACATGATATCAATTTTTTCAAGAAGAAGTCAGAATTCAGTTAGGTATTCTGTACAAGTGGTGGTGCTTCGCAGTCTCTTCTCTAGGAGAGTCTCTGCCAGCGAGTCCACAGGCCTCTAAGTATAGGTTAAAACCGTACAACTCTTAGAGACGCGATCGCCAACATCCCGCTATAGCTACGAGACACTACGCGAACGTGGGCGAAAATAAATTCCAACATTCTTACTTTATTTAAAGCTTTACAGCGGTTCTCGTTCACGCTACATCCGTAGGGGCAATATCCTGCGGGAAGCCGTTTTGCGTCTACATGAATTGCCCTTAAGTAGAACGAGGTAAAAAACCAAACTATGAACCCGATTGAATTAGAGTGGCAACACCTCAAAAAAGATGAATTAGCCTCGAAAACCTTTGATGACGAGTTAGACGCAAGCCTCATGCTGTCATTGATGGGGTTCAAATACGTTCAAATAAGAGGAGAAAAGGGAAATTATAGTACGCAACGTGTAAAATTTAACTCTAGTTCTTTTGCTTAATTGTTTATTACATGCTTATAAATTTTCTCCACGACTTACTTGTACCTATTGCAACAACTTGATAGGGGTAAATATGGACATACAATTTAGCCCTGTCTCATTTTCTGACATTCGTGGAGCGGTGCAAAGCCACCTTGCGGCACTCCCCGCACGCATTGATTCGTTCCTGGAGGCACATATCCTTGCGTCGCACCATTATCACATCTTCATTGCTCGCCAATCTGCCGGCTTTGCGTCAATTCATGGTGAAAGTTTGCTTACCCAATTTAGCCTGACTGACCAACATAAGCGCTATGGACAAGCCGTGTTTCAGCAACTACGCAAGCTAGAACACGTCGAATCGGCGTTCGTTCCAACGTGCGACGAGTTTTTTCTCGCTCATGCGCTTGATGATTACCGCCAACTTACAAAACAAGCATACTTTTTCAATGTCGTTCCACATGCACAAGACCATACAGCAACTCAATCATTTTCGTTGCGCTTGGCTAACCCCGAAGATATTCCCTTCATTCAACAGCACGCGGGTGAGTTTTTCACGCCTGTTGAGAAGCATATCGCAGCACAGGCATTGTTTCTAGTACGATCTAGCGATGAGTATGTCGGATTTGGGTTGATCGAATTGAGTAGCCTTTATGGTAATGTCGCCAGTATCGGCATGTACACGATCGAACACTTTCGGCGCACTGGTATCGCAACTGCCACAATCACGCTATTAATAGAGGAATGTCGGCGACGGAAACTACACCCAATTGCTGGGTGCTGGTATTACAACCATCTGTCAAAGAAGACTTTGGAGCGGGCAGGTATGTTCACCCAAACAAGGCTGCTAAAAATCAATTATTAGTCGAAGGCTTATTCAGAATAATTGAGATTTGTGCATTATCACTCGCCGCCCTGCCCGCCTGCTTTTGACTAAGATTACTAGGTGCTTTACCAAAGCCAGAATATCTCTTTCTGTTTACGTAAAATTATTTAAGTATAGAAAATTTAATTAATCTTAATTATACATATATTTGATTGATAATGCAAGGCTTTTGTATAGTAATTTTACTTAGGCAAAAATATTTTTTAACATAATTAGTGTGCTTCCCCCAAAAAAATATATGATTTGGACTTTGCAATAGTTGAATTATTTTTTAGGGATTTTAACCTCATCTAGAGTGTTAATCTTTCGCGCAGAGATTGGCGACAACTATTTCAAGATGAAACAATACAAGGGTCTCCATAATCTGCGCTCACAATGAGCAATGAGAATTTCTTTTCCCCATTCACCAGGAAGCGCTAGCACTGATAAGATGCGAACAATTGCAGAAATTAACGAGAAAATCAGCCGCCAACGTGCAGTAGTGTTGACAACTGAAGAGTTAAAAGCACGAGTTGTCGAAATCGGTGTTACTAAAGCTGCTAAAGAAGTTGATGTAATTACCACTGGCACTTTTGAGCCGATGGAGTCAAGTGGTGCAATTATTAATTTGGGACACACTGATCCCCCAATCAAAATTCGTCGCTGCTGGTTGGATGGCGTGCCAGCATACTCTGGTTTTGGGGCAGTAGATTTATATTTGGGTGCGAGTTGTGCTATGGAAGCGATGGACGGTGAAGAAGTCCGAGAACGTGGTGGCGGTCATGTAATCGAAGATTTGATCGCTGGTAAATCTATACACGTAAAAGCGCAAGGACAAGTCACAGATTGTTACCCCAGAGCAAATTTTGAAACTACAATTACCAGTGAAACAATTAATCAGTTTTATTTATTTAATCCGCGCAATCTTTATCAAAATTTTATTGTTGGTGTAAATGGTGGCGATCGCCCTCTCTTCACGTATCTCGGCCCATTACAACCACGTCTTGGGAATGCTGTTTATTCTAACCCTGGTGCTATTTCTCCTTTACTCAACGATCCCGATTTGCAACTCGTTGGTATAGGTACTCGAATTTTTTTAGGCGGTGGTATTGGCTATGTAGCCTGGGAAGGCACTCAGCATTTCCCATTACAAAAGCGTTTACCTAATCGTACACCGATTGGGCCTTCTGCGACTTTAGCTTTAATTGGTGATGCCAAGCAAATGGATGCTCATTGGGTGCGGGGGTGTTACTTCAAAAGTTACGGCCCCTCATTAATGTTAGGTGTTGGTGTACCCCTGCCTGTATTAAATGAACAAGTAGTTGAACACTGTGCTGTGCAAGATCAAGATTTAGTCGCGCCAATAGTGGATTTTTCCATTCCCCGGCGCGTCCGTCCCACCTTTGGTTTGGTGAGTTACGCTCAACTCAAATCTGGGCGAATCACCATAGAGGGCAAAGCTATACGCTCTGCCCCCTTAGCGAGTTTATTTTTTTCTAGGCAAGTCGCCCTAGAGTTGAAAAAGTGGATCGAAGCAGGTACGTTTACCCTTACAGAACCAGTTTCTCCAATTCCGATGGAGCGATCTTTTCTACCCCAAGACCGGCGGACGGATTTTTGAGAGTGGGGAGTGGGGAGTAAGAATTTTAGATTTTGGATTTTGGATTGGAATTTAATCCAAAATCTAAAATCCAAAATCCAAAATTGAATTGCCCCGTTCCCTACTCTTGAGTCGGTTTCGGTCGCTTGATCGGTTTTGGAGTGGGTGTTTTTGGTATAGGCTTTGACACCACAGAGGGGTCGCTGCTTACGCCTGTTTTCTTGATAGGACGAGGGGTTTCGCCACTGCGTCTAGGGGGGAATGGTTTTCTTCCACCAAAACCACCACCACCACTACCAGCACGAGGCGCACCTTTGAATGGTGGTTTGCGTTTTTTGGGCAAATCAGCGATCGCCTCAGCTTTTTCTACGATCAAAACGTCAGCTTCTCGCTTGGCTTGGAAGTCCCAGAATTTTCCTACTGCTTTAGTGGTCAGCACACCCCTCAATTTCAACTTAAAATATTTGGGTTTATCAGTTGATTTGCGTGGAGCTTGCCTAATTTTGACTACCAAACTTTTAGCATCAAAAGACTGGTATACTACTTCACCACGAACAGAAAAACCACCATCTGCAACTTCTGATGAGGGTATTACGGTTGTGTTTAGTTCAGAATTTTCCGATAAGCCATCATCGGGTGTCTGTAACTCTTGCAATTCCAAATCTAACTCGTCCTCATCTGTTGAGTTTTTAGCCAGATTTTCTGGCTCCCAGACTCCGACGATTTGGATGTGCAAGGTATCATTTTCTTGTCTTGTACGTGGATATACTACCCACAGGTGTTCTTTTTCTAAGTCTAGGTGATTCTTGACCAAGCTCATAATCCGGCCTAGGAGGACGGCATTGAGTTCTACACCATCTGCGGTCAGCAGAGTACCTTGAGTAAATTGTTCGCTGCTAGCATGATAGCGACCCCGGACTAATCCGATCGCTCGATACTGCATCGGTTCACTGGGAGGCGGAATCGGTTGCTGTCGATTGATCGAGTTCCCGTTTGAGTCAGTCTCGCTGGGTTTGACAGGCGAATTTTCAGGTTTAGAGGAGTGGGCTGCTATGTGAACATTAGCGGCAGCCTCTATTTTAATTGGGCCCTGGTTAGAGGCAGAAGAATTGGAAGATTCAGGCAACGGCATCAGGTCGGAATTCATAAAAACTCCTTGCGGCGGAGACACATCCCATTGTGGGATTTTACAAAGGCAGCTGGAAAGAGCATTTGTGCGACTGATTGAAAGCATATTGACTTTTCACAAAGTCACACTAGGTACTCTAGACAATCCTAAAGGCGCTAAATTTAGTGTTTATACACTAAATGTCTAATTTAGCGGCTTTACACTAGTTTCGGAAGCATATCATAGCTACAATTCTGACGGCTCCTCCTAAAGTCATCACTTACTTTAGCAGTGTAGATAGTTAATTGTTATAAAATTCACAGGCAATTGGCAGTATTCCGCAAAGTTTTGGAAATTTTTAACTTTACGATTTGTGTAAATGCTCATGTCATTAAAATTTAGGAGAAAGACAAAACTGTGTCTCAAACACGCAATCGCTGGATAGTTCAAGTCATCTTGGCGCTGGCAATTCTTGCTTTTGTGGGTGTTTCGGTGATTCCCATAATTGGAGCATTTAATAATACGCCACCCTCAAGTCAAAATACTGCTAGCACCAAAGGCAGTTTGTCCTCCGCTGACCAAAAATCAAAACTGGAAGACGAAGCACGGGGTTATGAACAGGTTTTGCAAAGGGAACCAGAAAATCAGACTGCGCTTAAGGGCCTATTACAGGCGCGGCTGCAACTATTAAGTCAAAAAGAAAAAAGTGAGGTAAAACCTGCTGATATCCAAGTAGTCATTGAACCACTAGAAAAGCTGGCCAAGCTAAATCCCGAACAGTCTGAGTATTCAGTGCTACTAGCTCAAGCCAAACAGCAAATTGGCGATCGCGAAGGAGCCGCTCAAGCTTATCGCTCGATTTTGTCTACAAAACCAGGTGATTTGAAGGCTTTACAAGGAATGGTGGCTCTGTTGATAAGTCAACAACGCCCTGAAGCGGCCATTGGTTTGTTACAAGAAACCCTTTCTAATGCAGCCCAGGCAAATACAATTCTGCCTGGAAGTGTAGATACGGTAGCCGTGCAGGTGCTATTAGGTTCTGTTCATGCTTCTCAGAAACGCTATGCTCAAGCTAGCTCTGCTTATGACCAGGCAATTAAGAAAGATCCCAAGGATTTTCGCCCCGTTGTGGCAAAAGCGATGCTTCTGAAACAACAAGGCAAAGACGCAGAGGCAAAACCTTTGTTTGATAGTGCCGCAGCTTTAGCACCTGCTCAGTACAGAGACGAAATTAAAAAGGCAGCAACGCTTCCTTCTATTCCTAAATCTGCTCCATCTTCCGCGCCTTCATTGGAAAGTAAGCCTAAATGATGGGGATTGGGCACAAGAGGCAAAGGTGCAGGGGGAAGGGTGCAGAGGAGAAGAATTTTCCCCCTGCTCCCTGCCCCTCTGCTCCCCATTCTTACCCTTACGCTCCCTCAATGGCGGCAACAACGCCAAAGACTAAAAACAGGAATCCGCCAATCAGGGTGAGTTGACGTTCAGAAATGCGTCCGGCAATCATTTTGCCACCGATAACAGCGATCGCAGCACAAATGGCATGTCCTAAAATTGCACCTATTGTCACTCCAACAGGATTATTGCCTGCGGCTAGGGCAATGGTGGCAATTTGGGTGCGATCGCCCCACTCTGCCATAAATGTCAACACAAAGGCTTCTGTGATAATTGCTAACGATGTCTTATGCTTTGGTAGCTGCAAATCTGCTTGTTTCACCGCTGCTTCGGCTTCTTCTACAACTTCGGTATCACAAGCAGCTGAGGACATCTTACTAGCGTCGTATAGCAGCTTGATCCCAAAGGCAATAAATAATGCTATTTCGGCATAATGAATATAAACTTTTGGTAACAGAGATACCGCTTGCCCAAATATCACCGAAAGGATTGTCATCGCTGCCAAAGCAAATGTCACACCTATAAATACCAGCCGCCGCGGGTGGTGCATTGCCAAAATTACAGCAATAAAAAATGTTTTATCGCCTAATTCGGAAACTGTAATTAGTAATAAAGCTGCGGTAAAAGCTGTTAACACTCTCTCAAGCTCCTCAAGAATCGTTTACCGATGTGAAGCTTGATGAGAGCCAAAAGACCTCACCAAGTTTACACTTTTCGGTGTGAACTTAGTGAAGGTCTCGCTATCAAATATTTATTATTTGCCACCTGAACCAGGCTCATCGCCAGTATGTTGATTCAGATGTACTGGCTTTCAAGTTTTTTTGCCAGCAGCTACTCCCCTTCTATGCGTCTAACATTTTACATACTTTTCCATGTATAAGTCAAGAGAGTAGGGAATAGAGAGCATCTGAATTTTAAAGTGTTTTAAGCTCACATACGATTTGTATTATCTGTCTATTGCTGGGTCATCAACCAATGCTTGCTATAGTTAGCTTTCGTTAGGCAATGACAGTAATATTTGCATTAGTAAGCATTGCCTGATTCAATAACTGGGCGATTTTAACTTGTGCTGTACCACCAACCCCATCTTTATCAAAGGACAAATTACCAGTAGTTTGATTGTAGATAAAGCGATCGCCTGTTGTGGCACTAGTACCAAGTCGGAACAAGCCAGAATCTAGTGTACTATTCAGAGGTTGTCTACGGTGTAAGTATCATTGCCGACTCCACCATCGAGATTGGCAATTCCTACACCTCCATCCAAGGTGTCATCACCGGAACCGCCAAACAAGGTGTCATTGCCAGAACCACCAATCAGGCGATCGCTACCATCAACTGGCTGTATTTATGATGAACAATTAGAAAGTAGCAGAATTTTTAAATATTAAACATCAGTGTTAGCACCATAAAATACTACGTTTAAAAGGGGCAGGCTAGCATGAGCATCATTCGTGATTACCTAATATATGAATTATTTTCTATAGCAAAAAATGTATTTTCTCGCTCTCATTAGTTGTTGTTAAATATAAATTAATTACAAATTCAATAAATAAAATAATATTTTCTACTTTCTAGGAAATCCCAAATATTTTATATTTTCTGGCAACCAGTTAAATAAATCTATCAATAAAGTCAGAGGTGACTTAAATAATCACCTCAAGCATTCTTTACCTCTGCATGATGCCAATTCCAAAAAGATGAATTATACACAAGGGTAATGCCAAGTCTTGTATCATCAGGCAAGTCCAACTAATTTGGCACTGAGTTCCCATACGCGATCGCCTTTGTCGTCATCACGGGCTTGAGGAGAAACCTTTTGTACAAAGGACTTACCATCTTTCTTCTGGCGATTTCCCCAACTCCAATAGACACCGGATTGACTATACTCAGGATCGGCAACCACGGCAGCAACCCTTTCCCCCGCCAACTCCTGAGACACATATCCCCCAGTGATGTACTTCTGGAATAATGGGAAGATTTTCTGAAACAGGGGATAGTGGTTTCTAAATAGCGGTGTTTCAGCAACACATCCCGGATAGAGAGAATTGAAGACGATACCAGTTGACTCGTGATAGCGTTCATGCAGTTCTCGCATAGTTAGTACATTACAAACCTTGCTATCTTTGTAAGCTTTGACTGGCTCAAATTTCTTGCCATCAATCATTGCGATCGGCTCTTTAAACCCTTCTGCAAAGCCCTGCAAATCGCCCAAATCAGGACGCGGTGGAATTTTCCCACCCAGTTCGTCTGGATTATGAGTGACGGTTCCTAAAATTACGAGCCTTGGCTCTAAAGATGACTTCTTCAGATCCTCTAGCATCAGGTTGCACAATAGGAAATGACCTAGATGATTGGTGGTGACAGTTAACTCGTAGCCTTCTGGACTGCGTAACGGCTCTTTGATTAAGGGCATATAAATTGCAGCGTTACACACCAAAGCGTCTAGAGACTTTCCACTAGCTCGGAAGTTCTTCACAAATTGTCGAACACTTTCCAAGGAGCCAAGGTCAATATGTATGCTGGTATAACTGTTGTAGGGGATATCCACAGCTTGGGCTGCTTTTTGTGCCTTCGCTAAATCCCGACATGCGAGTACTACATACCATCCCTTGTCAGCAAGAGCTTTTGCAGCATATAAACCCACCCCCGAAGAGGCACCCGTAATTACAACCGTTGGCTTCTGATGTTGTTCCATTTTGTTCGCACTCCATTGACTCTTTCTAGGATCTCACACCAGTGAACCATCGTTATCACCAGCTTTTCAAAGTTGTATTCGGCTGAACTCACCTCTTACTCCAAGTAACAGGGACTAATCTTTAAGATAAAAATATATATTTATACAAAGAATATTCAAAAATATATAAATAAAATAATCATTGTGATGTATTTACACAGTTTTCAACTCTATCAATGCAATCTGGGATTTTTGCGTGTTTAAGTATTTTTTCAGACGTATTCAGATGTATATTATTAAATAGTCTAAGAGGTTGTTTGAAAAGTCTAATTTATTATTCATCGGGCGACTGGAAGTCGCAGCTACATAAACTAAACCTACCTCTGTGGGTTAAAAAGTCTTGATTTTCTCTTAGAGGATGTCTGAAAAGTTTTTTTGTATACATATAAACCCTTGGAGATCCCCCTAAATCCCCCTTAAAAAGGGGGACTTTAAGACTCTTATTCCCCCCTTTCTTTAAGGGGGTATCAAGAAATATTTGATACTTCTCAGACATCCTCTTAGTCCACGTTCGCGTAGCGTTCCGCAGGAAAGGTGGACTAAGTTTTGTGTAGTAGCGAATTCTATTGCCTAATGCTTTTCAAACATCCTCTAAAAAGTATAAGTAAATTTCCTAGCTGCTTAACAATTTATACGCTGTGGATAAGTTTCTACAATCTGTAAAAAAAATTCTGCAAGACAAGCCTCTCGATTCAATTCAGTGGTTTGTGCTATATCAATCATGGTTGGGCAAAACTTACAGTGAAATGGCAGAGGTATCAGGCTACGGCAATAATTACATCAAAGAGGTTGGCTCTGAGTTATGGCAAGACCTTTCCATCGCACTTGGAAAAAGAGTAACGAAAAAAAATCTGCATTTAGCCTTGAAGAATCACCTACAAGACGACATCATTAATCAAGAAAATCAGATCCAACCAAAGTTCGGCGAAGAATCTAGCTTAGAAATGGTTTCTTCAGACTTTTTTTCAGCAAGCAAAATAGAATTTCCTAGCGGCCCTGTTGCCCTGGGTTCTCCTCTTTACATCAATCGCCCTTCTCTGGAAGAACTTGTCTGTAATGAGATTTTGCATCCTGGTTGCTTAATCCGCATCAAAGCATCTAGAAAGATGGGAAAAAGTTCTCTACTGAATCGGATGATTGCTTACGCTAGAGAGCGAGATTATCAAATTGTCTATTTAGACTTCCAAGAAGCTGACCAAGACGTTTTTGCTTCCCTGGATAAATTTTTGCGTTGGTTTTGTGTAAATGTCAGCAGGCAGTTAAATCTTCTTCCCTGTCTTGATGATTTTTGGGATATAGAAATGGGTAGCAAGGTAAGCTGCAAAATCTATTTTGAAGCATATCTGTTACAGTACATTCACGATCATCCTGTAGTTTTGGCTTTAAATGAAGTCCATCGGGTTTTTGAACATCCCAATATTGCCCAAGACTTTCTGCCAATGCTGCGATTTTGGCATGAACAAGCAAAGCAAGATGATACTTGGCAAAAACTGCGGATGGTAGTGGTTCACACTACAGAAATTTATATTCCGCTGAAGCTCAACCAATCGCCTTTCAATGTAGGGCTAACAATTACACTGCCACCATTTACTCTCAAGCAGGTACAGAATTTAGCATTACGTTACGGACTAGATTATGCAGGAGAGTCAGAAGGGGCAAAAAGTCTTGCATCCCTACAAACAATGGTAGGAGGACATCCCTATCTGGTGAGCCTTGCGTTTTATCATCTCTCTCAGGGAGAAATGACGCTGGAGGTGTTATTAGAAAATGCATCTACACAAGTAGGAATTTACGGTCAGCATTTACGAGAACTGTTAACACTACTGCAAAGAGAACCAGAATTAATGTCAGCTATGCAACAAGTAATTGCAACAGATGAAAAAGTGGAGTTAGACGCGATCGCAGCTTATAAACTAGAAAGTATGGGTTTGGTTCAATTAAACGGCAATCAAGCTAGCGCCATGTGTGAGTTATACCGACTTTATTTTAGCCAACAGTTGGGAAAGCAAAATGATGCTCATGCTTTTAGGAAGTTCTTAAGCTAGTTTTGAGAGTTGTTAGTAAAGACTAGCTTACCCATCAATAATTATATAAATTTTCTCGGATGTCCCAATAGATATAAAACAAATTTAAAATTAATTAAATGAATAATTATCGATATCAAGTTGGTGGTACGCTCACCAGTGATGCTCCTAGCTATGTCGAGCGCAGAGCAGATGTAGAGCTTTATGAAGCATTGAAACAGGGTGAATTTTGCTACATTCTCAGCTGTAGGCAAATGGGTAAATCTTCGCTGATGGTAAAAACAAAGCACCGCTTGCAACAAGAGGGCTTTAGATGTGCCACCGTTGATATGACTAATATTGGTTGTGAAAATATAACTCCAGAACAGTGGTATAAGGGAGTTGTTGGTGATATCTGGTTAAGTTTTAAACTATTAGGAAAAGTCAATTTAAAAACCTGGTGGCAAGAAAAAAATGATATTTCTTTGGTTCAGAAACTTAGTCGGTTTATTGCAGAAAATCTCTTAGCTCAGTTTCCTAACGAAAGATTATTTATTTTTATTGATGAAATTGATAGTATTCTAAGCCTTGATTTTTCTGTCGATGACTTTTTTAACTTGATTCGGTTCTGTTATAACCAAAGAGCAATTGATCCAGAATATCATCGGATTACATTTGCAATTTTTGGGGTTGCGACACCTTCAGACTTAATTCTAAATAGAAATCATACTACTCCATTTAATCTTGGTAAAACTATCCAAGTAAATGGTTTCACTTTTGAAGAAGCTCAACCACTATCTTTAGGGCTGGATATAAAAGACAATCATCCCCAGAAAGTTTTGAAAGAAGTATTAGCATGGACAGAAGGGCAACCATTTCTTACTCAAAAGCTGTGTCGGTTACTGGTAAATTTATCTCAAGATGATGTTGGTAGAAAGCTGAAAATTCCCCCTGGCACAGAAGAATTTTGGATAGAAAATGTGGTGCGATCATACATGATCGAGAAATGGGAATCACAAGACGAACCGGAGCATTTGCGGACAATTCGCGATCGCATCCTCAGAAACGAACAAATTGCCGCCAGATTGCTAGGAATTTATCAGCAAATTCTCCAAGGAGCAAAAGTAGCAGCCGACGACAGTCGAGAACAGGTAGAATTGTTGCTCTCTGGTTTGGTGGTTAAAAAACAAGGTTTTCTCCAAATCAAAAACCGCATTTATCAAGAAGTTTTCAATTTAGAATGGGTTGGAAAAAAATTAGCTTATTTGCGTCCCTACTATGAAGCCTTCAATGCCTGGGTAGCCTCAAAGGAAAAGGATAAATCTCGCCTGTTGCGCGGACAAGCCTTGATTGATGCCCAAACTTGGGCAAATGGTAAAAGCTTGAGCAATTTAGATTATCTATTTTTAGCTGCTAGTGAAGAATTAGATCGGCGAGAAGTGCAGCAGGCATTGGAAGCTGAACGTGCCCAAGAAGTCGAAGCGCGACTTGCAGAACAACAAAAAAGACTGGCTCAACAAAAGAGAGCTGCTACAATCGTGACACTTTTGCTAGCGGGTATGACAATTAAGTTGGTGATTTCTATATTGTGGGGAGTATCACTTTTAAGAAAGATTGATGCTTTAGAATCACAGCTAAAATGTACGCAGGTGAAGCATGAGGGCAAAGTAATACAGCAGATTGCAGGTAAATGAGGTACAGTCTTAGTAGTGTATGAAGGGGTAAA
>NZ_JABXKK010000016.1:162289-177090 GCF_017115045.1 Nostoc sp. NMS8 | reverse complement strand
CTCAAAAACTCAATCATTATTCAAATTACTACAAAAGGGGATGAAGGGGCTGCCGTCGGCAGCCCCTTCATCCCCCCTTAAAATGATTATCATTATTGTTAATGGAATAGTTTATTTTCTGGAAGTCCCTAGCTGAATCATTAATTGAGCAAGGTTGTCGAGCCGTTTTAGGATGGGGACGACCGATAGCAGATGTAGTAGCGACACAAGCCGCGGCATATCTCTACAGCAAACTGGCTGCTGGGTATGAACTTTCGGAGGCACTTGCTAGTACTTTTCAATATCTACGAGAGGCCAAAGTTGAGGATTGGCATCTACTTAGGCTTTATATCCGAGGTCAGTGTCCAAAAGCATTGGTTGAACCATTAGGTGATCAAGTATGGTTGGCAGAAGAACCGATTTATGAACAGTTTCTAGATTCGCAAGGAATTGTTCGGGTTGCCACACCACAGGAGTTTGTAGGAAGACGCAGAACACTGCAACGTACCTTGAGAGCATTACGGGCAGCAGATAAATTAGGTGTAATTTTATATGGTTTAGGTGGAGTTGGCAAAAGCACTGTTGCAGCAAGGCTTTTAGAACGTTTACAAGGCTATGATGAAATCTTTATCTATCGGCAATTAGATGAGGATAAACTGCTAAGGCAGCTTGCTGAACAATGTCTTTCAGAAACGGGACAGAAAATTCTACAAAGTAATCTGCCACTCACGCAAAAGTTAACCAAATTCTTACGAGAAGGACTCAATGAGCAAGCCCAGAGACTAATCTTTGTTCTTGATGACTTTGAAGCAAACCTGGAATTGAGAACAGATGGTAACGCAGTCCTAAAGCCTGAAGCTGTAACAGTCTTGATATCTCTGTTGAAGGCAATAACTCAATCCCGTCTTCCACACCGGATGATTATTACATCCAGGTATGATTTTTTGCTTTCAGAGCTAAATCAGCGATTGCATCGAGAGCAGTTAGCTGCCTTATCAGGTACTGATCTACAGAAAAAATGTAACCGTTTAGTATGTTTTGCACCTGGTTCTGAAATTGATCGAGAGTTACAACTCAAAGCTTTGGCAACTTCGGCAGGTAATCCTCGTTTGTTGGAGTGGTTAAACAAAGTTTTACAAGTGCAACAAGTTGGTAAAATACAAATCCTAGAACAGGTAGAGAAAACCACCCAAGATTTTCGTGAAAGTATTCTGGCCAAGGAACTACTGAATCGACAACCAATCAAATTACAACGAATGCTGGCGTTTGCCTTGGTATATCAATTACCAGTACCTCAGTCTGCAATAGAAGTCCTTTGTCCAAAAACTTTCGATGTAAATAATTATATTTGTAGAGCGGTTGCATTAGGTTTACTTGAGTGTATACATTCTCAAGAAGAAACTTTGTATTATGTTCCACGAATTATAGAGCCACTTCTTGATTTTCCTAAAGATTCCATAGAATTATATAAAACCGCGGCAAATCATTTAGATAAATTATGGTTTTTTAAAGGTTTTGTAACTGGTATGAAGAGTCAGAAAAATTATTAGAATCCTCTCCGCACGATACTTTTTTAGAGCAAGCTATGCCAACAGATAGATTGTTTGAGTTGTATCGACTTGCAATAGAAGCTTTGAATCCAGACTTGTTAACTAGAGCAAATTGGTTTTTAGTCATGCGGCTCAACGGCCAAGGAAGGTACAGAGAAGTAGCGACGTTATGTAAGTTTGTTCGTGACGAAGCTTATGGTCACTTAGGAATTCAGATTATCTCCTTTAGGCTCCTCTACTACTTAGCAAAAGCCCAAGAACATATTGGGGAAGTGGAAGAGGCTTTGTATAACTATCAAGAGGCACTAAAATTTTGTTCGGATGAATATGAAACTGAAAAAGCTGCAATTCTTCATGATTTAGGGGATTTATACGTTAAGCAGGGTAACTATCAGCAAGCCCTGACGATATGCCAGCAGGTTATGAAAATTGATGAGAAAGATAATAATAAGCTCGGTAAAGCTAAGTCTCTTAGTCAAATGGCAGATATCAAGAGAGAATTAGGTGAACCCGAAGAAGCACTTAAATTGTATATGGAAGTACTAGAACTTACTCAAGAAACAGAGGATAAAAATTTTCTATATACTGTACAAAATAACATTGCTACTCTTCAAGTTGATCTTGGTCAAACTGATGCTTGGGATAACCTATTACCAAGTTTAGTTTCACATAGAACGCAGTCAGAAAACCTTGAGGATAAAATTCCACTCCTCAGCAATACAGCATCGCTGAGGTTTAAACAAGGTGAAATAGAAGAGGCAAGAGAGATTTTTGAACAATTAAATGACTTACTGCCCCAAATTGATAACTTTTGGCTCAAAGCAATGCTTTTACATAATCTAGCCACTTTCCGCTCAGAATATGGTGATCGTGAGCTTGCTTTAGAGCTTTACAATCAAGCTCTTGAACTGCACAGAAAGAATGGTGATCAATCGCGTGAAGCAATGACACTTCAGGAGATAGGAATTCTCTATGAGCGTCAAAATAATGTTAGTGAAGCTTTAAAGTTTCTCGAATATTCTTACGAGTTAGCATTGAAGATTGGAAATAAAGACACTCAAGCCCATGTCCTACCACGAATCGCATCAATACTGATTGATCAAGATAGTTTAGATGAGGCCGAAGAGAAATTAAATACAGCTTTAGCAGTACTAAATCAATTTAACAATCCAAAACATCATGCGCTCGCTCTTAGAGAAATGGGACGGCTTCAAATAAAACAAGAAAATTATGATGCAGGAGCAGATTTTTTAGAGCAAGCTTTAGAGAAATGCAGTTTAGTTGTTGAGGTTGTTCTTCGAGCTACTATTCTCAAGCTTTTAGGAGAGGTTCTTTCCTTTCTTGGTAAAGTAGATGTAGCACTTGAGCATTTAACAGAATCCTTAGATATTTATCAAAAACTAAATTTGACTAAAGATGTCGAAGAAGTTAGAGGGCTAATTAAGAATGCTCAACTAAAAAAACCTGCACAGTTGTATCAAGCAGCAGCAACCGAAGCAGAAAAAGGTAATGCGAGAGCGGCGCTTGATTTACTTGAGCAAGCACTGCCTATAATCGAAGAACTTGGTGATCAAGAAATCAGAGCAGGCATTTTGCTATCAATGGGAAACCTTTTGATAGATGAAGGAGATTTTAGGGAGGGTGTTAAAAGAGCATCTCAAGCGATTGAGATTGCTAAACAGCATAATCTTCCTGAAAGGGAAGATATAGAAAATATTGCCATTGCAGCACAGTACGGGAAATTAAGACACCTTTTTGATTCGGCTCAGGAAAAATGCGAAAGCCAAGAATTTGACGAAGTACTGAATTTAGCTCACCAATGTTTAGAACTTTCAGAAATATTAAAGGATGTTCACTGGTGTTCAGAAGTTTTCTCAATGCTTGGGCAAATCAAGGCACATCAGGGCGATTATCAAGGTGGAATAAAAGATTTGGAAAGGGCGGTTTCTTTGGCTCTAGAAAATCAACTTGATGGAGTTGACGAATTACAAGAAATAATTTTCACAGTAAAGAACAATGAAGCAGTTCGCTTATATGAACAAGCTAATTTTGCTGCTCAACAAGGAAATATAGAAGAGGCAATTGAACTTGCTCGAAAAGCGTATGAATTTCAGTGCAGTGTCAATCATAAAAACAGCCAACCTGCTACTTTAGGCTTGCTGGGACAACTGTTGCTAGCCCAAAATAGATCCGCCGAAGGATTAAAACAGCTACAGCAAGCATTAGATATTGCCCAAGAGCTGCAAGCACAAGAAGCTATAAATCAGCTTCAAGAGATGATTTCCGTATTTTCCAGGAAGATTGAAGACCAAGATATTGGCAGTGAGCAATTATAGAGTTTTATGCGATCGCACCATTTAATCTAAAAAATCGTCATTAAAAATAGTCTTTCATTTTACAGTTATTATTTAAGCAAAATGCCAGCAAATCCTAAAAACGAGACTCCATAAGAGTTATACTATCTAAAGCATCAAAATAGATTATTCTTAGATAACCCTGTAACTGACATTTAGGCTAGAAATAGGCTCTTTTTTATCTCACCGCAAAAAAACCTTGCATTATATGATATTGAGGAGCGATCGCTAGGTTCGGAGTAATCCCAAGAGTGCATTTGACGGAAAGGAAGACCCATCTTTTGGAAGACGTACTTCTCTTTCACACCAGAAGCTACCAAATCAGGCTTCAGCGCTTTGATAAATTCCTCGAATTCGTAAGCGGTAACGTCGTCATAAACGATGGTGCCGTTTTCGATGTAGCCAGCAGTACGTTTGTAGTCATCGTTATGAGCGAACTCATAACCAGTACCAATCATCTTCATGCCCAAGTCTAGGAAGGCTGGGACAACGTGGCGAGGACGTAGACCACCAACCATGATGGCAACAGTCTTACCTTCTAAGCGGGGGCGGTACTTACCGACTACCGCATCCATTGTTGGCTGATACTTGGCGATTACCTTCTCAGCGTTTGCTTGGATTGTTTCGTCAAACTTGGAAGCGATTTCCCGTAAAGATTCAGCAATCTTGGTGGGGCCGAAGAAATTATACTCAAGCCAGGGTATACCATAAGCTTCTTCCATGTGACGGCTGATGTAGTTCATCGACCGGTAACAGTGGATGAGGTTCATCTTCACATTGGGTGTCATCAACATTTCGTTGATGGTACCATCACCTGACCACTGAGCGACTACGCGCAAGCCGATTTCTTCTAACAGGATGCGGCTAGCCCAAGCATCTCCACCGATGTTGTAGTCACCGATAACGGCTACATCATAAGGGGTACCTTCAAACTGAAGTGTACCGTCTTTTTTCGCTTGGTCTGCTCTGGTGAAAACCCAGTCACGAATCATGTCGTTAGCAATGTGGTGTCCCAAAGATTGAGAAACACCCCGGAAGCCTTCGCAACGCACGGGTACAACTGGCTTGCCAATTTCTTTCGATGTCTTCCGAGCTACTGCTTCGATGTCATCCCCAATTAGACCGATGGGGCATTCAGATTGAATGGAAACACCACGGTTGAGAGGGAAAAGTACATCAAGTTCTTGGATGAGCTTGGTGAGTTTTTTGTCACCACCAAAAACGATATCTCGTTCTTGGAAGTCGGAGGTGAAGTGCATGGTACCAAAGGTATCAATACCTGTGGTGCCGATGTAGTAGTTACGACGACCAGACCAAGACCAGTAACCGCAACCTACAGGCCCATGGCTGATGTGGATCATGTCCTTAATAGGGCCCCAGACCACACCTTTAGAACCGGCGTAAGCACAACCACGAGCGGTCATTACCCCAGGAAGGGATTTAACGTTAGACTTAACGCCGCAATCGGACTTACCTTCTTCGTATACGCCTAAGTGCTTTTCCCGCTTTTTCTTAGCTTTTTCGGGGTAAGCTTCTAGAACTTCTTTAATTAGTTCTTTTCTTTCTTCGATGATGTTTTGATTTTCTGGAGGTGTCATATTTAGCCTCTGTGACTCGTAAGGATCGGGGCATAGGGGGACTAGGAGTCCCCTCTAAGATTAGGGGGGAGATGGAAGAGAGAGAGGATAAAAGGGAAGATATGAAACTCTTCCTTTTTCCTTGTGCTAAAGCGTTATTTATTAGCAGCGATTTATACTACAGGAGCTTCAGCAGCACTCTTACCAACTAGCATTGCGGTATTTTCGTCGCTTTCGAGGATACCGAATTCAATCAACAATTCTTCTAGTTCTTCCATTTCGATGGGTGTAGGAATAGATAGATTCTTGTTGTCGATGATCTTTGTAGCCAATGTCCGGTATTCGTTAGCTTGGTTGCTTTCTGGTGCGTACTCGTTAACTGTCATCCGGCGTAATTCTGCGTGTTGAACAATGTTGTCACGGGGTACGTAGTGAATCATTTGGGTGTTCAACCGTTTTGCCAAGGTTTCGATCAGATCGATTTCCCGGTCAGTGTTACGGCTGTTACAAATCAAACCACCCAAGCGCACGCCACCAGTGTGAGCATACTTAAGAACACCACGAGCGATGTTGTTAGCAGCATACATCGCCATCATTTCACCTGATGTTACGATATAGATTTCTTGTGCCTTGCCTTCACGGATAGGCATTGCGAAACCACCGCACACAACGTCACCTAATACGTCGTAAGATACGAAGTCTAGGTTTTGGTAAGCACCATTTTCTTCTAAGAAGTTGATGGCGGTAATAATACCACGACCGGCGCAACCTACACCGGGTTCTGGCCCACCAGATTCTACGCAACGAACGTCACGGAAACCGGTTAACATTACTTCTTCGAGTTCGATATCTTCTACTGCACCACGTTCTGCCGCGAGGTGAAGAACGGTTGTTTGAGCTTTGCTGTGCAGCATCAAACGGGTGGAGTCAGCTTTAGGGTCGCAACCGACGATGAGGATGCGTTGACCCATTTCTGCCATAGCTGCCAAGGTGTTTTGGGAGGTAGTAGATTTACCGATACCGCCTTTACCGTAGAAAGCTATCTGTCTAATCTTTTCGTCTGTCATTGTTCCTGTTTCCCTGCAATTGGTTGGTTGGTGGGTCTGTGCGTTTGTCAGTTGCGTTCACGCCAGTTGAGCGACAGTAGTGAGCGCGTGTAGAGCATCGTTGGTAGCGTTGGCATAAATGCCTGCTGGGGGCGATCGCTCCACAGCCAAAATTATTGACAGTAAGTTCATCGATCTTCCTCGTTAAAATTTTTTTCTTTTGGTTTTTTGTCCTTTGTCCTTTGTCATTTGTTTTGACAAAGAACAAAGAAAAATACGCGATTTACAAATACGTCATAATGTGTCTTCAGCTTGCAAGATTCAATAGGACTTGATGTTGTTATTTGTCAACAATCAATGCATAAGTCCTATTACTTGTTCAAAATAGCGCCCTTCATATTTGTGACGCGATCTAGTGCAGCTTTGGTGTCATCTGCTGACACTCCACGCACAACCATTGCTTCGCCGAGATGCTTGGCGATCGCATCGAAGTGTGGTTGCTGTAGATTCATTCCAGCGTGGGTTTTGTCCAATGGACGACCGCCGTATTGCTTTGGCCCTTCAAATATTTGAGCTAAGAAAGCAACTAGATGATTGCGTTGCTTGACCATGTCTGTACCAGCAAAAACGGGACTGAGGAGGCTGTCAGTAGCGATGCGTTTGTGGAGTTCATCTACTACTTGTTCAATAGCTGGTTGTCCACCAATGTTGTCGTACAATGTACTCATATCCTGTTCCTTTGAAGCGAGTTGGATGATGAAATTTGCAAGTAGGCGCTTAATCTTTTTGCCTATATGCTGTTAGCCGTCATAGCTAATTTAGCTATCGGTTGTCGGTAGGATTGAAGCATTGATGTGGAGACAATTATATGTTTCAAATCCTACTTTCTGTTCCTGGCTGAATGCATATTAGGGCGTATTTGTAGAATACGTTAAGTCCTACAGCAATTCCTAAACTGCTTCGACTACAAGGCTCTTGCTGACACGATCTTGTAATCTGGCTTCGATCGCAATTTTCAGAGTTGCTGTACTACTAGAACAGGAACCGCAAGCACCTTGCAGTACAACTTTAACGCGATCGCCTTCTACATCATAGAGTTCCACATCTCCCCCGTCTGCAATGAGTACGGGTCTGACTTCTTCATCAAGAACCTTTTGAATTAGAGCAATCTTTTGGACGTTTGTTAGCGCTCGTTCCTTAGATGTAACAATTTCTGTGGCAACTTGTACGCCGTAATTGTTGAGAGCAGGTGAGGCGTATTCCTGTTGAACTGATCTTATTATATCATCGATGTTCGCCAGACAGGAACCGCATCCGCCACCAGCTTTTACATAATTTGTTACTTGTTCGGCATCCGTGAGATGATTTTCTAGAATGACGCGGCGAATTTTGGACTCGCTGATGCCAAAGCAACTGCAAACTAATGCACCTTCATCGTCGTCATCGTGGGTAGCTAGAGGTATGCCACGATAGTTGTAGATAGCGGCTTCTAGGGCTTCTTGTCCCATGACAGAGCAGTGCATCTTTGCTTCTGGTAAACCACCAAGGTAATCTGCAATGTCTTTATTGGACACTTTCAGGGCTTCATCTAAGGTTAAACCTTTGACCATTTCGGTTAATGCACTAGATGATGCGATCGCACTAGTACAACCAAAGGTTTGAAAGCGAGCATCTAGAATCTTATCAGATTCTACTTCCACTTTCAGGTGCAATCTCAGAGCATCGCCGCAAGCAATGCTACCGATTTCGCCAGTTGCAACCTTAACTCCAGCTTCGCCCGTTTCTTCAATTTCTCCCTGATTCTTGGGATCGTAAAACAGTTCTAATACTTTATCGGTGTAGTCCCACATATTAAGTTCTGAGTAATGAGTAATGAGTGCTGAGTGGGGACAGGGGACAGGCGATAGGTGATAGGGAATAATCTGTTCCCTGTAACCTGTAACCTGTAACCTCTACCCTGTAACCTGTACCCTATTCCCTAATTAACGATGCGCCAGTGCTTGTTCTTGTCCTTGCAGCCAACCTGCTTGATCATTTTTGAAGGGTGAGAGGGCGCGTAGACGTTCTACAATACTGGGCATTACCTCTATTACTTGATCGATTTCGGCTTCTGTGGTGTAGCGACAAAGACTGAAGCGAATTGAACCGTGCAAAGTTGTATAGGGTAAGCCCATTGCCCGCAGGACATGGGAAGGTTCCAGAGAACCGGAGGTGCAAGCAGAACCGGATGATGCACAGATACCGTATTTGTTCAATAACAGTAGAATTGCTTCACCTTCGATGTACTTGAAGCCGATATTTGTAGTGTTTGGCAATCTCTGCGTAACGTCGCCATTAACGACACAATCGGGAATTGTAGCTAGTAAAGTTTGCTCTAGGCGATCGCGCAGCTTTCTTTGTTTTGCGATCGCTTCTTCTAAGTGTAACAGTTCTAGTTCCGCAGCTTTGCCCAAGGCGATAATTGCTGGAACATTCTCTGTTCCGGCTCTACGTCCACGTTCTTGGTGTCCCCCAAGAATGAAGGGACGGAACCGAACCCCACGCCGAATATATAAAGCACCAATTCCTTTAGGCCCGTGCAGCTTGTGACCAGACAGGGTTAACATATCTACGGTGCTAGTCTTCATATTCAACGGGATTTTTCCCACTGCTTGCACTGCATCTACATGAAATATAGCGCCATATTCTTTGACGCGCAACCCAATTTGCTCAATCGGGAAAATCGTGCCAGTTTCGTTGTTAGCATACATAATTGTCACCAAGGCGGTGTTACCCGTCAAGGAAGCTTCTAGTTCATCTAGATCCAGCTGCCCTTGATGATTTACTGATAAATAGGTAACAGTGTAACCTTGGGTTTCTAATTGTTTGCAGACATTGAGTACTGCTGGATGTTCAACTTGGGTAGTGATGATGTGTCGCTTTTCTGGTTGCGCTAACAGTGCGGCTCGAATCGCCGCGTTATCTCCCTCAGTTCCAGAACTTGTGTAGACAATTTCAGACTCATCGGCTCCCAGCATGGCTGCAAGTTGTTCTCTTGCGGTTCTCACTGCCTTACCGACTTGCCCACCAAAGGTATGCATACTGGAGGGATTGCCGTAATAATCTGTGAGGTAAGGTAACATTACCTCTATAACTTGTGGATCTACCTTAGTGGTGGCATTATTATCGAGATAGATGCAGTTATTTTGCATTGTTGTCTTCAATTACGAATTAAGAATTACGAATTATTTAAGCTTCTGCACCCATTGTTTGGGATTGGCGCTTTTGCAACTGCTCTGAGTATTTCTGAGAATAGCTTTGAAACCAAAGTTCCCAGTAATCTTGTTTATTTGTTAATTTAGCGACTACGCGGTTGTAATTAGTAAACCAGCCTTCCCAGTAATCGCTAGGCTGCTTAACGCAACCGTCGCAGGTGGGACAACCAGCTTTACACTGAGGCACGGTATGAATGCTACCAACACAGTTTGTACAAAGTTCAGGGTCAATCCAGTGCTGTCCATCAACTACTTTAATTGCATTTGTGGGACATACCGTTAGACAGAGATTGCAGGAAATACACTGGCTAGTAAGAATTTGGAAAGCCATGATTTATTCTCCTTTTGGGAATGGGGCATTGGGCATTGGGCATTGAGGATTGGGTTTAGGGGAGGGCATTGAGGATAATTCTTATCCCATGCCCCATGACGCCAGTCGCCTCAAGTCGGCAGAGCCGCCCACGGCGCAGGCTCCCCTATGCCCTATGCCCTATTCGTTATTCCCTAATTCCTTAACGTATTGCTCGTAAAACTCCAAAGCAACCTTCTCAATCACGTCGTAAGCTTCAACAGACTGTATTCCAGCTTCAAGCAATTTTTCTTGAGGACTGTTACCAATCTTGGAGACTAAAACTGCTTTGCAATCTGCGATCGCTTTCATAATATGCTCAAAGGAAGCTTCTTCGCCGTATCCACTTTGGCAGTACTGGTCAATTTTGCGATGACCCACAAAGCGAACTTCGTCTCCACCCACTTCGTAAATTTGGAATTCTTTCGCATGACCGAAGTGTTGGTTAACTAATCCGCCGCCTTTGGTTGCTACTGCAACTAAAACTTTCGGACTATTGGCAATTTTCTTACCAGCTAACGCCTTGTCTTTGGCTACTTTAAGTTCTTCTTTAAACTTCTCAATTCCTTCGTGAACAGTAGCGCGTTGTTCCATGTCATATTCGGGAGCCATTTCCAAGAATTTCTCTTTGGAAAACTCTTGGCTGCGGTCTTCTCCCAACAATCCGACTGCATCGGCACGGCACTGGCGACAGTGACGCATCATTTTCATGTTACCAGAGCAGTTGTCTTGAACTTCTTTGAGTTCTTTGGGTGTAGGGCCGCGTTGACCTGTTAAACCGAAGTGTGTGCCATGTTCTGGTGCAGAAATCAATGGCATGATGTTGTGCAAGAATGCACCTTTCTCACGGATGACTCGATTCACTTCAACTAAGTGATGGTCATTAATTCCGGGAATCATCACGGAGTTAACTTTGCACAAGATATCAGCATCTTTCAGGGCTTGTAATCCTTCCATCTGTCTTTCGTGGAGGATTTTTGCACCTTCAAGACCTCTGTAACGCTTGCGTTTGTAGTGAACCCAAGGATAAATCAATGCACCGATCTCTGGATCTACCATATTAATGGTGATCGTAACGTGATCTATATTTAATTGTTTAATGCGATCGATGTAGTCTGGCAGCATTAAACCATTGGTTGATAAGCACAGCTTGATGTCTGGTGCTTGTGCTGCAATCAACTCAAATGTGCGGAAAGTCTTATCTGGGTTCGCTAATGGGTCGCCAGGGCCGGCAATTCCCACAACTGTCATTTGGGGAATCTTGCCACCAATGACCAAAGCTTTGTGTGATGCTTCTTCTGGTGTTAGCAATTCGCTAACTACTCCAGGACGGCTTTCGTTAGCGCAATCATATTTGCGGTTGCAATAGTTGCATTGAATGTTGCAAGCTGGTGCAACTGCAACGTGCATCCGGGCGTAGTGGTGATGAGCGTCTTCGCTGTAGCAGGGATGTTTAGCAATGCGTTCTTGGAGCTTTTCGTCCCTTTCCACTGTGGCGCTGCTGGTGCTGTCACAGCCGCAACCACCTGATTTTGCTTGGGTTGGCGATTCCGTAGCGTTGGAGTTGAGGAGTCGTGTAGACGGTGATGTCATTGAGTTTCGCAAAAGGTCGGTGGACTTGGCTGCCACTGTGGGAGATGTTGTTGCTACTCTTTCATGCCCAGAATTGAAGTCGCGTCTTCCACACTGCCTGCAAACCCTTGGGTTGGGGCGACTTGTTTTTAAGTCAGGCAGGCGATAGATATCTGATGTTCGGCTGGTGTGTGTCAACGTTCGGTTCTTGGGTAGAATTTGTGCTTACAGCCGCGACTTCTCTTCACTTCAGGCATGGTGCTATGTCATCCCTCCACTCACTTTTCGCTTTGTTTTGTTTCAGAGCGTTAGGTGATTGGCGATATAAGATTTATAGCAGCCGTCTCCCAGCCAGATATTGCGTCTCTCTAGGATAGAATTTATTGGATTTATTACTTTTGTACTCAAAGACTAAAAACCCTAATTCTTCAAGCGTTACAAGAATTAAAAAAGTTTTTTTCAGGTAGGGGTTCTAGTATTTTTTGGTTGGGGTTCTAGTGTTTATAGATGGGGGTTCAGGATTTCTTTGTACTCAGCTACAACCCAATCCCAGCAAAGAATTTAATCTACTTGCAACTAGGTTTTGGTTATTTAAATGTGTACTCAGACTGCCCTCAAGTTCCGTCAAAAGCAATAAATGACAAGGGTTTGAGGGCGAAAAACTGGAGTAGTCTATATCGTTCTACTCCAGAAACGTGCGAAATTCAATTCTGTATCTAACATATCATTTTTTTGACGGTAAAAATGCACTTCATATTTTTTTAATTTTTGCTTTGACAATCATATTCAGTTGTGGTTCTAAGTCTTGTCTGGTAAGCGATATGAGGTAATGAAAATAGCTGTGTTGCTGCATATCATTTTCAAAAAACTTAACTTTTACCTTCTTTTTTTCATTCCCACAATGAGGAGATGGGTAGGAAACTCTCAAATTTTGTGTTTAAGAGAAACAACAAACTATAATCTAACATGATTGTGCGATCGCAATGAATTTTCTGAATTGCTCACTACAAACCTTAACAAAAAACCTAACCCCCTAACCTCCAACTCATCACGGGAAGGGGGAAATTTCAAAGTCTCTCTCCTTCTAGGAGAGAGACTTTGAGAGAGGTTTTCCAGATACCGTGAAAAGTCAGAGTGTCATTTAGCTACAATCAAACCAAGCGTGAAAAAATCTTAGTTATGATAGCCATCCCCCAACAGCCGCTAAAAATGACCGTTGAGGAATATCTGGAATGGGAACCTCAGCAAGACCTTCGCTATGAATATGCCAATGGCGAGGTATTTGCCATGACAGGCGGTACAATTCCCCATAATGACATAGCACTAAATCTCTACAGACCTTTGTACCCTCATTTGCGTTCTAGAGGTTGTCGAGTGAATGTGTCAGGCGTGAAAGTGCAACTTACTCCCCAAAGTCGCTACTATTATCCTGATGTTATTGTCAGTTGCGACCTTGAAGACCTCAACGCCCACAACTTTATTCAACATCCCAAGCTAATTGCCGAAGTTCTTTCACCAGGTACAAGCGCTAAAGATCGGGGTGAAAAATTCACTTATTATTTGACAATCCCCAGTTTGCAAGAATATATCTTGATTGACTCAGAACAAATCTCCGTTGAGCGTTACTGTCGCGGTGAGGGTAGGATGTGGCTTTACTATCCCTACACGGCTGGAGATATCGTCACTCTATCGAGCATTGAATTTGAATGCCCGATTGAATTGCTCTATGAAAGTGTTGTATTTAGCACCGAAGAATAAAGAGAATGTTCCGTGCTAACTTTTAAAGAGGGATGTCTACGACGGGCTGCGCCTAAGCACCTTAAGCAACTGCATAGCCAGTGTAAGGTCTTAACTCCGGTGGACGAAACCCAAGGACGATATGTTCTTTAGGAATTCCAGCCCGCTCTAAATCGGCGGCAATGCCTTCTTCAGTGCCATCTCGTTGAATCCAGATTTTGCCATCAATCAAGTCAATATGAACCAGACAGCCATGAATGCGGCGATCGCCATCCCAACCTAGATCCATCCACAAATAGCGAGTCTCTTTCAGAGAGGCTGCGCCAACGTGGGTTCGATCAAACACCACTTCTGATTGAATCTTGGCATAGGAATAGGGTAGCGAAGCATATTCACTAAGGATAGTTTCAATTACCTGGCGATAGTCGTCTAACTTGGTGTAATCCATTGTTTAATAACCTCCTGTTTTGGATCAAAAGTAATCAGCTTTAAACGATGATTTCTCAGTAATAGCTTGCCGATGGGTTCTTCAAACAAATCATCAAAAACTCTGTTAGGTACTGCAAGATATAACATTCGCTCTGGCCCTAACTCAATTAATATATCTTGATATAAAATATACTGACCCAAGGCTTTTTCTAAATCATCAGCATCTGAACTGTCGGTAAAACTTTTAATCACAACTGCAATTTTGGATTCTGCTTTTTGCGCTGCCAACAGTTGTCTAGCACCTAAATCAACATACAAATCTTTTTTACCAAATTTCAGAGTCAGTGGATCGTGAGTAATTGTCCATTTGTCTTTAATCAAAGCATTTTTAACATTGTTGTGATAAAGGTCTCTAGCTGGCATACAGGTGTAGTTTTAGACTGATATTTCTATTTTAGGAAATTTCTGACTGCGCCTAGCATCCTTGTTAAATCCCATGCGACGCCGATAGCGAGTCTGCGTACCCTAACAGGGAAGCAGGCTACGCTTTTAGGGTCTGTCTGCGACACGCTGCGCGAACGCAGAGAGTGTCACAGTCCATCGTAGACAGTGCAGTTTCCAGCTGATTGCAAATAAAGCTCTGCAAGTCAGCCGAAATGCTGTTATTCAAAGTTTTGCTACCTCTGGAGTTATGGTTTAGTTCAAAAGGCAGACTTGTATATACTAGACATCTCCGAAAAAGAATGTAGAGACGTAGCAGTGCTACATCTCTAGAAGGGTTCTGGGTAACGCATCTTTAATTTCTGGAGATGTCTACTGATGAACGAGCGTCAACAGTTAGTAATTGGTTAGCTAAAACAGGAGAACATGCCAAATTGTCTTTGCAAATTTGGTGCTACTTGACCTCGATAAACGATATTATGTTATCCAAGTCATTTCCAACGTAACTATAAT